>JBBSAM010000304.1:0-1009 GCA_038252255.1 Acidimicrobiia bacterium | reverse complement strand
TCGAGTACCTCGTCGTGAAGGGCGCCCCCTTCGAGCTGCGCGTCGAGCTCGCGGGCTGCAGGCGCGACGCCATCGCCGACATCCGAATAGCGGGCGTGCTCCGGTGACGAGTAGGCGGAACAAGCCGTCGGCGCTCAGCATCGTCGCGCCCAGGCGAGCAGCTCAGCGCCCCGTGAAGGGCGACGCGACGACGCTCCACGAGGACGCGGTCGGCATGATGTTCGGGCCCGCGACCGAGCTCGTGCACCACGCGGACGGCTTCACGTTCCGCACGGGCTCGGGTCCGCGTCGAGGCCCGAAGTGAAGCCGGGCACCAAGGTGCGCGTGAAGCGGCGCGGGTCCTTCGGGCAGTCGACGTCAGGCGTGGTGATGTCGCACGACGGTCGACGTTGCGACGTGCAGCTCTCCGATGGCGAGATCGTCACGGTCGGTGCGTCGCAGGTCTCGCTCCCTGAGGGGCGCACCGAGCGCCGCAAGGTGACTGCGCTGCCCGTGCTCGAGCGAGAGCCGCCCACGCGCTCGGGCGCTCGAGGAGCGTCGCTCACGTTCCCTCAGCCGAAGCACGAGGTGGTGCGCGATCCGAGCTACCTGAGCTTCGTCGCGGGGCATGCGTGCTGCGCATGCGTACCTGGACCTCTGCGCGAGGGCCTCTCGGAGGCGCACCACTGGGGCCCTCGAGGGACGGGTCAGAAGACCGACGACACGCGTACGGTGCCGCTCTGTCGCGCGCATCACGACGAGTGGCACGACACGGGATGGATCGAGGCCATCGTTCGACGCGACGCAGAGGTGCCGCCGAGGCGGGCGACCACCTCGCGCTTCGAGAACGTCATCGTGTCCCTCTTCTGCGCGTGGCACCTGCGTCACCAGGAGAGCGCATGAGGGACTTCCTCGAGAGCCTGACGTTGGTCGTGGTGCCCGTCGTCCTCGGGCACGTGCTCGACGTCCGCAAGGAGATCGAACAGCCCCCCCCCCCCGGCGTATGGCACAAGAGTTTCCCGCCGCCGGC
>JBBSAM010000303.1:0-1019 GCA_038252255.1 Acidimicrobiia bacterium | reverse complement strand
CGCGGTGCCGTCACTGGCGGTGAGCTGGTAGCTGTGGCTCGTGCCCGCGGTGAGGCCGGAGTCGGTGAAGTGCAGGACGGGCTTGGACCAGGGCCACGACTCGGCGGTCGTGGTCGCGATCGGCGAGGCGCCGCCGTCGCGGTAGAGGGAATAGTTGAGGACACCGTCGTTGTCGTCCGAGACAGCTTCGGCGCTGATCGACAGGGTGCCCGCGGCGGTCGCCGTGACCCGTGGCGTCGTCGGCACCTCGGGCGCCGAGTTCCCACCGGTGGGGCCGAACCGGGCCAGGCCCTGCTGGCGCTGGCCGTTGAGCTGGCTCTGGTCCCCGCCGACGAAGAGCTGGGTGCCGTCGGTCGCCATGACCTGGGGGCCGACCGTCGTGGAGGTCCCGGGGCTCCCGCCGTCCGTGTTCGGGCTCCAGTGGCCGAGGCGGCCGTCGGAGATCCGGTGGGCCTCGAGGCGATGGAAGACGAAGTTGTTGGAGTTGTTCGGCCCGACGTACCCGCCGACGTTCTTGGAGCAGTCGTGGTTGTGCGAACCGCGATAGACCCAGCCGTTGGCGACGGCGAGCGCAGCCGAGCCGCCCAGGCAGCGCTCGTTGTAGATGAGCGACCCGTCGGAGATGTTGGCGGCGTAGTAGCCCTCCCAACACCCGGGGCTCGGGGCTTCGGCGGTGACGTAGGCGATCGTGCCCGAGATGATGATGTCGGTGAGGTTGGCGTCACAGCCCCCGTTGGCCAGGCGCGGCGAGACGCCGGTCGCGGCCCAGGGCATGGTGGCGCCGGTGGTCGGGTCCAGCGACGCGATCCCGGCCTGGGGGAGGCCGTTGACGACGTCGTTCTCGCCGCCGACGAGCAGGCGGGTGCCGTTGGGTGCGATGGCGCTCTCGGCGATGCGCTTGTCGGAGCTGGCGTTGAAGGCGGTGACGACGTCGCCGTTGGTGGTGTTGAGCTTCGCGATGCGGGTGCGTGTGACGTTCTTGATCGTGGTGAAGTCACCACCGACGTACACGCCGTTGT
>JBBSAM010000302.1:0-1023 GCA_038252255.1 Acidimicrobiia bacterium | reverse complement strand
CGCGGCCGCCTTCAAGTCCGTCGCCCAGTCGATCACGCCGTCCATGCCCCGGCCGTCGATGGCCGCGGCCCGGAGCAGGCGGGCCATGATGATGCCGGCCTGGGCTTGGAAGAACGCCCCGTCCTTGTCGTTGTCGACCTGCAACCCACCAGCGAACGCCAACCCGCGGGCGCTGGCGATGTTCGGGTCCTGTGCGCCGGCGGTGGGATCCCACACCATCGGTTCTGGCCAGTAAGCGGCGTTCAGCGGGTCGAACACCCAGACCCGCCCTCGTGCGGTGCGGGCCTCCACGATGGCGTCCAGGATCTCCGGGCGCGTCGACGTCGCCACCAACGGGCCGGGGGCGTCCAAGCAGGCACCGACGATCAGGTTCAACGTCTTCCCTGCACCGGTGGGGGCGATGATCCCCGTCTGATCCTCCAACGTCAGCACCACCGGCTCACCCGCGCCCCGCTCATGCCCCAGCAGGAAACCCACCTCGTTCAGCGGCGCGGTGTCCGGATCGAACCCGCGAGCCACGGATCCCCTCCGCGAGAACTTCGCTTTGTCCCGGGCCCGCCGCTCCCCCGCCGACATCTGCGCCGCCTCCGCGGACGCGAACCCCAACGGGGTGGCGCGGCGGCGGCCCATCCACCAACGCCGAACCAGCATCACCCCGATCACCCCGAGGACGACGAGAACAGCCCACGCCGCGACCGCGGTGCCGTCCGCCGGGTATTTCCCGCCAAGCGACAACGGGGTCGCGGTGATGATGCCGCGGAGCGTGACACCGATCCCAGCGACCGGAACACCGGCGGTGATCACCAACGCCAGGTGCCACGTCAGGAGCAGGCCGCCGAAGGTGCAGCCCACCATCAGCCACGCCCACTGCCTCGGGTTCAGCAGCGGCAACCGCTGCCGGGCCCGACCCATTTCCAGATCGGAGCTACCCATGCTGCTGAGCCTCCACTGGTAGCCGGGAGACCATCGCGGAATCGGTCTCCGTGAAACCGATCTCCCGGGGGGTGCGGTCAAGCCGCACGG
>JBBSAM010000301.1:0-1025 GCA_038252255.1 Acidimicrobiia bacterium | reverse complement strand
GGTTTCGACTCACCTACCACCACAATGCCACGCTCGGTCGCCGCGACTTCTACCGCCAGCTCTGCGTCGCGCTCGGCCTCGCTCCGGCGGCGACCGCCGGCAGCCTGTTCTACGCGATCAGCCGTCACGTCGAGGAGCGTGCCGAGGAGCGCATCCATCCCGTGTTCCTGATCGACGAGGCGCATCTCCTCCACCAGGACACGCTCGACCACTTGCACATCTTGCTCAACTACGCCTGGGACAGTCGCGCTTTGCTCTCGCTGATCCTCGTCGGGCTTCCCGAGCTTCGCGAGCGGCTGGCGCTCCGTCGCAATCGGTCGCTCTACTCGCGCATCCACCACCGACTCGAAGTCAGCTCGCTCACGCCCGACGATACGAGCGAGTATCTACGCCTTCGCATGCAGCGCGCCGGTTGTACCCGAGAGGTGTTCGCGTCCGACGCCACGGTGCTGCTCCACGAGGCCACCGTCGGCGCTATGCGGGACCTCGACCGCCTCGCCGCCGCCGCACTCCGCGAGACCGCGCGCAAGAAGAAGAAGCTCGTCGAGCGCGATGTCGTCACCCTCGTCATTGAAGCGGATACCCGGGAGAGAGACCGGTGACGCCGCCGATACTCGACGACGATCTGCTCGCTCATCAGCTCGCGGGGCTCGCTTCGCTCGAAGCCGCGATCGTGGTTGCGGCGCGCTCGCTCGTGAATACCTTTCCCGCGATCAACAAGGCACTGCGCCCACGTGAGCCACCGGAGATCTCGACTGCGCGAGACCTCGTCGACCAGTGCGAGTACTTCCTCGCGGCGCTCGACGCGCACTGGCGTGTGGTTGCGGCACGCCTCCCCGACGGCCATCCCGACCGATCGAAGCACGACCACATCCCGTTCTGATCAGCCGACGCCCATCATCGGAGTGCCAGACGCACGGCACGACGATGATGTCCCTCGGCGACATGCGCGGTCGGCCCCATCTCCGCGATGGCCATCGTTCAGGCCGCCTCGTTCAACACCAACAGGGCCGCTCCGTAACAGT
>JBBSAM010000300.1:0-1034 GCA_038252255.1 Acidimicrobiia bacterium | reverse complement strand
TCGGCGTGCGCCAGCAGTTCCTCGCCGATCCGGCTGCCGGCGTTCTTGCGGTCGATCATCGCCTGGAAGTCCCGTCGCAGATGCGCCCCGCACACCTGCCGTTTCCGCTCGCCCAGGTGGGTGTCCACCGGGAACCGGTCGGTGGTGAGGACGCCGGGGTCCGGCCCGACCAGGTCGTCGAACGCGGCGCGGTTGCGATTCGGGCGGATCAGGAACACGGTCAGCCGCCTCGTCACCGCCACCCACAGCCACGCCTTCGACTTCCCTTCCGGCCAACCCGTCTCGTCCACGTTCGCGTCCCGGCTCTTCGCCGCCTCGTGGGCCGCGGCGTGGATCGGCTCCAGCGCCCGGCTCACCGTCGCCTCCAGTTTACTCACCCCGCCCAGCGACACGGGGATGTCGCACACGTCGGCGAAGAACGTCCGCACGGCCCGCTTGCCGAGCCGCCCGACGCCGGTCCGGTACGCGGTGACGGCGGTCAACTTGGGGCCGAACCCGCTCGCCGCGTCGGGCACCGGGGCGGCCGTCGTCTCGGCGTGGCAGCACGGGCACGCGAGCGTGTGCCGGCGGTGGTGGGTGACGTGCCGCAGTTTCACGGGCAGATCGACGACCTGATCGAGGATCGGGTTCGGGTCGTCGCCGGTCAGGACGGTGGCACACCGGCGGCAGCGGTCGGGCGTGTAGTCGATGGTCTCGTCGGGCGGCAGGATCACCCGCTCGTGCCTGGGGTGACCGGGCTGGCCGCCGCGTTTCTTCCCCGACGGCGGCGTGGGCGGGGCCGGCTTGACGTGCGGCCCGTCGGACGACGGCGGCTTCGACGAGTTGGATGAGTTTTGGTTGAGTTTGGCTTCGAGTTCGGCGACGCGGGCGGTGAGGGCGGCGACTTGCGCCTCCAACCCGACGACGATCGCGCCGATCGCCGACCGCAGGGCGGCGGGGATGTGGTGCCACAGGTCGGACGGAATGGACGGTGGCCGAGTCATACCCGACAATGGCCTCCGGAGCCCACCAAGGTCAAGGCGAACCCGACAGGC
>JBBSAM010000299.1:0-1038 GCA_038252255.1 Acidimicrobiia bacterium | reverse complement strand
TTTGGATGTGCAGGTACCACGTCGTCGAGGACCGGTCCAGCCCGTCGACCAGATCGGCCAGCTCCGCTGTCTGGCCGACAGACCGGATGCAGGCGGTGTTTTCGGACAAAGGCGGATCATCAATCGAACTGGTGGCGCAGGTTTCCGCGTTCGGAGTGGACGACGGCGACCGAGCACTCCGCGTGGGCGATCAGTGCCTGGCTGGTGGAGCCGAGTAGCAGACCGGCGAAGCCACCGCGACCACGGCTACCGACGACCAGCAACTGAGTGGGCGGACCGGTTGTCCCACTGGCGTAGCGCAGCAGGGTCGGCGCCGCACGTCCCCGGATCACCCGTCGTTGAACGGGTACATCCGGGTACTTATTTTCCCACCCGGCGAGTTCGATATCCAGAATCTGGTCCTGCAATTGATCGATGCCGGCGGCGTCGATCTCCAGTGGGTAGTTGCTGAGCGCGTTGTCAAGTGGCTTGTCGTTCCAGGTGTGGATTGCTACTAAGCTGACCCCTCGGAGCGCGGCTTCTTCGTAGGCGAAGCCAACCGCCGCCCGGGAGTGTGCGGAGCCGTCAACCCCAACGACCACGACACCTGGCTTGCCGGGCCGGGTTGCCGGTTCGGGGCGGGCGATAACGATGACGCCGCGACCGTGCCCGGCCATCCGGGCGGCGACGGACCCGAAGAAGGCCCCGGCCAAACGGTTGGCACCGTGCGGACCGAGGACTGTCACCGCGGCTTCAGCAGATTCCGCCAACAATGCCGCGGCGGGTGAGCCTTCCCGCACCGCGATCTCGATGGCCAAACCCGGATGGTCAGCGGTGAGCCCGGCCGAGGCCGCAGTCAGCAAGCGGACGGCCCGCTGGCCAATGGTGTCCATCACCGGCGCCGACACGATCAGCGGCGTGTATTCACCCGCCGGCTCGGTGGTCAGGACATGAACGAGTCGAAGCGTCGCCGCCCGGTGGTCGGCATCGGCCGCCGCCCAATTCATCGCAGCGCGGGCGGCGGGTGACCCGTCCCATCCGGCCACGATCAGACTTGTA
>JBBSAM010000298.1:0-1043 GCA_038252255.1 Acidimicrobiia bacterium | reverse complement strand
TCTGCCTCCTCGACCAGGCCTGAGAGCTTGTCCTTGGCCTCACCCAGCGGTACCGTCTTCATCGTTCCAGAGTAGCCGGAGTTTCAGCCCGTAGCTAGCCTGATATTTAGCCGATAACTTATCTTATGTAAACTAGTCGACTTAAGCCCCCTTGCCGACCTATAGGGACGTGATATATTCACCGCATGGCACGGTACCGCGACATCGCCGAAGACCTCAAGCAACGCATCGCCGCCGGCGAGTTCTCACCAGGCGACCAACTGCCGGCGATCACGTCACTGATGGAGCATTACAAGGTGCCCGGCCTCAACACGATCAGGCAGGCCCAGCAGCTACTCGTCGACGACGGTCTCGTCGAGACACGCCAAGGCGTCGGTGCGTTCGTGCTGCGCAGCGAACCGATACCTCGGCCGGTCGACCTGCTCGCCGAACTGCGCGCGGCCAGGGCCGCTCTCAATCGCGCGATCGCCGCGCTGGAGAAGGCTGGAGCCGTGCCACACCCGCCTCCCCTTTCCAGCGGTGTGGAGAGAGCCGAGGTTGCCCGGTGAGTCCCAAGCGCAACTGGGTCGACGAGCGCGTCGATGTTTTGCTCGCGACCCTTCACGAGCTCGGCATGTCCGCGTCCCGCGCGACTGCGACGGAACTGATCCACGAGCGCGTGCGGTGGGTGTCCTCGCAGACGGGGATCTCCCCGGCTGCCGCGCGCCGCTACCTCACGGACGACGCAGTGACGGACCTGGCCCGCACAATGGCCTTCTCTGTCGCCGACGAAACACCGGGTGCCAACGTCATCGGCGCTCCTCGCACCGCCGCCGTACCCCTCACCCTCCTCGCGCGTGGCATCGCCGGCCTCGCAGAAGCGATCCAAGTCCGTCTTCGCGAACGCGACGAGGTCGAGCACCTGCGCACCACCGTGGCGCAGATGGCCCACGCACTGTCCGCCGTCGGCCAAGTCCTCTCAGACGAGCCAGCGACAGTCATTGACCATGTCGCTGTCCTCAAGTTCCCGCCAGGGCTCATCAACCGCATCGCCCGCTACCTGG
>JBBSAM010000297.1:0-1057 GCA_038252255.1 Acidimicrobiia bacterium | reverse complement strand
CGGCTACCTTGTGGAGACCCGCTGGCCCGACGGGTTCCGCTGCCCGCGCTGCGGCAGCGACGACGCCCTGCTGCTGAGCGAGCGCCGGGTCTTCGTCTGCCGGTCGTGCCGTCGCCACACGAGCGCCACGGCCGGGACGACACTCCACGGCAGCAAGGTCCCGCTCCACGCCTGGTTCCAGGCGGCCTGGCTGATGACCTCGCTCAAGCCTGGGATCAGCGCACTCCAGCTCCACCACCAGCTCGGGTTGCGCTTCGCCACCGCCTGGCTGCTGCTCCACAAGCTGCGCCGGGCCACCGTCAATCCCGAGCGGACGCCGCTGCGGGGCGACATCGAGATGGACGAGACCTGGATCGGCGGCGCGCAGGCGGGGCTGAAGGGCGGTCACCAACTGGCCGGGCGCAACGCGCTCCGGGTCGTCGTCGCGGTCGAGCGGCGTGACGACACCTCCCTCGGGCGGCTGCGCATGGCCGTGATGATCCACGACACCGCCGAGAGCTTCGCGGCCTTCCTTGGGGCCAACATCGCGGAGGGTGCGACCATCTACTCCGACGCCCACACGAGCTACCCGGGGGCGCTCAAGGGGCGCTACTCCCACCAGTCGCTGTCCCAGAGCGCGATGAAGCGGGCGACCGGCTGGCACACGAGTGCCGCGCCGGGCGTGGATCGGGTCATCTCCAACCTCAAGACCTGGCTGCGCGGCACGCACCACGGGGTCGGGGCCGACCACCTCGACGCCTACCTCGACGAGTTCGTGTTCCGGTTCAACCGTCGGCACAACCAGGCCGCCGGCTTCGCCGCCCTGCTCGGCCTCACGACCGAGGTCCCGCCTTCCACAGCCACCGACATCACCCCGCGCTCGCCTGACGGCGAGGCCAAGCGCCGGGGCCGGGCGACCGGCCAGACGGGCCTCGTGCATCGGAACCCACCGCCACTCGCCGAGGGCGAGAAGACCCGGAGACGACGACGCCCCAGGATCACAAGCCCTTCGGCTGCCGAGAGATGAAAGACCTCGGACCTACATCTTGTGGTGTGTTGAGGCAAGCGGATAAGCATT
>JBBSAM010000296.1:0-1059 GCA_038252255.1 Acidimicrobiia bacterium | reverse complement strand
TGTTGTTATCCGTCGCGTTGTTTGACGATGAGCCGTCATCGGGTTTGACGATGTGATTTAGGGGTGTGGTCGGCATGGTGACGTCGCGGTCGTCACAGGTGACGGTGAGGATTGTCTCGGTCGGCATGGTGACGGCGGTTTTCGGGCGCGCCGCAGCATCCCGGCTCCCGTTTTCGGGTGTGCCGGGACAGCGATCTGTCAGGTGCGCTGCAGTGGCTGGGGCGGGGGCAGGAGCCGGCCTTGGGTGATCATGCCGATCAGTGTCCATACCGGTAGTTGCCAGTCCCACCGTCGCTGGTAGGCCAGTGCGGCTGCGGCCAGCAGGTTCAGTGCGTCGCCGAGCGGGGTGGGCCAGACCAGGCGACTGTTGAGGATGTCAGGATCGGCACGGTAGGCGTGCTGCACGCCCTGCTCACCAAGCCACTGGGCGTGTTCTCCCTGTGCCCGCCGCAGCCAACGGCGCACGGTGGAGACCGGCCGGCCCAGCCGGGCCGCAATCGTGCGATGCCCGGCGCCTCGAGCCCTCGCCGTCAGTGCGGCGCCGATCCCCTCGGCCGTGTCCGCACGGCGCAGGACCAGCGAGGCGGGCAGCAGTACGTGCGTGACCGTACACCCCGGGCAGCGGGCACGCCGGGGTCGCACCGTGACCTGCTCGTCGCCCGGGCCGCGCAGAGTGCGGGTGCGGCCATGCCCGTGCGCGCGCAACATCCCGGGGCAGTCCGGGCAGCACAGCTGCCCCACACCGAGCAGCACCTCGGCCTGCTCGGCGGAAGCGACCACGATCATCGTCTACGGCTCCGTCCTGCTGCCACAAGGTCATGCCAACCACTCTTGACTACCACACTGCTCCCGGGAAGGGGTCATCTCGTGTGGAGGGCGCCGACTGTGCCATCACCGTGCCGACCAACCCGGGGAACATCACCGCGACGAGCCCGATCCGGGCGTGTGTGCGCCGTCGGGGTTGATCGTCACGCTGACGCCGCCGACGTCGACAACCCTTGACGGGCCCATCGTCACCCAACACGACCCCCCGATCAGCAAACAATGCGACGCTCAACA
>JBBSAM010000295.1:0-1059 GCA_038252255.1 Acidimicrobiia bacterium | reverse complement strand
CCTGCGCGAGATGGCGAAGCGCTACGGCTCCCGCGCCACCTACGCGCTCGTCGAGGGCGCTCTCCGAGAGAGCGCATCGTGAGCTTCGTCCACGAGAACGCCGAGGAGTTCGCCGACCTCGTTCAGATCGTCTCCGGCGAGAGGGGCCTGCGCCGCTCGAGCGTCGAGAAGGACTACTGGGTCACACACACGCTGTGGGCGCTGACGACGATGGGACTCGACGTCTGGTTCAAGGGCGGCACCTCGCTTTCCAAGGGCTTCGGTCTCATCGAGCGCTTCTCCGAGGACTCGACCTGAAGATCGAGCCAGGCACGGTAACTGCGCTGCCGGGCTGCAGCGTCGAGCTCGAGCTCGACACCATCACGTCGCACAGGACCTCACGTCGTGGGTTCACGAGAAGCTGGTGTCGGCCAACCTACTCGCCGCGTTCGACGACAACCGCGCCAAGGGCGTGCGCTGCGTCCACCCGCTCGTGACGCTGCTCGAGAAGCTCGATGCGCTGCGGCGGCGCTTTCCAAACGAGAAAGTGCCGCCGCCGATGTTCGTGCGCCCCACGTTTCCGCAACCTTGCGCGTTCGACGAGCCCTCGGCACTCGAGGACAGCGGGGCGGGTCGGCGAACGTTTAACTGGCCACCCCGACGTGGCCGTGTTCATCGAGGGGGACTGCCCCATCGACTACGTCGACCTCTCTGTGTTCGTCGCGCCCGTACCCTCCAGGGGCACTCGCTGCTCCGACGCGTCGTTCGTGCTCCGCAGCAACCGAAAAGGTCAGACAGATCAGACTATTGCTCGGACGATCTGGCCCGCGCGTTGCGCGGCCCAGCAACGCCATCCTGGTTGTGCCCATCCCGCAGCGACCCGGCAGCGACGGGGCGATGCTTGGGAGGGGCGGCTGCCGCGCTTGCGGCAGCGGGGTGGGCAGCAACACCTGCTCGGCTTGCTGCCCATCGCGCGTCGCCGCTAACCTGCTACACGGCTCCGTGAATCGGAACCTAGGTCCCACAAAACGTCTGATAGACGTGTTCGCTGGGGGCCGGTGGTGCGCTGTATTCGGGGTG
>JBBSAM010000294.1:0-1064 GCA_038252255.1 Acidimicrobiia bacterium | reverse complement strand
CTTCGCGGAGCAGTATCCGGCGTCCGCAAGAATTTCGTCGGGAAGAGTCCCTACGGTGGTACGGGTTTCTTCGAGCATCGGCGCCAGCTGTTCAACGTCCACGGCGATATTCGTCAGTTGAGTGGCGATGATGACTTGGTGGTCGGCGTCGACGACCGCCTGCGCGTTGTAGCAGTAGTGGAATGAGCCGTCCGCGGTCTTCATGATCCTTGCGTCCGGGTCGGTGAAGTTACGTTGCGCGCCCGGTTTCACGACCGCACTTCTTGCCGCTTCCTCGCCCTTGCCAGCCGTGGTGTCCTCATCGTCGCCGCGATCACGCGACTTCTCCTCCGCCTCCTTGCGCGCTCGCGCGGCTGCCTCGCCTTCCAGCTGCTTGCGGGCCGCAGCGAGCTTGACCAAGCGTGCCTCGCGCCTGGCTAGCTCGACGGGGAGCTCGTCGCCGCGCTTGTCCTTCCCGAACCGGGTGTCCTCCGCCTCGTCCACGGCCGCCGCGTCAGCGAGCAGGTCGGACACCTCGGCGGCGAGGACCTTCTGCTTCTCGGTCAACCGCGCGTAACTCATGGCCTTGCGCCGCGACGCATTCGCGCGGACTTTCGTCCCGTCCAGGGCGACTTGACCCAACGAGACCATGCCCGCGGCCCGGCACAGCTCCAACGCCTGCAAGAACACGTTCCCCAACGCTGCCAGGTGGCGTTTGCGGAACCGTCCGATCGAACGGAAATCTGGTGCCTGCTGCGCGCTGAGCCACCGGAATGCGACGACATCGACGCACGCCCGCTCCAACTCCCGCGACGATCGCACGCCCACGCAATACCCGTAGAGCAGCACCCGCACCATCAACCGCGGATCATAGGGCGGCTGACCCTTGACCTTCCGATACGAGGAATAGAACCGGTCCAGGTCCAGGCTCGTCTCGACGATCTCGGCAATGAACCGGGCCAGGTGATTCTGCGGCAACCATTCATCCAACGACGGCGGCACCAACATCACCGCGTCGGGTTCAAACTGCCGGAACCGCTTGTTGATCCCCGCACCGACCTCAACACCACCATCATCGACAGGCT
>JBBSAM010000293.1:0-1065 GCA_038252255.1 Acidimicrobiia bacterium | reverse complement strand
TTAGGGCCCGCCACGAAATAAGCCCGCTCACTCCTGCGGGAGCATGAGCCTCGGCAGCAGCGAGTAGTTCCACTCCCCGTGGAACGGGTCAGCCTCGAGGTAGAGGGTCTTCATGTCGGCGTCGCTGACGCGGACGCCGGCCGGATACGAGTTCGTGTCGATGGCACTCCGGACCCGCAACCCTGTCCGGGTGGTGGTCGCCGCGATGAGCTTGACGATCGCCTCGTGGCTGATGAGCGGCTTGCCCCGCCAGTTCATGGTGATGGCGCTGAACAGGCGGTGCTCGATCTTGTTCCACTTGGAGGTCCCGGGCGGGTAGTGGCAGACCGCGATCTCGAGACGCGTCTCGTCGGCGAGCTTTCCGAGCTCCGCCTTCCAGAGGCGCAGCCGATAGCCGTTGCTGCCCCCGGCGTCGGCGGTGACGAGCAGCCGGGTGGCCTCGGGATAGCATTCCCTGCCCATCGTCGTCCACCAGCGCCTGATCGTCTCGACCGCGAAGGCCGCCGTGTCGTGGTCGGTCCCGACGCTGACCCAGGCCGCGTTCTCGGCGAGGTCATAGACCCCGTAGGGGGCGGCCCGACCGAGTTCGGGGATCACGAAGTCGTGCATCAGCACCCGCTCGGGGTCGCCCGTCGGGCGCAGCTCGCGGCCGCCGTTGCGGAACGGTCCCACGAGCTCCTTCTTCCTGGTGTCGACGCTGATCACGGGCTCGCCCAGGCTGAGCTGGAGCTGCACGGCCTCGCTGATGTGCCGGAACTGGGCGTCCCGGTCGGGATGGCTCGTGCCCTCGAGGACCTTGCTGTTGGCCCCGAGGCTGTAGCCGAGCTCGTGGAGCAGCTCGCCCACGATCCGGTAGCTGACCCGGTGGCCAGAGCGCCCGAGCTCGGCGGCGAGATTGCGGACGCTGCGGGTCGTCCAGCGCAAGGGTGTCTCGGGATCGCCCCGGGTGCCGGGCTCGATGAGCGCCTCCAGATCGGCCCGCAGGGTGGGATCGAGCTCGACCGTCCGCTTGCGGCCGCCACCGGGCCTGCGGATCCGGCCCCGGGGGAGGGCCTCGGCGGGCGC
>JBBSAM010000292.1:0-1067 GCA_038252255.1 Acidimicrobiia bacterium | reverse complement strand
TCGTCGACGGTCGTCATGGACCGGAACTTGTAGACCACGATCTCGTCGCCGCCGAGGCCGTTGCGACGCTGCTTGAAGACCACGGGCCCCGGGGAACTGAGCTTGACGCCGATCGCGATCGCGGCGAGCAGCGGTGAGATCAGGACCACGATGATCGATGCCAGCACGACGTCGCTCAGGCGCTTCACGAGCTCATTCGTGCCGGTGAAAGGCGTCTCGCAGATGCCGACAACGGGCACGCCGTTCATGTCCTGCAGGCGCCCCTGGATGATGCTGATGCCGAAGACGTCGGGCACGAAGAAGAGCGACGCCGTGGTCCCCTGGAGTTGCTCGAGGAGCTCGACGATACGGGGCTGCGAGCCCAGGGGCAGGGTGATGTAGACCTCGCGAACCCCGTGGGCCGTGGTGTAGGCGGCGACTTCGGTCAGCGTGCCCAGCACCTTCGCGCGCGCCGCGTCGTCGATGCGATCCTCGCTCCGGTCGTCGAAATAGCCGACGAAGGTCGCGCCATGGCGCTCTCCCTCCTGCAAGGCACGGGCCACCTTGACGCCCAGGGCGCTCGCTCCGACGATGACCGCGGTCCGGCGCGAGCTCGGTTGCGCGGCGTGGCGGTTGATGATCGTGCGCCCGATCCAGTTGGCAAGCCACTGCAGGATCGGCGTCGCGATCACCCACACGAGAAGCACGTCGTATTCGAAGAAGTGCAGGCTTCGCGTGGCGTAGGCGCAGAGAGCGAGGATGGTGACGAGGACGACCCACGACGACGCGATGTCCACCGCCGCGCCGAGCAGGCCGTCCCGGAAGCGGTTTCGTCCCGGAAAGGTGAGCGCGAAGACCAAAAGGCACACGGTCAGGGCCGGCCGGTCGATCGGCTCGTCGGATGCCAGGGTCGCCGTGATGAAGGTGAGCACGGTGATCCCCGGCTCGAGGAACGCAGCCACCAGCGAGGTGACCGATTGCGGGGCGCTGAAGAAGGCTCGCTTGCTGGAGTCGTCGAACATCGGTCGATGAGGCAATCGTCGGTCGGTCGGACTCGACCTTCAGAGCCGGGCCCGACTCCTGAGTGA
>JBBSAM010000291.1:0-1073 GCA_038252255.1 Acidimicrobiia bacterium | reverse complement strand
TGCCTTCGCACATCGACTTGATCAATTCGAGCCCGCGCGAGTAGTCGGCAAGGATGGCACTTGTCATTTCTCGCGGCGGCTCGGGCTCGGACAGCCACTTCGCATGGAATCGCAAGAGCGTCCGTCGCTCTCCGAGGCGCCTGATCACGAACGACGCCCGAGCCGGAAGGTTCTTTTCGACGATCCTTCCTTCCTCGACGTACAGGATCTCGTCGTCGCAGATCTCGCTCTTGACGCTTTCCCACTCGACCGTCAGGCCGTGAAAGATGCAGACGTGCCGCAGGCCGATCCGCTCGGTGATCGGGGGCCGATCGATCCGCTCCACCGCGGTCAGCCATTCCGGGCGCCGGTCGAGGTCGATCACGAGTTGATGGACGTCCCGCATCGGTGCATCGATCTCCACCGCGATGGAATGATCCCCGAGCTCGAACACGGGGCTGGATCGGGGCGGAGGATCCGCGACGGTCCGTCTGACCTCGGCCAGCGCCGCGTACCGATATTCGATCGTCCCGATCGCCGGATAGTCGTCGCTCGATCGCTGCCACGCCAGCGCGCTCTCGGACGGCGGAGGCGTCGAGAAATCCAGGCAGCTGGAGGTCGCGAGGATGTACTCGTTCGAGGCGACCCGGTTCTTCAGCAAGCGGTGCGCGACGATCATGTCGACCCCGGAACACTTCGTGAATTGCCGGACCTTGATCTCCTGAACGACGCCGCGATGGGCGATGAATTTCAGGCTCAGGTTCGACGCCGTCGTGCAAGCACCGCAAGGGCACACCGTGTCCCGCTCGATGAGCTTGACCTGCGTGTGGAAGCTTTCGAACATGCGCAGGCACAGCCGCACGAGCGCGCCGCCTTCGATGGGATCGCCCTTGCGATAGAGCAGCAGCGCATCGCCTTCGACCTCGGAGAGCTCGAAGGCGCCATCGTTGGCCGCGAGGATCGCTTCGAGCAGCTCGTTGATGATGTGAGAGCTGTGCACGAGCTCTGTGCGGGTCAGGAATTCCGTGTAGCCGCTGATGTCCGCGATCAGGATCGTCGCACTCTCGGCCATGGCGTTGTCTCCCGAATTCGCC
>JBBSAM010000290.1:0-1074 GCA_038252255.1 Acidimicrobiia bacterium | reverse complement strand
TCGGCGATGAGCTCTTCGTCGACCTCGGCCACGACGTCCATGTCGCCGGACTTCCACTGCTTCTCGCGCTCGGCCTTCTGACCCAGCAGCTTCTTCTCGTCGTCGCGCAGGGACGCGGCCTTCTCGAAGTCCTGCGCGTCGATTGCGGATTCCTTCTCACGGCGGACGTGCGCAATGCGCTCGTCGAACTCGCGAAGGTCCGGCGGTGCCGTCATCCGGCGGATACGCAGCCGGGCGCCCGCCTCGTCGATGAGGTCGATCGCCTTGTCCGGGAGGAACCTGTCGTTGATGTACCTGTCGGCCAGGTTGGCGGCCGCCACGAGGGCGGCATCGGTGATCGAAACCCGGTGGTGCGCCTCATACCGATCACGCAGACCCTTGAGGATCTCGATGGTGTGGGACAGCGTCGGCTCGGCGACCTGGATCGGCTGGAACCGCCGCTCGAGGGCTGGGTCCTTCTCGATGTGCTTGCGGTACTCGTCCAGCGTGGTCGCACCGATGGTCTGGAGCTCGCCACGGGCCAGCATGGGCTTGAGGATCGACGCAGCGTCGATCGCACCCTCGGCCGCCCCGGCACCGACGAGGGTGTGGATCTCGTCGATGAACAAGACGATGTCGCCGCGGGTCCTGATCTCCTTGAGGACCTTCTTCAGCCGCTCCTCGAAGTCACCGCGGTAACGCGAACCGGCAACAAGGGCACCGAGATCCAGCGTGTAGATCTGCTTGTCCTTGAGTGTCTCAGGCACCTCGCCCTTGACGATGTCCTGGGCCAGCCCCTCGACGACGGCGGTCTTGCCGACGCCGGGCTCGCCGATCAGGATCGGGTTGTTCTTGGTTCTTCGGGACAGCACCTGCATGACCCGTTCGATCTCCTTGCCACGACCGATGACAGGGTCGAGCTTGCCTTCACGGGCGTCCTGGGTGAGGTTGCGACCGAACTGGTCGAGGACGAGGGACCCGGCGGGGGTGCCTTCGGCCGGACCGACGCCGACACCCTGGGGCTCCTTGCCCTGGTAGCCGCTGAGCAGCTGGATGACCTGCTGGCGGACCCGGTTGAGGTCGGCGCCGAGCTTG
>JBBSAM010000289.1:0-1078 GCA_038252255.1 Acidimicrobiia bacterium | reverse complement strand
GATTCTGGGTGACACGCTGGCGATCTTAAGAACGAGTGGGTCGACCTTGTCTGTGCCGCACAACTCGATCAGCGCGCGAGCAGCCGAGACCTGGTCACGGGTGACTTTGATCGTCTTCTTACTCACCGCTGCGCCCCTTCGTCCCAGGTCCCGGCCGCGTGATTCCGGAACGACGAGGTAGCCCAGGGCGCCGGTGAATCTGCGGCCCCATTCCGCGCGCCGGCCTTGCGACTCACGCTGTTGCGTGCCTTTCTGGGCGGCCCGGTAGGACAGCCCCGACCCGAGCAGCGCACCTCCGAAAGCCAGCAAGGGCGTGACCCAGACCCACCCTGACGCGCTCATGAGCTCAGCGCTTCCCGTGCCAGTTTCCAGCCAGGTCGGTCCTGGTCGTCAACTTGCATGATGGACGGCGAGGTACTCAGCTGCGGCTTCGCGGACTACTACCGAGAGAGGCCGTCCCTCGGTCTTGGCTCGGGCGCGCATGGCTGCGTCGAGGTCAAGGGGCATGCGGATGTTCCAGATCGGCTGGGCGTGGCCCGGGCCGAGGTCGGGGTTCAGCCGCGGGCGCCCTCGGCCGACCCGGCGCACGAGGTCCCGGTTCCCCGGGTCGTCCTCGGTCGCTGCTTCGAGCATTGCTCGCGCGGCCGCGCGAGCGTCCTTGCCTTTGTGGATGACAGTGCCGGGCTGGATGGTCGGCTCGTCGGACTGTGCCCACGCGGCCAGGTCCGCGGCGCGCTTCTCGTCGTTCGTCATTGTGGTCACTCTCCTTCTTCGAGTAGGGCGAGGAATTTCGCTCGGGCTTGCATAACGTGGAATACGAGCACGTCGCGCGGCGGGGTGGTCTCGGTCATGACCTCGATCAGCGGTCCGCCGAGCCGGCGTGGAGGTCCGATCCACAGGTCTGGTCGGGAGGCTCCCAGGACTCTCGGCTGGTCGAACTCGACCAGGTGCAGATAAGCGTTGAGCATGGCGTGGACCGCGTCCTCTCGCGGCACGTTGTGCTTGTCCGCGCTGTCCGTCCACGTCAAAGCCATACGATTAGTGTACGTCTTAAAATGATTATAAGCAACACAAAAAT
>JBBSAM010000288.1:0-1081 GCA_038252255.1 Acidimicrobiia bacterium | reverse complement strand
GTCAGGTGTTCTGGGGGAAGCCGAGGTTGAGGCCGCCGTGGCTGGGGTCGAGCCAGCGCGAGGTGACGACCTTGCCGCGGGTGAAGAAGTGCACGCCCTCGATGCCGTGGGCGTGGCTGTCGCCGAAGAGCGAGTTCTTCCAGCCGCCGAAGGAGAAGTAGGACACCGGGACCGGGATCGGCACGTTGACGCCGATCATCCCGACCTCGACCTCGTTCTGGAAGCGCCGGGCTGCGCCGCCGTCGTTGGTGAAGATCGCGGTGCCGTTGCCATAGGGGTTGGAGTTGATGAGCTTCAGGCCCTCGTCGTAGGACTTCACCCGGACCACCGACAGCACCGGGCCGAAGATCTCGTCGGTGTAGACGGTCATGTCGGGCGTGACGTCGTCGAAGAGGCACGGCGCCAGGAAGTAGCCCCCGTCCTCGCCGTCGATCTCGACGCCGCGGCCGTCGACGACCAGGGTCGCGCCCGCCTGGGTTCCCGCGTCGAGGTAGGACGCGACCTTGTCGCGGTGCTGGGCGGTGACCAGGGGGCCCATGTCGCAGCCGCGGGTGCCGTCGCCGGTGACGAGCTTGCCCATCCGGTCGGTGATCTTCGCGACGAGGTCGTCGGCGATCGTGTCCACGGCCAGCAGGACCGAGATCGCCATGCACCGCTCGCCGGCGGAGCCGAAGCCGGCGTTGACGGCGGCGTCGGCGGCCAGGTCGAGGTCGGCGTCGGGCAGGACGAGCATGTGGTTCTTCGCTCCGCCGAGGGCCTGGACCCGCTTGCCGTGGGCGGTGCCCGTCTCGTAGACGTACTTCGCGATCGGCGTCGAGCCGACGAACGACACGGACTTGATGTCGGGATGGGTCAGCAGGGCGTCGACGGCCTCCTTGTCGCCGTTGACGACGTTCATGATCCCGTCGGGCAGACCGGCCTCGGTCCACAGCGCAGCCACGGCGAGGGCGGCGCTCGGGTCCTTCTCGCTCGGCTTGAGGACGACGGCGTTGCCGGTCGCGATCGCGATCGGGACGAACCACATCGGCACCATGGCGGGGAAGTTGAACGGCGAGATGACGGCGACGACGCCGAGCGGCTG
>JBBSAM010000287.1:0-1083 GCA_038252255.1 Acidimicrobiia bacterium | reverse complement strand
CCAGCGGGTGGGCTCGTTCGCGAACGCCAACCTGCATTTTCATACGCTGGTCCCGGAGGGCGTCTGGCACGAGCGGCCGGATGGCTCGCTTGGCTTTCACCCGCTGCCGCCGCCCACCGACGAGGAGGTCGAGCAGATCGCCGCGCGCATCGTGGCCAAGGTCCGCCGCCTGCTCGCGCGTCGCGACGACGAGGCGGTGCACGACGACCCCGACGCGCTGGCCGACGCCCAGGCCGAGGCGGTGCAGCTCCCGATGTCGCTCGCCGAGCCTGCACCGCGAACCGCCGCGTCGCGTCGGCGCTGCGCGTTCATCGAGGGCTTCTCGCTCCATGCCGACACGTCCGTCGATGCCGCCGACCGCCCCGCCCTCGAGCGGCTCGTTCGCTACTTGCTCAGGCCCTTGATCTCCGCCGACCGCCTGACAACGCGGCCCGATGGTCGCGTCGAGTACCACTTCCGACGATCCGATCCCTCCGGCCGCACGTCATGGGTCACCGACGGACCCACCTGGTGCCGTCGGCTCGCGACCCTGATCCCGCCGCGCCGAAGTCACACCACCCGGTTCCACGGCGTTTTGTCCTCGGCTCACGCATGGCGATCCCGCGTCGTCCCGTCGCTGCCGACCGCGGCAGAGCCGGCGAGCACCATCACGCCGCTCCTCACGTCGATGCAGCTCGCGCGCAGGCTCGATTGGGCCGCGTTGTTGCGCCGGGTGTTCGGCGACGACGTCACACAGTGCCCCCGCTGCGGCGATGCGCTCCGCGTGCTCGCGTTCATCACCGATCTACGCGTCACCGCCCACATCCTCGAACACCTCGACCTCGCCTCCGACGCCGTGCCGATCGCACCCGCACGCGCTCCCCCCGATCACTCGGTCTCCGAGCTCGACTTCGGCCCGTGATGTTCCTCGCCTCGCCACCGCTGCCACGGTGACCACCGCGAGTCTGCGCCCGCCGCTCAGGTCCGAGTCTCCCAACGGTGGGCTCTCTCACACGCCTTGCACACCCTCGGTCAACCGTTCTGGTCCTTGCCCAGCCCTGGCCGCGTTCGGCGCTCCGAAAGCCGCATCGAATCTCCTATCCT
>JBBSAM010000286.1:0-1100 GCA_038252255.1 Acidimicrobiia bacterium | reverse complement strand
CGCCACCAACAGCTCACAGCCGCCCCGAAACCCGTTGCCACCAAAAGGATTCACGAGTCACAAACACCCGTAGAGCCCGCTAACGGCCGCCGGAACGATCACACCGGCCCCGTAGACACCCGTTCAACACCAGCCACCTAGTGTGGGTGTCGCGATGGACACCGGACCCACAATCGACCAAGAGGCGCTGCGGCGTGCGCGCGAACGGGCGGGCATGACCCAGCACGAACTCGCCCGCAGAGTTGGGGTGGCTGGCGGGGAACGGATCTCCATGTGGGAGCGAGGGGCCTCTCAGCCGCGGGCCGAGCTGCTGCCACCGCTCAGCGCGGCGCTCGGACTCACACCCGCAGACCTACTCGTCCCCGACCGCCTCGGCTCTGACCTGCGCCGACTGCGGTTCCTGGCCGGGCTCAGCAGCGCCGAACTGGCCGAAACGATCCACCTCTCAAAGGTCACGCTCAAGCGGTGGGAGGCCGGGCACCTCGAACGGTTACCCGTCGCGGGCACCCTTAAGGCCCTGGCGGGCGCTCTCGGCGTGACCGTCCCCACCGTGCGCCGAGCCATGACCCGCAGCATGGAGAAGGCATCTCTGCGCCCCTGAGCGCCACGCGGC
Organism: Acidimicrobiia bacterium; assembly: GCA_038252255.1. Classification (GTDB taxonomy): domain Bacteria; phylum Actinomycetota; class Acidimicrobiia; order IMCC26256; family JAENVU01; genus Chersky-806. The sequence goes on along the minus strand of JBBSAM010000286.1, from coordinate 487 downwards.
CCGGACCCACAACAGGTCGCGCCCGTCGGGTAGTGACGGGCAAGTGTGGTGTGATACATGCGGGAATGTGCACGGACCGGCCCCTCGCGGGACTCGTGTGTGGCCCGCCGTCGGCGAGACAGAGGGGATCGCGACCCGTACTCTCACACCACAGGCCTCCGCGTCCCTGTCGCAATGTGATACCACTAGCACTAGTGTTGAGGGGTCGACTTCGGTCTAGGGTGACCACTGGGACCCCATCCACCGGCCTTAGAACAGTGAGATCAGAGGAGCACAACATGACGAAGACCAGCCGCGCGGCCCTGACTGCGATCCTTGCGGCGCTCCTGCTCAGCGGCTGCACCTCGACAAGTCAACCCACCCCGAGCACGAGCAACTCCTCGTCGTCTCCCTCGACGACCACAACGGCCGCGTCTCCGTCTCCCTCGACGACCACGCCGGACGCCCTCGCAAAGGAAAAGTCGGAAGCGGTGCTCCGGGCCTACTT
>JBBSAM010000285.1:0-1112 GCA_038252255.1 Acidimicrobiia bacterium | reverse complement strand
GGATCGTGAACATGACCGACGCCGTGGTGGTCGTGCGCGTCGCCGTGATCGGCCTCCTGGTCCTGCCGTCGTGGTGGCTCTGGATCTGGCTCCGCGGCAAGCTGGGGCTGGACGAGGAGGACAAGGCATGACGACCGACAGCCCGCTCGCCAACGCCTTCGTCGCGGCGCCCGACAACTGGACGCGCGGCGGATCCGCGGTCAAGGCCGTAGTCGCGCACATGGCCGAAGGGGGCGGGACCGTCTCCTGGCTGACGCGCAACGACGGCAACTCGTCCCACTACGTGGTCGAGTATTCCGGGCGCATCGTGCAGATGGTCGCCGAGAGCCGGGCCGCGGGGTCGATGAACCCGAACACGACGCGCACCAATGACGACCCGCCGTTCACGTTCGAGGGCGAGTCCGTCCGCTACGGCGCCACTGCTCTGCACGCCGCGGGCATCGCCAGCGACCCGAACCGCTACGCCATCGCCATCGAGGTCGAGGGCTTCGCCTTGCTCGGTCCGAACCCCGCGCAGCGCGCCAGTCTCCGTGCCCTCGTCAATGACATCCGCCGGCGCCGGGGCCCGCTTCCCGTCCTCGGCCACCGCGATCAGCAGGGCTACAAGGCGTGCCCCGGCCACCGCTTCCCGTGGGCGGACTACGGCGGGCATGCCGTCAAGCGCGCCTACGTGGCAGCCCCGACCCCGCCCCCGAGCGCAGGAGACACCGTGAAGTCGTTCTCCGTCCCCGAAGTCCGCACCCTCGCGAAGATCGCGAACCTCGCCTGGCTGTACGGCGACAGCTCGCTCTCCGCCGACCCCGGCAACGTCCAGCTCAGCCCGTCCCGCGAGCTCGTGCTGGTCGGCACGTTCAGCGCCGCCGTCAGCATCGTCGCCTACGAGCCGGCCGCGGGAGACACCGGGGCCACCAGCCGGGCGATGTTCGTGCGCGCCGCCGACGTGACAGCGACTCGCCCTGTGTCGGCCGCTGCGCCGGTGGACACCTCGCCATTCAACCAGGCCGACATCGACGCGGCGGTCGCCAAGGCCCTGGCGGTCGCGGCTCGGGACGAGCGGGAGCGCATCGCTGCGGCCATAGCCACCCGCATCCGCACCATCTAGGAGCGCATAT
>JBBSAM010000284.1:0-1114 GCA_038252255.1 Acidimicrobiia bacterium | reverse complement strand
GGGGTCGCCTGATTTGGAGGGAAGGATTCTGTGGAATGACGGCGCCAGCGGTTCACAAGCTAAAGCTGTCGCACGCGAGGCGAGATTCGGATTGGCTGCGCCCTCGATCGCGCGCCAGCTACAAGTGCCGGTTTGTTGGCCTACTCCCAGTCCTTGCCGACCGCGACTGCCCACCCAGTGCGCACGGCCCCCAAAGCCTCGGCTGCGGTCACCTTGAGTCGGGTCTGCCCCCCGAGCTGCGCCTGCCATTCCACCGCCGACGGTGCACGCTGGAACATCCATGACCGGGGCGGGCTACTGGTCGATCCATGTCTGGCGAACAGGGCAGCCGACTCGGGATTCAACGCGCCGACCTTGTCCAGTGCCCACAGGTCGTATAGATCTCGCGCTGCGCCGCGATCCACCCAGGCGGCCGTCTTCCACCCCGCGAACGACAACAACGTAGGCACCCGCAGGATGGCCGGTGGCGCGTCGCGGTACCGCTGCTCGATCTCGCGAGTCTCTGTTGGCCACGGTTTGTAGCCCGCGCCGCGCAGCAACTGAATCTGGATTGCGATGCCGTCCGCTGTGACCGCGACGGCTGGGTCGACATCAGAGTTCCGCGACCATCCTGGCGACCACGCGATTCGGCCGTGTGTCCGGGCGAGGGCGGAGCTGACCTCCTTGAGAAGAACGTCTGAGAAGCCGTCGCGGTGGTCGACCGCAATCAGGTCGATGTCCTCGCTCAGTCTCTGGTCGAGCAGGTAGGTCCGGCCGAGTGCGGTGCCCCCGAAGAAGATGAGCTCCTCACGATGGTGTCGGCTCAGGGCTGCCAAGATGTGCGAGATTGCGTGGTCCCGTCGCACCTGCGCCTCGGCAACACCGAAGGTCGCCATGACCTCCGCGAGGTTATCCGCGTCCCAGATCCGACCACCGGTCGGAGCAGGCCGCTCTGGGTGGGCGGCTATCCAACCGAGAGTGCGGCGAAGATCGCCCGCGACGAGGCCCGGCTACCTGGCCAGGCGCGGCGAGCTGGTGGAGAGGAGCCAGGTCACCCTCGAGGCGTACCTGACCAGATGGCTCGACGAGCACGCTATGACGGTCAAGGCCAAGACCATCAGTGGCTATCGCGAGG
>JBBSAM010000283.1:0-1121 GCA_038252255.1 Acidimicrobiia bacterium | reverse complement strand
GGACCGTAACTAAAATGTGGATAGCACGCATCTTGCACTGCGATGTGGCATGTTCATGCCCATTATGGATGGTGTGCTCTCGGACGAGGATCTGCGGATCCTCCACAGTATGGTCCGCTCCACGACGATGGGCGCCGGCTTGGTGCGGCGCGCCCGCGTGCTGCTCGCCCTGCACGAGGGGCACTCCTACGCGGAGATTGTCGCGATGTACGGGGTGACGGATAAGTTCATCGCCAAGTGGAAGCGGCGGGTGCTGGACGGGGGGATCCTCGCCCTCGGGGATGCACCGCGCAGCGGGCGCCCGGATCGCCTGGCGCCCCGCGTCGAAGCGAAGATCCTCGCCCACACGCGCGCGGCGCCGCCGGCGCCCCTGACGCACTGGACCACCCGCCGGATGGCCTCGGTGATCGGCGTCAGTCACATGACCGTCGCGCGCGTCTGGCAGCGGGCGGGGTTGAAGCCCCATCACCTCGAGCCGTACCTCGTGAGTGATGATCCCGACTTTGAGACCAAGGCGGCCGACGTCATCGGGCTCTATCTCGCGCCGCCCACGAACGCCGTCGTCTTCTCGGTCGATGAGAAGACCGCCATCCAAGCGCTCGACCGGCTCGATCCCGTGCTGCCGATGTCGCCGGGGCGCGCCGAGAGGCACGGGTTCGAGTACAAACGCAATGGCACGCTCTCCCTCTACGCCGCGCTGAACGTCGCGACCGGCGCGGTCGAGGGGATGACCGCGGCCCATCACACCAGTGCGGAATTTCTTCGCTTTCTCGATCGCGTGGTGGCCACGCAGTCGCCGCGCCGCGAGATCCACCTCATCGCGGACAATCTCTCGGCCCACAAAACGAAAGCGGTCACGGCGTGGCTGGACGCGCACCCCCGCGTGACACTGCATTACACGCCGACCTATAGTTCCTGGTTGAATCAAATCGAACTCTGGTTTGCCAAAATCGAGCGCGACGTGATCGCCCGTGGCATCTTCACCTCGGCGTCCGACCTTCGGCGCAAGCTGATGCAGTACATCCGGCTCCACAACAACAGCTGCCAGCCCATTCAATGGGCCTATAGCACTCCGTCGCATCGCATTCGTGCTGGCCGAACTTAAGTTACTGTCCACTAGT
>JBBSAM010000282.1:0-1123 GCA_038252255.1 Acidimicrobiia bacterium | reverse complement strand
GGTGTGGTCGATCCTCGGGCTCTTCGCCGCGGCGACGTCGGGGAAGTTCGATCAGATTCAGGCGCGGTTCAAGATCGCCGACGAGTCGCGCTCGATGTTCAACGCGATCCTTTTGGACGCCGAGAAGGAAAAGTTCGAGTACGTGCATCGCCAGTTCGGCGGCCTCGACGGGCTCCTCGCGCAGTCGGCAATCCGCACCGCAGCGGGGGCGCAGCAGCCGGTGACCGTGCTTTACGGGCAGTCGCCGGCCGGCATGAACGCGACGGGCGAGTCCGACATCCGCCTCTGGTACGATCGTGTTGAGAGCTACCAGGAAGACGACCTGCGGCCGGCGCTCGAGCGAGTGATCGAGCTGCTCTTCCGCTCGAAGAGCGGCCCGACCGGCGGCGTGGAACCGACGGGTTGGAAGGCGACGTTTCGACCGGTGCGCAAGGCGACGCCGATGGAGGACGGGGAGCTGCGCGCGCGTCAGGCGCAGATCGATGGTCAGTACATCGGAGACGGCGTGCTCGCGCCCGTCGAGGTGCGCCGAGCTCGCTTCACGCCCCACGGCTGGTCGTCGACGACGAACGTGAACCCCAACGACCCAATCCCGACGCCGCCAGCGCCGCGCGCCCCCGACGCGACGAAGCCGGGGTCTGGTCCAGCGGGGCAGCTCGGGACCCCGAGCTCGACGGGCCCGAGTCAGGCGCCGAAGACGTGAAGAAGAAGTCCGCGCGCGTGACGGTCTGGCTGACCGACGAGTCGCTCGAGCGCGTCGAGGTGATCGGTCGCGCTCGCGATGCTCGCGCTGGTGTTCAGATCTCGCGCGCGGAAATTCTTCGACTCGCTCTCGACCGCGGTCTCGACGCGCTCGAGGCGGACGAGCGTCGGTTCGATGCCCCGCTCCGCGTGCGCGCGTAACACAAGAGGAATCGGCTCGCGACGTATACCTGCGCTGATAGATCGGCGCAGGTATACGTCGCGCGATTCGGCGAGCTCGATCAGGTTCCGCCTCGTGACGACGGCGCAGATCGAACCGCGACGAGTGAACCGACGAGACGTCGGGCGGCTCGACAAGTTCGAGCGCACGCCGAGCGGCGGTCTCCTGATCCCGGCCGTGATCTCTCGTGTCGGCGTCCTC
>JBBSAM010000281.1:0-1126 GCA_038252255.1 Acidimicrobiia bacterium | reverse complement strand
CTAGTGTCGCGTGTCGCTAGTCCTTAGACGGTTCGTGATGCGGGACAATGGTGTATGTCGGTTGCTGCGGCGTTGGTGCTGCGTCCCGGGGACGCCTCGGAGTTGACCTCGTTGGTCCGGTCCTCGTCGGCCCCGGCCGGGCTGGCGCAGCGGGCCCGGATCGTGCTGCTGGCCGCGGACGGGGTGCCCAACGCGGAGATCGCCCGCCGGGTCGGGGCGGCCCGGCAGACGGTGATCACGTGGCGGGCGCGCTACGCGGCCGGTGGGATCGCGGCGTTGAGCGACCTGGTCCGCTCGGGTCGCCCACCGGTGCACGACGAGGTCGACATCGTGGTGGCCACCCTGGAGGCGCCGCCGGCGACGTTGGGGGTCACCCATTGGTCCTCGCGGCTGCTCGCGGACCACCTCGACATGTCCTTCGCCACGGTGGCCCGGATCTGGCGCAAGTGGAAGCTGCAGCCGTGGCGCACCGAGACGTTCAAGTTCTCCACCGACCCCGAGCTGGACGCGAAGGTGCGCGACGTCGTCGGGCTCTACCTGCACCCACCGGAGCACGCCGTGGTGGTGTCGATCGATGAGAAGTCCCAGGTCCAGGCCCTGGACCGGACCGCCCCGATCCTGCCGATGCGCCCCGGGCTGCCGGAGAAACGGACCCACGACTACGTCCGGCACGGCACCACCACCCTGTTCGCCGCGCTGGAGGTCGCCACCGGGAAGGTCACCGACGCCTGCTACCCCCGGCACCGCCACCAGGAGTTCCTGCGCTTCCTCAAACAGGTCGCCCGGGCCTACCCGCGGGTGGCGCTGCACGTCGTCGCCGACAACTACGCCACCCACAAGCACCCCGCGGTCAAGGCCTGGCTGGCCCGCAACCCCCGGATCACGATGCACTTCACCCCGACCTCGGGGTCCTGGCTGAACATGGTCGAGATCTTCTTCGGGATCATCACCCGCCAGGCCATCCGCCGCGGCACCTTCACCAGCGTCACCGACCTCACCACGGCGATCGAGACCTACATCGACAGCTGGAACGACCGCTGCCAGCCCTTCGTCTGGACCAAGAGCGCCGACGACATCCTCGCCAAAGCCCGACCCCGTCCAACGACTTCAAACACGAGACACTAGG
>JBBSAM010000280.1:0-1133 GCA_038252255.1 Acidimicrobiia bacterium | reverse complement strand
TCGGGCCGCCAGCGTCGCCGGTTCCGATTCCCGCCGCTTCAGCCAAAGTCGCGCGTGGCGCGTGTCTCGACGTCTCGCAGTACCTCGTCGGCCACGGCGGCACTGACCACACCCCGTCGACGCCGATCGAGCACCACGGTTCTCTCCACGTCGGTGGCACGGCGGAGCAGGGCGCTGAGCTTCTCGGCGGATCTCTGCCGGCAGTCGGCCGGCAGTCGGCCGGCACGTCGGCACGTCGGCACGTCGGCACGCAAGGCGGTCAGCGGTGCCAGCGTGAGCCCCTGCACGACCAGGGTGACGATCACGCAGGACCGAGCCACCAGCACCCCGGGCCTGGAACCGTTCCAGCCGTCACTCATCGCCAAGACGACGCTCCTGCGGTGCGCGAACTTCGTTGACCAGCACCCTCCACCACCGGATATGGAGGTCGTCTTGGGCACCGTGGCCCTGCCCACCGCACCCAGGGCAGCGGCGCTGCAGACCGCCCCCAGCGGGGACTCGAATCCTGCCATCCGCCTGTTCGCCAAGACCGGGCTCGTCGTTAAGGCCGGGGCGAAGATCGAACTTGAGGTCCCAAAGAACGCACGCGCGCAGTTCGCGATCGGCTGGGGCGGCGCACCATCGACCCCCGCCTGGCTGGTCCGCATCGACTGTCCGGGCGACGCGGCGAGGTCCGGCTGGCACGCCTACGTCGGGGGCTACTGGCTCCCCAAGCCCGCGTGCGTCCCCATCATCGTCCGCGTTGATGGCCAAGAACAGCTCGTCCACCTCGGACTCGGGACGCCCTGCTCCGGCCAGCGACCGCCTGAGGGACCCTCCTTTCCCTGACCAGGCCGCGCGCTCTCTTGGGTAAGGAGGGGATGGCCAAGGAGCGACTGGCTCCAGCGTGTCGCAGATGAGTTCGGACGACGCTGCCGGCTCGACCCGTGGACTGGGTGAGGTCCCGAGGGGGACTGGGTAGGGACCAGTCCCAAGAAGGCGCCGGTGTTGATCACGTAGCGTGACCACATGGGCCCCGCGCGCGTGCGCAGCCAGCTTCGCGGGCTGTGGCGCGGTCGCGACGTCGCGGTGGTGTATGCGGTCCTGGTCGTAGTGGTCAGCATCGTGGCTGCCATCCAGCCGCCGGCGCTGCT
>JBBSAM010000279.1:0-1136 GCA_038252255.1 Acidimicrobiia bacterium | reverse complement strand
TCGGTGGCACTGCCTCCCTGCGTGTCTGCATTGAAGGTCTGGAAGCGAGCGATCTGCGCCCCCGCCGGGATCACCGTGTTGACGCACTGCGTCTGCGAGCCCTGGACCGTGTTGGACGTCCGCGTGGCCGGAACAAGACCGGTGGCGCTCACGCCCATCGAGCCGGTGTAGGCAGAGACGATCTGGAAGATCTTCGTGCCCTTGCCCGTCGCGCGAACGTCCGAGACCTCGGCCGGCGCGATGAAGCCCGCGGCGAACGCGCTGAGCGGGCTCGTCACGGTGTGCACGTTGTCAGTCCAGACCAGCTTGCCGAAGGTCCAGGCGTTGATCGGAGCGGTCGTCTTCGTGAGCGTCACCGAGTAGCTTGCGCTGCCGCCGGCCGGGATCGTCAGACTGGCCGGGGAGACCACCACGTTCCAACCCGCCAGGGTCGCGGTCGGCACGTAGGTGCTGTTCGCAGCCGACACGTTCTTGACCGTGCGATTCAGCGTCACGCTGCCAACGATGCCACTGGCGGTCAGCGACGCCAGATTCAGGTTGTAGGCCTGAATCGAGCCCAGCGTGGCGCAGTTGCCCGCACCTGCGGGGGGTGCCAGCGACAAGCCGCACAGGAAGCGCGCGTAATCTGCCGTGCTGATGTCGTAGACCAGGCCCGGATCGGCAGCCGGCGTCGGATTCAGGTGACCTGCACCGTAGCCGAACCGGTTCGGATCGACCGCGCCGCTGGCAAGCTTGACCGTGTTGGTCGTCGTCATCAGCGCCGACTTGATCATCGCCGGCGACCACGTCGGGTGGGCCTGCTTGATCAGGGCGGCGGCGCCGGCCACATGCGGGCTGGACATCGACGTGCCCTGGATCGCATTGGCGTTCGAACCCGGCGTGAACGCGTTCAGCACGAGGGCATCATGCTGCGCCTGGGTGAGCGAGTTGTCGCCCCAGGCCGCGATGATGTCCACGCCCGGCGCCGTGATGTCCGGCTTCAGGATGTTGGCGTTCGCGAGGCTCGGGCCGCGCGACGAGAAGTCGGCCATCACCGGGGCGATCACGTTCGGCACCTGGACGGCGCCGGTGAAGCTGGCGGTCCCGGTGCCGGTCGCGGCGTACGGAAACACCGTCGCGTAGGCCGACACGTCGAG
>JBBSAM010000278.1:0-1142 GCA_038252255.1 Acidimicrobiia bacterium | reverse complement strand
GTCGAGTACCTGATCGAGAAGCGACGCCGCGACCAGAATCGCCAGATCCCCTTGCCGGTCGATCTCGCCGACCGTCCCGAGCTGGCCACCCTGCACGTCCAACCCCACGCGCTCGACGGCTACGACGAGCTCGCCGCAACCGACCCGGAGAAGAAAGACGATGAGTGATCTCGCCACGCAGCTGAAAACCCTCGGCCTGAACGCCACCGCAGAGTCCCTCGACGACCTCCTGGCAAGGGCAATCCAGCACGGTCTGGCACCGCGCGCCCTGCTCGAGGAAATCGTCCGCAGCGAAGCCGCTCATCGCTCCCGACGCTCCCTCGAACGACGGCGCGTCAAGAGCCGGCTCGGCGCCTTCAAGCCGATCGCAGACTTCGACTGGAATTGGCCCAAGAAAATCGATCGACCGCTGATCGAGCGTGCCATCTCCCTGGAATTCCTCCGCGAAGGGCGAAACCTCGTCCTGCTCGGTCCCAACGGCGTCGGCAAGACCTTGCTCTCCAAGAACATCGCCGACCAAGCCGTCCTCGCCGGCTACTCCGTCCTTTTCCGCACCGCCGCCGAGCTGCTCGACGACGTCCAGTGCGACTCCCCCGAACGAAGGCGACAGAGGATCGCCGCCTACACCCGACCGCACCTGCTCTGCATCGACGAGATCGGCTACCTCTCCTACGACGATCACGCCGCCGATCTCCTCTACAAGGTCATCAACCCGCGCTACGAAAAGCGGCGCTCCCTGCTGGTCTCCACCAACCTCGCTTTCAAGGACTGGAACAGCGTTTTCCCCAACGCCACCTGCATCGTCACCCTCATCGATCGGCTCACCCACCATGCCGACGTCACCCTGATCGAAGGCGACAGCTACAGGCGCCGAGAAAGCGAGGCAGAGGCCACCGCGCGGCGCAAGACACGCTCCTCATGAGCCGCGAGCGGGCCGATTACCTCAAGCGACTCCTCGATCGCTATTGCGGGCTGCCTCACACGGCGGCCCGCCGTCCTTCCCTCTACGACCGGCGCCTCGCGGGCCAGCTCTTCGACCGCGGCATCTCTCTCGACGTCCTCGAAACCGCCTTCCTGCTCGCCCTCGCAAGGCGCACTCACCGCAGCCCGCAGGCGACGCCTCTCCCGCCCATTCGATCGCT
>JBBSAM010000277.1:0-1150 GCA_038252255.1 Acidimicrobiia bacterium | reverse complement strand
TGTCCGCATTGCGATTTCCGGACTCGGCACCGTTACGACACACGGGCCGTGGACTCGGCGTGGCGGCACCTGGACCTGGGCGGGCGTGTCTGCGTGCTCAAGCTGCGGCGACGCCGGTTGCGCTGCCCCGAGCACGGCGTGCTGGCCGAATCGGTGCCGTTCGCGCGGCCCGGATCGGGGTTCACCCGCGACTTCGAGGAGCTCGTCGTCTGGCTGGCAACCAAGTGTGACAAGAAGACGGTGTCGGTGTTCTGCCGTGTCGCCTGGCGCACCGTCGGGACGATGTGCGCGCGGATCGTGGCCGAGAGGCTCGACGACGACCGCCTGGCGAGCCTGGTCGACATCGGCGTCGACGAGATCTCCTGGCGCAAGCATCACAAGTACCTGACGCTGGTCTCCGACCACGCGACCGGCAAGATCGTGTGGGGCGCGCCCGGCAAGAACGCCGCCACCCTCGACACGTTCTTTACCAGCGCCCTGCCTGCCGGGGCCGTCGCACGGATCGAGGCGGTGTCGATGGACCTCGGCCCGGCATTCGCGAAATCCGTTCGGACACATGCCCCGCAGGCGGTGATCTGCTTCGATCCGTTCCATGTCGTGAAACTTGCCACCGACGCCCTCGACGACGTCCGCCGCCAGGTCTGGCAGTCCGCCCGCAAGCTGTCGAACAAGCAGATCGCCCGCACCTACAAAGGCGCCCGCTGGGCGCTGCCGAAGAACCCCGAAAAGCTCACCGACACACAGAAAGCCACCCTCGCCCAGCTCAAACGCGAGGGCGGCGCCCTGGTCCGGGCCTACGACATGAAGGAGTCGTTGCGCGCGGTGTTTGCCGGCGACCTAGACACCGACACCGTCACCGACATGCTGGACAAATGGTGCTCCTGGGCGCAGCGGTGCCGGATCCCGCAGTTCGTCAAACTCGGCCAAACCATCAAGAAGCACGTCGATGGCATCAAGGCCGCGATCGAGCGGGGCCTGGCCAACGGACGCCACGAAGGCCTCAACAACAAGGTCCGGTTGATCATCCGCAGGGCCTACGGCTTCCACAACGCCGACAACGCCCTTGCCTTGATCATGCTCGTCTGCGGGCCGGTCACCGTGAACCTGCCATATCACATGTAAAGCCATCCACATTCATGGCAGTAGAGCC
>JBBSAM010000276.1:0-1151 GCA_038252255.1 Acidimicrobiia bacterium | reverse complement strand
CTGGTCGGGACGGCGGGATTCGAACTCGCGACCCCTTGCACCCCATGCAAGTGCGCTACCAGGCTGCGCTACGCCCCGAAGAAGGCGGATTATAGGCAGCGCGTCGCATTCACGGCCCGAGCAGTCCGCGTATCGAGATGAGCTCCTGACGAACCTGCGCCGACGACAGCGTCAGATTTCCGCCCTCCGGCAACGACGCCGCTTCGGCGGTGCCCGCCTCGATCTCCGCGGTCTCGCCGTTGCCGCTGTCGTGCTCGATCTCCACACCCCGTCGCGCGGCCGCGGCCGAACGGGTCGACGCCGCGTCGGTGAGCCGGTTCCTGGCGCCGCTGATCGTGAATCCCTGTTCGTACAGCAGCTCGCGGATGCGCCGGATGAGCAGCACTTCGTGGTGCTGGTAGTAGCGCCGGTTGCCGCGCCGCTTCATGGGCTTGAGCTGGGTGAATTCCTGCTCCCAGTAGCGCAGCACGTACGGCTTGACGCCGCAGAGCTCGCTGACCTCCCCGATGGTGAAGTAGCGCTTGGCCGGGATCGCTGGGAGCGTTTTCTCCATGAAAATCAACGAGATCAGGAGATAAACCTAGACTTTACTCGAACTCCTCCGCGATCGGCGTGTCGCCCTGCACGACTCCCTTCAATTTGTGACTCGCGTGAAAAGTCACGACATGGCGGGCCTTGATCGGGATCGATTCGCCCGTGCGCGGGTTGCGTCCGGGCCGGGGCGCCTTGCGGCGGATATTGAAGTTGCCGAAGCCCGACATCTTCACGTCATCGCCGGACAGGAGGGTCGCGTAGATCAGGTCGAAGAAGGCCTCGACCATGTCCTTCGACTCCCGCTTGTTGAGGCCGAGGCGCTCGAACAGGAGCTCGGCAAGCTCGGCCTTGGTGAGCGTCGGCGTCACCAGCGTCGGCATCAGGACGCGATCCGGGGGCATGTCGCTTCGGGCCATACGCTTTGCTCTACTGCTTTCTCAGACGGACGCCAAGGCGCGCGTCGAGCTGGGCGAGGACACCGGCGACCGCTCGCTCGATGTCCCCGTCGGTGAGGGTGCGGGTGTCGTCGCGCAGCTCGAGACGGACGGCAAGGCTGTGCTCGCCTTCGCCGATGCCCGGCACGGGCGACTTGGGCTGGTAGATGTCGAACAGCGTCG
>JBBSAM010000275.1:0-1154 GCA_038252255.1 Acidimicrobiia bacterium | reverse complement strand
TGTGACGACATTGTCTGCAGCGGTCCCGGCGCTCGATTGAACAAATGGGCTGAGTTGAGGCGACTGAACGCTTCGCCACGAATGACGGCTCGCCCGCGTCAGACTCCCGTCTTTGGCCGGCGGCGCTCTGTCAACCTTGCCACCGTGGGAGAGTCAAGCAGACTTGGGAAACCGATCCCGGTCGGCCATCAGCGTCGCCGGATTGATGCCGAACATCCGCTTGAACGTACGGCTCAGGTGCGCCGAGTCCGCAAACCCCGCCTCGTGCGCGGCCTCGGTCCAGGAGTCGCCCGCCATCGAGCGCTCGATGGCGACGTTGAGCCTGAGCCACAGCACATAGGTCCGGAAGGCCGCTCCGGTCTCCTGGATGAAGAGATGGCGGAATCTTCCCGGCGAGAGCGTGGCGGCGCCGGCGGCGTCGGCCAGGCTGATGCGTCCGCGGATCCGCGAGCGGATGAGCTCGAGCGCCTTGGCAAGCCGTGGGTCGAGCGCGCTGCGCGTCGCGGGCGCGGACGCGAGCACGGCGATGGCCGCCCGGGCTGTCGCTGCCATCTCCGCATCCGAGAGCGCTGACTCGTACGCGGTTCGAAGCATCGTCGCCATCTCGACTCGCTCGGGCTCGGGAAGCGCCGAGATGTCGGCATCGCCGAAGCGTCGACTCAGCGCCCGGCCCTCGGGGGTTTCGGGCTCGACGAACAGCTGGGCGATACCCACGTCCTGCAGCTCGAGCTCATGCGGGCGATCGGAGGCGACGAAGGCGCCCCTGTATTCGGTCCAGGTGGCGCCCGCTTCACTGCGCAAGAGGCTGGGGCCATCGAAGGGCAGCGAGATCTGGTGCGCGTGGTGCGCGTGCCATTGCGCACGTCCGCCGCCGCGCCCGATCCAGAGGCTTCCGCCCTGCCACAGGTAGACCCGGCCGCGGGCGGTCATGCCCTGCGTTGAGTTCCGCCGCTCGGCCTTTCCAGGAATTGCAGTTCCTGCGCGAAGTGGAGTCGTGCTCGATGCCATTGCCTCAAGTCAGCCCTCTTGTTCAATCGAGTCGCATCGGGTCCAGAGATCAGACGGATTGGCGAGCTTTACATGAAAGTGCGATAGTGGTCGAGGGCCGACGATCGTCTGCCCACCGACGATCGGGGTGCCGGCATGAGAGCAAT
>JBBSAM010000274.1:0-1163 GCA_038252255.1 Acidimicrobiia bacterium | reverse complement strand
TACGAGCTGCACGACGACGAGGCGCTTGCTGTGCTGGCAACCGTGCGGCTCTACGAGCAGACGCACGAGCTGGTGGACGCCGTGACCAGTGCCCAGGCAGACGGCGATGCCCAGGAGCTCGCCGACCTCGTGTACCAGCTGACGCCGCTGCAGCTCGATCCGGCGCCATCGGACGGCGACCCGCAGCTGGACCTCGATCACACGACGATGCGCGCGGCGCTGGGATTCCTCGCTGAACCGGCCGTCGCCGCTGCCGTGCTGGCCGAGACGAGTCCTGACGAGGATCGTGGCGCTGTCGCGTTGGGGCTGTTCGCCGAGTCGGTCGAGCCGCTGGCGCCGCACGCGGCGCGCCCGGCGCTGCGCTGGCTGCGGGCGAAGGCGTACGAGCGGCTCGGCGACATCGAACTGGCCGAGCAGACCCTCGGCGCCGCCGAGTCGCTGGACCCGTCGTGGCCGTTGACGCTGATGTCCTTGGCCCGCTACGCCAGCGACCGCGGCGATGCCGAGCGCGGGCTGGCCCTGCTGCGTCGGGCCGGGACGCCCCCCGAACACGAACTGGTGCAGCTGCTCGAGCATTTTCGGCCCGTTCCGCGTCCCGGTATCGGTCGCAAGGACCCGTGTTGGTGCGGTTCGGGCCGTAAGTACAAGGTGTGCCACCGGCACCGCGAGCAACTGCCGCTGGCCGAGCGGGCCGCGTGGCTGTATCAAAAGGCGGGCGCGGACCTGCTCGACGGCCCGTCCGGCCCGCTGCTCATGCATACCGTGCAGGCGCGTGCACAGTACTGGGACTCACCCGACGCGCTCGAGCGGGCGATTCAGGACGGTCTGGCCTGCGACGCGGTGCTGTTCGAGGGTGGCGCGTTCGAAGACTTCCTTGCCGTGCGTGACTGTTTGCTGCCCGAAGACGAGCGGCTGCTGGCCGCGCAGTGGCTACTCGGCCAGCGTTCGGTGCATGAGGTTGTCGCGGTTCGGCGCGGCGAACAAGTCACGTTCCGAGACGTCCGCACCGGCGACGTCCACGACGTGCGCGAGCGGGTCGGTAGCCAGCAGGTGAAGGTGGGCGAGCTGTACTGCGCCCGGGTCGTCCCGGCGGGCGACACGATGCAGATCTTCGGTGGGATCGAACCGGTATCCCTCGGCGAACGTGACGAGCTCATTGCAAT
>JBBSAM010000273.1:0-1165 GCA_038252255.1 Acidimicrobiia bacterium | reverse complement strand
CCACTCGCCGCGCTCCTGGTGCCACGCGGCATCGCAGTGCTCGACCCGCGTGGCGACGAGCACACGGCCGAGAGCATCGGTGAGCGACTCTCGATGCGCGACTTCATGGAGCAGATGCGCAGCGACGGTGTGGTCACCGGCGGACCCCATAAGCGTTAAGCGATGATCGCGCCAAAAACCTCACGGAACCCCCACCGTCCACTGACTCGGTGCGCTCACTCCCGCCCCCGAAGGAGCGAAGGAGCGGGGGCGGACGACCGAGTCGCGCGATGGACTCCGCTTGCCGCGGGATTGACCGCTGGCGATGTGGTCGCGTCGCCCGGCACACAAGTGCGCAACGTCTCCACGCATCGCCCGATACCGACGCCTATGAGACGCGCACGCTACGATCAGACCGGTCATCGCAAGCCAACGACATCGCCGAATCGGGAACGCGCACGCGAACTCAGAAGCGAGATGACGCCGGCCGAGATCCATCTCTGGGAGCAGCTGCGACGGCGTCAACGCCTGAGCCTCAAGTTTCGCAGGCAGCATTGCGTCGCCGGATTCTGGCTCGACTTCTACTGCCATGAACGCCGGCTCGCCATCGAGGTCGATGGACCAGTCCATCAAGATCAGGAGGAATACGACGCCGCGAGAACGGTGATTCTCAACGGACTCGGCATCACAGTCGTGCGCTTCACGAATGAGCAGGTCTTGAACGAAACCGTCGCTGTTCTCGCGCGAATCGAAGTCGTCGCGGGTCCTCCCGGTTCAGGACGCGCATCCCGAAAGACGTAACCCGAGATCCGGCGCAAGTAATGAGATGCGCCAGTGGTCGTCCGCCCCCGTTCCTTCGGGGGCGGGAGTGAGCGCACCGAGTCAGTGGACGGTGGGGGTTCCGTGAGTTTATTGGCGCATGCGTCGCTCAACGCCTGTGGGGGTGATCCCTGGGGTGATCCCTCCCCGCAGCGGACATCACGTCTACGCGGGACGGGGAGACGGGGAGGGAAGGGAGCTTCCCGCGACACCGGATGGGAGAGGCAAGCCCCGGGCAGGCCCCGGGCAGTCCCCGGCCCCTAGTTCAGCTGCTCGCACGGCAAGCGGACGCGCGTGACCCAGCCCTTGGCGGCGCGCATCACCTCGGCCGTTCCGCCCAGCGCCGCCGCGCGGCCGCGGAGCGATG
>JBBSAM010000272.1:0-1166 GCA_038252255.1 Acidimicrobiia bacterium | reverse complement strand
GGGATCTTGTTCGTCACTGCCGCGGCGCAGAACTCAGCGAGCAAGGCGACCGGACTCGACGGGGCGCTGCGCTCGCTTCGTCAGCAGCCGGCCGGGCCCTGGCTCCTGACTGTGGTCGCCCTCGGCATCGCCGCCTACGGCGTCTACAGCTTCGCGCGCGCCAGGCATGTTCGCGTCTGACCGACCCCGGCCGCTTGTCAGAAGGAGCGGTGCATCCTGATCTTCAGAGGCCGGCCGTCGGGGTCGTAGAAGAGATGGTAGAGCGGTGTGGCCCAGGCTCGCGTCAACCGCGTCAGCGCCCCGTCGTTTACTGGGCGCAGCCGCCCCGGCGGGCGGGCGCCCTGGCATCCGCCGTCATACCAGCGTTGTAGCTGGGCGGCGCAGTCGGCGAACGCGCTGAACGTCGTCGCCGGGTCGTGCAGGTCGTTCACCGGCCCGGCACGTTCGAGGTGCTCGCGGGCGAGGTTGAGCCGCAACGCCTGCGCGTACCCGGGGTCTAACACTGCCGCCGATAGTTCGGAGTCGTGGGTCCAGGACCTGCGGTTGAAGTTGTCGGACCCCACTGAGGCCCACCGGTCGTCGATGACGCAGACCTTGGCATGCACGTAGACCGGAACGCCGTCCGGGCTCTCCAGCCCGTAGAACGCGACCCTTGCGGGGGCCGCTTTGCGAAGCGTCTCGATCGCGCGATCGCGCCCCACCAGGTCAGGCGGCTGGGAGATGCGACCATCCTGATCGGGGAACAGCGGCAGCACGGCTATCAGCTGCAGCCCGGGGTTGCGCTGCAGCGCCGCCGAAAACATGGCTGCGACGTCCGGCGACCACAGGTACTGGTCCTCGATGTAGATCAGGTGGCGCGCCTGGTTGACGGCTTTGGTGTAGCCGCGCGCCACGCTGCGTTCTCCTTGAGGTGCGAACTCGTAGCCGCCGATACGGCGAGGGTAGGTGCGCAGCAGCTGCACCCGATGAGGTCCTGCTGGCTCGGGGTCGGGACGCTGTGACGGCAGCGCCGTGGTCTTCGGCTGGTCGGCTCGGACTCGGTCCGCGAGCCATCCCAGCGGGCTTCGGCTCAGCGCCCGGGGGTCTTCCCATCGTTCCCGGAACACCGTCTCCACGTCACCGACGGCCGGCCCGCTGATGGCGAGCTGCACGTCGTGCCACGGCGG
>JBBSAM010000271.1:0-1185 GCA_038252255.1 Acidimicrobiia bacterium | reverse complement strand
AGCGCGGAATGCCGAAGATCGTGCAACGTCCAGTTCGCTCCCAACGCGGCGTTCGCGCGGGTGAACACCATGCGCGCCGCGTCGTAGGCCAACGGCCGGGCCGGGCGGCGCAGCGTCCACCACAACGGCTCACCCAGCCCGTCCGGGATCAACGGGCCCATCTGCTGCTGATATAGCCGGAGCCAGACGAACGCATCCGCGGACGCCGGCAACCACTGCAACGCACGAGAACCCTTGCGGATCACCGCGATTGTCTGATCACCGGGGTTAACCCGATTCCGGGTCACCCCCAGCAACTCCGACGCCCGGGGACCGGCGGAGATGTAGAACGCGATCAGCGCTCGATCACGATGTGAGGGCAACGCGGCGAACAACTCGTTGAACGCCGCGTCCGGGATGCCCCGCGCCACCCGCTTGGGTTCCTTCGGCTGGTACGGCGCCCGCCGGGAGGGTCGCAGGAATGGCCGCATCGGATTGTGGTGGGCATTCACGGGTTCGTCGACACCGCCGCCCTTGGCCCGTGGGAACGGATTGACCAGCGGCCGGCCATGCATCTCCCGGTAGTACTCGTAGAAGGCGTGGATCACCGCCCGGGCATGCCGGCGGGTGCGGGCCGCGTAGTTCCCACCCGGTGAGGCCTTCCCGGTCACCGGATTGACCGCGCCCGCCGCGGGTGCGTCCGGCCGGCGCTGCCGCGGTGGCTTCTTCACCGTCTTCAACCACAGGGCGAAGTCCCGGGCCTCCACCCGGCTCGCACGATCCCAGGCCACGTCAACGGCCCACAGGAACCGGAACCATGCCAACAGCTCATATGCGTAGGAACGCAGCGACGCCGGGCTGGCGTCATCAGCCAACATGTCGTGCAGGAACTCGCTGACCGCGGCAACCTCGGTGCCGCACACGTCAATCAGCCGATAGGGCAGCGCCGGAGCGGTTCCCGCCTCGACGCGGCCGATCCGAGGCACTCTCAGCACCAACACATCTCGAATCCCTGCACTACCGGTTTCCGGCACTCATCCTCCAACGAGTCGCTGCGTCCGACAACGCCTGGGATCAGATCACCTCCCGACCGGGTCCAAGGACGACCACGACAACCAACGACCCCCACGACAGCACTGCTTCGTCACTGTCCGTCCACATCGATGTGGTCACTTCCGCCCGTCGGTAGTTCGGTCAACGGGGCGT
>JBBSAM010000270.1:0-1188 GCA_038252255.1 Acidimicrobiia bacterium | reverse complement strand
CGATTGCCCGCAGGTGTTCATCCGGCACACCGCCCCGATAGGCCCGTTCTCCGACCAGGATCACCTGCATCAGATCCTGGTCAAGCACGCCCGGGCCGCCCACGTGCCGCTGGGCGAGAAACGCCGCCACGGTATGCACTCCCTTCGGCACACGCTGGCGACCCGGCTTATGGAAAGCGGCGCACCGGTCGAGCAGATCGCCGACATTCTTGGTCACCAGTCGGTCGCGTCGACAGGCGTGTATTTGAAATCGTCGCTGGGTCTTTTGGCGAAGTGCGCCCTGGACCCGGACGCGTCGGCGTCGGGGGTGACACGATGAGCGTCGCCATCGCACTGTCCGAGGCGATCACGGCCCTGGTGGCCGAGAAACGCGCCGTCGGTTACAAATACCGCGCCGAGCAGCAGGTGCTGGCCCGATACGAGGCGTTCAGCCTCAGTCAGTTCCCCGGGTTGGGCACGCCCACCGAGGCGTCGGTGAGCGCGTGGATCGCCGCGGCGCGGCGGCGAGGAGTCCAACCCGCGACCCTGCAGGCCCTGGCCGCGCCGATCAGGGAGCTGGCCCGGTGGCTGGGCCGCCGCGGCGTGCCGGCATACGTCCTGCCCGCCGGCGTGCTGCCCCGGCCCGCCCGCTACGTCCCGCACATCTACACCGACCGGGAATTGGCGGCGTTGTTCACCCAAACTGACCGCTGCCGCTACTGCTCGCAGGTCCCGTTCAGGCACGTGGTGATGCCGGTGCTGTTCCGCACGATCTACGCCTGCGGGCTGCGCTGTTCCGAAGCCCGCCTGCTGCGTGTTCAGGACGTCGACACCGACGCCGGTGTCCTGCAGATCCGCGACGCGAAAGGCGGTAAGGACCGGCAGGTGCCGGTCTCCGCGCCGCTGCAGGCCAGGCTCGCCGACTACGACACCCACGTCGCCGGGCGGCGCTCGGGCCGGGACTGGTTCTTCCCCGGCACCGGCGGAGAACCCCTCACGCTGGGCAACATCGACAAGAACTTCCGCCGGTTCCTCTGGCAGGCCCGCATATCCCACGGCGGGCGAGGCTCAGGGCTCCGGACATAGCTGACGTTGTGAAGTCTCCGACGCGCGGCTGACCTGCATGTTTATCGGGGAGTCGGGTTGTCTTCTCGCCCAGTTAGTGATATTATCCATGTAACATATCAGACCGATTCTGGAGGTGGAGAT
>JBBSAM010000269.1:0-1192 GCA_038252255.1 Acidimicrobiia bacterium | reverse complement strand
GTCGCATTCCTGTCCCGCCGATTTGCCCCACCGGTGCTGCAGAACACCGAGGGCGAGTCGCTGGTGATGTGCGATGCGACGCTGCGGATCACCGACCCGACCCGGCTGGCCCAGTTGCTGGATGGCGAATACGACCGCCACGAGGACGAGCCGGATGCCACGCTGGCCTGGTGCGAGCACGTGATCACCCACGGCATGGAGCGGATCCGCGCGAACATCGAGTTGCGCGGGGACGAGCTGTCCGTCCACGCCAACAGCGAGGCCCGCCTCGAACGCGTTCTCGCCACGATCGGCAAACTTGACCCGTCAGCGACCGTGCTCCATGAGGTACGCGACCCCGTCGGCGACCTCCGAGCAGTCCAGCGCCTTGCGGCGACCAGCGCAGCAGCACCGGCCGCCACCTTCCTCGACCCGAACGCGGATCCGGGGATCGCCGCCGCGCTGAAGGGGATGGCCCGCAACTACGAGTCGGCCTGGCTCGACGAGCCGATTCCCGCACTGGCCGGTCACACACCCCGCGAATGCGCGCACGACCCCACTCGGCGCCCCGACCTGATCCGACTGCTCGACTCCTTCCCTGAGGACGACGGCCGCCCCGGCACGATGAGCCCGGCGCGATTACGGACCGCTCTAGGCCTGAGTTGACGCACCCGGCGCCGATCGCCTCACCCCGGACGGGGCGATCCGTATCCGCCGGTTGCACTTGTAGGCGGATCTCCCCATGCGGCGCTCGTGCCGGCGGGATGACGGCCGGGAAGTCCTTCCGCTTATAGGCGGTAAGCGAGTGCGTCTTTCCGGCTCCCCTCTGTTGTCAAGAGGGCGGTTTCGGCGCCGCCGAGTGTGCGCCGGCGCTTGTCGCCGTCAAGGTCGTTCGTCCGGTGGGGCGCTCCACCTTGACGGCTCTGGCGCGTCGGCGCGATGGGCGAGGAGCCGAAGGCGCGCAGGGGTTCGCATGCGGCTTGGTGCCGGGTAGCGTTCGGTGTGCGGGTCCGGGAAGTGGCTGATCCGAAGTGTCGATGTGCGGGGGTAGGTCGACCGCGCTGGATTCTTGGGCGCTTCCGGGAAGTCCGTGGGTCATGGCGTAGCCGGGTAGAGCTGAAGTCCACCGAGGTGGAAGTAGATCGAGGTCTTGAAATGCTCGCGGTTGCGGTAGCCGCGGGCCGATACCCGGATGGCTTGGACACGGGAGTTC
>JBBSAM010000268.1:0-1203 GCA_038252255.1 Acidimicrobiia bacterium | reverse complement strand
GGCGCTCACCGAGGGGCTCACCGCCCAGCAGAGCGACGAAGAGTTCAACGCTGCCCTGGACGCATCGATCGGCAGCACCTTCGGGGCATCCGCCACCTGATCCATATCGAGCCGTGCCCTAGCACTACGCGACCGGCATCAGTTGGGTGGCTGACGCGTTGGGCACGATGCGGGTGAGTCCCTTGAGGTGGTGTAGATCGGGTCCCTCAGATGGTGACCGTGTGTCGGTCCCGGACATCCCTGCGTGAGGCTTTGCGAGCACTGACAAAGGAACTCACGAGAGGACTTCACGCGATGGAGGCCCTGGACAAGTCTGCCCTGCTCGAGCTGACCGAGGCACTACGCAGCGCCGATGACGGTCAGCTGATGCGCCGGCTGTTGCACACGATCCGGCAAGCCCTGATCGACCCGGAGGCTGCTGAACACGCGGCGCCGACCCGCACGAACGCACCGATGCCCGCACGACGCACCGCAACGGGACCCGGGACCCGGGACCCGGGACCATCTCCACGACCAGTGAGGACCTGACGGTCAAGATCGCCAAGACCCGCACCGGGTCCTTCTTTCCGTCGCTGCTGACCCCGCGCCGGCGGATCGACGTGGCGTTGCACGCGGCGGTGATGGAGGCCTACGTGCACGGCGTCTCGACCCGCAAGGTCGACGACCTGGTCACCGCCCTGGGTGCCGAGTCGGGGATCTCCCCTCCTGGACGGCAGGGTGCGCTTCGAGAGCGCGACGTTCTCGGCGCCATACAGCTGGGGCCACCTGCCCCACGGCCGAACCATGCTGCCGCGAAATGAGTGGGCGCATGGGATGAACGAGGCGCTGGATGAGCTGCGCGGTGAGATCGCAGCTGATCGGTGGGTGCTTGCCGGGCGCGGTGAGCAGGCCTGCCAGGACCACTACCGGCGGCAGACGGTCCGTTCAACACGTCCTGTTCCAGCTGAGATGAGGGACATCGGCAAGTGGCGCGCCGTAGGCCCGGAGCTGGTGGCACAGGACCGGATCCTCGATCTCCGACTGCGGCCCGGGCCGTGGAGCCGCCGTACCGTGTCCCCCCACGATCCACCCAGAAACCTATGTCAGGCTTGTTGACCATGGACCAGAACGCGAGCTCCACCTCGATGCGAGCGACACCAGGCCTGACATGAGCAGGACCACAGCCACGGCGGCCGACGCGTTGGTGATCTTCGGGATCACCGG
>JBBSAM010000267.1:0-1204 GCA_038252255.1 Acidimicrobiia bacterium | reverse complement strand
TTATCTCCCCTCGATCTTGAGTAGTGCCTGCTCATGGGGTGTTTCGGTGTTGAGTCAGGTGAGGCAGGTCAGGCACGTTGATGGCGTTGGGGTGGGCGCGCTGTCGTGGGCGGTCTTGTTGTGGCTTACCGGTTGGTGTTTCGGATGACTCGCCGCAGGCTCTCCCTCGCGGCGGTGAGTTCGTCGTCGAGTTCGTGGATGCGTCGTTGGGCGTGGTTGGCCTCGGCGGTGCGGGCGTCGCGTTCGGCGGCGAGCTGGCGGCAGGTGGTTTCGAGGTCGGCGAGTCGAGTGATGAGTTCGGACCGCTCGGGCCCTTCGATCTCGGCGCCGAGGTGGAGGCGCAGCCGGCGGCGGAGTTGATCGCGTTCTTCTCGTAGTTGGCGGATGTTTTCTCGGGCGACGGCGAGGTCGGTGCGCAGGCTGGCCGGTGTGGCGCGGGGACGGTCAAGGGGGCTCGTGGGTTCGGGTGCCATTGCGTTTTCGGCTTGGCGGCGTTGGGCGGCCTCGAGGTGTTCTCGGACGCCGTCGGCGTAGACGAGCCAGGTGGATACCCCGGCAGCAGAGGCGACTGCTGCGGCGGTGACTGGTGTTTGGGCGGACTCGAGAGCCTTCACCGCTGTCAGGGCCTGTTGTCGTTTGAGCTGGCTGTCTTTGGTGCGTGCCGCGCGCAGTGCGGCGGTGCGGGCGTCGCGGCCGGGTTCGGCGGTCACCTTGCCTGCCTGGATGAGGTGACGGCGACTATGGGGAGTTGGCGGCCGGCCCGGGCTCGTCGAAGGATCCGGGCGGCGTCCTGGACCTCGGCGCGTTCGTCGGGCGGAAGTTCGGCCAGCTTCCGGGCCATGGCCTCGGAGACCCGGGCGAAGGCGTCGATCTCTGCTGTGAGGTTGGCCAGGACGTAGTCCGCGGCTCCGATTGCCCGTGCGGTCTCCAGGTCGACGCGAAGGCTGGCGACGTGGTGTTCCAGAGCGGGTAGGTAGGACGGGTCGGGTCGGTAGAAGCCGCAGCCGGCGCACTGGAAGCGGATGGGGCAGGCGCCACCGCCGGCTTTGACGTTGGATGGTTCGGTGCAGTTGCCGAACGGTACTGATACTGAAGCGCGTTCGTAGGCGGTCGGGCTGGTGAACGGTGCGGGTTGCCCGGCGGCGTTGGTCGCCAGCGAGCCGACTGAGGCGATGGCCTGCTGCTTGCGTTTGAGGCTGATCCG
>JBBSAM010000266.1:0-1208 GCA_038252255.1 Acidimicrobiia bacterium | reverse complement strand
GTAACCCGTAATGGGTTGCGGCTACGGGAGAATCAGGTATGTCGGAGCCGCAGGTCCCACAGCAATCGGTGTTGATCGACGTGGAGCCGCTGTCGGCGGGCTCGGTGCAGGCGAAGACGCCTGTGGATAAGACGTTTCGGGGTTATGACCAGGATCAGCCGATGCTGCTGGCTCCTGATCTTCGTGACTGGCTAGGTGCTGGTCATCCGGCGCGGTGGGTTGATGACCTGGTCGAGGACGGTCTGGACCTGTCCGGGATCTACGCCGACTACACCGATGTGCGTGGTGGCCCGCCGTATGACCCGAGGCTGATGTTGAAGATTCTGATCTACGGGTATTCCCATGGCATCACGAGCTCGCGGGCGTTGGAGCGGCGTTGCCAGGACGACATCGCGTTCCGGTTCCTGACCGCCCAGGCCGCCCCGGACTTCGTGGCGATCAGCTGAGTTCCGGGCCCGGCACGGGGCCGCTTTGAAGGAGCTGTTCACCCAGTCGTTGAGCTTGTGTGCTCAGGCTGGGCTGGTGTCGTTGGGTCGGGTCGCCCTGGATGGGACGAAGGTGAGGGCCAACGCGAGCCGGCACCGGGCGATGAGCTACGACCGGATGGTGCGGGCCGAAAGCGAGCTTGCCGCCGAGGTGGAGGCGTTGCTGGCCGACGCGCAGCGGATCGATGCGGCTGAGGACGCCGCTTACGGAACCGACCGCCGCGGTGATGAGCTTCCCGCCGAGCTGTCCCGCCGGGAAGGCCGGCTGGCGGCGATCCGGGCGGCGAAGGCAGCCCTGGAGGCTGAGCACGCAGCCAAGGCCCGCGCGCACGCGGAGCGGGCGGGCGCCGGGCAGGATCAGGACCCGGAGCAAGTCGCCGCCGCTGGTGACGGCGCCGAAGCGGCCGCCGTGGTCCCGGCTCGGGCACAACGGTCGTTCACCGACCCGGACGCGCGGATCATGAAGACCTCCGACGGGTCGTTCCACTACTGCTTCAACGGCCAGGCCATCGTGGATGAGAAGAGCCAGGTTGTCCTGGCCACGTCCCTGCGTCAGAGTGGGTCGGACGCCCCAGCGCTGCCGGGGATGCTCACCGAGCTGGCCGCTTCGTTGACCGCGGCAGGGATCAACGACAGCCCGCGCACCCTGCTGGCCGATGCCGGGTACTTCTCAGCCGACAACGTCAACGCGGCCGCGGCCGCAGGAATCGACCCGCTGCTGGC
>JBBSAM010000265.1:0-1211 GCA_038252255.1 Acidimicrobiia bacterium | reverse complement strand
GTTCCTGCCGAGATGACTACTACCGGCCGACGCTTCGCCGGACGAGATCCGGCGGGCGCTCCCAGATCCGCCCAGTAGATACCGCCCCGCTCGATCACCAGTCCCCCGAAGCGTCGGCCAGGACCCGCCGCCCGACGGCGATGGCGTCCGCTGCGGAATCGTCCTGATCGGCTTGCGCGGCGACGGTCAGGTCGATCTGGCGGGTCACCGATTCGGCATCGAGTTCGTCCAGATATCGCGCTGCAGCTCGGGTGAAGAACTCCGATCGGCTCATACCTAGATCGTGCGCGCGACGGGTCGCCTTCTCGAAGGTCTCATCGGGAACAGAGATCGCGGTTTTCATATCCAAAGTATAACCAGGTATGAAGGGCGTGGCGAGAGCAGGGCAGGCACACAGCAGCAGGCTTGTGACCCGGCGTTGACACTTCGTCCCTCCACGTGCAAAAAGCCAAAGTCAGGCGTGATGACTACGACCACGTGAGCCGGGTGCGGTTGCTCAGCTGGGACGCCGACAGGAACGGCTGCTACCGGGCTCTCACCCCGGCAGCAGGTCTGAGGTCACTTCCGTCGTGGCTTCGCGGAGGTGGACGGTGAGCGCGAGGGCGATGACCGGCAACGCGATCAGCACGGTGAGCGCGAACCGCAGGCTGGTCATGTCGGCGAGCCACCCGAGCAACGGGTTGAACAAGCCACCGACACTCACTGCGAGCCCCACGGTGACCCCGCTCGCCGTGCCGATCCGGTTGGGCAGATAGTCCTGGCCCATCATCACAAAGACGCTGAAGGGCAGGTACGCCGCGACGCCGGCCACCGCCACGCAGACGAAGGCGAGGGGCGGGTTGGGCGAGAGCACGACACCCAACAACCCGGGGACGGCGAGAGCGAACCCGAGGCGGATCGTCGTGACCCGGCTCGTGCGGTCTGCCAGCCAGCCCCCGAGCAGCGTGCCTCCAGCGCCGGCGACCAGGAACACCGTCAGGGCGAGGCCCGCGAGGCCTTCGGTCGCCCCGAGACCGTGGATGAAGTACAGCGCGACGAAGGACGTGATGCCGAAGAACAGGATCGATCGCACGACGACGATGGCGGTCAGCCGCAGGAAGCCGGGCCAGTTGTCGGTGCCCGTGGGCAGTGCCGTCGATCTGCGGCTACCGGCGCGGCCGTCCAGCACCCCGCCGAGCCAGCGCAGCAGGATAGCGGCCATCACCACACCG
>JBBSAM010000264.1:0-1211 GCA_038252255.1 Acidimicrobiia bacterium | reverse complement strand
TTTGCCATCTCGTCCCTACTCCGCGATCGCCACGATCGCGCCGGCGCCGACGGTCCGGCCGCCCTCGCGGATCGCGAACCGCTGGCCGACCTCGAGGCCGATCGGGGTGATGAGCTCGACGGTCATGTCGACGTTGTCGCCGGGCATGATCATCTCGGCCCCCTCGGGGAGGCCGATGGCGCCGGTCACGTCGGTCGTCCGGAGGTAGAACTGGGGGCGGTACCCGTTGTAGAACGGGGTGTGCCGGCCACCCTCCTCCTTTGTCAGGACGTAGACGCGGGCGGTGAAGTTCGTGTGGGGCTTGATGCTCCCGGTCTTGGCCAGGACCTGGCCCCGCTCGATGTCGTCGCGCTCGATGCCCCGCAGGAGGCAGCCGACGTTGTCGCCGGCGCGGCCCTCGTCGAGGAGCTTCTTGAACATCTCGACGCCGGTGACGACGACCTTGCGGGTGGGCCGGATCCCGACGATCTCGACCTCGTCGCCGACCTTCACGATGCCGCGCTCGATCCGGCCGGTTGCGACGGTGCCCCGGCCCTTGATCCCGAAGACGTCCTCGACGGGCATGAGGAAGGGCTTGTCGATCGCCCGCTCGGGGGTCGGGATGTAGGAGTCGACCGCGTCGAGCAGCTCCTGGATGCAGACGTAGGCGGGGTCGCTCACGTCGTCGGAGGCCTCGAGGGCCTTGAGGGCCGAGCCGCGGATGACGGGGATGTCGTCGCCCGGGAAGTTGTACTTGGAGAGGAGCTCGCGGACCTCGAGCTCGACGAGGTCGAGGAGCTCGGGGTCGTCGACCGCGTCGACCTTGTTGAGGAAGACGACGACGAAGGGGACCTCGACCTGGCGGGCCAGGAGGATGTGCTCCCGGGTCTGGGGCATCGGGCCGTCGGTCGCGGCGACGACGAGGATCGCGCCGTCCATCTGGGCGGCGCCGGTGATCATGTTCTTGATGTAGTCGGCATGCCCGGGGCAGTCGACGTGGGCGTAGTGGCGGGCGTCGGTCTGGTACTCGACGTGGGCGATCGCGATCGTGATCCCGCGCTCGCGCTCTTCGGGCGCGTTGTCGATCGAGTCGAAGGCGCGGTACTCGGACCCGCCCTTGAGGGCGAGGTACTTCGTGATCGCCGCGGTGAGCGACGTCTTCCCGTGGTCGATGTGACCGATGGTGCCGATGTTGACGTGCGGCTTCGTCCGCTCGAACTTCTTCTTCGCCA
>JBBSAM010000263.1:0-1211 GCA_038252255.1 Acidimicrobiia bacterium | reverse complement strand
CTCTGCTCCGACTGTGGAGCCGTCGAGCGGCACGGGCTCGTGTTGCTCACGTTCTCCGCGACCGTGGCCGCAGGCACGCGCATGCAGCGCGTCGTCAGCTGGCGGCTGTGCGGGGAGTGCTTCGCGACGAGAGAGCGCAAGGAGGCGAGGGAGTGATCTTGCGCGAGTACCAGATTGCTGCGATCGCGAACCTTCGCGCGCAGTACGCGGCCGGCCGCAAGAGCCCGTGCCTGGTGATGCCCACCGGATCCGGCAAAACGCCCACCGCCGCGGAGATCATTCGCTCGGCGCTTTCGCGTGGCCGCACCGTCGGCTTTCTCGCCGGCCGACTCGAACTGCTCGACCAGGCCGTGCGCAAGCTGCGTGACGCTGGCGTTGCCGACGTCCGCGTGATCCAGGCCGAGAATGACACCGGCTCGTCGAGCCCCGTGTTCGTCGCGTCGGCGCAGACGCTCGCGTCGAAGCGCTGGCAGGGCCAGCTACCGCCTGCGGACTTCCTTGTCATGGACGAGTGTCAGCACGGCAAGGCGCGAACATGGAACGAGATCGCGGCGCACTACCCTGTGAGACTCGGGCTCACCGCCACGCCGGAGCGGGGCGATGGCGCGTGCATGGGGGACGTGTTCGACGCACTCGTCGTCGGCTCTACCGTCACCGAGCTCACCGCGCTCGGCTATCTCGTGCCGTGCCGCGTCTACGCGCCAGTGGTGGTCCTCGACTCACACACGATCGCCATGGAGCCGGTCGAGGCGTACCAGCGTCACTGCCCGGGGACGAAGTGCATCGTGTTCGCGGCCACCGTCGAACACGCCTCTAAACTGGCGGAGGCGTTTCGTGCGCGCGGCGTCACCTGCGAGCACGTATCCGGATCGATGCGCGAGCGGCCGAGCGTGATCGCCAGGTTTATCGCTGGTGAGTTCCGCGTGCTCGTCAACGTCGCGATCCTGATCGAAGGCTTCGACGATCCGGCGATCGCGAGTGCGATCCTCGCCCGGCGGTTCTCGCACGCCGGTGGCTATCTCCAGGCGATCGGTCGGATCCTGCGGCCGTTCCCGGGCAAGTCCCTCGCCACCGTCGTCGATCTCTGCGGCTCGGCGCTGGTCCACGGCACGCCGGATCTCGAGCGCACGTACTCACTCGAGGGCAAGGCGATCTCGTCGAGCGATCGGCTCGCGATCCGCCAGTGCCCCGGCTGCGGTGGCGTGTTCTCG
>JBBSAM010000262.1:0-1225 GCA_038252255.1 Acidimicrobiia bacterium | reverse complement strand
GGCGCCTCGGAGAGCGACGGACGCTCTTGCGATTCCATGCGAAGTGGCTGTCCGAGCCCGAGCCGCCGCGAGAAATGACAAGTGCCATCCTTGCCGACTACTCGCGCGGGCTCGAATTGATCAAGTCGATGTGCGAAGGCAGGTAGGCTTGACCCCACAAGCAGGCTGGACCGATGACGACGCTGCCCTGGGGCATGGCGCGATCAAATCCAGCCCAGGGCCTCCTCGATGATTCCGGTGGCGCCGGTGTTCGCGCATTCGCCGTGGGCAACGACGAGCCGCTGTGGCTGCCACCCGAGAACCTTTCGTCGTGCAGCGCGCGCGGCATCGCGCGACAGAAAGCTCAGGCGCCATTCGCGCGGCGTGCTTCCGTGCGGGCCGACCAGGTCGTCGAGCCGCATCACGAGCCCTTTCCAGCCCGTGGCCGCCTCCGGCGGGAAGCGCTGGATCAGGTCACCGAAGATCGCGGTGCGGGAGGCCCGGTGGAAGAACACCACCTCGTCCATGGCGAACGAGCCGCCAAACACCGCCTGATCGATGTCGTTTCGCCACGGCCGGTCGCTCTCTTCGCCCAGCTCGGCGTCGAATGCAAGGTGCTTCTTCCTGCGAGCAAGACCCGGCGGCGCGTAGAGACGTGCACGAGGCCACCGATCCTTCCACTCGGCCAGGAACAGGTGATGCAGCTTGTTGGGCGACACGATGTATTCGACCGGGCCGATGGCCTCCACGGCGTCGGCCAGCGCCTTCGTCAAGGCGATCGGCGACCAGACCCAGACGCTGCCCGTCGAGAGCCGTGCGACGGCCATGCGGGTCGGGTACGGAAAGCCGAAGAACGACACCGTCGGCCCCTCGGCGACGTAGAGATCCGGTCCGAACAGGGCGAGCATCGATTCAGGAGCCCCGCGCTCCGACATGCGCACGCGTCGAATCGAGCGCGGGCCCTGCCAAGCCGGTGGCAGCGAGCCCGTCGCGCAGGCGCCGCCGCCCGGCCGGGTCTGTCAGCGGGTAGGTCGAGAGCCAGGCATCGACGCGAAAGGCGGGCTCGAGGGCATGGATCTCGTCGACCTGCCACCGCGCCCCGTCGCGCTCGCCGCGGTGCCAGAGCGAGGCGGCCAGGTAGAGCCGGGCCTCGAGGTTCTCGGCGTTGCGCTCGAGCGCCTGCTCGAGGTTGAGCTCGGCCTGCTCGTCGTCGCCGAGGAAGTAATAGGCTCGGCCGAGGAGCAGG
>JBBSAM010000261.1:0-1226 GCA_038252255.1 Acidimicrobiia bacterium | reverse complement strand
TCCTGGAACGACGCCGCCGAGATGAAGCTGTCGGTCGACAGCGACGCCTTGGTGATGCCGAGCAGGACGTCGATGTGCGTCGCCGGGAGCTTGCCCTCGGCCAGCATCTTGTCGTTCCTGCCCAGCAGTTCGGAGCGCTCCACCTGCTCGCCGAGGATGTAGCTCGTGTCGCCCGGGTTCGAGATCTGCACGCGCCGCAGCATCTGGCGAACGATCACCTCGATGTGCTTGTCGTTGATCTTCACGCCCTGCAGGCGATACACGTCCTGCACCTCGTCGACGATGTAGCGCGCGAGCTCTTCCATGCCCAGGAGGCGCAGGATGTCCTGAGGATCGGCCGGCCCGTCGACGATCGACTCGCCCTTGTTGACCACCTGGCCCTCGTGGACCACGATGTTCTTTTCCTTCAGGACGAGCTCCTCGTAGACCTTGCCTTCCGGGTCGGTGATCTGCAGCCGCACCTTGCCCTTGGTCTCCTTGCCGAACGAGACCGTGCCGGTCATCTCGGCAAGCGTGCCCTTGTCCTTCGGCGTGCGGGCCTCGAAGAGCTCGGCCACGCGCGGCAGGCCGCCCGTGATGTCTCGCGTCTTCTGGCCTTCCACCGGGATCCGCGCCATCACCTCGCCCGGGGCGAGATCCTGGCCGTCGCGGATCTGGACCAGCGATCCGATCGGGAAGGCGATCGTCACCGAGTGGTCGGTGCCGGGGATCTTCACCTCGTTGCCCGACACGTCGAGCAGCTTGACCTGAGGACGGACGACCTTCGTCGCGCCGCGCCGCTTCGGGTCGATTACGACCAGCGTCGACAGGCCCGTGACCTCGTCGAGCTGCTTGGCGACGGTGACGCCTTCCTCGACGTTCTCGAACTTCGCCTTGCCGGCGAACTCGGTGATGATCGGGCGCGTCAGCGGGTCCCAGCTCGCGAGCAGCGCGCCGGCCTTGACCTGCTGGTCGGGCTTGATCCCGAGCAGGGCGCCGTACGGCACCTTGTGGCGCTCGCGCTCGCGGCCGTGCGGGTCGGTGATGATGATCTCGCCGGAACGCGAGATCACGACCAGCTCGCCCTTGCCGTTCGTGACGTAGCGCATCGTCGCGTTGAAGCCGACCGTGCCGTCCGACTTGGCCTCGACGCTCGACGCCACCGCCGCGCGCGAAGCCGCGCCGCCGATGTGGAACGTGCGCATCGTGAGCTGCGTGCCCGGCTCGCCGATCGACTGCGCGGCGAT
>JBBSAM010000260.1:0-1226 GCA_038252255.1 Acidimicrobiia bacterium | reverse complement strand
GGGTTGGATCAGGACGTCATCAACGAGCAACGCCACCACGGTGGGAGGCCGCAGTTCAAGGCCGCCGAGTTCGCCTGCACCGAGATCAGCATGGCCGTCACCGCCTCGAAGTTCACCGTGCAACGCACCGTGTCGATGGCCCGTCGGGTCAAAGCGCAGGCCCCGGACGCGTGGGATGCCTGGGTCGCCGGCGACATCGACCAGGACAAGATCGTCCGGATCAACCGGGCGCTGCGCCGGTTGATGCGGGACACCTCGAAACAGTTGTTGAACTCGGTGGTGGTGGATCTGGCGGTGTGCCGGACCCCGGAGATCCTGGGTCGGTGCCTGAACCAGTTCATCGTGCGGGTCGAACCCGACCTGCAGGACGAGCGGCTGCACCGGTCACTGGAAGACCGGTACGTCTCGGTGCGCCCGGATCTGGACGGGATCAGTTTCCTGTCCGCTGCGGTGTCCTCGGTGCACGCGCACGCCATCGACCAGGTGCTGCGGGCGGTCGCCGCGATCGCCGAACCGCACGACGAGCGGACCCTGCAGCAACGCCGGGCCGACGCCCTGGTCGATCTGCTGCTGGGCCGGGTCAGCAACGGATGTCACGTCATCTGGGACACCAACACCGACACCGACGACCACCTCGACGACGCGGACGACGTGGGCGAACCTGCCGACCGGACAGTGGATTCGCTCGATCGCGCAGGTGAACCCGCCAACCGGACTGTCCACCCGGACCACAGCAGCGGCAACGGCAACGCTGACGAAGACCGCACCGGCGACGGCCGCGGCCCTGAGGCTGACGGTGACGGCCTCGGCGCCTGCCCCGGTGACGCGGCGGGCGTGGACGAGTGGGACCTGCCGGCGTCCGCGTTCCGCCCCGACCCGCCCCGCACCACCCCCGGCACCGTCGACACCACCGACCCTGCGCGGCCGGGGGCAGGTTTCGCGCGGGTGATCCGGTGCACCGGCGCAGCTGAACCCCGCCCGCTGCCGGTGACCATCGGCGTCGTCGTCTCGGTGCAATCCCTGCTCGGCGCCACCCAGACACCCGGTCAGTTGATGGACCGCAGCGCCTGCGTTCCCGCGGACATCATCCGCGAACTCGCACAGCAACCCGGGACGCTGTTCTACCGGCTGCTCACCGACCCGCAGGGCAACCTGCTCGACGCCACCGAGATGGGCCGCTTCCCCTCCAGCAAACTCGGCACCGCGATCAAGTTCCGCGACGGGGT
>JBBSAM010000259.1:0-1238 GCA_038252255.1 Acidimicrobiia bacterium | reverse complement strand
CGGTATGCCGCCCCGACCGTCTCCAGGACCTCGCGCACCGTGAGCGCGTCCCAGGTGCCGAACGCATCCGGCATCCAGCCCATCGCGGCGCGGACCTGACGTGGTTCGGCAACGGGATCCAGCCCGGCGATGCGGATCGTGCCGTTGTCGGGAGCGAGAAGGGTCGCGAGCATGAGCAGGAGCGTGGTCTTGCCGGCGCCGTTGGGACCGACCAGTGCGGTCACCTCGCCCGGCCTGGCCTGCAGGTCGATGTGGTCGACCGCCTGCACCGATCCGAACGCCCTTTTGGCGCCCGTGACCTCGATCCCGGCCTCCGCGCCCATGACCCCTGCCTTTCGTCCCGTAACATTGAGTTCGATGAGTATGACGAGCCCAACGCTTCCCAAGCGGCAGACAGGGCGAACGCTAGTCCCCGAAACGGTTACGCAGGCGAGACGGCGACGGTCGTTCGCCGTCATCAGCCACCCCGACGCCGGCAAGTCGACGTTGACCGAGGCGCTGGCGCTGCACGCCCGGGTCCTGACGCGAGCCGGATCGGTGCACGGCAAGGACGGTCGCCGCGGCACGGTGTCTGACTGGATGGACATCGAGCGCGAGCGCGGGATCTCGATCACCTCGGCGGCGCTGCAGTTCACCTACCGCGATGCGGTGATCAACCTCGTCGACACCCCGGGGCACGCCGACTTCTCCGAGGACACCTATCGGGTGCTGTCCGCGGTCGACGCTGCCGTGATGCTGGTCGACGCGGCCAAGGGCCTCGAGGCCCAGACCATGAAGCTGTTCGAGGTCTGCAAACACCGCAACATCCCGATCATCACGGTCATCAACAAGTGGGACCGTCCGGGCAAGGACGCCCTCGACCTGATGGATGAGATCCACGAGCGCACAGGACTGCAGCCGGCACCGCTGAACTGGCCCGTGGGCATCGCCGGTGACTTCCGCGGAGTCCTGGACATGTCGACGGGGGAGTATCTCAAGTTCACCCGCACCGACGGCGGGGCAACCGTGGCTCCTGAGGAACACCTTGACGCAGAGGCAGCCGAGGCCCTTGAGGGCGAGGCCTGGCGGCAGGCCGTCGAGGAGAGCGACCTGATCGTCGCGACCGGTGCCGGTCACGATCCCGAGGGGTTCCTGGCGGCCACGAGCACCCCGGTGATGTTCGGCTCGGCCGTCCTCAACTTCGGTGTGCGGTTCCTGCTCGACACCCTGGTCGACCTGGCTCCGGCGCCGGGCGCCCG
>JBBSAM010000258.1:0-1240 GCA_038252255.1 Acidimicrobiia bacterium | reverse complement strand
GGCTACGCACGCACGACCTACGGCGTCCAGGGCGCCACCCACGAGGTCGGGCGTTACCACCCCACCGACATGTCCGGATTCGAGGAGGGCTATGTCGCGATCACCCGTGCTCGCCGCGAGACCCGCGTCTACGTCATCGACGGCGCGATCGCCACCGCGAGCGATCTCGACCACGCCCCCGCAGAGCTTCACCATCACGGCCTCAGCGAGATCACCGCGGCGCTCGGTCGTCGAACCAGTGGTGCCACCATCACCGACCTTGCCCCCGGGATCGAGAAGGTCGCCGCGCTCGCCGACCGAACGGACCTGTCCGAACTCATGCGACGCCGGCGACACCTCGACCGCATCCTCTCCGACGCACCCCCCAATCCGATGCCCGCCATCGCGACCTTGACAGAGAAGGCCACTGCACTCCGCACCCGTCGCAGGATCTGGACCGAGCAAGCCGCCCAACCGGAGACAGCACGCAGAGCGCAACGCGCCGTCACCGCAATCGACCGGCAACTCGACCAGCACGCCGCCGCATACCGCCGGCTTCGAACCCAACGAGAGACCTACCAAGCATGGAACACAACGAACGCGCCGACCATCGAACAGCGCGCACTCGTTCGACGCGCCGAGCAAGCCGTCGAGGAACAGGTCCGGCTCACAGCGCTGACTGACCCGGATGACCCGGCCCGCCGATTGCTCGGCGACCCGCCCGAAGAGCAGTCAGCGCGCCGCGCTTGGCGCCTCGCGGTCGGTGAGGCCGGCATCTATCGTGCCCGACACTCCACCGAGCCGAGCGCTGACGACCAAAACCTGGAACTCGGCGTCCTTGGTGCGAAGCCTGCTCAGGGAGCAGCCCGACTCGACTGGGAGCGCGCAGCAACGACGCTACGCGCGGCACTCGACGCGCTTGATCGGGTGGAGCCGGTTCCGGAACCAGAGTTGTAGCTCCGAGCCAGTGTCGGCCCGCGCTTCCCGCGTCTCGACCTCGTCCGACCTCGGGGCGCCGCCTCCAACAAGAGATCAGTTGGGTGCGCGGTGGGTAGTTGGAGGATGTCCCGAGGTTTTCGAGACGGGCGGTGGAACGTCAGGAGGGTTCCACACAATTCGACCTCGATCAGGTCGGATGAGCACGACCGGCTCGTGAGCGAGATCCGGCTGTCGCGCTGGATTCGGTTTCGAAGCTCGACGCTTCTCGAGCCACTCCTGAAGACCCTCATACGGATCATGCCGAGCCGGGATCACCCAAAGC
>JBBSAM010000257.1:0-1241 GCA_038252255.1 Acidimicrobiia bacterium | reverse complement strand
GGGGTTGACGTTGCGGGAAGCGGTGCGGTGGTGCGGCGAGCAGGTCACGCTGCGGGAGGCGACCCGGCTGCGGCAGGTGGCCGGGGAGGTCGGTGACACCGAGGCGGCGGCCAAGGGCGACGAGAAGCCGGTCCCGGCCACCGCGCCGGTAGCCGTGGGCCAGGTGTCGACGCCAAGGTGATGCCCGCGTGAGTGCCAGGGGCCTGGACGAAGAAGGGTTGACGCTGCTGGGTGCGGCGCTCGCGCGGCGGCGAGGTCGTGGGCCGGTACCGCGACAAGATCGTCGCTGCTCGCGGCTCGTCGTGCAGTTGGTGGCGGGGTGCGGTGTCAGGCCGTGGTCATGGGCGCTTCTGGTACGCCCCGGCCCGGGTGGTGATTGCGCACCGGTTCGCGTTCGCCCTTGTCCATGGGGTGCAGGCGGCGGCCGCCGTTCCCGTGTTGGGGCATCGGTGTGACAACCCGCTGTGTCAGCGGATTCACCCTGAGCATGTGGTCGCGTCCTCGTATGCCTCGAACCGGCGCGAGTGGGCGATCCGCAAAGATCGGACCGGGTCGCCGCTGGGTGATCCGCGTGGGTCGCGGCGGCGGGCTCGGGAACTGCGCGACCTGGTCCGGCATGACCCGGCGCTGGCGGCCGCCGACCTGGCTCGTCTGCGGGCGTTGTGCGGGGAGCAGCTGCCGCTGTGGTGAAGCGCTCCCGGACGTGACAAGGCCCCGGCGCGGAGTCGGAGTCGCGCACCCGGGGCCTTGTGGTCGCGGGGTCAGGTGCGTTCGGTCAACACGTAGACGGTCGCGCCGTCGGCATAGTCGGCGAAGCGCTCGAGGGCTGCTGCGAGGCCGCGGGCCATTGCCGGGGTGAGCCGGGAGCCTTGAGGCCACCACGCCTGCAGATGGCGGCCGGTGTCGGCGAAGGTGAAGTCGCGGCCGGGCGCGTCCATGAAGACGATCCCGTAGCCGAGACGGTCATAGACCTGGCGTTCCGCGTATCTCCCGGGCGATATCTCGGCAATTACGGTTCAGTCCTCGGCGTCGTGGAAGGCGCGTAGGGATCGGGTTTCGAGGTCTGTGAGGAGCTCGCGGAGTCGGCGGGCGTTGTCGAACCAGGGCTGGTAGCGCTGGGCTTGTTCTTCGGTGAGGGTGCGGCTCTGGGTCTTGCCGGCGATGGTGCGGGTCCAGTGCCAGTAGGGGCCGTGCAGCACGGCCGGTTCGGCTTTGCAGCGGCAGTTCGTCTTGCCGCAACG
>JBBSAM010000256.1:0-1262 GCA_038252255.1 Acidimicrobiia bacterium | reverse complement strand
GTTACGGAATGCATCGCTCAGCGCGCGACGGTAGAAGGAGGCCCCCCGTCTCAGCCTCTCGTAAACCGCTCTCTTAGACTTCGTCACCGATCAGTCGCTTCACGGAATCGATCGACGTGGCAGTCCGGTAGTCCGCCTGGAACAGCATCTACAATGCTGCGGTTGCCGAATTGACCCACAATGCCGGCCCGCCATACGCTCCGACGCACGGGTTCGGGACGCTGGTGTCTCGCGTCAATCTCACGGGCGCGATCAGGGACGAGTACACCACCGCTGATGCACTCGCGGTGCGTCGCTACAACTACGTGGTGACGTCGCTGCAGGACGCGCCCGTCACCGAGCCCGGCTCCGACATCATTTACGGAGGCGGGTGCATCATCGCCGCCGCGATGGCCGAGTGCCTGACGGGAGAGAGCTATGCGCAACTCTTGCAGGAGCACTGAGCTTACCCCGATTTAGTGGACGCGTACGTGATAGGAACTACGCGGCCACCTGCAACTGCGCTTCGTACACGGCGGGGCTGACGTAACCCAGGGTGGAGTGCCGTCGCTTCCGATTGTACCACGTCTCGATGTACCGGAAGATCGACCGTCGCGCCTCGTCCCGTGAATGCCAGTCGTGCCGCATGATCAGCTCGAACTCCAGCGTGGCAAAGAAGCTCTCCGCCACGGCATTGTCATAACAGTCGCCCTTCCGGCTCATGCTCGCCAGCATGCCGTGCGCTGTGAGCTCGGCGCGGTACGCGTCCGAGGCGTATTGACTGCCGCGATCCGAGTGGAAGATCAGGCCCGGCGCGGGGCGCCGCGCCTCGCGCGCCATCCGGAGCGCGCTCGTCACCAGGTCGACCTCCATGGTGTCGCGCATCGCCCAGCCCACGCAGCGACGCGAGCCCAGATCCAGCACCGTCGCCAGATACAAGAAGCCGTCCCGCGTGGGGATATAGGTGATGTCGCCGACCCAGACCTGATTGATCCCGACGCTCTCGACGTCGAACTGGCGCGCCAGCCGGTTCGGGGCGATGGGATCGGCATGATTCGAGTCGGTCGTGATGACGCGCCCGCGTCGGCGTGGCCGTGCCACCAGCCCCTCGGCCCGCATGAGGCGCGCGACGCGCTTCGTGCTCGTTGGCAGGCCCGCCTCGCGCAGGTCGTGCAGCACGCGCGGGGCGCCGTAGGTCTCGCCGCTCTCGGCGAAGGCGATCCGAATGTGGGCCATCAACACGTCGTCGATCACCGCGCGCCAGCACTCGGGCCGCCGGAGAT
>JBBSAM010000255.1:0-1263 GCA_038252255.1 Acidimicrobiia bacterium | reverse complement strand
GCCAAGTGATCCGACCGACCCCAAGGACCTCGGGTTGGCCTCCCAGGTGCTGGGTGGGTTGCCGATCATCAACGCCGTACTGGAGCGGCTCGGGCTGCCGGCGCTGCTGGCCGCGGCACTGCCGGACGGTGACGCGCGGGTGAAGGTGAGCGCGGCGGCCGCGATCAGGCTAGTCGTGGCGAACCTGGTGCTGGGCCGCGAACCGCTCTACGGCCTGGGTGAATGGGCCGCCCGCTACGACCCGGCCCTGTTTGGCCTGACCGCCCAGGACGTCGGGGTACTCAACGATGACCGGGTCGGGCGGGCCTTGGACGCGCTGTTCGACGCCGACCGGGCCAGTTTGCTGACAGCGGTGGTGCTGCGCGCGATCAGCGAGTTCCACATCGACACCGACCAGCTCCACAACGACTCCACGTCGATCTCGGTGCACGGCGTCTACCCGAACGCTGACGGAACGCCGCGGGGTGGGAAGGACACGCCCGTCATCACCTGGGGTCACAGCAAGGACCACCGTCCGGACCTGAAGCAGCTGGTCTGGATCCTCACCGTCAGCGCTGACGGTGCGGTCCCGTTGGCCTACCGGCTCGCGGACGGCAACACCAGTGATGACCCTACGCATGTGCCGACCTGGGACAGCCTGGTCGGGCTACTCGGGCGGACCGATTTCCTTTAAGGGCTATCCGGATCACGGCAGTAGTTCAGACGGTCGGTGGTGGCGCCATGGGCGGTCAAGTGGCTCTGCTGCAAGGCTTTCCGGCCAGACGGGGCGGGTGGGCGGGGGCTTCCGCACGGGGTGGGGGTTCGGGACCTTGATGAGCTCGCGCATGGTCGTGGGTGGCGCCGCGACGGCGCCTTCGAGCAGCCGGAAGAACAACAGCCCACGTGCTCGGGAGTGACGACGATTGAAGCGGAACGTGAACTCGTCGAGGTAGGCCTGTAGGTGCTCGGCGGAGACGCCGGACTGGTGGGTGCCGGCGAGCCACCGCTTGAGAAGGCTGGCCACCCGGTGGACGCCAGGTAGGACCTCGTGGGCGTGCAGGCCGGAGCGTTTGATGTTGAACGGCTTGTGTCCAAAGGTGTCGGCGATCGCGAGTGGGTAGGACCGCAGCGCGTCACTGATGACCACCGATCCTGGAGCGATGTGCTCGTGCAGGAACTTCCCGAGATGCTCGGCGTCGATCTTGGGCACTACTTCGAGGCGGCAACGACCGAACGCCTGCTCCTTGGACTCGACCGCGATGACCACATAGGCCTTGCCAGGCG
>JBBSAM010000254.1:0-1268 GCA_038252255.1 Acidimicrobiia bacterium | reverse complement strand
TGCGCTCCAGAACGCCGCGTCCATCGCCGCGATGGTCTTGACGACGGAGGCGCTCATCACGGACATCCCGGAGGAGAAGCAGGCCGTCCCCGCCGGCGGCGGGTATGGCGGGGACATGGACTACTAGAGGACCCGGCAGCGCCGGCCGAGGCTGATTGCGCCAGTTTCCCGATCAGGTTCTCCTCCAGACGGCTGTTGCACGGTGCAGGATGTAGCCATGAATAGGGTTGACAGATCGGCGCTGTGATGCGATCATTCGTGCATGGCGAAGCGGGGATCTGGCGCGATGCACGTGGCCAAAGTGGTGCGGCCGTACAAGGACCGCGTGTACACGTACCACTTCCTGCGCCAGTCGTACCGCGAGGACGGCAAGGTCAAGCACCGGAC
Organism: Acidimicrobiia bacterium; assembly: GCA_038252255.1. Classification (GTDB taxonomy): domain Bacteria; phylum Actinomycetota; class Acidimicrobiia; order IMCC26256; family JAENVU01; genus Chersky-806. The sequence continues at coordinate 881 of JBBSAM010000254.1, read as the reverse complement.
CCTCGCCAACCTCTCGGCCCTGCCGGTCGAGGTGATCGAGCTCATCGCCCGGGCGCTCAAGGGCGAGCGCTTCACGGTCGCGGGCGAGGCCCTGCGGACGGTGCGCACGCTGCCCCACGGCCACGTCGCAGCGGTTCTCGGGCTGGCCCGCACCCTGGGGCTGCCGGGCCTGCTCGACCGGCGCCCATCCCGGATGCGGGACCTCGCGACCGCCCTCGTCGTGGCCCGGGTCCTCGCGCCGGCATCCAAGCTCGCGACGGCGGGCTTCCTCTCGGACACGACCCTCACGGGTCGCCTCTCGATCGAGGGTGCCGACGAGAACGAGCTGTACGCGGCGATGGACTGGCTGCTCGCCCGCCAGGACCACATCGAGCGGGCCCTCGCCCGCCGCCACCTCGGTGCCGGCGCCCTCGTCCTCTACGACCTCACGTCGGTGTACCTCGAGGGCAGCCACTGCCCGCTCGCGCGCCACGGCCACAGTCGCGACCACCGGCCCGACCGACCCCAGGTGGAGTTCGGCCTCCTCACCGATGAGAGGGGCTGCCCGATCGCGGTCGAGGTCTTCCCGGGCAACACCGCGGATCCCGCCACCGTGGAGGTCCAGGTGGACAAGCTGCGGACCCGCTTCGGCCTGACCGACATCATCCTCGTGGGCGACCGGGGGATGCTCACGAGTGCCCGCATCGAGCGGCTCCGGGAGACGGGCGGCATCGGCTGGGTGAGCTGTCTGCGGGCGCCGGCGATCCGGGCCCTCGTCGAGGCCGGCGATCTCCAGCTCGGGCTGTTCGACGAGCGCAACCTCGCCGAGATCACGAGCCCGGAGTTCCCGGGTGAGCGCCTCGTCGTGTGCCGCAATCCGGCCCTCGCGGCCGAGCGCGCGC
>JBBSAM010000253.1:0-1276 GCA_038252255.1 Acidimicrobiia bacterium | reverse complement strand
TCATGAGGTCAGCAGGGCGATGGGACGTTGTGGGTCTGCGGCGTGATGTCGCAATGCGTGGGCGATGTTGGTCCAACCGGCGAGTCGGAGCAGGCTGATGACGGTGTTGCGGAGGGTCGCCATCACGTGAGGCGCGGCGCCAGTCCGGACTTGGGAGCGGTCTTCGTCGAAGGTCACATCGCGGACCCAGTGCAATCGGTTCTCGATCCCCCAGTGGCCTTGCACCCAGCCGGCGAGCGTGGCTGGGGTCGCGGCGCGGGCGTCGGCGGAGGTGATCAGGTAGACCACCTCGACGGTCTTCCTCCCGGCTCGTGTGACGGTACGACGGAGCTGCGCGACCTGTGCGGCGCCGTGGAAGGCGACCCAGTCCGGCGCTGCAACGACCTTGACGGTCCGGGTGACCCGACGGCCATGCCCGGTGGTGGTCACCCGGTGGGCCGGGACGTCTTGCCAGGGCAGGTGTTTGCAGGCTCCGTACAGGGTGGGCTGGTTGCCCTTGACGGTGAACAGGTAGTCACCGCCGGCCTCGACGACGAGCCGCGCGGTGTCGGTCTGGGTATGCATCGCATCGACGGTCACGACCGCCCCGGCCAGGTCGAAGTTCGCCAACAGGGTGCGTACCGCGGGGATCTCGTTGCTCTTCGCCGCGATGGCCAGCTGACCCAGGACGGTGCCGGTGCCGTGGTCGAATGCGGCCACCAGGTGTGGAGCCGCGGTGTGCGCGCTGCGCGCTCCGCGGACCGTCTTGCCGTCGATGGCGATCACCCGACGCCGGCCGACCACCCGGGTGCGGGTCCACAGCCACGCGGCGAGGACCGAGTCCAACACCGCGGCGTCCAGGCGCGCGAAGGTGCGCCGGATCGCTGACTCCGAGGGCACACGGCGGTTGGTCAGCCCCAGCGCGGCCAGGGTCGTCTGGTCCTGGTCGGCCACCCATTGCCCGATCGCGGCGAACGATCGTGCGCCGGCGGCGACCGCGGCGATCCCGAACGCCAGAATCCCGGGCAGCCGATGCCGGATCCCCCGAGCACGACGCGGATCGGGCACCGACTCCAACAGTTCCAGCAACGCGGACGCACCCGCCGCATCGAGAGGTTGCGTCGGGGCAGGGAAGGTAGGCGAGGATGGCATCGGCGGGTGTGGTCCTGAGGCTCGATGGAGGAGTAGACGCCGCCATCCAAGCCCCACAGACCACACCCGTCACACACGTCACAGCGCGTGTCGCACCACAAACCTGCAGGTCAAGCCCTCGTCAGCCGACTTTGCCGAGCCCCTG
>JBBSAM010000252.1:0-1288 GCA_038252255.1 Acidimicrobiia bacterium | reverse complement strand
CTTCGACCGTGGCGGCTACTCCCCAGCAGTGATCACCTCGAACATCACCGCCGCGGTCGACATCATGACCTACTTCAAAGGCTCCTGGGCCCGCTCGGCGCACACAGCGTTCGCCGCCGTGGACTTCGCCGCCCCCGACGGCATCACCCACAGTTATGAGCTCGCCGAACGCCCGATCGACCTGCCCACCGGCGGCCGGTACGCCGCCACGACCAACCCGGCGAGCACGGCGAGCACTCTGAGGTTACGGCTGATCGTGCGGCGCAGCCCCGACGGCCATCAGACCCCGATCCTGACCAACCGCACCGACCTGTCCGCCCCCGAGATCGCCTACCGGATGGCCGCCCGCTGGCGGCAGGAGAACTACTTCAAGTACGCCCGCGAGCATTTCGCCCTCGACGCCCTGGACAGCTACGCCGACCAGGGCGACGACCTCGACCGGCTGGTCCCCAACCCGGCGAAAGCCCACGCCCTCGACCAGGTCGCCGGCGCCCGCGCCGACCTGATCACCGCACACGCCGCCGTGGCGCAAGCACTGGACAACGCGGTCGTGCAAGCAGGCCGTCCCGGCAACGGCGGCCGAGCCACCGTCGACCCGGCCGCCAGCCAAGGGCTGACCACAGCACAGACCGACCTCGTTGCCGCGAAAGCCGCGTCGGCCAGCACACCCAGTCACCTACCGCTGGGACAGGTACGGCCCGGCAGCCGGCTCCTGGAGACCGAACGCAAACTGATCACCCACGCCATCCGGATGAGCGCCTACAACAGCGAAAGTGCCCTCGCCCGGCTGATCCGTCCGCACTACGCCCGCGGCGAGCACGAAGCCCGAGCGCTGCTGCGGGAAGCGTTCACCCTCCCTGGGGACCTGCAGATCGCGGGCAACACCCTGCACGTCCGCCTCGACCCCGCCAGTGCGCCCCGACGCAGCAAGGCCCTCGCCGCTCTTTGTGTCGAGCTGAGCGACACCCAGACCCGCTACCCCGGCACCAACCTGACCCTCGCATACAGCGTCAAAGACCACCCGGGGATTGCCTAAAAGACCTCACCACGTCAGGAGTTCTGGGATCTGCTGGCGGCGCCCCGGAGTCCGTGAAAGCTGCATTCGTTGTCTCAACTTTCCCCAAGCCCAGCGACATGCCCATGCTCCTTCAGTACCGTGAGTGTTCGTATATTGTCTGTCCAATGTCTGTAGAGCCAACGAATCCAACAACGCCGCCACATGGGGTCAATATTCCCGAGCGGTGACCGTTCGCTCTTCGCAGGACCTAAGTCCTGACTCTCGACGTTG
>JBBSAM010000251.1:0-1294 GCA_038252255.1 Acidimicrobiia bacterium | reverse complement strand
GCCTGGAGCTCCTTCAGGCGAAAGGTGATGGTCTGGTCGAACATCGACGAGACCACGTTGTAGCGCGACTCGGACAGGCCGGAATCGAACCGAACCTTGGCCCGCTTGGCGATCTCGAACGGGTTCGGATAGCCCGGCGGCGTCTTGCCGCCCATGGCCGACGGCGGCAGGATCGGCAGGCGCGAGATCTTGGGGTCGTAGAGCAGCTCCTGGCCTTCGAGCGAGAGCGTGAAGGCGATGAAGCGCCTGCCCTCGGCCGCGTTCTTGGCTCCGGTGACGAGGCCGATGTTGGCGGGCACCACGGCGGTCACGTTCGGGTAGGCGAACTCGACCGGGAAGCCCGAATACTTGCCGGCGAGGCCGAAGAAGTCGATCACCAGGCCGACGCCGAACTGCCCGTTGTTGACCCCGTCGGGAACGCCGAAGCTGCGCTCGGTGATCGCGGCGCAGTTGCCGGCGATCTCGAGCAGCTGCGTCCAGCCCTTGTCCCACCCTTCGCCCTGCAGCAGCGTCTCGACGGTGAGGTGGGTGGTGCCCGAACGCGAGGGCGAGCTCATCGCCACGTGGCCGAACCACACGGCCTTGGTCAGGTCGCTCCATTGCGCCGGCACCGGCAGCTTGTGGGCGGCGAGGTAGCGGGTGTTCCACATCAGGCCGTAGCCGGCCAGCGCCTGGCCGAGGTAGCGGCCGCGCGGGTCGTTGATCGGATAGTTGCCCACCTTCGCGGGCGCGTTCTTGTTGGCCAGGTCGGCGACGTTGTCGAGCAGACCCTGGCCGGCAAGCACCTCGAAGGCGTCGGGCGCGGAGGCCCAGAACACGTCGGGACGCTGGCCCGGCGCGAGCTCGCGCACATAGGCGATGCCCTGCACCGTGTTCTTGTTCAGGACCTCGAGCTTGATGGTCGGGTTGGCCTTCTCGAACGCGGTCTTGTAGGCCTGCGTCAATTCCTTGGGAAAGGAGGTGACGACCGTGACCGTGCCGGCCAGCACGCTACCGGCGCAGCCCGCAGCGAGAGCGAGCGAAAGCGCAGCCAGGCGCAAACGGCGGGGGGACGACCAGTCTTGCATTGAGGATCTCCTGCGGTGCTCGGGTCGATTTTCAGGGCACCGACAGGCCCGATGACGCAGGGTTGTCGCGGGTTGCCCCTGGAACAGTCAGGCCCGGCCGAGTGTGTGAAACTGCAAATTCGCTCGATGAAACCGCGCCACGGCGAGTCGCTTTCGGCGGGTGTCCTGTCCCCATTCGAACAGCCCATGAACAACCTGCGAGACAACGCGGTCGAGCCCGCGTCGAG
>JBBSAM010000250.1:0-1306 GCA_038252255.1 Acidimicrobiia bacterium | reverse complement strand
TTCAACCACATCAGGCTCCACTCCTCACTGGGCTACCGAACGCCCGCAGAGGTCGAAGATGAGTACTACCGTCACAACCACGCCGTCGAGCAGCCGCTCCCGGCAGAACTGACCGTCTGACAAACCCGGGGCGATTCAGTGTGCAGTGCGTTGTTGAGCTGGCGGTCGCCGTAGCGGTTGAGGCGATAACGGGTGGTGACTTGGCCGCTGTTCGCCGGGATCGGTGCCACGCCGGCGAGCATCGCGAACGCCGCCTCGGAGTGGATACGGCCGGGGTGGGACCAGGCGCACAACACCGTCGCGGCCACGATCGGTCCGACGCCGAACTCCTGGAGCAGGTCAGGGCGCCAGCTGCGGATGATGGCCACGATCGCCTTCTGCAGCTCACGTGCTTCTTTCAGCATCGCGTGCGCGCGACGAGCCAAGGTCCGCAGCGCGACCACGGTGCTGGTCGTCTCGGTGTCCCAGGAAGCATGTACGCGCAGGTTCGCGGCGGTATTGAGCATCGCGGCAAGCTTATGGCCGCGGAACCTGACTCGGATGGGTTCGGGTGCTGCGATGACCAGGCTGAAGACCTGCAGCTGCGCCTCGGTGGAGGCATTGATCGCTGAGCGGCGAGCAGCCAAAAGCACTGACAGTGCTTGGCGTTCGCCCCCGGTGCGGGGAGTTCCCAACCGCGGTCGGGCCATCGCTTCACGCGCGGCTCGGATCGCATCGAGCGGATCGGACTTGGCGCCGTTGCGTCGCGCAGCCCGCTTCGGGCGGTCCAGCTCGATGACGATCTCCGACATCTGAAGCAGGTGACGACTCAGACCGGCGCCGTGACCACCGGTCCCCTCGATCGCCCAGGCCCGCAACATCGGGTGGTTGTTGACGAACTCCACCAGTTCGGCATAGCCCTCGGCTGTGGCCGCCACGGTGATCTCGTCGAGGACACCACCAGTGCCAGCATCGACCACGGCCGCGGAGTGGGTATGGACGTGGGTGTCGACGCCGATGACGACATCGACCACCTCGCGTAGATCGGTCAGACTGTTCATGCGTTCTCTCCTTCGCCGGACGGGACGTGGTTCCGGTCCGGAACGGAGGCTCGGCAGGACTGTGATGAGACACGCCCGGCGCCGCTAACGCCAGGTGGCCAAGCTCCTGATCAGGCCAGCTCCTCCAACCGGGCCGGGGCCGGTGACCACGAGCGGACAGGTCGCAACAAGGCACAAGGCCAGTCCTTCCGGGGGTCACACTCGCGGTCACCAACCACAGCCCAGCACCTTCAGGCTGCGTTGGCGATCCTCACAGTCCTTCCGCC
>JBBSAM010000249.1:0-1313 GCA_038252255.1 Acidimicrobiia bacterium | reverse complement strand
TTTCGAAATGGATCGCGGACGATCGACAAGCACTGCGACGGCGTGATCTACGTCCGGGGTGCGGTCGTCGTATGACGCGGAGAAGCTGGTCCGGCAGAAGTGGCGCGTGTTGAGGGCGACCATGGACGAGCGGCACCGACGGCTGTGGGCTGGAGCCGAGGCCGGAGCGATCGGATTCGGCGGTGTGGCCGCGGTGGCACGTGCGACGGGCCTCGCGATCAGCACGGTGAGGAAGGGCCGCGACGAAGGACGCGACGGCGCAAAGCCCGACGACGTCGTCACGGTTCGACGGAGTGCGGGCAAGCGTCCCTACGAAGAGCTGCATCCAGAGGTGTGGCCTGCGTTGGAGAAGCTCGTCGATCCGGTCACGCGGGGAGATCCGGAATCGGCGCTGCGCTGGACGTGCAAGAGCACGTATGCGCTGTCGGCCGAGATGTTCACGCGGTACGGGATCCGCATCAGCGACAAGACCGTTGCCAAGTTGCTCAAGGACCACGACTACAGCCTTCAAGCACCGAACAAATCCGTCGAGGGCAAGCAACATCCGGATCGCAACGCGCAGTTCGAACACATCAACGCCAAGGCCCAGGACTGCATCGACCGTGGCGTTCCGGTGATCTCCGTCGACACGAAGAAGAAGGAGTTGGTCGGCAACTTCAAGAACGCGGGCCGCGAGTGGCAGCCGCAGGGCGAGCCGGAGTTGGTGGACGTCCACGACTTTCCCACCGACGCCATCGGCAAGGCGATCCCGTACGGCGTCTACGACCTCGCGACCAACCATGGATTCGTGAGCGTGGGCATCGATCACGACACGCCGGTGTTCGCGGTCACCTCGATCGAGGCGTGGTGGAAACAAGTCGGCGAGATCCGCTACCCCCACGCGCGCGAGATCTTCATCACCGCCGACGCGGGCGGCAGTAACGGCCACCGACCACGCGTGTGGAAAGCCGAACTTCAGCGACTCGCCGACAAGCTCGGCCTCGCGATCCACGTCAGCCATTTCCCGCCCGGCACGAGCAAGTGGAACAAGATCGAGCACCGGCTGTTCTCGTTCATCTCGATCAACTGGCGCGGTCGACCGCTACGTACCTACGAGACGATCATCAACCTCATCGGCAACACCACCAACCGCGGTGGCCTCGTCGTCCGCGCCCGACTCGATCGTCGCCGCTATCCGACCGGCAAGAAGGTCTCGGCCAAGGAGTTCCGTTCGCTGAACATCGCGCGCGACGAGTTTCACGGCGACTGGAACTACGTCATCAAACCGCGCGATCAGGACAACTGATCGGTCGACTCACGCATTCGCGGGCCCT
>JBBSAM010000248.1:0-1319 GCA_038252255.1 Acidimicrobiia bacterium | reverse complement strand
TCCTGGGGTGCGCGGTCGGAGACTCCGAAACCCAGGACTTCTGGACCGAGTTCCTACGCGGGCTACGTGACCGCGGCCTTACCGGGACCCAGCTGGTGATCTCCGACCACCACCGTGGCCTGATGAACGCCGTCGAGGCCACCATGGTCGGTGCCGCTTGGCAGAGATGTCGAGTTCACTTTATTCGCAACGTTTTAGCACGCGTACCGAAGGGCCAGGCCGAGATGGTCGCGGCCGCGATCCGCACCATCTTCGCCCTGGAGTTGACCCGCTTCCGCGGACACCGGGTTACTGCGGTCATGGTCATGCCGCGAAGACCGGTGGCCACGGAGGAGGTCTTGATCCCGGCGTCTTCCAGCTCCTTCTCCAGCTGGGAGGCTTCACGGGTGATGCTCGCGGGACAGGTCCGGTAGCGGGTCAGCTGGCTGGTCGAACAACGGGTCAAAGGGCCGATGCGCACCAAGATCAGCCCACTTACCCAGGCACTGGTCGGCCGGCTCGGTCAGCACCACGCATTCCTTTGCCGGATGCAACTGGACCGATTCGACGCCCTGGACCAGGACATCGCCAAGCTCTCCACCCGGATCGAGGAAGCCCTGGCCCCCTTTCGTGACACCCTCGCCCGACTCGACACCATCCCAGGGTCGGACGAGACGTCGCCGAAGTGATCATCGCCTAGACCGGCGCCTGGCCCGACGCATCGGCAAACTTGAGGCACTCGATCCTGACAGCGACCTGGCATGTCCTATCCGAGAACACTGCTTACCACGACCTCGGCGCCGACTACCACGCCAAACACGATCCCCAACGAGCCCTACGACACATCATCCGCGACGCCAACCGTCTCGGCGACACCGTCCGCTTCGACGCCATCGAAGCCGCATGACTCACCGAACAACGGCTTCACTCACCGCTATTTTCGGGTAAGACACTCCCAATCTTCCCTGCACAGAAGGCACTTCCCCCGTTACCACGCCGAAGGGACTCTGGCGCGGTGGGCGTCTGACCGTCAGGGGAGCGCGAGCTGTGTGATGACGACGAGTGCGGCACCGAGGATCGCGAACGTCAGGGCAGTCATCGCCACCCTGGCGCGCGTGCTGGGCTGGGCCGGTGGTGGTCCTGCGGACATGGCGTCCATCGTCTCGCGCCCGCTCGGCGCGGAGACGGGCTCCTTGCGGACCGTGAGCATCCCATGCTTCATGTGATGGGCGACGAGCCACCAGTTGATGGGGTAGGCGCACGCGAAACCCACGACCAGCGCCATCGACATGATGAACCAGAACTCCGGTCGAGCCGGGTCGTCTCCCCCCGCGATCTCC
>JBBSAM010000247.1:0-1320 GCA_038252255.1 Acidimicrobiia bacterium | reverse complement strand
GGTGTCGAAGCGGTGTACGCCGACGAGAACGTCTGGCTCAGCCAAAAGATGATGGCGCAGCTCTACGACGTCGAGGTCCCGACCATCAACTACCACCTGAAGAAGGTGTTCGAGGACAGCGAGCTGGAGGAGGACTCAGTTATTCGAAATTTTCGAATAACTGCCGCCGACGGCAAGACCTACGACACCAAGCACTACAACCTCTCGGCGATCATCGCCGTCGGATACAAGGTCAACTCCGAGCGCGCGGTGCAGTTTCGCAAGTGGGCGACGCGCGTCGTCGAGGAGTTCACCATCAAGGGCTTCGCGATGGACGACGAGCGCCTCAAGCGCGGCGGCTCCGTCCTGAGCGACCGGTACTTCGAAGAGCAGCTCCAGCGCGTCCGCGAGATCCGGCTATCGGAGCGCAAGTTCTACCAGAAGATCACCGACATCTACGCCACGTCGGTCGACTACGACGTGACCGCGCAGGCCACCAAGCGCTTCTTCGCCATGGTGCAGAACAAGCTGCACTGGGCCATTCACGGGCAGACCGCCGCCGAGGTCATCGTCGACCGCGCCGACGCGACCAGGGACCACATGGGGCTCCACACCTGGTCCGACGCGCCCGACGGGAAGATCCAGAAGTTCGACGTGGTCGTGGCGAAGAACTACCTGACCGAGTCGGAACTCGCCCAGCTCTCGCGGCTGGTGAACGCCTACCTCGACGTTGCCGAGGACATGGCGCTCCGCAAGATTCCCATGACGATGCAGGACTGGGAGGTGCGGCTGAACCGCTTCCTGGCTGCAACCGATCGCGAGGTGCTGCAAGACGCCGGGAAGGTGACTGCGGAGATCGGAAGGGCGCACGCCGAGAGCGAGTTCGAGAAGTACCGCATCGTGCAGGACCGCCTCTTCGAGAGCGACTTCGATCGCGTCGTGGCCGAGACCAAGCGCCTTGGTGAGGGCACGCCGCGCAAGGGGAAGAAGCCGTGACCCTTGCGCGGGACCACGCCCCGGCGTTCAACAGTCCCCGCGCCCCGACGCGCCGTGCGGGCCAGCGTGCGCGGCACTGCCCGCGACTGCACCACGCCCCCGACCACCGCGATCGCCGCGCCTCGCGCCAACGTGGGCGCTCGCTCGGCCCGCGCCCCGTTGCTCACCGGGCACGCCCCGCGCTGGCCAGTTAAACGTCAGCGGCCCCGTCCCAGAAAAACGGGCCTCGCTGTTAAACGCTCTCGGTTCCTCTCTCCCCGCGGGCCAGAAGAGAGAGCGCGAACGCCGTCCAGAACGCCCCCATCGCGCGCTCCTTCACGCCCGCAGCGCTCTCTGCGCGAACGC
>JBBSAM010000246.1:0-1340 GCA_038252255.1 Acidimicrobiia bacterium | reverse complement strand
GGTATGCCGATCATCCGGCGTGACAAAGTGAATCGCGCTGTGCAGATGGTCGTGATTGTACCACTGGACGAAGGCGGCGACCCAGCGTTCCGCCGCCGCGACGTCGGCAAAGGGCTGCGCCGGAAACGCCGGGCAGTATTTGAGCGTGCGGAACAACGCCTCGGAGTACGGGTTGTCGTCGCTCACGCGTGGACGACTGAACGACGGAATGACACCCAGGCGTTCGAGCGTGCTGACCATGGTCGCGCCTTTCATCGGTCCGCCGTTGTCGGCGTGCAACACGAGGCCGTCGGGGGTGAGCGCGCGCTGCTGACAGATCCGCGTGACGAGCGCCGCCGCGTGATGCTCGTCTTGCGCGGGGTGCACGGCCCAGCCCATGATGCGTCGGCTCCAGATATCCATCACCAGATAGAGATACCAGAACACGCCACGGACCGGGCTTTTGAGGTACGTGATGTCCCAGCTCCACACCTGATCGGGCGCGGTGGCGACATGCATCGGTCGTGCGCGATGGATCGGCGCCGCGGCCCGGCCGCGATGCGTCAGCAACGCGTCGGCGCGGAGCACGCGATACAGCGTCGAAGCCGAAGCGAGATAGCAGCCGGCATCGGCCAGGCGTGGGACGATCTGATGCGGGGATAGATCGCAATACGTCGCACTGTTCACGGTCTCGAGAATCACCGCACGTTCCGCCGTCGACAGCGCGTTCGCGGGAACGCGGTGCGGGCCCTCGCGCGCATCATCCGGATGCGCCCCCCGCCATCGCTCCAGCGTGCGTACGCTCAGCCCGACCGCCCGGCACGCGGACGCCCGTCGCGCGCCGCTTTCCACCGCCTCGTCGATCAGCGTGCGAATCATCGTGCGCGCGTCGGGTCCGTGGTATCATCCGCGTCCCCCCAAATCGCCCGGACTTTTTTTTTGAGGACCAGCAACGCGGCCGTCTCCGCGAGCGCGGCGTCTTTGCGACGCAGCTCGCGCTCGAGCGCCTGAATGCGCTGCGTCTCCACGGACGGCCCGGGTTTCGCACGGCTCGCGCGGATCCCCAACGCGGTCTCGGCGGCCGTGCGCCACTCCGCGAGTTGCGTCGCATGCAGCCCTTCGCGGCGCACCAACGCGCCCAGCGCTGTTTCGTCGAGGCCCTCCGCCGCGATCACGACGCGCAGCTTCTCGGCCCCCGTCCACTTCGGAATACGCTTGGCCTGGGTCATGCCCTCAACACTATGCGCCTCGCGCAGCCATCGCGAGAGGGTTTCCTGCGACACCCCCACCAACGGCGCCAACCGATTCGCGCTGATCGCGCGGGGACCCAGCAACCGCTGCACGACCCGCGCCTTAAATGC
>JBBSAM010000245.1:0-1341 GCA_038252255.1 Acidimicrobiia bacterium | reverse complement strand
GGCTCTCCTGACATACCTGTGGGTCATTTCCTGCCCGGGAGGTCGGGTCGGTAGCCGCCGAGGGTGAGCAGTGCGAGGGCGATGAGGGCCTCGACGGACTTGAACCCGAACGCCATCCGGGTGATCAGGCGGATCTTGGTGTTGGTCGACTCGATCAGGGCGTTGGACAGGTTGTGCTCGATCGCGGCGAGGATGCGGGGCCGGTGTTTGACGATGCTCCTCTGGAGCTTCACGAATGCCGGAATGCGACAGCGCCGCGCCCAGATGATCCACCGGTCAAGGGCCTCGGCCGCGGCGTCGTGGGGCATGGTGAAGATCAGCCGCAGGCCCTCTTTGAGCAGGTAGGCCCGGTAGAGCCCGGGGTCGGTCACGGCGATCCAGGCGAGTTTGGCCTGCTGGTTCTCGGTGAGGTTCTCCGGGTTCTTCCACAGCGAGTAGCGGGCGCCCTTGAGCGCCTTGGCGCGCTCACTTCCCGGCCGCGGTGGCGCGTCTGATCGGGGCCTGCCGGCAGGGCGCTTCGGCTCGGCCCGGGCCAGTGCCCGGGCGTCGTTCCACGCTCCTCGGCGGACCTCGTCGAGGGCCTCGCTGGCCCATTTCACGACATGAAACGGATCAGCCACCCGAACCGCACCCGGACAGGTCTGCGCGACGATCGCGTCGATGAAGTCCGCGCCATCGGCGGACACATGGGTGATCTGGGCACACCGATCTTCGCCGAGCAGGTCGAAGAACTCCCGCACCGTGGCACTGTTGCGACCCGGGGCAGCCCACACCAGCCGGCGGGTGTCGTGGTCGACGACGACCATCACGTACTTGTGGCCCTTCTTGTAACTGATCTCGTCGATCCCGATCCTGCGTAGCCCGGCCAACCGGTCGTGTCGAGCGTCGACGTCGGCCCAGACGCGGGTGATGATCGACCCGACCGTGCGCCACGCGATCCGCATCAACTGCGTCGCCGTGCTCTTCGACGCCTGGGTGGCCAACCAAGCGACCTGGTCGTCGAAGGCCAAGGTGTGACCAGCATCGTGGCGAGCCCACGGGACATACGCCACGACAACACCATGGCAGGCGCACGTGACCCGCGGCGTATCAGCCTCGAGCACCGCGACCGTGGTGCCCAGATCCAGCGATCGCCACCGCCGCCGACCCGGCCCGGGGTCGTAGCCAGGACACCGACGACGACACAGCCCACACCGATGCCGCTGCCGGCTCACGGGCCGCACATGAGCGACCAGCACCTGCGCCTCCTCGTCGAACTCGACCCGCTCGATCACCGTCTTCTCGACCCCCAGCAGACCCCGCCATAGGCTGACATCACGCACGCCGCTCTCCTGTGCACTC
>JBBSAM010000244.1:0-1343 GCA_038252255.1 Acidimicrobiia bacterium | reverse complement strand
GTAGTAGGTCAGGATGTCGAATCCGGCGGTGATGATCTCGGTGAACACCGCCGGGGAGTAACCGCCGCGGTCGAACACGACGGTGCACGCCCGGTCGGGGCCGATCAGGGCGCGCAGGTCGGGCAGCAGCCGGGACAGCTCGGCGGCCAGCGACTGGGACGGGGCCGCGGTGATCACCATGACGGGGTCCCCGTCGGTGTCGGTGACCCAGGTCTCCTCGGTGGCCGGGCCCGCGATCCGCATCCGGGCGATGTGCGTCTTGGGCAGGGCCCGGGTGCCGGTATACACGCGCACGTGGCCGTCGAGGTAGAGGAACCCGACCGCATCAGGGCGGGTGGCCGCGTGGTGGGCCCCGAGTGCGGCCTGCAACTGCGCGCCGGCGCCGTGGGCGGCGAGCTCGCCCAGCTTGCGGCGCAACGTCTTGACCTCCGGGGCCCGGTCCAGGCCCAACACCCGGCCCAGGTCAGCGGGGACGATCCGGGTCGCGCCCTCCGCGCGAGGCTCACGCAGCAACGCCAGGAACACCCCCGTCATCAGAGTCGCACGCAGCCCGTAGAACCCCTTGCTCATCGGCCCGAACGTATCGGCCGCGACGTCGAGCAGGCCGGTCATCTCCAACGCCGGCAACGCCAGGAGCAGACCGACCAACGGCAGGTGAGCGCCCTCAGTCAGCACCACCGGTGCCTCGGCCAGGTCCCCGAACCGGGCCGCGACGCGGTCCGCGGCCCGCGGCGCCGGTGCGGCCAGCACCACCAGCTCCCTGCCCACGCCCGCCTCGGCGCCCCGTTCACCGTCACCGTCGTCGTAGCTGGTGTCGTCGTCATCGATCTTCGGCTCATCCGGCACACCAGGGGCGCCGTGCACTTCGGTGCGCGCCGGGCGCGCAGCGACGCGGCCCAACGCGACCCGGACCGTCGCGGTGGACACCGCGGCGTGAGCAGCGATCTGCGCCAACGTCTTGCCCTGCCCATCCATGGCGAGGATCTGAGCGGTCAGAACCCCGGTCAGTTTCGTGGGGCCCTTGGGCCCGGTCCGGTCCCGGCCCAACCCGAGCACACCGCCTTGGGTGAACGTCTGGCCCCACCGCCACAACGTCACCGTGGACACACCGAACGCCCCGGCGACCTCCCGCGCAGAGGAGATCCGCATCGCGGCGACCTGCACCGCCGCCAACCGCCGACCGACCTCGTCGCCCGCCGCCCAACTGAACGTCGCCAGACCGAAGACGAACACCACACCACCCTGGGGACCCTCGAGAACCCCCCCGGACGGGCCGATCGAACGGGCCCCCGCGGGAAGCATCGCCAACACCGGCTGACTCACTCGGACCATCCTGCACCCCC
>JBBSAM010000243.1:0-1348 GCA_038252255.1 Acidimicrobiia bacterium | reverse complement strand
GGTCGGTAGCCGCCGAGGGCGAGCATCGCGAGGGCGATGAGGGCGTCGGTGTCCTTGAACCCGAACGCCATCCGCATCAGGAGCCGGATCTTGGTGTTCGTCGACTCGACCAACGCGTTCGACAGGTCGTGCTCGAGCATGTTGTCGATCGCTTGTCGGTGGCGGCGGACCTTGCGGGCGAGCTCCACGAACGGTTTGAGCTTCGAGCGGGACGCCCAGCCCAGCCAGTCATCGAGCAGGTACGACCCGTGGCGGCCCTTGATCCGGATGACCTTGCGGAACGCCTCCTTCAGCTCGTACGCCCGGTGCAACGGCTTGTTCCCGGCCGCGATCGCGGCGAGCTTGACCTGCTGACGCTCGGTGAGGTCGCCCGGGTTCTTCCACAGCGCGTAACGCGCGCCCTTCAGCGCCTTCGCCCCCTGCTTGTCGCCGGCGCGGCGGGCGTCGTTCCACACCTGCCGGCGGACCTCGTCGAGCGCGTCCGTGGCCCAGGCGACCAGGTGAAACGGGTCAGCACACCGGACCGCGTCCGGGCACCGCTGCGTCACGACGTCCCCGATCCAGTCGGCGCCGTCCGCGGACACGTGCGTGATCAACGCCGCCCGCTGCGGCCCGAGGGCGTCGAAGAACGAGCGCAGCGTCGCCTTGTCCCGACCGGGAGCGGCCCACACCAACCGTTTCGCGTCATGGTCCACCACGACGGTGAGGTACCGGTGGCCCTTCTTGTAGGAGATCTCGTCGATCCCGATCCGGCGCAACCCGTCCAACGGGTCCCGCGCGGCCACGGCCTCGCCCGCGACGCGGGTGATGATCGACCCGACGGTGCGCCACGCGATCCGCAGCAGCTGACACACCGTCGACTTCGACGTCGTCGTCGCCAACCACGCGACCGTGTCGTCGAACGCGGCCGTGTGCCCCGCACCGTGCCGAGCCCACGGCACGTGAGCCACCACGACACCGTGGTCCGGGCACGCCACCCTCGGGGCGTCGGCCTCGAGCCACACCGGCAACAACCCGGCATCGACATGCCGCCACCGCCGCCGCCCGTGCCCGGCGTCGTACCCGCGGCACCGCCGCCGGCACACCCCGCATCGGCCTCGTTGACGGCGCCCTGGCCGCACCGAGACGACCACGACCTGTCCGCCGGCACGCTCGTCGTCGTCGTCGATCGCCACCCGCTCGATCACCGCGTGCTCGATCCCCAGCAGCGCACGCCATACCCTGATCTCAGACACGCCGTTCTCCTGTCACCCGGTTCCGAACCCTTAGTCAGGTCGAAACCTAGACCGGAGACGGCGTGTCGTCATCTCACCCCCGCGGACCCACCCACGGATGCGTCACAAGAGCC
>JBBSAM010000242.1:0-1350 GCA_038252255.1 Acidimicrobiia bacterium | reverse complement strand
CGTGCGGCTCTCGGTCGGACGCACCGGCGTGTGCTGGGACAACGCCCAGCAGGAGAGCTTCTGGTCAACCCTGAAGACCGAGTACTACCAGCGGCACCGCTTCGACACCCACGAGCACGCCATCACCGCCGTCAGCACCTGGATCGAGAACGTCTACAACCGCCGGCGACGGCACAGCGCGCTCGGCCAGATCAGCCCGGTAACGTTCGAACACCAGCTCATCACCGCGGCCGCCAAAGCCGCTTCAGGGATCTCCACTTAACCGGAGGAGCGCTGGTCAGGGCTGCGCCAGGGCCGCGCAGCCCGGGGCCGGTCGATGCTGGGCGGGTGTCCGGTCGCTCCCGGTGGTAGAGGCGGCACTGGGCGCGGGCGGGGCCGCTTGATCAGCTCCTTGTAGCGCACCGGGTCGTGGCCGACGGCCAGTTGCAGCAGGCGCAGGAAGACCAGTCCGCGGCTGCGGGAGCGGCGCCGGTTGAACCGGAAACAGAACTCGTCCAGATAGCCAGGCAGGTGCTCGACCTCGACCCGGCCCTGGTGGGTGGACAGCAGCCACCGCTTGGCCAGGGACGCGACGCGGTGCACGCCGGGCAGCAGCGTTCCGATGTCCTCGCCGAGCGCCTTCGCGGCACGCTGGCTGCGCCGGTCATGCGGGTAGCCGGCCGCCTCGATGCCCCGGTAGCCGGACCATCCGTCGGTGATGACCGTCGAACCGGCGGCGACGTTGTCGGTGATGAACGCGTGCAACGTCTTGGCCGAGCCGTCCGGGATGACGCGCATCCGGCAGCGCCCAAATCCCTTGGGAGACTTCACTTCGACCGCGACCGCGACCAGTGCCTTCTTGCCCTTGGCCCGCCCGCCTGCCAACCCGGCCTCCTCCCCACCGATGTAGGTCTCGTCGACCTCGACCTGCCCGGACAGCAGCTCGCGACCGGGGCGGATCAGCGCCGAACGCAGCCGGTGCAACATCGCCCACGCGGTTTGGTAGGACCCGATCTGCAAGGTCCGCTGCAGACTGAGCGCGGAGATGCCGTCCTTGGCGGTGGCGAACGCCCAGCAGGCATGAAACCAGACGGTCAGCGGAGTGCGCGTCCGATCGAAGACCGTGCCGGCCGTCACCGAGGTGCGGTGCGAGCACGCGGCGCATTCCCATCGGCCGTCCGCCAACTGCCACCCACCGACGCCCCCGCACTCATCGCAGACGAAACCGTCCGGCCAGCGCAGCCACGCCAAGTAGTCCCGGCAGTCCTCGTCGGTGCCGAACCATGCCAGCATCTCGCCGACCGACCGCGGATAGTCTCGACCGCTCTCGAGCCATGCCACGAGTCCAATCTACTCCGGTTAAGTGGAGAT
>JBBSAM010000241.1:0-1352 GCA_038252255.1 Acidimicrobiia bacterium | reverse complement strand
TTCTTGCCCTTGGCCCGACCGCCGGCCAGCCCGGCCTCCTCACCGCCGATATAGGTCTCGTCGACCTCCACCTGCCCGGACAGCAGTTCTCGACCGGGCCGGATCAGCACCGAACGCAGCCGGTGCAACATCGCCCACGCGGTCTGGTACGACCCGATCTGAAGCGTGCGCTGCAGGCCCAGCGCGGAGATGCCGTCCTTGGCGGTCGCGAACGACCAGCACGCGTGGAACCACACCGTCAACGGCGTACGCGTTCGGTCGAAGATCGTGCCGGCGGTCACCGACGTGCGGTGCGAGCACGCGGCGCACTCCCACCGGCCGTCCGCCAGCCGCCAACCGTCGACCTGCCCGCACTCATCGCAGACGAACCCGTCAGGCCAGCGCAGCCACTCCAGGTAGTCCCGGCAGTCCGCGTCGGTGCCGAACCACGACAGGAACTCGCCCACCGATCGCGGATAGTCTTGCCCACCTCGGAGTGCAACCACGGTCAAAGTCTACTCCGGTTAAGTGGAGAGCCCTATGCCACCTTTGACCGCTAGCTCGGCGGGAAGATCCCCAGCAGCTCCCACTGGTCGATCCATTGCTCGACGCGTGCGGTGTTGATCGAGTGGTGGATTGAGTCGGGGGTGCGGACTCTCGTACCGCCGTGCTGGGCGAGATAGGCGGCGTGGATTTCGTGGATGTTGTTCTGTATCCACCACTCCGGCATCACGTAGTAGAGCGGCGCGTCAGGTCGTAGATCCACCACGACCCAGTAGCGGATGGTCTCGCCGTCTGCCTCTGGTTCGCGTGGTTGACCTCGCCGGATCGACGTCTGCCAGTCGCGCCCGCCGTACTTCGCCTTGACCTGGACGGTGATGCTGCGGGACTGATCGGCATTGCTGGCCATCACGTCGATCGCAGGCATGTTGCCGCCGAAACAGGCGGCGTAGCCGCCGCGGCGATGAATCTCCGCGACGACGTAGTGCTCGGCCGCGCGACCGACCTGGGTGGGGCTCAGTTTGGCCATGGTGATGATCCTGCTGCGAACCGACGCTTACCGCCAACCACTGTTCCGCTGCAGGTCAGACCCCATACCAAGGACCGGCCAGCGTTGGCTCCTTAAAGCACGCGACACGACGCCGACGAGCGGGCGACCGACACTCAAAGCCGTCTGATCTGAGGATTGATCGGTCCGGTCAGTCTCGACCGTAGCCGCGCCCGCAGCCCCAATTTTTGTGTTGCTTATAATCATTTTAAGACGTACACTAATCGTATGGCTTTGACGTGGACGGACAGCGCGGACAAGCACAACGTGCCGCGAGAGGACGCGGTCCACGCCATGCTCAACGCTTATCTGCACCTGGTCGAGT
>JBBSAM010000240.1:0-1366 GCA_038252255.1 Acidimicrobiia bacterium | reverse complement strand
GGGAGTGTCAGGTGCTCTGTGTAAGCGGCGATTCCTGATGGATCTCTGGTGGTCATTCTCTCACGTGGGTCAAGTCCCGATCGGGACGCGGCCGGGGAAGTAGATCGCGAACTGATGCAACGCGCGTTGCCATTCGCGGATCGGATACGTCCACTTCTTCTCGGCGCGTATCAACGCGAGCCACAACAGTTTCAGCGCGGCGTCTTCGGTCGGGAAATGCCCGCGGGTCTTGACGATCTTGCGGAGTTGCCGGTTCACGGCCTCGATCGAGTTCGTCGTGTAGACGATCTTGCGGATCTCGGCCGGGAACGCGAAGAACGGAATGAACCGTTCCCAATGACGACGCCAGAGCTCACCGATCATCGGGTAACGCGCGTTCCAGATCTGCTCGAACTCGGTGAGCGCGTCGGCGGCTTCGGTCTCGGTCGCGGCTTGGTAGATCGGCCGGAGATCCTTCACGATCGCCCGGTAGTCCTTGTAACTGACGTGGCGGAGACTGTTGCGGATCAGATGCACCACACAGCACTGGACCCACGCGTCGGCGTAGACCGCTTCGATCGCGTCGGGCAACGCGGTGAGTCCGTCGCAACACACGACACAGACCTGGGCGACACCCCGGTTGCGGAGGTCGGTAAGGACCTTCAACCAGAACTTCGCGGACTCGTCGCCGGTCCCGATCACCAACGCCAACGCTTCCTTTCGGCCGTCGGTGTTCAAACCCAGCACGAGATACGCGGGCCGGTTCCGGACCACCCCATCGACGCGGATCTTCACCACGAGCGCATCGATCCAACAGACCAGGT
The DNA here is from genome assembly GCA_038252255.1 of Acidimicrobiia bacterium. Classification (GTDB taxonomy): domain Bacteria; phylum Actinomycetota; class Acidimicrobiia; order IMCC26256; family JAENVU01; genus Chersky-806. Next base: position 563 of record JBBSAM010000240.1, on the reverse strand, counting down.
AACACTCGTCGAGGGGTCGCTGCTGCCACGCCCGCACGTCCTCGAGGACCGTGTCGGTGACCCGAGAGATGAAGTCTTTCGAGACATCGACGTTGTAGAGATCGGCGAGGAACACGCGGATCTCTTCGACGGTCATCCCACCGGCGTACATGCCGATGATCTTCTCGTCGAAGCCATCCCAATGGGTCTGACCCTTCACGACGATCTGCGGTTCGAAACTCCCATTCCGGTCTCGGGGCATCGCGACCGGCACCTCACCGTGTTCAGTCAACAGGGTCTTCGGTGTCGTGCCGTTCCGTGAGTTGCCCGACCGCCGGCCCGACACGTCGTGCGGCTCGTAGCCGAGATGGTCGGTCAACTCGGCGCCAGCCGCGGTCTCGACGAGGCGGCCGACGAGCTGCTTGAACAGTCCGTCTGGACCGGTCAAGTCCTCCGGCGACTTGTAATCAGCGAGCAACTCATCGAGCAGCTCTTGGCGGATCTCTCCCATGACGCTTCCCTTCCGAGACGAGCTCCGCTCGCCTCCGGTCTAGCGCCCCTTACACAGACAACCGGACACCCTC
>JBBSAM010000239.1:0-1369 GCA_038252255.1 Acidimicrobiia bacterium | reverse complement strand
GACGGTGCGGGGTCGCGCGGGGCATGAGGATTCACCGCTCTCGGTAGGTGTCAAGCGGGGAACTCGCGGTGGCTGTGATGCTGCGGCTTCCCGGCAGACCGGGCAGGGCCAGATCGGACAGGTTCACCACGCAGGTAACAGCTGCCCCGACCGAGGCGGGGGTCCCGGCCGGGGCCGCGAAACCGGAGGTGTCCACGCGCACTTGGGTGGCGGCGCAGTTGACGCTTTGGTTGCGCAGGCTGGTTGTCGCTCCGGCGCTGGCTGCGGTTTGGGCTTGACCTTGGGTCCGGGAGATGGACGCGGCCCGGGCGGCCGCGGCGGCGGCGGACTCGACGGCTTGGTGGGCGATCGTCACCCGGCCGCCGAGGATGATCAGGACGAGAAACAGGCCGAACGCGGGGATCCCGATGACAGCCTCGATGGCTGCTGAGCCGCGTTCACGGTTGCGCCTACTCATCCTCATCGGCTCAGTCTTTCGACGGGCACTGTGGCGCTTTGGGTGATGCGCGGGCTCCATCCGGGCACGACACTCAGCGCTGCGCCGGAGACGGTGACAGTGGCGGTGGCAGCACCGCGGTTGCCGGTGGCGCTGACCGAGCGCAACACGTCGCCGCCACCAGCTGAGGCCACGAAGGCGGCCGCAGCCGCGGTTCCACCAGAGACGCTGCCGCCCTGGGCACCCGCGGCCCGGGCACCCTCCTCGGCGGCCGCGATCGCGATGGTCCGGGCGTGGTAGATCAGCGCGGCCTGCATGCCCATGAACATGAGCGCGAAGAGAGCGGGCATCAACACCACCATCTGGATGGAGGTTGATCCGCGCTCACGGTGTCTGTCCGCCACCACCCGCGGGTGGAGGCGGCGGGGCACGCAGCGGGACGCACGCATGGCAGGGACGTGACCTACTTGATCAGGGCAGCTTGATTGCTGACGTAGGCCCGGATGGCTGCGACGACGATGCCGACGATGGCGATCGCGAACACGGCCCAGAGGACCTCCTGGATGGTGACCGAGCCCCGGTCCCGCCCGGTGGTGGTCGCTGCGGTGACGCGGTCACGCAGGTGCACGCCAAGGGTGTGCAAAGTGGCTGGCAGGTAGTGCATGTCAGATGTTCCTTCCCTGTGGTGGTGCGATGCGATAGGTCTTGTGGCCGGTGTCCTTGTCGTACGCGCGTCTATGGCCGAGGTGGGTCCAGTGTCGTTGTCCACGAGTCAACGCGGTGGCTGGTGGGTCCCTTCTGTGCCGAGGTGGGCGGGGCTAGTTGGCGCCGGAGAACAGGCGCAGGATCGAGGGGGCGATGAGCAGGCCGAGGAAGACGACGCCGAGGAAGGACGCTGGGATGTACATCCGCTCCTCGACGACGTTGGCTTGG
>JBBSAM010000238.1:0-1387 GCA_038252255.1 Acidimicrobiia bacterium | reverse complement strand
GCGCCTTTGAGGGTGCGCATGCATCCGGATATCTTTTGTCGGATCTTGGCCATTCGGATTTGGCGTTCGGCCGCGTTGTTGTCGAAGGGTACGGCCTGGTCGGTGGCGAACCGTAGGTAGTCGGGTAGGCGTCTGACGATTCGGCGGGCGAGGGCCCGGTGTTTTTGTTCGACCTTGTTGGCGGGAGTGGTGTTCGCGCCGATGAGGGCGCCGTGGCGGATCAGGCGGGACTGGGTGGCGAGGAGGTCGTCGTTGATCGTGCCGTCATCGACTGCCCTCTTGATGGTGAGCAGGGCGTCGGTGACTTGCCCGGCCCAGCACCACTGGTCGGGTCCGGGGGTGTGCTCGGTGCGTTCGTGGTGGTCGGCCACCGCAGCGAGCTCCCGTAGCAGGTGGGCGTTGCACAGCGCGTGGGTGGCACCGGTGTATCGGTCGTAGGGGGCGAACGCGTCGTGCACGGCGGTGCCGGTGAACGTGGTCAGTACGCCCATGTCGTCCATCGCGGTCTTGCCGCGGCCCGGGTGGGCGTGCAGCAGGGAGAGCTTGGTGGTGGACGCGGAGTGCAACCACGCCAGGCGCCCTTCGCAGCGCAGCCCGGTCTCGTCGAAGTGCGCGACACCCGCGGCGGCGATCTGGTCTCGCACCAACGACAGGAACGGGGTGAGGTCCTCTGCTGCGCGGGAGGTGGCCGCGGCGACGGTGGCCGCGGCCACCGGTGCGCCGAACAGCTCCGACAGGGCGTGGGCGGTCCGCTGGCGGGACAGGAACTGGCCCATGAACAGGTAGATCATGATCGCCCGCGCTCGCGGCCCGTACTGCGCAGGCGCGTTGGCCCCGGCGGGGCCCTGCCCGCGGGTGACGGTCCCGCAGGTGCAGCGGCGGGAGATCATCTGGTGCTCCACGACGTGCAGCGTGATGGGCGGGATGTCGAACACCTGCGCCCGCGCGGTATCCACCACGGGTGCGGTGCCCAGGTCCGCCCCGCACTGCCCGCACGCGTGTGGTTCGTGGCGGATCACCACGTCGGGGTCGGCGACCTGGGTCAGGGTCGTGCCCTCATGGCCGGCTTGCCCACCGGGCCGGCGCCCTGAGGGTCTGCGCAACGACTTCGGTGCGGGCTTGCCCAGTCCGTCCGAGGACGGCGGCTTGGAGGAGTTCCGCGAGCTCGAGCGCGTCTGGGCTTCGAGCTCGCTGACCCGGGCCTTGAGCACCTGGTTCTCTTCGCGCAATGCGGTTACTTCTGCTTCTAGCGCGGAGAGCTGCCGAACCAGCACTGACACCAATTCCGCCAGCTCGGCATAGGTCGGTGCGCTCATAGAACAATTGTCTCACTGCAGCACATTCAACCGCCAGCGACACGCCGCATGATTAACCAAGACGGTGCGAG
>JBBSAM010000237.1:0-1397 GCA_038252255.1 Acidimicrobiia bacterium | reverse complement strand
GGTCACTAGGGCACCATCCTTGTTGTGAGCATCGTGTCGGTGCTTGCTGTTGGGACTCGGCGGGAGCCGAGGTGACGGCTTGGTCCGGTCGCCCTTCGAGGGCCTGCATGACACTGCCGCCCTCGGTTCTCCCGGGGCTGTGGACTGGCAACAGGGAGAAGCGCCGTAGAGCGCCGGTTAGTGACCGCCCAGCTATCGGTCCCCTCGCCGAGTCGTCGCTGCCATCGTGAGGAGAATCGATGTCTGTATCCGAAGACGCTGCCTACTACGTCGGCGTGGACTGGGCCGCGGAGGTGCACGCGGTATGCGTGCTCGACGACCGCGGCAAGGTCGTGACCGCCTTCCCCGTCGCGCACAGCGCTGAGGGAATCGCATCGTTGATCTCCCGGCTGGCCCGGCTGGGAGCCGCCCAGGAGATCCCGGTCGGGATCGAACGCCCCAACGGCCGACTGGTCGACCTGCTGCTCGAAGCCGGACATCCGGTCGTGCCGGTCAGCCCGAACGCGATCAAGACCTGGCGCGACGGTGAGGTCCTGTCCGGGGCGAAGACCGACGCCGGCGACGCCGCCGTCATCGCCGAATACCTGCGGCTGCGCGCCCACCGGCTGCGGGTCGTGCCCGGCTACTCCGCCGAAACCAAGGCGCTGCGCACCGTGGTCCGCACCCGCGACGACCTCGTCGAGATGCGAGTCGCGGCCAGCAACCAGCTCGCCGCGCTGCTCGATGCCCACTGGCCCGGCGCCAAAGCCATCTTCGCCGACATCGAGTCCCCGATCGCGTTGGCGTTCCTGACCCGCTACCCGACCGCGGCCGCCGCCGGCCACCTCGGCGAGAAACGACTGGCCGCGTTCTTGGTCAAGCACGGCTACTCCGGGCGCCGCTGCGCCGCCGAACTGCTCACCCGGCTCCGCCACGCCCCGGCCGGCACGCTCGACGACACCCTCACCGAAGCCGTCCGCGACGCCGTGCTCGCCTTGGTCGCCGTCCTCACCGCTGCCGTCGGCGCGTTGAAAGACCTGGACCGGTCGGTGGCCGCCCACCTCGGTGAACACCCGGACGGCCCGATCTTCACGTCGCTGCCAAGGTCGGGTCAGATCAACGCCGCCCAGGTGCTCGCCGAGTGGGGCGATGTCCGTGAAGCCTACGATCGGCCCGACGCCGTCGCTGCCCTGGCCGGAGTCACCCCGGTGACCAAGGAGTCCGGCAAACACCGCGCCGTCCATTTCCGCTGGGCCTGCAACAAACGCTTCCGTCGTGCGATCACCATCTACGCCGACAACAGCCGCCATGCCAGCCCCTGGGCCGCGAAGATCTACAACGACGCCCGCGCTGCCGGGAAAGACCACCCGCACGCCGTCCGCGTCCTGGCCCGCGCCTGGACCCGCGTCATCTGGCGC
>JBBSAM010000236.1:0-1398 GCA_038252255.1 Acidimicrobiia bacterium | reverse complement strand
GCGGCGAAGTGACGCACCCAAGTCCGGCGTTCGGTCTGCGTTGAGGGCGGGGTTCGTGAAGCGGGCAGGGGTCTCCCTGCCGTCAGGACTGCGCCAGGAATGCGACGGGCGGGTGGGTAGCGTGCTCGCATGGCACCAGGGCGGCTCAGCCGCGACGAGTTCTTCGACAAGCTGGCCGAGATGGAGGAGAAGGACCTGAGGAAGGCGCTGTGGACTCTCTATTGGCGGGGCGCCGCGCCGCTGCGAGCCCGTATCGAGTCCGTCATCGACCCGCAGAGCACCGCAGAGCGCGGTCGGGTCGTGAAGGCACCACCTGACCCGCAGCTCGTCTTGGAGGAGGTGAACCAGTTCGCCTCCCTGGCGAGGTCGGGTTCCTACTTGGCCGGTGATCGCCGCGTGTCCCCGAAAGAGCGATCACGGTGGCGGCACACCTTTCGCCGCCTGAGCGGGGAAGCTCAGGATGCGCTGCGTGGCGAGGATGTCGAGACCGCCGCCGCTGCCGTAGCAGCGATGATCGACCTGGCGGATGAGACCAGGGCACGTGACTACTTCCGCTCCGAGGATCCGCTCGAGGCCGCCCGGTTCGTGGTCTCTGACGCGGTCGCGATCCTGTGGGCGCGGATGCGGGAGGCCCATGGCGCGGTCCACTTCACCGAGCGCGCTGCCGCGCAACTGGTGCGGTGGGAGTCTCATTACGGTTGGACCCGCCGCGGCGAGGGCTGGGTGAGTACACGCGAGACGTCCCTTGCGCGAGTGCTCTCTGAGCTCTTGGTCGTGCCAGACCTGTGGACCGAGGTTGCCACTCACTATCTGAGTGCTCTGGACCGAGTCAACGAAGGAGGCCGCGACCAGCGGCATGGGCGCCGGAGCCGACACCAACGCGCGGAGGACCTGAGCGAGTGGAACGCCCTCCTAGTTGAACGTCTCACCGGGTCGGGCCAGGAAGAGCTCCTTGATCGGCTCGCCACGCATCCGGCTCTGGCTGGACCAGAGCGCACCTTCCTGCAGGCTCGCCTCGCACGTTCGCGCGGCGAACTCGAGACCGCTCGAGCCCTAGCCACGCGGTGCCTGGCATCGTCGCCCAATCATCCGGAGTACCGCATGTTCGCGGAGGAGATCAGCACCCGCGATCTACGCCGGCGAGAGAGTGCCGCCGGCCCTGGTTGAGCGACGCCACTTCGAGCCCTACGTCAAGGCCAGCGTCGCGACGCTGGCGCAATGCGCGATAGGCGGCGGTGTGGGGCAGGTGCGAACCGTCCGACTCTGCCGATGAGCGTGACGTGGTCCGGTGGCCGTGACCTGTTAGAGGGTGAGCTTCATGCGCGGCGCAGACGTAAGCACGAAGCCGGCCCGTTCATAGACGCGCTGACCGTCCGGCGTGGTGCTGAGATCTACGCG
>JBBSAM010000235.1:0-1398 GCA_038252255.1 Acidimicrobiia bacterium | reverse complement strand
GGTCACGTCCCATAGCGTGGTGTAGGACCGCGCCGGACGGAACGAAGTTCCGGCCACCGCGGCGCCCATGATCGTCGGACTTCCAACAGTTCGACGAAAAGGAGAGCACCACGATGGCCGAGAGCCAGAGAATGACGACCGACGAGGTCGTCGCCAAGCTGTTGAGCACCGATCACGTCGACCTGGTGCGCGAGTCGTTGCGCTGGGTGGTCGAGCAGTTGATGGAGGCCGAGGTGACGGATCTGATCGGCGCCGGGCACGGCGAGCGCACCCCCGACCGCGCCACCCACCGAAACGGCTACCGCCAAAGGCGCTGGGACACCCGCGCCGGGGAGATCGACCTGCAGATCCCGAAGCTGCGGCAGGGCAGCTACTTCCCCTCCTTCCTGGAGCCCCGCAAACGCTCGGAGCAGGCGCTCCTGAACGTCGTCCAGCAGGCCTACGTCTGCGGCGTCTCGACCCGCAAGGTCGACCAGCTGGTCGAGTCGCTGGGCCTGCGGATCTCCCGCTCGGAGGTATCGCGGATCTCGGCCGGGCTCGACGAGCAGGTCGAGGCCTTCCGCGGGCGCCCGCTGGAGGGCGCCTACCCCTACCTCTGGCTCGATGCCAAGGTCGAGAAGGTCAGGGACGGCGGCAGGGTGCGGCGCAAGTGCCTGGTGATCGCCCACGGCGTGCATTCCTCGGGCCGCCGCGAGGTGATCGGCATGGACGTCGGCGAGGCCGAGACGGAGGCTTTCTGGCGCGAGTTCCTGCGCGGCCTGGTCAAACGCGGCCTCGCCGGCGTGCAGCTCGCGATCTCCGATGCCCACGAGGGGCTGAAGGCGGCGATCGCCCAGGTACTGGGCTGCGCCTGGCAGCGCTGCACGGTCCATTTTCTGCGCGATTGCCTCGGGCACGCCGGTCGCGATCAGCACGGCGCCCTGGCGGCCCTGGTCCGGCCGATCTTCAACCAAGACACCCGGGCCGAGGCCTGCGACCGCCTCTCGGAAGCGGTCGCCGCCCTGGAAGGCAAGCTGCCCAAGGTCTGCGCGGCACTGGAGCGGGCCGAGGAGGACATCCTCGCCTTCTACGCCTTCCCCGCCGATCACCGGAAGAAGCTGCGCTCCACGAATCCGCTGGAGCGGCTGAACCGCGAGATCGGGCGGCGCACCGACGTCGTCGGCATCTTCCCCGACGACGCCTCCTTGATCCGCCTCACCACGATGCTGGCGATCGAGCAAAACGATGAGTGGCTGGTCGGCCGCCGCTACCTGAGCGCCGGCTCGATCGCCCCGCTCCTCGAGGAGCGGGGCGATCCCGAAGACGAGACGGAGGTGAGAGAGCTCCAGGCGGCCTGAGCAGCCGAGCGCTTCACCGACGATCGTGGCGAACTCCTACACCACGTCCTGGGACTTGACT
>JBBSAM010000234.1:0-1399 GCA_038252255.1 Acidimicrobiia bacterium | reverse complement strand
GGGACTCGCGGCACCGTGAGGTAGCCGCTGTCGATGGCGTCGGTGACGTCGTCGTCCCACAGGTCGAAGATCACGCGGCCGCGTGGCGTCTCGAGGCGGACGTTCTGGCGGTCGCGCTCGAACCAGGTCACGCAGACGTACTGGTAATCAGCGGTCTTCGCGAACTGATGGGCTTCAGGGTTTCGGGGCATGGGTTGCTCCTTGGGTGTTCGAGGCGACGCGGGCGGACCGCGATGCCTCGGCGACGAGACGGGGAGCGGTGGCGCTCCCCGCAGGTCAGTGCATCGCCAGGGCGGCGGTGGCTTCGTCGGCGGACAGGAAGACGTCGTTGACGACGTCGTAGTACGCGTGCTCGCCGGTGGACGGGTTCCACATGTAGAGCAGGCGGCGCCCGGTGCGGGTCGTGAACGGTGTCTCCGTTCCGCCGCATGCCGCAACCCACTCGGGTTGCGGGACAGTCTCCGAGATCACAGCAATCCCCTCTCGGCGAAGCTCGTGCAGTTCGCGCCGGAGACCACCATGTGGTCGAGGACGCGGACATCGACGAGGCTCAGCGCGGACTTCAGGGTCTGAGTGAGGAACTCGTCGGCGCGCGAGGGCTCGCACTGGCCGCTCGGATGCGGGTGGCCGAGGATCACGCCCCCCGCGTTGTGATGCAGCGCCCGCTTGACGACCTCGCGTGGATAGACGCTGGTCTGCTGCAGGGTGCCGGCAAACAGTTCTTCCGTCGCGATGACGCGCATCTGCGCGTCGAGGAACACGACGACGAAGGTCTCGCGTTCGGCGCCGGCGAAGTGGACCTTGAAGTAGTTCTTCACCAGGGTCGGGCTGTCGAGCACGCAGCGGCCGACGAGTGCCGCATTGGCCGAACGAACCAGCAGTTCGTGCGCGGCGGCAAGCACATGCCGGATGCGTGTCGGGCGCTCGGCCGTGCCGGACGGCAGGCAGTCGAGCGTGATGCTGTCGGAGCACTGGAGCGGATTCACCTCCACCCGGGGCGGGTTCAGAAGGATGTCCTCCAGTTGCTCGCGGTCGAGCATGGAGAGGTTCATGGTGTTCTCCGGTTGAATGGGAACACCGATGGCCCGGTTGGGGACGGTGTCCCCGATGGGATGCGCAGACTGGCTGCGCGCTGTGTGGGCGGGTCACGACCGCTAACGCCACCGCTGCGCGGCGGATACCTCCTCATGATGAGGAAAGGCCCGTGGGGCCCGAAGGTGAATTCAGTATGGCGGTGCGTCGTGCCCAAGGCAACGCGGTCGGCGTGTCGTCACGCAGTCACTTGACCGACCGTTGCCGTGGGCTCCTGCGACGGTGATGGTTGCGCCGACCGTGGGTGGATGGAGCCGGCTGGAAGGCGGTCCAGGCAGCGGTCGGCGCGATCGATCGACGAGCGGCG
>JBBSAM010000233.1:0-1399 GCA_038252255.1 Acidimicrobiia bacterium | reverse complement strand
GAGCTCACGCAGCGAGTCCTTGGTGCAGATATCCACGACGCGGCCGTACTCGGGCTTTTCGGTGTAGTCCATGATCCCGGGGTGCTCGCGGAACTGGCGCCGCACCTCGAAGACGATGGCGCCGGCAGCGCGGGTCACGGCATTGATGGCCAGACCGGAGAACAGGAAGACGACAGAGGATCCGATCAGCAGACCCACCAGCGTGCTCGGCGTGACGATCTGAAGGTCGAACATCGACTGGACGAAGGCGGTGGGCTGTTCCTTGAGCCCGGCGGCAACGATCCGTCTGACCTCGGTCTGCCACGCGTCGGTATAGGACCCGAAGAGCGCGGTAGCGGCCAGCACGGCCGTGGCGATCGCGATGCCCTTGGTGATGGCCTTGGTGGTGTTGCCGACCGCGTCGAGCTCGGTCAGGACCTGCACGCCTTCGCCGTGGACGTCACCGGACATCTCGGCGATGCCCTGGGCGTTGTCCGAGACGGGGCCGAAGGTGTCCATCGCGACGATGACGCCGACCGTGGTCAGCAGACCACAGCCCGCCAGGGCAATCAGGAACAACGCCAGCGCAATGGATCCGCCACCCACCAGGAAGGCAAGGTAGACCGCCGCACCGATGATGACCGTGGTGTAGACCGCCGACTCGAGGCCCACTCCGATGCCGGACAGCACGACGGTTGCCGCACCCGTCAACGAGGTACGGGCAACGTCCATGGTCGGACGCTTGTCAGTGCCGGTGAAGTGTCCGGTCAGCATGAGGATGATCGCGGCGAGGGCGATACCGATGAAGACCGCGAGCGTTGCCGCGATGCGCGGGTTGAGGGTCAGGAAGAGCAGCTTGTGACCGTCAAGGGCGGCAATCGCGGTGGCGTTCTCTTGCGAAAGGCCGCGGAGCTCAGCAAACGTGGCCGGCAGGTACACGAAGGCGGCAACTGCCGAGAGGACAGCCGAGACCGCCGCGGAGATGAAGAAACCGCGGTTGATGGCGACCAGGCCGTTCTCGCCCGGGCGAGGCTTGGTGATGAAGACACCCATGATCGCGGTCAGCGCGCCGATGGCGGGAACGATCAGCGGGAATACCAGGCCCTGCTCACCAAAGGCGGCCTTGCCGAGGATGAGTGCGGCGACCAGCGTCACGGCATACGACTCGAAGAGGTCAGCAGCCATTCCGGCGCAGTCGCCGACGTTGTCGCCGACGTTGTCCGCGATCGTCGCTGCGTTGCGAGGGTCGTCCTCGGGGATGCCGGCCTCGACCTTGCCCACCAGGTCGGCGCCGACGTCAGCGGCCTTGGTGAAGATACCGCCGCCAACACGCATGAACATGGCCAGCAGTGCTGCGCCGAAGCCGAAGCCCTCGAGCACCTTGGGGGCGTCCCCCTTGTAGATCAGCACGACCGAAGCG
>JBBSAM010000232.1:0-1419 GCA_038252255.1 Acidimicrobiia bacterium | reverse complement strand
CGTAGTGCCTCACGTCAATGTGCCCGCGAAACCTGGTCCGTGCCTCAACCAGGAATGCCCGTGAAGCCGGGTGGGTCAGGAGGCCTTGATCCGGATGCCCTTGCGGACGTCGGGTAGGGCGCTGGGGATGCTGGCGAGGTAGAGCTGTTCGGTCTTGTCCTTGGCGAGTTTGAGCAGGACGGCTTGGAGGTCGGCGATTTGGCGGCCGATGGCGGCGGGGTTGAGGGTGTCGCGGTAGGCGACCAGGGTGGCCTGCTGTGCTGGGGCGAGCACCTGTGCTGCGAGCAGCCGGTCCAGTGGCGTCTTCGGCTTGTCGTAGAGCCGGGTGCGGTGTCCGTTGCGGTCGGTGCCGAACCCGACCGGTTTCTTGGTGGGGGTCAGGTAGTTGAACCGGTCGTTGACCAGTCGCCAGAGCCGGTTCAGCGCGGCGCGTTCCTCGGTGGTGTCGTAGCGGTAGTAGAAGCCGTACTTGCGCACGAGGTGGTTGTTCTTCGACTCGATGGTGGCCTGGTCGTTCTTCTTGTACGGCCGCGAACGGGTGAAGAAGATCTCCAGGTCGGCGGCCCACTTGATCACGGCCGTGTTGAGGAACTCGGTGCCGTTGTCGAAATCCAAGCCGGTGACCGCGAACGGGACCTCCTCCACGCCGGCCTTGAGCGCGCCCAGGATGTGGACGTGGGCGTTGTTGCGCACGGTGCGGGTGAACACCCACCCGGTGTGAACATCGGTGAGGTTCAACGTGCGGGCGAACTCGCCCTTGAGGGTGGGCCCGCAGTGCGCGACGGTGTCGCCCTCGAAGAACCCGGGTTCGGCCTCGACCTCGTCGCTCGCCTTGCGGATCTTGATCGAGGACCGCAACAACGGTGAGGGCTTCGTCGTGGACTTGCCCTTGATCTGGGCGGTGGCCTTGGCCGGTTTGAGATACCGGTCAATCGTCGCCGCGCTCATCGCGAGCAGCTCCGCCCGCACGGTGGGGCCGTACCGGTCGACGCCGAAGGCCAGCTCGCCGTGGCGTTCCAGCCCGTCGAGCTGGACCTGCATCGACGCCGACAGGTACTTCCCGCACTGGCCACCCGAGGCAGCCCAGACCCGCTGAAGCACCCTCACCGCGTCGTAGGAGAACTTCGCAGAACGCGGCTTCCGCGCCGGTCTGGTGACCTGCCGCCCGCTACCAGGTGCCCGTTTCGCAGCCGCGACCAGCCGACGTCGGGCGTTGTCGCGCGACCACCCCGTCACGTTCACCACCTCGCCGAGGACCCTGCCCTTGTCCTTCTTGCTGGCCCTGGCATACGCCTTGGCGTACCTGTTGGTGACCTCGGCACGAGACTGCATCGACAACCCACTCCTCATGCCCCACCACGCTCACCGTTTCGCGGGCATTCCTACGTGAGGCACGGAGAGCGTTTCGCGGGCAGTATT
>JBBSAM010000231.1:0-1428 GCA_038252255.1 Acidimicrobiia bacterium | reverse complement strand
GTGGTGAACGACCAGCCGTTGAGTGCGGTGGGGTCGCCGATGTGGCAGACCAACAACACGGTCTGGGCGCTCGACGCGGGGAACAACGTGGTCTACGCGGGTGGTGAGTTCACGTCGGTCCGCCCCCCGGGGGCTGCGCTGGGTACGGGTGAGGTGGCGCGTAGCCGGATCGCCGCGTTCAACGCGACGACGGGGGCGTTGATCACGTCGTTCAACCCGAACGCCAACGGCATGGTCTACGACGTCGACGTCTCCAACGACGGCACGAAGCTCTACGTGGCCGGGTCGTTCACCACGATCGGTGGCGTCGCCCGCCAGCGCATCGCGCGCTTGAACCTGCCGTCGGGGACGGTCGACACCGGTTGGTCCGCGGACGCGAACGCGATCGTCGCGACGGTGACCTCGGACAACAACGGTGTGTACGTCGGTGGTGACTTCACCACGATCAAGAACACGACGCGGACTCGCATCGCGAAGCTCAACACGACCAACGGCGACGTGGTCACCGCCTTCAACGCCAGCTCCGACAAGCGCATCGCCGAGAGCGCCATCGCACCCAACGGCACCCGCCTGCTGGTCGGCGGCGAGAACGACGTCGTCAACGGCCTCCCCCAGGCCGGGATCGCGTCGCTGGACCCGACCACCGGCGCCACCATGCCGTGGGCCGCGACGGGTGTGTCGCCGCGCCTGGCCAACGGTGGCTGTGACGCCAACCTGACCGACATCATCATCTCGGGCACGATCGCCTACGTCACCGCCGAAGCCCCGAGCCCCGGGTGTTGGGAAGGCGTGTACGCGGCGAACATCTCCGACGGGTCCCTCGTGTGGAACGAGCGGTGCCTCGGCGGCTCGACGTCGCTCGCGGTCGCCAATGGCTGGCTGTATCGCGGTTCGCACAACCACGACTGCTCCAAGAACGTCGGCGGGTTCGTCGGCCCGAACAACTCGAGCGCGTTCGTCTGGTACCGCCTCGAATCGTTCCGGCTCTCCGACGGTCGCCTCGGCCACTGGACCCCGAAGATGAACGGTGGCAGCCCGGGGACGCTGACCACCGTCGGACCCCAGGTCATGGCCACCGACGGCACCCAGCTCTTCGTGGGGGGCGACCAGAGCCAGCTCAACGGCACCAACCAGGAAGGCCTGGCCCGGTTCAGCCTCACCGGCGGCAACTCCGCGCCCGACGTGCCCACGACCCCCCGGGTCACCGCCACCGCGGCCGGCACCCTGTCGATCAGCGCCGAAGGCGTCTCGGACAACAACGACGGCAACCTCACCTACGCCCTCTATCGCGACGGCGGCGCCTCGCCGATCGCGACCACGACCGCCGAGTCGTGGCCCTGGTCCAAGCCCGTCCTGCACTTCACCGACTCCGGCCTCACCGCGGGCACGAGCCACAGCTACCAGCTCACCGCCAGTGACGGCACCGCG
>JBBSAM010000230.1:0-1430 GCA_038252255.1 Acidimicrobiia bacterium | reverse complement strand
TGTTCGTCTCCGTCCACGACGAGAAATACGAACACGACGCCGCAAGCCCATGCAGATACGGCATCGAACCGAACCCCACCCCACCCACAGCCGACCACGTCCGGTTCTCGAACGAGAACACCACAACCTTCTGATACTGCGACGGAGCCACCTGCCCGTTGTTACACACCCCCGAGGGGGGCGGAGGCGGTGGAGGCGGCGGAGGGGGTGGAGGGGGTGGAGGGGTCGTCGTGGCGTTCGGGTCGAGTGTGAGACTCGACATCCCACTGCCCCCGACCACGGCGTATCGCTTGAATCCGCCCGTGGTGAAACACCGTGCCAGCGACACCGGCTCGCTCACGAGATGGAGCACGCCGGCCACGCCGCCGTATGAACCGGTGACGGATGCCCCGCCGGCCTCCGACAGATCGGTGGTGATCCGAGAGCTCGCGGCGCTCACGGTGCCAGACGGCCAAGCGACGTGAGTCGGGTTGACCTTGCCGCCGCGTGCCTTCCACTTGATGTCCGCACGCACGGCCGGCGATGCCGTATCCGAACACGCGCGGGTGCTCGGCGCACCCGACGCCTTCAGGCGGCCGAACGTCACTGTCACCGCCGGATTCCCGGTCGTGCCTTCCGAGCAGGCCAATTTGGCTTTGAGAGTCCACCCGACGCTTGCTCGCGCTGCGTTCGTCACTCCGGGCTTGAAGTGGACCTTCCCCGCCACACTGCAGCGCGCCGTTCCGGACGCGGTGACGCGCAGGCGCGCGGCCTGTGCAGTCCCGCCGCCGGTGGCGACACCGGCCAACGCAACGAGAAGCCCGCACACTGCGACGAGAATTATGGCCCGGCGCGTCATTGGCGTCCTTTCCCTTCTCACTCGCTGTCGACCAGCGGCGAGACCTCCCAATCCATGGGAGCTGCGCTCTCGCGACGTTATCGGAGATCGAACCGCAGCGAGGCCCGCCACGCGGCTCCCCGCCACGCAGCGTGGGCGCTACCACATCGAGACTCCGCACCAGCCGGATGACGGGCGTTGGCGTCCGGGCCTTGAGCTCCGCCGCTCGGGCGACGGATCCTGCCAAGTCGCGCTTGTGATCGAACGTGTGTTCGTGTAGGGTGGTCGGACCGGCTCGGTGCTTTGCTCCCGGGTGTGGACTCGAGGTCACGGCCTCCAGCTCGTCTGATGTTTCGACGTGATGGGAGGGCGCGTGGCGGTTGCTGTTCCTGCGTTAGTTCGGCGGCCGGTGGATGTGTTGCGCGGCGTGGTCGACGAGCTGGTGGCCCTCGATCCTTGCGAGCTGTCGGACCGTGCGCTGGCCGACGAGCTGGTGGCGCGGCGCCGGGAGATGGACCGCCAAGAAGCCGACTTCGCCCGCCTCGCCTGGGCGGCGCATGTCCGCGGGGTCGGCGCGGTGGATGGCGCGGCGTCCACCGCGGCGTGGTTACGG
>JBBSAM010000229.1:0-1446 GCA_038252255.1 Acidimicrobiia bacterium | reverse complement strand
CGTTCACATGGACGGTCAACGACACCGACCCTGGCGACGCACAGACCCGCGCGGATTTCCGGTGGCGGGTCGGTGCGGCGGCGTGGACTGTGGTCCTCAACGCCGCGACCACGGCGGCTTCGTACCTCACCTATGCGGCCACGTTCACCGCTGGGACGGTTGTTGAGTGGCAGGTCAGCACCTACGACGTCGGCGGGGTTGCATCGCCGTGGTCCGCGTCCTCGTTCGTCAACGTCATCACCGCGTTGGTCGCCCCGACGATCACCGCGCCACCCTCGGGCAGCAGCCAGTACTCGACGCCGATCACGATGCAGTGGACGCTCGCTGCGGGGATCGTTGGCGAGTCCTACCAGACCATTCGGTCCTCCGCGACGGGCGCCACAGGGACCATCTACACCGACTCCGGCACTGTCGTGTCGTCGGGACTGTCCGCGCAGATGGTCCTCGACCCTGTTGCGGGCCGCACAGACTACCTGAACGTCAGGTTCTACTACCGTGGCCGCTGGTCCCCGTGGGCGAGCTCCACGATCAGCAACCAGTATGGGCCGCCGCAAACCCCGCTGCTGACTCTGACGCCTAACGCCCTCGGCGCGCAGGTGATTGTGACGATCACGAACCCTGGCGCGGGCGGCGGGTACGCCGTCACCGCGTCCAATGACATCACCCGGACGGGCCCGGATGGGTCAACCGCGCGCATCGCCAAAGGGCTCGCCCCGAACGCAACCTACGTGGATGGGCTGTGCGGCGCTGGCGTCAATGACTATGTCGTCACGGCCTACGCACCGTCCGGCACGATGGCGGTATCAGCATGAGCGGCGGCGATGACGTGCGGGAAACCGTTTACGACGACGGCACCCGAGTCGTCACGACGTGGCACGACGACGGGCGTGAACCGAGCGTCGTCGTCACCCCTGGACCGGGCACGCGAGAAGCCAACCGGCAGGACATCGTAGCCAAGATCGCCGCCGCCATCACAGCGAACGCGGCCAACATCGCACAGAACGCGGCCATCATCACCCAAGCCACCGCCCTCGCGGGCACCACCGGAACCCGGACGGCTGCGCAACTCTCGGGTGACGTCCGGGCCATCGCGCAGGCGGTCAAGATCCTCGCCGGGAACAACACGGCGGCGCTTCATGAGCTGACCGCGCTCGGCCGGACGATGCTCGGCGACGAGGCACTCGATACCACAAGCGGCACCTGATGAAAGAGGCAAACTGATGGTCGCACTCCCGGCGCAGGTCACGACAGCAACGGTGACGGCGGTCCTGACATCCGCCGTTGTGGACGGTTCCGACGTCGACCTGCTCCCTGACGCTGTGCCGTTGACAGGGCAGGTGACGTTCACCCCCGACCGGGTGAACGGGCAGTTGCTGGTCCCCACGGCGACGCCTCCGCTGATGGTTACGGTTCTCCCGATGCCTTTCAATCTCGGCGGCGACGGGT
>JBBSAM010000228.1:0-1447 GCA_038252255.1 Acidimicrobiia bacterium | reverse complement strand
ATCACCGGCGCCGACGAAACGGTGTCCAGTGTTCGGATGACGATGGCGCAGAAGATCGAGCCGTTCCTGAACCCCGTGGTGATGCGGCAACTGATCCCAGCCGCTGGGGTGCAGATGTTCGACCCGGCGAAGTTTGTGCAGTCCACGGACACCTTGATCCTGCTGACCGACGACCAGGCGCAGACCAACGTCGCACCGTTGACGACGATGCTGCTGAACGAAGTCATGGACGCCGCGAAACACGCCGCCGCGATCGGTGAGACGGGCAGGCTGGATCCGCCGCTCCGCGTCGCGGGCGACGAGATCGTGAACGTCGCGCCGGTGCCGAAGCTGCCCGGGATGATCAGTGACTCCCGGGGGATCGGGGTGCAGTGGTTCCCGGTGTTCCAATCGGTCGCTCAAATCCTCGCCAGGTGGGGGGAGCGGGAGGGCTCCGCGATCCTGGCCAACCTCAACTGCTCCATGGTGCTGGGCGGTTTACAGGACCCGAAAGCCCTTGAGCGGTTCTCCAACCTCGTCGGCCAGGTGGAGATGCAGGAAGTCACCTCCCATATCGACGCCCACAGCAACGTGGCTTCCCAGCGCATGGTGACCGAGTCGGAGCGGACGGTGCTTCGCCCGGAAGAGGTCAGGCGGCTACCCGATGGGGTGGCGCTGGTGATCTACCGCAACGCCGAGGCGATGCTGGTCGACCTGATCCCCTGGACCGCCCGACCTGACGGCGATGAGATCGCCGCCGGGATGCGGCGGGTCCGGGCGGCGCGGGTCGCGCACTACCGGGCGCACCCGTAGGCGAGATTTCGCAGCCGTCCCCACCGCCGAGCCGACCGCCTTGTTCACCCTGGCGGCCCAGCACCATCAGCGAACGCATCGCCGACGGCTCCATCCCCCGCCACCAAGGTCGGGAAGTGTCGCGCGTCCACCGCTTCACGATCCGCGCCGTTACTCGAAGAAGGACGGGACTTCAGCCCAGGATGACCACCACCGAGGAACGACAATCACCCACCGCCGGGCAGCGAGCCGCGAAGGCCGGGGCCAACCACCTTGGCCGGAAGATCGGGTGGATCCTGGGCGCGAAAATCGCGTTCTGGGTGGCTGTCGTCCTCGTCCTGCTCCTTCTGGTCATGGCCGCCGGCGCGCAAGCCACCAACCAACAGAGCACCACCACACCTGGCGGCGGCGTCGACACCGGCCCGGGCGGGATGGAATGGGACCCGGGGAACATCATCAGCGACCAGGTGTTCTACAACTCCCAAGCCCTGCCCGATGAGGCCGCCGTCCAGACAGCCCTGGACGAGGTCGGTGGATCATGCACCGAACCGACGTGCCTGCGCCTGGCGACCTACCCGACGTTCCCCGCGGCGTCCGCCTGGTGCCGGCCCTACCCGGCGCCGCAGAACGGCAACCCGGAACGCTATGCGGTGATCCTGCTGAAACTGGCTCAGGT
>JBBSAM010000227.1:0-1450 GCA_038252255.1 Acidimicrobiia bacterium | reverse complement strand
CGAAATCATTTGATATTTCCAAGCAGTTGGTGTGGGAGGCGTATCGGAAGGTCGCGGCGAACAAGGGTGCGGCGGGAGTCGATAAGCAGTCGATCAGCGAGTTCGAACTTGATCTGAAGAACAACCTTTACCGGTTGTGGAATCGGATGAGTTCGGGTAGCTATTTCCCGCCGCCGGTGAGGTCGGTGCAGATACCGAAACGCGATGGTGGCCTCCGCGTGTTGGGAGTGCCGACCGTGGCGGATCGCATCGCACAGACAGTGGTGGCGATGGTGCTGGAACCGGAGGTCGAGCCGATCTTCCATCCCGATTCGTACGGGTATCGGCCGGGCCGGTCCGCGTTGGACGCGGTAGCCGTGACCCGGCGCCGGTGCTGGCGGTCGGACTGGGTGATCGACATGGACATCCGAGCCTTCTTCGACACCATCGACCACGGCCTGTTGGTGAGGGCCGTGGAACACCACACCGCCCTGGCGTGGGTGCTGTTGTACGTGCGGCGCTGGTTGACAGCACCGTTGCAGCACCCCGACGGGTCGCTCACCGTGCGGGATCACGGCAGCCCCCAAGGCTCCGCGATCTCGCCGCTACTCGCCAACCTCTTCATGCATTACGCGTTCGATGCGTGGATGGCCCGGACCTACCCGGCCGTCACGTTCGAGCGGTACTGCGATGACGTGGTGGTGCATTGCCGCAGCCAGGGCCAGGCCGAGGCGGTCCGGGACGCGATCAGCGCCCGGCTGGCCGATGTCGGGCTGGAGTTGCATCCGGTGAAGACCAGAATTGTGTACTGCAAGGACGCGAACCGGCGAGGGTCGGGCGAGTTCGAGGAGTTCACCTTCCTGGGCTACACGTTCCGGCCACGGCTGGCCAAGACCGGCGCGGGCGCGTTCTTCGTGACCTTCTCCCCGGCAGTCAGTCGGGCCGCGGTCGTGCGGATCCGGCGGACCATCCGGTCCTGGCGGATCCACCGGCGCAGTGACCTGACCTTCGACGAGATCGTCGCCCACATCAATCTCCGTGTCACGGGGTGGATCGCCTATTACGGGCGGTTCTACAAATCCGCCCTCTACGCGGCACTGCGCGGGATCAACACCATTCTCATGAGGTGGGCCCGCCGGAAATATAGATCGATGAAGCACAGCCCGAAACGTGCCTGGGCATTCCTCGAAGACATGGCTAACCGTGTCCCGGGAATGTTCGCGCACTGGAGGTTTGGTGTCCTCCCGTAATTGCCTCGGGTAGGAACTCGGATGGTGGGAGCCGTGTGACGGGAGACCGTCACGCACGGTTCTGAGAGAGCCGGGCGGTGCGATTCCGCCCGGCCACTCGCCTTCGCGAAAGACCAGCAGTGATCTTCGCTGCGATCGCGGACTGGGCAGATAGCGACGAGTTCCCCGTCGACTTCAAGTGCACCGAGCTCGGGGTCTCCCGCTCCGGGTACTACGCGTGG
>JBBSAM010000226.1:0-1450 GCA_038252255.1 Acidimicrobiia bacterium | reverse complement strand
GCGGCGAACCGCCGCGCCAGCGACTTGCGGGACGGGTCCGGTCATCACGGCGCGAACTGGGTGGCGTACCTGCAGGTCTCCACCCCCGACGAGGACGGTTTGGCGCACGTGTCGGGGGTGATCGAGGAGGCCGCTGACCAGGCCGGCATTACCCGGCTCGATTGGTTGGACACGTTGCAGTCCGCGGCTCACGCGACGACGTGGCCGTTGGGTCGTGGGATCACCCCACCCACCAGGTCCCGGGCCATGAAGACGTTGCACGCCGTCTCCTCGGGCACGCCGAAGGAGGCACTGTGACCAGCGTGGCCGCGGAACTGGTGAATGACGCGATCGTGTTGCCGCCGATGCGGGGCCCGCAGATCCACTCCACGTCCCGGTGGCGTCGGGGCATGTTGAAGGTCAGCTCACCGGGGGCGCCGACCACCACCCGGCAGGCTGAGGTCCTGAACACCGCGTTGATCGGGTCGCCCACCGATGAGCGTGGGCTGCTGGTGGGTGATGACACCATGTCGTCGTCGATGGTGACGCATGACCAGTTCACCGCGTACGAGGACAGGAAGATCACCTCACCGAACGTCGTGATCCTCGGGATGGTGGGTGCTGGGAAATCGACGCTCCTCAAGGTCCTGTACGTGGAGCGACCGTTGCTGCTCCGCGACCGGTGCGCGGTAGTGGTTGACAAGAAGATCCGGAACGGGGAGGGGGAGTACGCGGAAATCACTCGCGAGTATGGGGCGGAACCGTTCCGGTTCGACCCGAACGAACCGGAGACCTCGACCTGCATGAACCCGCTGGACGGCATCATCCGGGCCGCCGGCGGGGCCGCGGCGCAGCGGCAGCTGCTGTCCGCGTTCGCGGAGCTCGCCGGTAGCGGCGAGCTCACCGAGTGGCACCACAAGGCGTTGGCGGTCGCATACCGGCAGACGATGCGCGACTTCGAGGACGGCCGCATCCCCGTCATGCCTGACCTGCTGGACCGGTTCGATGCGGTGGTTGATGACCCCAAGTTCCGGCGTTACCGGGCGGTCACCCTTGACGTAATTGAGCAGGCCGCGATCAGCACGAAATTCCGGTTCGAGCGGTTACTGGAAGATGACCTTCAAGGCATGTTCGACCGGGAAACGTCGAAGCATGTGCGGCTGCACCCGAAGCTCACAACGTTTGACGTCAGCGCGTTACCGGAGGAAGGGCCGGCGACGGCGCTGGTGATGGTGATGGCGAACTCCTGGCTGATGGGGATGCTGGGCCGGCACCGCCGGCCGGGGATGCGCACCAACTTCGTGGTGGAGGAAGGGTGGCATCTGGCTGCCGGGCCCAGTGGTCGGATCATCCGTTCCAAATCGAAACTGGCCCGCGGTTACGGGTTGTCGGTGGTGTCGGCGTTCCACCACATCAGCGACATCCCGGCGGACTCCGATGCCGCCGCGATGATCAAAGAGGCGCAGACCGT
>JBBSAM010000225.1:0-1453 GCA_038252255.1 Acidimicrobiia bacterium | reverse complement strand
GACCGGCCGCTCCGGGGCCGAGGCCGATGCGCTGGACGTCGACGCCCGCTCCCCGACGTGCGGCCACGAACAGCGTCGAGTCGTCCTGCCAGGTGCTCCCGAAGATTGAATCGGCGACGAGGCGTTCCACGCCACCAGCCGTGGGTCGCACCTTCAGCGTAGATCCGAATCTGCCGCCGAAAACCGACCATGAGAGCCAAGCGCCATTCGGCGAGATTCGGGGGTTTGCCACGCCACTGGTGTTGACCGCGGTGAGCGACCGGTCGGATAGTGAGTAGATGAACGACCGTCCGTTGGGGTTGGGCAGGAAGAGGCGATCGCCGGCCGCACCAAAGGGCTGGGGATCATCGGTGTTGATGCTGTCTGAAAACGTGACGTCAAACGAGAGCAGCGGGCGCGACAGCGCCTGAGCGATGTTGGCATCGCGCCCCATCGGGTTCGTGCGGCGCTCGGCCAGGAAGCCACCCACCCCGACAGCGGCCACCAGTACCCCGGCCACCGCGAGGAGCACACGGGACCGCCGTCGCGTGCCGCTCCCGGCGCGCGTGCCCGTCGACACGCGCGTGGTTGCGTGGCCGCGCCCCTCGAGCGCCTCCGCAAACTCCCGCGCCGACGCAAACCGATCGGCTGGCAGCTTCTCGAGCGCGCGCTGTACCGCCGCCTCTACGTGCGCCGGCACCTGCTTGCGCGTCACACGCAGCGCGCGCGGCTCCTCGGTGAGCAAGCGCGCGATCACCGCCTGCGCGGTGCTGCCCGTGTGCGGCGGTTCGCCGCTCAGCATCTCGTACAGCACCGCACCGAGCGAGTAGATGTCGGCGCGCGCATCGATCACGCGATCGCCCGTGGCCTGCTCGGGACTCATGTACTGCGGCGTGCCGAGGCTCAGCCCCGTTTGGGTGACGCGTTGGCCGCCGGCGTTGCTCACCGCGAGCGCGATGCCGAAGTCCGCCACCACCGCCGCGCCATCCTGCAGCAGGATGTTCTCGGGCTTGATGTCACGGTGAATGATTCCCTGCTTGTGCGCGTGCGCGAGCGCGCTCGCCACCTCGCGCCCCAGGCGGGCCGCGTCGTCCACCGGCAGCTGGCGTTCGCGGTCGAGCCGCGCGCGTAGCGTTTCGCCCGTCACGAGCGGCATCACGTAATACAGCAAGCCGTCCGCCGCGCCCGAGTCGAGCAGCGGCAGGATGTGCGGATGCTGCAGCTTCGCGGTGGTCTTGATCTCGCTCAGGAACCGCTCGGCGCCCAGCACCGCGCCCAGGTCCGGGTGCAACACCTTGATCGCGACCTCGCGTTCATGGCGCACGTCGCGCGCGAGATACACGGTGGCCATGCCCCCGCGACCGAGTTCGCGCTGCACCGTGTAGCGATCGGCGAGGGCGCGCGTGACGCGGTCGAGGGCAACGGCGATGGACGTCACGGATTCGTGGTCAGAGGGGCGGGCCATATACAGGAT
>JBBSAM010000224.1:0-1462 GCA_038252255.1 Acidimicrobiia bacterium | reverse complement strand
GACGTGATACGACCGCATCACCAGAGGGCTTCAACATGTGGGCCGAGTACAACGAACGAGTGTGCCGCAAACTGTTCCCGCCGGGAGAACAGCCCGACCGCCCGCCGACGGGGGTCACCTACACGGCGGTACGAGCGTCTCGACCGACCGAAACCGGCGAACACTGGTCCGTGGAATTCCGGGTGTTCGCACTCGAACAGGACGCACACCTCTGGCTCGGGCGGTTAAAACCGCTGTCGACCCGGCAGTTCGTCAGTTACATCGTGGCAACGGATGCGGCCGGAGGTGCGCCCGTCCGCTGTGAGTTTTTCGCGGGTCGGCCGGCCCTGGTGGACGGGTGGTACGGTGTGAGTGCGGTGGGTCTCCCGGGGTTCGACCAGGTGGTCGAATGGGCGATGGGCGACGACGACACCCCGGACGAATCGCCCCCGCCGGAACCCCCCGCCGATCCGCTCGCCCAGGCCGCGGACCGCGCCGGCGACTACCTGCGGGAAGCCGACCGGGTTTACCCGCTGTCGGTGCGCGGGGTGGACCTGTCGGCGCCGGACGCCACCCCACCCGACGACGAACCGATCGCGTGGTCACAGTTTCGCGTCAACAGTGTCACCACCCAGGGCGCAACCGGGATCATCGGGACGGTCGACGCGGACATGAAAACGCACGGCCTCCGACTCGAAAACCAGTCTGATCCGGAGGGAGAGGGGGTTCTCGTCGCGGTGCTCGACACCGGGTTCGCCGCAAGTCACAAACCGCTGCTCGGTGATCGGCTCCGTGGTCTGTCGGCCGTGCCGGGCGTCGCGTGGGATCAGGGGGAGGAGAACCACGGCACATGGTGTTCGTCCGCCGTCGGTGGGCTGCTCCTGGGCGACGACGGATCTGTTCGCTGGCGGGGACATGCCCCCCAGTGCGGCATCCTGCACATCCGGGTTCTGACCCCGGCCGGGTGGGGAACGGACCAGATGATTTCCCGCGGACTGCTCGCCGCAAAACACGCGGGTGTTCATGTCATCTCGATGTCCATTGGGGGTAGCGACCGGATGCCGCTCACCGGGGATGCCATCCGGGAATGCCGCGAAGCGGGGATCGTCGTCGTCGCGGCGGCCGGGAATTCCGGACCGGGCGACTCGACGATCGAGTACCCAGGCCGCGCGATCGGGGTCGTCACGGTCGGCGCATGTGGTCGATCCCCGTTCCCGGTTTCTGTCGCAGATTTTTCGTCCCGCGGCCTCGCGCTCGACTGTGTGGCGGTCGGCGTGGACACCACCGGCCCGATCGGCCATGGCCTCTGGGGGAATCTGTCCGGCACCTCGATGGCCACCCCGCGCGTGGCCGGGATGATCGCCGCGGCGATTTCGGGAGTCCCCACCGCCAATCGCCCGAGAAACCTGTCTGATCTGATCGACCGGACAATCGGCGACGGGTGTGATCCCATGAAGGTGCGGGAGTCTCTGCAATCCGTCAG
>JBBSAM010000223.1:0-1466 GCA_038252255.1 Acidimicrobiia bacterium | reverse complement strand
GTACTTGTTTAGCGCCCCTGGCAGCGAACTGGGGCAGCTCATCGACGCCTGATCTGCTACTCTGGCCGCATGGACGAACCGGCCTGTCCCGGCTGTCGGGAACTCCTCCATCGCAACGCCCAACTCGAAGCCCGGGTCGCCGAACTGACCCGGAGGCTCGAAGACGCACACCGCGCCGGTAAGCGGCAGGCCGCGCCCTTCCGCAAGGGTCCGCCCAAGCCCGACCCCAAAACACCCGGCCGCAAGTCCGGCGACGCACACGGCAAACACGCTCACCGCCCACCGCCGCCGCCCGACCAGATCCACGAACGACACGACGCCCACCTCCCCGACGCCTGCCCCCACTGCCGGGGATGCCTCGTCGAGACCGGCACCGCCAAACAGTTCCAGACCGACATCCCACGCCAGCCGATCCATCGCCAGTTCACCGTCCACATCGGTCACTGCACCGACTGCGGCAAGCGGACTCAGGGTCGCCACGCCCTCCAAACCTCCGACGCCCTCGGCGTCGCCGCGTCGCAGATCGGCCCCGATGCCCAGGCCGCCGCGACGCTCTTGCACACCCAAGCCGGACTCTCGCACGGCAAAGTCGCCGGCGTCTTCGACTCGCTCTTCGGCATCAAACTGACCCGAGGGGCCAGCGCCCAGATCAACCTCCGGGCGGCGACGCGGCTCGAACCAGACTACCGCCTCATCCTTGCCGACATCCGCGGCTCCGAGCAGATCGCAGCCGACGAGACGGGGTGGCGGATCGGAGGGCACCCCGCCTGGCTCCACGTCTGGGTCGGGGGCCGGTCCACCGCCTACGCCATCGACTCACAACGCCGTGTCGAAGTCCTGGAGCGGGTGATCGGACGGGACTGGTCGGGCATCCTGAGCCACGACGGCTTCGCCTCCTACGAGCGGTTCGAGGAGGCGATCCATCAGCAGTGTCTGGCCCACGTGCTGCGTCGCGCCCGCGACATGCTGGCGGCGGCGACGCGTGGGGCCGTGCGCTTCCCGCGTCAGGTGATCGCGTTGTTCACCGAGGCGATCCACTGGCGGAACGAGGTGCGTGGCGGCCGGCTCGCGGCGACGCCTGACGAATGCGAGGAGCAGCGTGAGGCGTTCGACGACCGCCTGGCGGCGTTGCTGGGTCGGCCGCGTCGGGTGCCGGAGCAGGCGACGCTAGGGCGGCACCTGTGGAATCACTTCGAGCAGTGGTTCGGGTTCGTGGCCGACCCGCGGATCGAGCCGACGAACTGGGCGGCGGAGCAGGCGATCCGTCCGGCGGTGGTCAATCGGAAGGTGTGGGGCGGCAACCGGACGGCGGCGGGGGCGCAGGCGCAAGGCATCCTGATGTCGGTGCTGGAGACCTGCCGACGGCAGGGACGCTCGGCCCTCGACTACGTCAGCCACACGCTCCGCGCGGCCAGCAACCTGCTGCTGCCACGACCGATGCTGCTGACCACGGGCTAAACAAGTAC
>JBBSAM010000222.1:0-1470 GCA_038252255.1 Acidimicrobiia bacterium | reverse complement strand
CGCTTCAGTCGCTGAGCAAACACCGTCTTGCAGGCCGCCTCCGTCACACCGCTGCCGATCGGCAACTTCACCTTCCGACACGCCGCGTAGTCCATCCACCGGACGTGTCGCCGCAGATACCGATAGGCCTTCCCATACTTCTCGCGACGGCCTCTGGTCATCTTCTGGCGATTGTCGTGCTGCGACCCCGAACGCAGGATCTCCACCACACCACCCGTGCGATCCCGCAGCCAGTGTCGCATCCGACGATACCACGACCAGGCCTGCGGGGAGTCCGCGAACAACCCTTCCGCCATCGTCCACAGATGAGTGCAGGCGTGATAGAAGTCGAGCGTCCACCGCCACGGCAGACACCGACCCGGCCGCCACGGGTCGGCCATCCGCGACAGCACCCGGCGGAAGAACTGCTGCGGGTGATGCCCGCCATCGCTGAGGTACTGCAATCGCGGACACGTCCCGCCTCGCGCGTGCCACGCCGTCAGGACGGCCATCAGCATCGCGGTCATCTGTTGGGTCAGTCGATGCTGACCCGGTTCGGGCATCCGACCCAGGTAGATCGTGTCCAGACGCTTTCCTCGGCGGTCGTGGACCGACACGGTTCCGGTCGCGGCTTCCTGATAACCCTGGCCGCGGATCGGAACCATGACGCCGTCGCGGCCGCACGCCAGCGTGGGTCGATGCTTCCCCGTCGACTTGTCGGCTTGCGTCAGCAGGTCGACGAGTCGATCCACCCGGGCGTGTTCGCCGGGTCCGACGACCCCGTCTCGAACCGCAGCGGCGACCGTTCGCAGGGATTGCACAGACCAGGACACGCCGTGTTCCGCCTGCAACAGACCCCGCACCGCGTCCTGTTCGTGATCGGCCGACCAGCGTCCGACACGCTCGGCCAACGCCGGCGTCGCCAGTCCAGCGACCACGCCCAACCGCAACTCCAGCGGCCACACGCACGGCTCGCCGAGTTCCAGACACTCGTAAACGCAGCGTTGCAGTTCGATGGGGCCGAACAGGGTGCCGATGATGTTCGGCGTCTTGTTGCGTCGGCGGTAGGTCTCGCGTCCGAAGCGGACGCGGAGCGGGCAATCCTCAGCGGGCGGTTCGGCGTGGTTGTAGGCGGACTCGATCACCTCACGCCCGGTCTCACGCAGCAAGTCCGCCACTTTTTTTCGAACGCGAACGTCGCCGACGGCGTGAGCGGTTGAGTGAGCGAGTCGGACACGATCGCGACCAAGGCCGCCATCCGTTCCGACAATCGGTGCGTCAGTTCGGCGAACCGTGGGGTCGTCGCGGCGTTGACGGGAACGGAAACGTCGAGCATGGTGGCATCCTTGCCGGATCGGGCCGACTTGGCTCGCACAGGGTTTCCGAAATCGCTTGCCTTCGTGCAAGCCGAACTGGGCGAGTTCACAACTCATTCACCACACACCAAAGCAGAATCACCGGAGATTCACTGGATCAGAGCGATTCCACCCT
>JBBSAM010000221.1:0-1472 GCA_038252255.1 Acidimicrobiia bacterium | reverse complement strand
GTCCCGGTCGTCGTGGAATTTGAGGTGGCGGTCCCCCGCCTGATGCCTGCCGTGGGGTAGGTGTTGGGCGACCGCCAAGTCGACCCGACCAGAACAGGGGACCGCTGTGAAGACCGTACCGAGCAGTGTGCAGATCGTGACGCAGGACCAGGCCGTGGGTGTGTGCGGCCTGCCACAGGAGGTCAGTCTCGCGCTGGCCGACATCGCCGGCGTGGCCCGGGAGGGGTTGCTGGCGATGAGTGTCGCCGCGGGTATGGCGGTGATGCAGGCCATGCTCGAGGCCGAGGTCACCGCCGTGACGGGGCCCAAGGGCCGCCACAACCCTGAGCGGGTGGCGGTGCGCCACGGCACCGGGAAGGGCTCGGTGACCCTGGGCGGTCGGCGGGTCGAAGTGAGCAGGCCGCGGGCCCGGACCGTGGATGGGCACGAGGTGCCGCTGGAGGCGTATGCCCAGTTCGCCGCGCAGGACCTGCTCGGGCAGGTGGTGCTGGAGCGGATGCTCGCCGGGGTCGCGACCCGCCGGCACGCCCGGATAGCCGAGCCGCTCGGCGAGGACGTGCTCGAGGGCGCACGCTCGACGGGCCGCTCGGCAGTCTCGCGGCAGTTCGTGAAGCAGACCGAGACTGCGCTGGCCGAGCTGCTGGCCCGGGACCTGTCCGAGCAGGACATCAAGGTGCTGATGCTCGACGGGGAGCACATGGCCGGCCGGTGCGTGATCGTCGCCCTGGCGATCACCGGGGACGGGCGCAAGCTGCCGGTCGGGCTGTGGGACGGTGCCACGGAGAACAAGACCGTGGTGCGGTCGATGCTCGCCGATCTGGTCAGTCGTGGCCTGTCGGCCGAGAACGGGCTCCTGGTCGTCATCGACGGCGCGAAGGCCCTGCGCGCGGCAGTAGGCGAGGTGTTCGGCGACCTCGCCGTGGTGCAGCGCTGCACCCTGCACAAGCGCAGGAACGTCGCCGATCACCTGCCGGACAAGGAGAAGGCCTGGGTCGACGCCAAGCTCGTCAAGGCGTTCAACCACCCTGACCCCGAGCTCGGGCTGCGCAACGCCAAGCACCTCGCCGGGCTGCTCGAGCAGGCCCACCCCGGGGCCGCCGCCAGCATGCGGGAGGGCCTGGAGGAGATGTTCACCATCTCCCGCCTGGGCATCGACGGGCGGCTGGCCAAGACCCTGGTCACGTCCAACCCGGTCGAGTCGATGATCTCCATCGCCAGGACCACCAACCGGAACGTGACCCGCTGGCGCGACGGGCACATGGTGCTGCGCTGGACCGCCGCCGGGATGCTCAACGCCGAACGATCCTTCCGCAGGATCAAGGGCTACAAGCAGATGCCCCAACTCGTCGCAGCACTGCACCGGCACGCCCACCCCGAGACAACCACGGCCACGGCCACCGAAACTGTCGGAGCCGCCGCGTAGTGTTCACCCCGGATCGTCACCCAAGTTCCACACGACTCGGGACATGCTC
>JBBSAM010000220.1:0-1475 GCA_038252255.1 Acidimicrobiia bacterium | reverse complement strand
CCCAATACCGTTCAGTTAAGATGCCAACGGTGTAGTTTGGTGGCATGCCGCGTGCTGGATGGAAGAAGCCGGAGACCGAGCGTCGCTTGTCGGATCTTGTGTCGGTGGGGGTGCTGACGCGGGTGTTCCCGCCGGAGCTGGTCGATGAGGTGATCGCGGAGGTCGGCCGGACTGAACAGCGCCATCGTTCGTTGCCGGCGCGGGTGATGGCGTACTTTTCGATCGGGATGGCGTTGTACTCCGAGGGCTCGTATGAGGACGTGCTCGCGCAGTTGACCGATGGGCTCTCGTGGGCTTCGGGGTGGACCGAGACGTACACGCCTCCGAGCAAGTCTGCGATCTTTCAAGCCCGGGCCCGGCTGGGAGCTGAGCCGCTGGCGGCGTTGTTCCAGCGGGTTGCCAAACCGATCGGTGCCGAGAAGACACCCGGGGTGTGGCTGGCCGGACGGCG
The DNA here is from genome assembly GCA_038252255.1 of Acidimicrobiia bacterium. Taxonomy (GTDB): domain Bacteria; phylum Actinomycetota; class Acidimicrobiia; order IMCC26256; family JAENVU01; genus Chersky-806. Next base: position 1,024 of record JBBSAM010000220.1, on the reverse strand, counting down.
GCTGGTCGCGATCGACGGGATGTGTCTCGATGTCGCCGACACGGCCGTGAATGCTGAGCACTTCGGGCGTCCCGGGGTCAACAAGGGCGAGCAGGCGGCGTTCCCGCAAGCCCGGGTGGTGGCGCTGGCCGAGTGTGGCACGCATGCGGTCTTCGCTGCCGAGATCGGCGCCTATTCCGAGTCCGAGGCCACGCTGGCCGAACGGCTCCTGGACAGGGGGTTGGAGCCGGGGATTCTGCTGACCGCCGACCGCGGGTTCTTCTCCTACGCCTTGTGGCGCAAGGCGATCGCGACTGGGGCGGACCTGTTGTGGCGGATCCGCACCGACAAGTCCGGACCTAAGCCGACGCACGTCGAAGACCTCCCCGACGGCTCCTGGCTGGCCCACCTACGCCGTACGACGCCGGCATCCGCGCGGCGTGAGGAGCCGATGCTGGTCCGAGTCGTCGACTACACCCTCGACGACGGCCGGGAGAATCCCACCGCCTACCGACTCTTCACCACGCTGACAGATCCGAACGAGGTCTCTGCGACCGATCTCGCCGCTGCCTACACCCAGCGGTGGGAGGTCGAGCTGGCCTTCGACGAGCTGAAGACCCACCAGCGCGGACCGCGCACCGTGCTGCGCAGCAAGTCGCCAGACCTGGTCCTCCAAGAGATCTGGGGCCACCTGTGCTGTCACTACGCGATCCGGTCCCTGATGGCCGAGGCCGCGACTCATTCCGGGCACGACCCGGACCGGATCAGTTTCGTTGCCGCGCTGCGGATCACCCGCCATACCCTCGCCCACCCGGGCTCTTTTCCCCCCTGACCAATACGCCAGCCGCGACAGCCCAGGCTGGCTGGACTTCCTCCGCCGGCTACTCCGCCGGCTCAACCCCACCCGGCGACAGCGATCAGCACCCAGGGTCATCAAACGCAAGTACGTCAAGTGGCACGTCAAACGGGCGCATCACGCCCACTGGCCGCAGCCCGCGCACTCACCGACCTACCGCGTCCGTCAGCTCTAACTGAACGGTATTGG
>JBBSAM010000219.1:0-1491 GCA_038252255.1 Acidimicrobiia bacterium | reverse complement strand
GATGACCATCCACAAGGTGAGCGCTGGGGATGGGTATGACTACCTGACGCGGCAGGTGGCGGTCGCCGATCAGGACCTGACCAGGGGCCAGGACCTCGCCGGGTATTACACGGCCTCCGGTGAACCGCCGGGGATGTGGGCTGGCCAGGGGTGCCGCGACCTCGGTGTCAGCGGGACCGTGCGGGATGATCAGATGCAAAGCCTGTGGGGTGAGGGGTACCACCCGGACGCCGACATCCTCGGGCCACTCCCGCTGGGTCGGGCGTTCCCCACATTCGCCAAAGGTGCGACCCATTATTCGAAGTCATACATGGCCGGGTTGCAGTTGTTCCGGGAACAGAACGGCCGCGGCGCGACCGAACCGGAACGCCGGGCGCTGCGGCTGACCGCGGCCCGGGCAACGTTGTTGGACCTGGGGCGGCCGGCGTCGGCGCGGAACCCGGCGGCGGTCGCCGAGTTCGTGGCGAGCCAGCGACGCGCGGAGCGGCAGGCCGTCGCCGGGTACGACCTGACGTTCTCACCGGTCAAGTCGGTGTCCACGTTGTGGGCCGTCGCGAGCCGTGAGGTGCGCGAGGAGATCGAGGCGGCGCACCGGCAGGCGTGGCAGGAATCCCTGGCCTACATCGAGGCCGAGGCAGGGTTCACCAGGACCGGGGCCGGTGGTGTCGCGCAGATCGAAACCCACGGCCTGGTCGCGGCGGCGTTCGATCACCGCACCAGCCGCACCGGTGACCCGGACCTGCACACCCACGTCGTGCTGTCCAGCAAGGTCCTGGGTGTGGACGGGAAGTGGCGTTCCCTCGACGGGCGCCCGTTGTACGCGATCGGGGTCACCGCGTCGGAGATGTACAACGCCCGCCTCGAGGACGCACTCGTCGGCAAGCTGGGGGTGGCGTTCCACGACGTGGAACGCGACGTCCCGGGGAAGCGCCCGGTGCGGGAAATCGCCGGTGTCTCCCCGAAGCTGATGAAGGCGTTCAGCCGGCGCCGGGAAGCGATCGAGCAGCGCTACTTCGAGCTGCTCCGCGGGTACAAAGCCGAGCACGGCAAGGACCCGTCCCGGTCGGTGCAGGCAACGATGTCGCTGTACCAGCAGGCCACCCTGGAAACCCGGGATGCGAAAGCCCCGGGGATCCCGCTGGCGCAGCGGGTCACGCAGTGGCGGGCCACCGCGGACCGGGTGCTGGGTGACACCGGGCGGGAACGGATGCTTCGCGCCGTCCTGGGTCCCGACACCACGCACGGGTGGGACACCCGTTCCCTTCCGGAGGTCGCCGAACGAGTTCTCGAGCTGGTGTCCGCGGATCGGTCGACGTGGAAACCAATGCATGTCCGCGCCGAAGCCGAACGGCAACTCCGCGCGCACCCCCTGGCCGTCGGTGGGCGGCGTGCGGCGGCGGTCGACGAGGTGCAACGCCTGGTGCTTGGCCCCGGCGGCATGTCGGTGCGGCTCACCATGGACACCCTGGAACCGCTACCGGCCGAGTTGGT
>JBBSAM010000218.1:0-1510 GCA_038252255.1 Acidimicrobiia bacterium | reverse complement strand
TCGCGACGGACGCTTCGCTGGACGGGCGCGGTCGTTGCTCTCGTGGTCGCAGTCGCGGCGCTTGTTGCCTACCTCCTCTACCAGAACGTTCCCGTATTGCGTGAGCCTCGCTCAAGTGCGGCGGCCGTGCTGCAGCAGCGAATCCTCGGCCTCGCGGCCGCGCCCGCTCCCTCCGGCTCAGCCGTTTCCGTCGCGTCGCAGGCTGGCCATGGTCCCGACGAGCACGAGATCTGCGGTGTGGGCTGGTTCAAGATCGAAGGTGACAAGCCCAGCGCGCTCGACGTCGTCCGGGTCGTCAGACAGATCGATTTGCCGACCGGTCGACGACAGACGGTCGAAGCTTTGCGCGCCGATGGAAACGACCGAGCGCAGGCCATGGCCGTCCTGCTTGCCGGCCTCGGGAGCGAAGATCACGAGTTCTCTTCCGAACTGGTCAGCCGGCTTGCCGACATCGCCTCACGCAGCACGGATCCCGTTCTGTACGGCTTCGTGCTGCGCACGTGCGGACACGTCAGATCGGAGGGTTCGAGCTGCCGACTCTTGAGCCCGGCGCAGTGGTCCCGGCTCGATCCGGGCAACGCCGCCCCCTGGTTCGAGGTGCTTGCCGGTGCGACCGCCGCGCGCGACTCGGCCGCTCTCAACGAAGCCTTGCATCGCATCGCGACCTCGGATCGCAACGTCGGCTACGAAGGCGTCATGCCGCGCGTGATCCTCGACCATGCCCCGGCGGGCGATCGCGGTGCGTTGATCGCGTGGCTGCTCGGCGTCGACGCTGTCGGCATCGAGGCCGCGTGGGTTCGCTACTACTCTGCAGTCAGCGCAAGTTGCAGCAGCAACGCATTGAAGGATGCGAATCGCCGACAGGTCTGCTCGGCAGTCGCCGAACTCATGGTCGAACGCTCGGGCGACAGGCTCGACCAATCGGTCGGACTCGCGCTGGGCGAGCGTCTCGGCTGGCCGACCGACAGGACCGATCGACTGCGGGGCGAATCGCAAGCGTACTCTGCAGCCCTGGCCCAGACGCTCACCGCCGATGAAGACATGGCATGCACCTCGGTGCACCGCAATCTCGACTTCGTTCGCGCGCAGGCCGACTTCGGAGATCTCGGCAGGCAGAAGCGCTGGATCGCGGCGTCTGGTCGTACGGCGAACGAGCTCACTGCCCTCGGGCGAAAGCAGCGCGAAGCGTTGGTCGAAGCGAGGTCGCGCCAGGGGCGAGAGCGTGCCGCTGCGGCGTCGGCTCCTCCGGCCAGCACCGCGAGGTGACCGTGCTCAGCCCGTATTGCGCAACCCCGCCGCCAACCCGTTGATCGAGATGTGGATCCCGCGCTGCACGCGTTCCAGTGCCGCATCTGCCTTCGTGCTCGCGCGGTAGCGCCGCATCAGTTCGACCTGCAGGTGGTTGAGCGGGTCGAGATAGGGAAAGCGGTGCTCGATCGAGCGCGCGAGCGAAGGATTCGAGGCGAGCCGGTTCTTCTCTCCCGTGATGAGCGTCAGCGCCGCGCTCGTG
>JBBSAM010000217.1:0-1524 GCA_038252255.1 Acidimicrobiia bacterium | reverse complement strand
TGTGTGACTGCGACCAGCAATGAGACGAACGGTGTGTCCGAGTCCGAGGCTCGTCGGCTGCGTCGGGAGTTGTTCTCCGACGAGCTGGTCGACCAGCTGCTGGCAAGTGCCGGCGAGCGGGGCGTGACCTTGACCGGTGAGGGTGGGTTCCTGCCCGAGATGATCAAGTCGGTGCTCGAGCGGGGCATGGACGCCGAGCTGACCTCGCACTTGGGGTACGAGCGGGGTGACCGCGCCGGGCACGGGTCGGGTAACTCCCGCAACGGCACGACACCCAAGACGGTGGCCACCGAGGTCGGGCAGATCGGGTTGGACCAGCCGCGCGACCGTAGCTCCACGTTCGCCTCGAAGGTCGTCCCGAAGGGTGCGCGGCGCCTCGGCGGCCTGGAAGACATGATCATCAGCTTGTACGCCGGTGGGATGACCGTCCGCGACATCCAGCACCACCTGGTGTCCACGCTGGGCACCGAGCTGTCCCACGAGACGATCTCGAACGTGACCGAGGCCGTGGCCGAAGAGGTCGCCGCGTGGCAGTCCCGCCCGCTCGAGGCGTTCTACCCGGTGATCTACCTCGACGCGCTGGTGGTCAAGGTCCGCGACGGCGCGCACGTGGCGAACCGGGCCGCGCACATCGCGGTCGGGATCGACCCCGACGGCGTTAAGCACGTGCTGGGCATCTGGGTCCAGGCCAGCGAGGGTGCGAAGTTCTGGGCCGCGGTGTGCGCTCAGCTGGCCAACCGCGGCGTCAAGGACGTCTTGATCGTGTGCTGCGACGGGCTGACCGGCTTTCCCGAGGCGATCGAAGCCACCTGGTCCGGCGCCGTCGTGCAGACCTGTGTCGTGCACCTGATCCGGGCCTCCATGCGGTTCGTGTCCTACACCGACCGCAAGGCCGTCGCCGCGCTGCTGCGCCCCATCTACACCGCTCCGGACGAGGACGCCGCCCTGCTGGCGCTGGGCACGTTCACCGACTCGAACCTGGGCCGAAAGTATCCCGTCACCGTCGCATCCTGGGAGAACGCGTGGGACCGGTTCACCCCGTTCCTGGCCTTCGGCCCCGCCCTACGCAAGATCATCTACACGACCAACAGCATCGAGTCGCTCAACTATCAGCTACGGAAGATCATCAAGAACCGCGGCCACTTCCCCAGCGACGCCGCCGCGATCAAGCTGATCTGGCTGGCGATCATGAACATCGAGGACAAGCGAGCCCGGGAACGCGCCAAAGAAGCCGGCACCCCCAAGGGCCAACCCCGCAAGGCCCCCAGCCGGCTCGTCGAAGGCGCCGTCACCCAAGGCTGGAACGCCGCCCTCAGCGAGCTCGCCCTCGTCTATCCCGACCGAGTCAACCCACACCTCTAGCCCACCCTGTGACCCAGATCACTTAGAACGTGTTGGGAAAGCGGCTACGAGGCCGCAGCTGGCTGCCAGGCTCGGCGGCCAGGGGCGGGTGCGAGTCGGCGGGTCATGAGTCCGATCATGGACCACTTGATCATGGCCTCGGCGTGTTCGGGGAGCCGTTCG
>JBBSAM010000216.1:0-1525 GCA_038252255.1 Acidimicrobiia bacterium | reverse complement strand
CGTCGTCCTCGTGGTCCAGCCGGGCGACGGCCTCGGCGAAGGCCATCGCCGGAAGGGGTGAGCTCTCGTTGATGACGTGGGCGTAGACCCTGAGGGTGATTGCCGGGTCGGCGTGCCCCAGACGGTTCGACACCACGTGCACCGCCTCACCCGCCCTGAGCAAAGTGGTGGCGTGCAGATGCCGCAGGTCGTGCAGGCGGGCTGGTGGGAGAAGGATCTCGGGGGGCGGCAGGGTCTCGCGAGGATGGCCGCGCCGACCGGGTTGGTGCGGCTCATTGTGGTCACGGATGAAACGGCTCATCAGTTGGGTGACGGTGCTCGGGTACAGCTGCTGACCGTCCTCTCGAGTGAAGACATAGTCGTCCGCGTCCATGTACGCCGCACCGAGCCGGTCCCGCTGCTCGTCCTGCTGACGGCGGTGCTCGCCCAGCAACGCAACGGTCTGGGGGTCGATGGCGATGGTGCGCGATCGTCCGCTCTTGGGAGTGTCAGTCACTCGCTCGCGGTCGATCACATCGCTCGAGGCTTTCAGTGTGACGGTTCCCTTGCGAAGGTTGACCTCCGACCAGCGCAGGGCGAGCAGCTCGCCTCGACGAGCACCGGTGTATGCCGCGAGATGAAAGAAGGCGTAGAGCCGATGCGTCCGGATGGACGCCAGGAAAATCCGCAGGTGCGCCATTGTCCAGACTTGCCCGGGCGTGGACGGCTTGAGTCTCGGGATCTTGGTCCGCAACGCCGGGTTGTTCGGGATCAGCCGATCGTTCTCAACGGCATCGTTGAGCGCCTTGCGAAGAGCTCGATGAACCTGACGGATCGTTCCTGGCGATAGTGGCCGACCTTCTCGACCCCCGGAGATGGCGAGCTCGCGGTACAGCGTGGTCAGCGTGGCGGGCTGGATACTTTGCAGCTTGATTCTGCCGATGCGCGGGACTACATAACCCGTGAGAGCCTCGCGATAGCCACTGATGGTCTTGGCCTTGACCGTCATAGCGTGCTCGTCGAGCCATCTGGTCAGGTACGCCTCGAGGGTGACCTGGCTCCTCTCCACCAGCTCGCCGCGCCTGGCCAGGTAGCGGGCCTCGTCGCGGGCGATCTTCGCCGCACTCTCGGTTGGATAGCCGCCCACCCAGAGCGGCCTGCTCCGACCGGTGGTCGGATCTGGGACGCGGATAACGTACGACCACGTCGACCCGCGCTTGACCAGTCCATCCTTCAGCTTGGGCACTACGCGGCGCTGGATAGAGCAGCGACGTAGGCGCGCAGGTCCTCAGCCCTGATCCGACGCGAGCCGTCAACCCGGACCGATGGCAGCACGCCTGCTTGGATCAGGACGTAGACCTTGGATCGGCTGAGGCCGAGCATCTCCGCAGTTTCAGTGACCCGGTACAACAGTTTCTCCATGGTGGCTCCTCCTCGTTCACGGGTGTCCTAACCGGGCTACCGAGCGCCTGGGTCACTATGCGTCCCTGCCTGCGAGACGCCCTCGCGTTGGGTGTTCGTATCTCACGGCCCAGAAGCCGGGTCG
>JBBSAM010000215.1:0-1531 GCA_038252255.1 Acidimicrobiia bacterium | reverse complement strand
GCGGTCAGGCCGCTGGGTAGCACGGAGTCTTGGTAGCCGTTCTTGCTGGCCAGGTAGATGGCGAATCCCCAGCGCGCGGCGGAGCCCCCATAGCGCAGCCGCATCAGGGGGATGGTGTCGCCGTCGGGAAGCCGGCCGGTGACGTAGGCGAAGTTCGCGCGGAAGCGCACGTCCAGCCCGGTCAGTTGCGGCCAGCGTTCGCGGGCGCGGGCTGAGAGTCGTTGTTGCAGAGAGGTCTTGGTCGATTCCGGCGGGGATGCCATGGGTGTCATGGTGCCCGATCGGCGTGTCGTGGGCCAGTGACGGGCGGGGCTGGCGAGTCTGGAGTGGTTGGTGAGGAACTTCCCGCGCCAGGAGGCCAGATGTCGCCATCGAACCCGGATGTGATCGTGTTGACCCCAGCGCAGCGCCAAGCGCTTCGCAGGCTGGTGTGCGCCGGACGCAGCCAGCAGCGTCTCGTGACCCGGGCCCGTATCGTGCTGTTGGCCGCCGAGCAGCAACCGAACGAGGCGATCGCCGTGCTGGTGGGCCGCTGCGTGGACACGGTACGCAAGTGGCGACATCGCTGGGCGGCCGATCCCGGGATGGCCTCGCTGGGGGACGCGAAACGCTCGGGGCGCCCGCCGTCGTTCACTGCGGTGCAAGTCGCGAAGGTCAAGGCGCTGGCCTGCGCACCGCCGGAAGCCAGCGGGCTTCCGCTGGCCCGGTGGAGCTGCCCGGAGCTGGCCGCCCAAGCCGTCGCCGACGGGATCGCCGACTCGATCTCGCCGTCCACGGTCCAGCGCTGGCTGGCCGAGGACGCGATCAAGCCCTGGCAGTACCAGTCCTGGATCTTCATCACCGATCCCCAGTTCGCCACCAAGGCTGCCCGGGTGCTCGACCTGTACGACCGGAAGTGGCAGGGACACCCGTTGTCCGACAACGACTACGTGATCTCTGCCGACGAGAAGACCTCGATCCAGGCCCGGTGCCGGTGCCACCCGTCCATGCCGGCCGGCCGCTCGAGGATGATGCGGGTCAGCCACGACTACGACCGCGGCGGGGCGCTGGCCTACCTGGCCGCCTACGACGTGCACCACGCCCACGTCATCGGCCGGTGCGAGCCGACCACCGGGATCGAACCGTTCACCGCGTTGGTCACCCAGGTCATGACCCAGGAGCCGTACGCCTCCGCTGACCGAGTGTTCTGGGTGGTCGACAACGGCTCGTCCCACCGGGGCCAGAAGGCCATCGACCGGCTCGCCGAGCAGTTCCCCAACGCCCTCATGGTCCACACGCCGGTGCACGCGTCATGGCTCAACCAGGTCGAGGTCTACTTCTCCATCATCCAACGGAAAGCCCTGTGCCCCAACGACATCACCAACCTCGACGTCCTCGAGCAACGACTGGCCCGCTTCGAGGACCGCTACAACCGCGCAGCCAAACCGTTCAAGTGGAAGTTCACCACCACCGACCTGGTCGACCTCCTCACACGACTCGACACGTCCACCCTCGCAGCCTGACCCCCGACGAACTTACGAACCTGACCACT
>JBBSAM010000214.1:0-1538 GCA_038252255.1 Acidimicrobiia bacterium | reverse complement strand
GTAACTGTTCAGGTCCCGTGGGCTACGGACTTGCGCCGACTGCGGGGATCCACGGCTGACCGGTGAACAGGTCGCGGAGAACGGTCATTGCGCCCTGCCTGTGTTTGCGGGCGGTGCCGAGGTAGGACCGGACGTCGAGGAAGGCTTCGGCGCCGGTGTCGGATCGCCAGCCGCCTGAGATCTTCTGCTGGAGTTTGACCATGCGGATGTCTCGTTCGGCTTGGTTGTTGTCGAACGGAACGGTGAAGTCGGTCGCGAACCGGAGCACGTCAGCGCGGTGGATCTCGAGTCGGGCCAGGAGCGATCCGGCAGCGCCCAGGGCTGGCCGGCCGCGTTTGCCAGTCCGCGGCGGCGGCGGGTTGAGCTTCTTGCCCTCGACGATCAGCGCGTCGTAGCGCTTACCGAAGGTGGCCAGGCGACGGGCTGGCAGCTTCGTTTTGCCAGTGGCCTTCGTGACCTCGACGGCGACGTGCACCTCGACGAGCAGTTCAGCGAGCTGGGTGGGCCACGCCTGCCCGGTGAGCTCGGCGATCCCGGTGAGCTCGCGGAGGTGATGGGCGTTGCACAAACCGTGCAGGGCCTGGTCGTACTGGCGGTAGACCACCAGGCCGTCGTGGATCGCGATGCCACGGAAGTCGGGCAGGACCCCGGCGGCGTCCATCGCGACCCGGCCGCGTTTGCGGTCCAGGTGCAGCAGCGTCCAGGTGTCGTTGCAGGCGACGTGGATCCAGTGCAACCGGCCGGCGACCCGGCCGCCGGTCTCGTCGAAGTGCGCGACCTGCGCCGCGGCGAGCTGCTCGCGGGCGATCGCCAGGAACCCATCGAGGCGGGCCGCCGCGTTGGGTAGCAGCGACGACAGCCAGCCCGTGGAGACCGCGGCGCCGAAGGCTTCCTCCAGGCACTCCGCGGCGCGTTCCACCGGCAGGTGCTGCCGGCCCAGCAGATACGTCGCGAGGGCCGCGACGCCCGGCCCGTAACAGGTCGGGGCAGTCGCCTCCGCCGGGAACGCAGCTCGGGTGACCGCACCGCAGCCACACTGGCGTCGCTGGGCGCGGTGCTCGATCACGATCAGCTCGATCACCGGCAGGTCGAAGACCTGACGCGTCTCGACGCCAACCACGGGCGCGTCCGTGAGGTCAGCTCCGCACCCGTTGCAGCCGGCCGGGGCATGGGTCAGGACTTCATCAGGCACTGCCCGCGGCTGCAGCCGGAACCCTTGCCCGCCCTGCTGCTTGCCGGGCTTGCGACCCGAGGCCTTCCGCAGCGACTTCGGTGCCGGCTTCCCCAGGCCGTCGCTGCTCGGCGGCTTCGAGGAGTTCCGTGAGTTCTTGCCCAACCGGGCTTCCAACTCCGCAACCCGACCGGCCAACCCGGCGATCAGCGCGTCCCGCTGGGCCAACGCAACGTCGCGCTCCGCGAGCAACACCAGCAGCTGCTCCACCGACGGAGCAGCCGGAACCGGAGACAACGACGGATCGACCACGAACACCTGCCTGCGGGGGAAGTCGCAGAACGGACACGTGCAGCCTCCCCGAAGC
>JBBSAM010000213.1:0-1541 GCA_038252255.1 Acidimicrobiia bacterium | reverse complement strand
CTAGTACCGCGGATCAGAAGTTCGAGCCGCATTCGGATGACCACCGCCGGCGATGTCGGTCAGCGTCCAGCCGAACTGGTTGACGAGCATGTCGAGCAGCTCGTCGCGCGTCGCGCGGAACGGTGTGCGCTCCCACTTGCCGGAGTGCGTGCCCATCTCGAGGGTCCACCACTGCTTGGTGGTTCGTCGCAGGCGTGCGTGAGCGACTGGATCGTCATCGGGACCGGACTCGATCACGAGAAGGTCGCCGCGCTTGCGTACGCGGATGTGCGCGAGGTCCGCGTGTCGCGCGAAGAACTCGCGAGCGCGATGGAGGTCGAGATCTTCGGCGGCGAGTTTCGGCATCGTGAGCGTCGGCCTACGCGGCCGCACGCTCAGGAGTTTGCGCGAAGCGACCGGAGAAGCGCCAGCGGAACGGCTTGCGCTCGTAGAAGTTCCAGTGCCGGATGAAGCCCTCGACGACCTGCGCGAGCTGCCTCGCGTTCTCGAAGCTCCCGTAGCGCAGAACGCGTCGCTGCAAGATCGAGAACCAGACCTCGATCTGGTTCACCCACGACGCGTGAAGCGGCGTGTGCACGAAGGTCACGCGCCCGCCGTGCCGCTCGTTGAAACGAGTCCAGCGTTCGTCGTTGCCGTCGTAGTGGATGTTGAGGTTGTCCCAGACGACGTAGATCTCTTTGTCGGGGTACTTGCTGGCGAGCTCGTCCAGGAACGCCACGAGCGCGGCCGCGGTGCGCTTCGGGACCACGCGGCCGGCCATTTCACCGGTGTGAACGTCGAACGCGCCGAGCAGCGCGGCGGTCCCGTGACGGATGTACTCGTACTCGCGGCGCACGACGCCGCCGGGACCGACGACCGTCGGATAGCGGCGCTCCAGCGCTTGCATCGGCTTCTCGTCGATCGACAGGACGACCGAGTTCGGCGGACACGTTCGGTACAGCTCGCACACGCGCGCGACCTTCGTCGCGAACTCCGGGTCCTGGCTACGCAGCCATTGCTTTACGCGGTGCGGTCGCAGCCCGTCGGAGCTCAGGATGCGCTGAACGGTGCTGCGACTGAGGAGCTCGCCCGTGCGGATCTGCGTCACGTGCGCGAGGGCCTGCTGAGTCCAGATGTCGCGGAACGGTGCCTCGACGCCATCGGGGCGCTCGCACGCGAGCCCGACGACCGACGCGCGAGTCTCGACGGCGAACTTCGGCGGGCGACCCGACCGGAGATCGTCATGCAACGACTCGAGGCGCGGCGACGCCTCGAAGCGCAGGCGCCACTTCCGCACGTTGCGAGCGGAGCACCCGAGAGCACGTGCCACTGCGGTCAGTCCCTCGCCGGACGCGAGCCGCAGCATCATCCTCGCGCGCCGGACGAGCGCGAACCCGGCGCTCGTGCGCTGCGCGAGCTCCTCCAGTCGCGAGAGCTCATCGCTCGGGATCATCAGGCGTCGGGCTCGGCGACCGCTCGGCATGCCGCCACAACCGCCCACCCGAGTGTCGTATTTCCGTCATCCGCGAAAGCGGATCGAATTTACGGGCAGCGGTACTAGG
>JBBSAM010000212.1:0-1543 GCA_038252255.1 Acidimicrobiia bacterium | reverse complement strand
TCGGAATTTGTCAAGGTGGATGAGGCCGGTGGGTGTTTAGGCGGCTAACTCGATCTGGCTGTTGTCGGCGGGCTGGTTGATCCAGGAGGTCGTCGGGATGGCCAGGATCTGGGGGTCGTGGCTGGTGGCGAACCGCTCGGGGTGCCGGCCGCGTGCAGCGGCCAGGACGGCGGCTCGCTCGGCGGCCTTGGCGGCCGCCAGGCCGTAGTGGACGTCGGCGGGGGTGTTCAGGCCGATTCCGGTGTGATGGTGGTGGTGGTTGTAGCCCTCGACGAACGTGGCCATGAAGCTTCGGGCGTCGGCCAGGGAGCCGAAGCGCTCGGGGAACACGGGCGCGAACTTCAACGTCTTGAACCACGATTCGGAGTACGGGTTGTCGTTGCTCACCCGCGGCCGGCTGTGGGACTTGGTGACCTCCAGGTCGGACAGCAGTGCCGCAACGGTCTTACTCGTCATCGAGGTTCCCCGGTCGGCATGCACCACCCGCGGGACGCCGTGAACCCCGAAGATCTCCCGCATCATCTCGGTCGCCAGGACGGCAGACTCGGACGCGTGCACGTGCGCGCCCACGATGTACCTCGAGTAGATGTCGATCATCACGTACGCGTCGAAGTAGGTGCCCTTGACCGGCCCGGCGAGCTTGGTGATGTCCCAGGAGTAGACCTGCCCCGGGGCCGTGGCGACGAGCTCGGGGATCGCCCGGGCCGGGTGCCGGGCCAACCGGCGACGCTCCTTGACCTGCGCGTTCGCAGTCAACACGCGGTAGATCGTGGAGATCGACCCCACGTACACGCCCTCGTCGAGCAGGTGGGCGTAGATCTGGATCGGGGGAAGGTCCACGAACCGGGGAGAGTTCACCACCGCCAAGACCTCGGCCCGCTCGGTCTCGGTCAGCTTGTTCACCGGCACCCTCGACCTGGTCGGGGTCGGGGTGCGGGGCCGGCGGGTCGCGGTCGCCCGCGACACCCCGACCAGGGTGGCCGCGGCCCGGGTCGGGACCCCGACGCCCCTCAGCTCACGGTAGGTGGCCATCAGTGCTTGGTGTGCTCGGAGTCGTCCCGCGAGCTCTTGGTAAGCGACTCCAAGAGCTCGTGTGTTTTTCCCATGATCCCGAGCGCTGCCTCGGTGGTCACCAACCTCCGCTCGGCCTTCTCCAGCTGGCGACGAAGCCGGGCGATCTCGGCCTGCTCCGCGGTCAGCTTGCCGATCCGCTCCCCGGGTCGCCTGCCCGCCAGCACCCCCGCGTCACGCAGCCGACGCCACTCGCTGATCAGCGACGAGTACAACCCGTGCTCACGCAGATACGCACCGCCCAGGCCGTTGCCGACGGCCACCTCGTACGCGGCCAGATGATCAAGCTTCTGCGCGGAGGTGAACGACCTCCTGGAGGTCGGGCCCCCCGAGCGAGGTCCAGGGCTGCTCATACGACCATCGTCGCGCACCGCGATCAAAGACGAACTCATGATGATGGACTCCAGGTTCACGCCCCACGCTGGCGGACTTGCTCTGAACCACCGGCCTCAACTCACCCTGACCCGTAGGG
>JBBSAM010000211.1:0-1558 GCA_038252255.1 Acidimicrobiia bacterium | reverse complement strand
CGGTCCGCGAAAGACAACTCCGAATCGGTGGCGTGCTGGTCGGTCTCCGACCTCGCCATGTCGGACGACACCGGGCGACTCGCCCCGACCTGGCCCACATCATCCGGGACCGATGCCTCCGGGTGGCTCACACGGTGCTGGTGCTCCTCACTCAGTTCTCGCCACAAGAGCTGAGCTTGGTTGAACTGGTGCTCCAATGCGCGCCTTGACCGCTCATGCACCAACGTTGCCGATGCGGTCAACACCGACGCTGAACGGTCCGCCTGGCGGTGAAGTATTGCGCTGAGCTGCCCACCAGTGAGCGAGACCGCGCGTTGCGCGGTCGCCAGTCGTTCCGCCAGGTCCCGATCCCCTACGCGTGCGTACGGGGGGGCAGGTGGTTCGTCGCGGTGTTCCCGGCGTCGATCGGGCGAGGTTGGCCGGTCGACTGGACCGGACCGGTTCCACCGCTCAGCGCCCCGGACCGCTTCGGCGGCGACGTCCCGCGCTCGCCCCTGCGCACCCTTGCCGGGTTGATCAGGGCCCAGGATGGATGACTCCTCGGTGACCGCGAATTGTTCCCGGTACGCGGCCACGAGCGCGACGGCACGCTGCCAGGCCAGAGCAGCTGCCTGCTCATCTGGGCGCTCTCCCAGTGCTGCGGCCCACGCCGGCCGGTCGGCGGTGACAATCCCGGCGAGTTCCTGGGAGCGGTGAGCGATCGCTTGGGCGCGGCGGACCGTCCAGTCGCGGAGTTCACCGGCCGGGGCGTCGGGAACCGTGGGTAGCCACGGCAGCGGCCCGGCCTGGCCTGGTTCCGCGGTGGCGCCGCGGAGCTTTTCCAGCCGCCACTGCATCACTTGTGTGACCGATTCGGCGGTGACCAGTTCCCGTTCCCCTGCCGCCGCGGCCACCGCGGCGGCCATATCGGGGTGGTGACTCATTGCCGCGAGCAACGCATCGCCGGCCGGGTCGGCGAGCATCGCGGCCGCCTGCTGCTCACCGAAGATGTCGGCCAGCACGTCCCGCTTGGCCTGCTGCTGCCCGGCGGCCAGCACGTCGACCGCGTGGGTGTACTGCGGGATCAGGCTGTCCAACCGGTGTGGTGCGTCCATCTCCTGCCGCAGGGTTTCCGTTGCGGACCGTTCCGCACCGTCCCGGGCGATGATCCGCCGCAGCACCACGGCGCTGTCTCCTCGGGCGTCGGGGGCGCGTTCCACGTCGACGTCGAGTTGCTGTTCGACCTCGATGTGGGCGTGGTTCTCCGCGCGGCCGCGGGACATCGCCGCGTAGAGCTGTTGCCGGGTCATCCCCGGGTGGGCGATGACCCGTGCGGTGTCCACGGTGATGCCCTGCGCCCGGTCGATGGTCGAGGCGTACCCCAGGTCCACGTGCGCCGTGACGTAGTCGGCGGGCAGTGTGGTGACCGCGTCCCCGCCGACTGTTTGGACCGTGAGCGACCCGTCGGCGCCGATGGCCCGGACGGTGAACAGGGATCCGTTGCGGACCCAGTCGCCGCGGTGCCCAATGGTGATCCGCCGGTCGTTGCGGCGGGTCAGGACCACATCCCCCACCCCGG
>JBBSAM010000210.1:0-1559 GCA_038252255.1 Acidimicrobiia bacterium | reverse complement strand
CTTCATCGCTCTGGCGGTGGGCTTGGGAAGGTGCTCCACGACGACCCGGATGACCGTCCCGCGCACGATCGGCGGCTCGTCGTCGCCGGCCCAGCGGCCGCGACGCGCGAGCCGGGGGGGGAGCCCGCTCCAGGCCTGCACCTGCGGCCGTAGCACGCGTCGGTGGTGCGAAGGGCCGCGCCGGGAGCCGGACGCGTCTCCGGGTCGGGGAAGAAGACCCGGTCGGAGCGGATCCGGACGAGGATCTGGGCCCGCACACTGGCCAGATCGACCGACAGGGCGATCGGGTCGTAGCCGGCGTCGAACACGAACAGCGGCACCGGCCCCTCGGCCCCGAGCCGCCCGACCAGGGCCTCGATCTGGGTGGCGGTGGCCCGCCCGGTGTCCTCGGCCGGGTGCAGGCGCCGGACGTCGAGCGGTGCCGTCCAGGAGTCGGCCTGCCAGTTGAGTTGGGCGATCCAGCTGTAGTTCCAGCCGGCCACGATCGGCTGGCCGTTCGAGTGGCGCGAAGGGTGATGGTAGTAGCCGCGCTCACAGGCTGCACTCAGCATCGCAGCGGGGCCAGCTCGATGCGTCGACCGCGAAGACCGCCGGCCAGTCGGCCGGACGGCAGGCGGCGAGCAGGTCCCGCACCGCCGCCTCATCGATCCGGCCTCGCCGGAGCGCCCCGTAGGTGCTCCCCCAGCCGCGCCGGAAGGCGGGCTCAAGGCTCAGGTGGGGCGGCGGTCCGGTGGCCACGGCCTGTCCGGCGACGAGCGTGTCGGCGAGCTCGAACAGCGCGTCGGCCCGTCGGACAAGACAGCCGTAGAGGCCGGCCCGGAAGGCGCTGCATGCCGCGCCCTCGGCGGCGTGGTCGGTGACGCTGAGCGGACCTGCGGTGTCCATGCCTCCTCCCGTGGTGGATGTCGGACCGTATATATACTGTCCGACATCCACGGTAGCAGAACCACTGCGCCTTTGAGGAGGCCGGATGACCATGCACCACGAACCGAGGGCAGCCCTCGCCCAGCTTGAGACCCGCTATGCCGCCCTGGCCCGATCGCTGGGATCGATCGGGTTCATTGCGCAGGGCAGCCTCGCTCAGCGCTTCACCCACTGCAACAAGCCGGGCTGTCGCTGCGGCGCGGATCCGCCCCGCCTCCATGGTCCCTACTGGCAGTGGACCGCCAAGGTGGCCGGGCGGACCGTCACCCGGCGGCTCAGCAACGCCGAGGCGGCCCGCTACACCGAATGGATCGCCAACGACCGTCGGCTGCGCCGCACCGTCAAGGAGATGCGGGAGGTCGCCGATCGGGCCCGAGAGATCGTCCTGGCGGCCGAGCAGGCGAGCGGTTCGGCCCCCTGAGCGATCGGGTCCGGCCCGCCCGTTAGTTAAATGGCAAGCTCAGTCCGCCTGGATCATCCGGGACTGGTCGGCGGCGGACTCGCGCAACGCCGCCGACCCTGACAACAGGCCCTGACTCGTCGAGGCGTCCCGCCATCGAGCCCGTGGGGGTCGAGAATCCCGATTTGATCACGCCGCGAGCCCCAGATAGTCGCGGATGCGTCCGCCGAGCAGG
>JBBSAM010000209.1:0-1559 GCA_038252255.1 Acidimicrobiia bacterium | reverse complement strand
CCCTCTCTGCCAAGATTGCGTGAGACACCCATCCCCTGAGAATGGGTGACCCGCTGAGGGCGGGGAGAGGAACACACGCACGAGATGCTCGAACCCTTGGCACCGCGCGCCCTGGTGGGCCATGCTGCGCCGATGCCCGACCCCGAGGTCAGGGAGCGTCCGGTCCGCCGGACGTTCACCGCCGCGTACAAGCTCCGGATCGTCGAGGAGGCGAACGCCGCGACCGAGCCCGGCGCCGTCACCGCGCTGCTCCGCCGGGAGGGCCTGTACAGCTCCCACCTCGTCGAGTGGCGCCGGCTGTACCGGGCGGGCGCCCTCTCGGGCCTCGCGAGGCCACGGGGCCGCCCGGCGCCCAACCCGCTCGCGGCCGAGAACGACCGCCTGCGCTCCACCATCGACCGCCTCGAAGCGCGCCTCGTCCGGGCCGAGAAGGTGATCGCCGTCCAGGGAAACGTCTCGGCGCTCTTGCGGGAGCTCTCCCTCGGGAGCGCCGATCCGAAGGACGAGCGTTGATCGCCTCCGGGGTCGACGAGCTCGCCCCGGTGGTCGGGGTGCGTGCCGCCTGTGCTGCGTTCGCCATGCCCCGGGCCTCCCAGTACCGGCGGGACCATGGTCCGCGGCTCGGGCCGCCGGCACCACGTCCGGCGCCACCCCGGGCGCTGTCGGGTCCCGAGCGCGCCGCGGTCCTCGGCGAGCTCCACAGTGAGCGCTTCACCGATGTGGCCCCGGCCGCGGTGTGGGCCACCCTCCTCGACGAGGGGACGTACCTCGCGTCGGAGCGCACGATGTACCGGATCCTCGCCGCCAATGCCGAGGTCCGCGAGCGGCGCGACCAGCTCCGCCATCCCCCCTATGCGAGGCCCGAGCTCCTGGCCACCGGACCCCGGGAGCTCTTCTCCTGGGACATCACCAAGCTGCGCGGTCCCGCGAAGCGGGCCCACTACCACCTGTACGTGATCCTCGACGTGTTCAGCCGCTATGTCCCGGGCTGGATGGTCGCCACCGCTGAGAGCGCCGCCCTCGCCCAGCGCCTGATCGCCGACACCGCCCGCAAGGAGGGCATCGAGCCCGGGCAGCTCACGATCCACGCCGACCGGGGGACCTCGATGCGCTCCAAGTCGGTCGAGCTCCTGCTTGCCGACCTCGGCATCGAGCGCAGCCATTCCCGGCCCCACGTGAGTGACGACAACCCGTACTCCGAGGCCCAGTTCAAGACCCTCAAGTACCGGCCGGACTTCCCCGCCCGGTTCGGTTCGCTCGAGGACGCCCGCTCGTTCTGCGCGGTGTTCTTCACCTGGTACAACACGGTCCACCGTCACAGCGGGATCGGGCTGCTCACCCCGGCCGATGTGCATGCCGGTCGGGCAGCCGAGATCACCGCCGCCCGGGCGGTCACCCTCGATGTCGCCTACGCGGCCCATCCCGAGCGCTTCGTCCGCCATCCGCCGAGACCACCCCAGGTCCCGAGCGCCGTCTGGATCAACCCGCCAACGGACAAGGAGATGCCACCTCGGTAATACGCACGCCCGGGTGTCTCACGAGGCTTGACAGGTTCCGGG
>JBBSAM010000208.1:0-1560 GCA_038252255.1 Acidimicrobiia bacterium | reverse complement strand
GGTCGCGCCGCTGGGCAGACCGGACGCGCTGAGGGTCACGCTCTGCGCGGCGCCGCTCGTGACTGCGGTGGAGATCGTCGAGGTTCCGCCCTGGCCCGCGGTGACCGTCACCGCCGCGGGCGCGGCCGAGATCGAGAAGTCCGCAGAGGGTGGTGCTGCGGTGGTCTTGAAGAACGCGACGCCGGCCGCCCAGTACATCGCCGCCGGGAAGCTGCCCGCCATGGTCTGCGCCGCCGGCGCACCGAGGTTCTGGAAGCCGGTCACCACGGTGGCGATGCTCGGCGTGGTGGTCGTCTGCTGCGGCTGGGTGATGTAGCCGGGCGAGGTGACGGTGATCGCCTGGCTGTTGCTGTGACCGGCGATGAAGCCGACCGCGAGATCGTTGGCGACCGTGGGGGAGGCCGGGCCCGAGCTCGCGGCGGTACCGGTGTTCGCACCCCCGGCGGACCCGTCGAGCGGGCCGGCGGTCGCGACCCCGGAGAATTCCTGGAGGTTCAAGGCGACGGTGGTGGCGCCGGTGGTCACGGTGACGCTGCTCACGGGCTGAGCGTTCGGTGCGAACCACATCTCGCCGTCGGAGTTCGCGCCCGAGACTGCGAACGCGCCGATCTTCGTCCAGGTGTTCTTGCCGTCGGTCACGGCCGTGATGGGCTTGGTGAGGCCGGTGAACACGCTGGCCGAGAGGACCAGGAGGTGGCCCGCCGCGCTCGGTGCGCCCAGCGTGACGGTCGTGGTCGCGGAGCCCGCCGACTGCACGAGTCCTGCGCCCGCCGGTGTGGTCACACCGGCCGCCGTGCTGAAAGCTGAGATGTTCCCCGCGCCGTCTCGCGCGTCAACCTTGTACTGGTAGGAGGTCGCGGGGGAGACGGTGGAGTCGGTGAAGGAGGTCGTACTCCCGTTGACCGATCCGATGGTGACCCCGTTGCGCGCGATGTCGTACCCCGTGACACCCGTCGAATCGGTCGAGGCGCTCCATGACACGTTGACCGAGCTTGCGCTCGTGGCATTCGCGGCGACGTTGCCCGGGACGGAAGGTGGAGCGGTGTCGACCGTCCAGCTCGCGGTGGCCGGGGTCGAGTCGGTGATGCCCGAGGCGGTTGCGGCCACGCGGAAGGTGTGGGATCCCGCCGCCAGGCCGGTGTAGGTGACGGGGCTCGTGCACGGTGCAGCCGCGCCGGCGTCGAGCGAGCACGCGAACGAGGCGCCCGCACTGGTCGCGTGGAACGCGAGGGTTGCGCTCGTCGAATTGGTGAGCGAGCTCGGCGCGCTGTCCATGATCGTGTCGAGCGCGCTCGTGAAGTTGTACGTCTGCACGTCGAAGGTCCTGCCGGTGGCGTCGGTCGGCGCCACGGTGACGGTGGTGCCGGACACCGTGACTTTGATGAAGTGGGAGACCTGCGATGCCGAGGTGGGGGCAACTGCCGAGCCGCACTGCGTGCCCTTGAGCTTGGTGGGTGACCAGCCGATGCCGTAGGCGTCGAGCGGTTTGCACTGGTCGATCGGCTCGAGCGTCGCGCCGCCCCCACCGGTGAGGTAGGTGATCGGCATGCCGGGCGCGCT
>JBBSAM010000207.1:0-1563 GCA_038252255.1 Acidimicrobiia bacterium | reverse complement strand
CATCGCCAGGAACCGGAGTGGGAAGTCGCTGTGTCGAGCGGTGTTGGCCGATCACCGTGCAAGCTCTGCGTTCGGAGACCCCGAACCCGTGCTGGAGTGCCGCAACGGCACGCCGACGCGCGTCCGGGGTCAGAAGTTTCCAGTGATGAGATGCCAGGCGTGGCAGCCGGCCGGGAGAGTCTGACCCACAAGTTTCCAGACCACCTCGGTGGAGGTGTGTCCTTCAGAGGACCTGTCGACCTCCCGACCGGCGACCACGTCGCATGCATGAACCCGCGGGTTCGGTGACAGCGTGACCTCATAGGAGCCTGAGCTCAACTGCCTCATCACTGGCCTGTCCGCACCCACCGACCCTCTCGGGTTCTCCACTACCCGAGGAGAACCACATGACACTCAACATCATCGGCGGCGTCGACACGCACACCGCCATCCACTGCGCCGCCGCGCTCGACCCGACTGGTCGCTTGCTCGGCGTCGCCGAGTTCCCCGCGTCCGACGCCGGCTACACCCGGTTGACCCGATGGCTCCGCTCCCACGGCCAGGTGGTCTCGGTCGGCGTCGAAGGAACCGGCGCCTATGGAGCTGGCCTCGCCCGACACCTCCATCACGAGCGCGTCGCCGTGATCGAGGTTGCCCGTCCCGATCGCCGGTTGCGTCGCAACCACGGCAAGTCCGACCCGATCGATGCTGAAGCCGCAGCTCGCGCCGTGCTTGCCGGCACCGCCCGCACGGTCCCGAAACGGGCCGACGGGCCCGTCGAAGCGATCCGGGCGTTGCGCGTCGCACGCATTGGGGCGATCAAGGCCAAGACCGCCGCGACCAACACGTTGCGATCGATGATCATCACCGCGCCGGAGCCGTTGCGTGCCCAACTGCCGTCCGCGGGGCTGCCGAACAAGGTCATCGACGCGTGCGCACGGCTCCGTCCCGACCATGACCGCCTCGACGATCCCGTCCAGGCGGTCAAGGCAGCGCTGCGCAGCATCGCGCAGCGCGCCCGCGGTCTACGCGACGAAGTCAAGACCCTCGACGGCCAGATCCACTCGCTGCTCGCCGCGACCGCACCAACGACGCTCGCCGTGTTCGCGATGGGCCCCGACACCACCGCCGCGCTGCTCGTCACCGTCGGCGACAATCCCGACCGGCTCCGATCCGAACGTGCCTTCGCGCATCTCTGTGGCGTCGCGCCGATCCCCGCGTCGTCGGGCAAGACCAACCGCCACCGGCTCCATCGCGGCGGCGACCGATCCGCCAACCGGGCACTGCACATCGCGGTCATCGTGCGCATGCGCTACTGCCCCCGCACACGCGCTTACGTCGCGCGTCGCACCGCCGAAGGCATGTCCAAACCAGAGATCATCCGCTGCCTGAAGCGCTACCTCGCCCGCGAGATCTACCGCACGATCCTCGCCGACTACACCGTGGGTGTGCTCACCTGTTCTGGCCCCACCTGAGACGGTTGTGCTCATCTGATTTGGCCCCACCTGGTTGAGGTGGATCCGCCTGGTCGGCCGGGTCGTCGTGGACCGTGGGTTCATGACGAAGAGGTCGAGGGTGGAGTTG
>JBBSAM010000206.1:0-1567 GCA_038252255.1 Acidimicrobiia bacterium | reverse complement strand
CCGCGAGGTAGAAGCCCGAGTCGTGGGCGGGAGCGCCGTGCTTGAGCACCTCGCTCGAGCGCTTCGGGCTGAGGACCTTCATCCCCATCGCCCGCGCCTCGACGCTCTTCCGCGCCCATGCCGCGGACTGGTGGTCGCCGAAGCACACGCCGTTGAGGCACACATCGGAGCCGACGACCTCACGCACGACGTCGAGGAGCTCACGCTGGGCTTCGCCCCCGGCGCGCTCGGTGCAGACCGAGCAGGGGACATGGTAGGGGACGAGCGTCCCGTCCGTGAGGTCCCACGGCACCGTCGAGAGATCTCGGGTTACGCCCTGCTGCAGGAGCCGCGTCACGTCCGCGCGCGTGACGGTCGGCTGGTTCTTGAGGAGGACCTCGATCGGCGCGAGCATGTTCTTCTGCGCCGCCGGCGACGTCTGCGCGATGGCGAGCAGCCCGCCGGCGTCGATGCAGCGCCTTCGCGCGAAGGCCTTCATCGGCTCGAGGAGGTCGACGAGGCGGAGGCGCTGGCGCACGTGCGTCGGGCTCTTCCCGAGGAGCGAAGCGACCTGCTCGGGCGTGCGCTCGGCGTGGTCCAGGTGGTCGCGGTTCGCGCGCATGCGTTCGTAGAGCTCGGCCTCGTCGAGCGGCGTGAGGTCGACGCGCTGCAGGTTCTCGATGGCGCCGACACGGAGGGCATCGTCGTCCTCGTCGAGGTCCTCGCGGATGACGCAGAGCAGCTCGTCGATGCCGAGCTCGGTCGCGATGAGGGCACGACTCTCCCCGGCGACGATCTCGAAGAGGTTCGTCGCCGTCGTGGGCCGCACGATGAGCGGGGTCGTGATGCCCTCCGCGCGGATGCTCTCGCGGAGCTCGATATACCGCGGATCGGTCGTGTCGATGGTCCGGTTGAGTGGGAAGCGGGTGAGCCTCGAGCGCGGGATGAGTCTGGTCTCGTGGTCGATCTTGCGGGCGGCGTTGGTCATGGGGTCTGGGTCTCCTTCGGGGTCTTCGGCTTGCGGCGGTGTCGTGCGGCGTCCGGGCACGTCGCGAAGTGCGAGGTGCGGAGGCGTGGGTTCTCGGGACGAGCAGCTCGAGCGGTGGCGAGCTCGGCTCCGGAGAGCACGGTCGCGATCGGCTGCATCGGCGTGGCGTCGAGGACGATGGTCCCCTCGGCGGTGGGCTCGATGTCGACGGGCATGTGCTTCCCGCTCGAGGCGGAGCGACACCAGATGATGCGAGCGCTGCACGAGGCGCACGTCGACGCCCGCGGGCCCTTGCCGGCGTTCTCGGGGTTCTTCGGATGCTTCGCCCACGACTCGGCGTGCGCGGGGCAGAGGTCCTTCTCGGGGTCACCGCCCGGGCGCTCGGTGCACGCGGCGCAGATGGCGCGGTCGCAGGTCTTGCCCGCCTGCTGACCGCGGAGCTTCCAGTCGCAGCTCAGCGTCGCCCGGCCACCGCATCCGCAGCACTTCCGAGCGCGCGGCCGCGGCGGCCCGCACACGAACCCGCGCGCGACGGCGGTCGACCCGTCGGGCAGTTCGACGGGAACCTCGATGGGCGTGCACTTCACGGCGTCAGTTCGG
>JBBSAM010000205.1:0-1572 GCA_038252255.1 Acidimicrobiia bacterium | reverse complement strand
CGCCGAGTCGTGGCCCTGGTCCAAGCCCGTCCTGCACTTCACCGACTCCGGCCTCACCGCGGGCACGAGCCACAGCTACCAGCTCACCGCCAGTGACGGCACCGCGACCTCCATCCGCGGCCCGGCCAACGTCCCGGTCACGGTGGGCTGGCAGAATCCGCCCGCTTACCCCGCCGCGGTCACCGCGGCGGGAAGCGCCGTCGCGCACTGGCAGCTCGACGGCAACAGCAGCCCCCTGGCCGACAGCTCCGGCCACAACCACACCGGCACCATCGTCGGGGGTGTGAGCACGCACCAGGCCGGCGTCGAGCTCGGCAACTCGGCGATCACGACCAACGGCACCAACGCCTACGTCACCTCCTCGACGGCGATCACGCCGACGGCGGCGTTCACCGAGTCGGTGTGGTTCAAGACCACCACCGAACGGGGTGGGGCGATCATGGGCTTCTCGGACGCCAAGACCGGCGTGGGGACGCTCGACAACCGTGCCATCTGGATGGACAACGACGGCAAGATCGCGTTCGGGATCCGGCGCGACACCACGCCGGTGCCGCCGTCTACTCGGGCTGGTGCCACCAACGGGTTCGTGCGCAGCCTCGGCACCTACAACGACGGCAGCTGGCACCAGGCCACCGCGGTGTTCAACGGCACCGACAACATCTCGCTCTACCTGGACGGAACCATCGTCGGCGCCGCCGCGATCACCCAACCGATCCTGCCCGCCGCCGGTTACCTGCGGGTCGGGTACATGGACCTCACCGGCTTCTACACGATCTTCGGCTCGAACTTCGACGGGTACCCGGCCGTGATGAGCTACTACTGGCAGGGCAGCATCGACGAGGCCAGCATGCACAACCGGGCCCTCACCGCGGCTCAGGTCAGCGCGCTCTACGCCTCCGGTGCTGCGCACAGCGCGCCGCTCCCCGCGGAGCAGCCCGATCCCGGACCGCCGCCACCGCCGCCATCACCGAGCAACTTCCCGAACCTGGTGCTCGCCGACGCGCCGTCGATGTACTGGCGGCTCGATGAGCTCGGCCAGCTCCCCGTCGCCGACTCCTCCGGCCACAACCTCACCGGCACCTACCGCAACGGCCTCAGCTACGGCGCGCCCGGCGCGCTCGGCGACGGATCCACCGGCGTGCTCAGCCCGGGGACCTCCGGCGTCGCGTACAGCAACCAGCAGGTCACGAACCCCCAGACCTACTCGCTCGAGGCCTGGGTCAAGACCAACACAGCCAACGGCGGCAAGATCCTCGGCCTCGAGAACACCCCGACCGGCTGGGGCACCACCTACGACCGCCAGCTCTACATGACCAACAACGGCCGCATCGCCTACGGCATCCTCGCCGGCGGCGCCCAGCAGGTCATCACCTCGACCAGCCTCTACAACGACAACGTGTTCCACCACATCGTCGCCACCCAAGGCCCCAGCGGCATGGCCCTCTACGTGGACGGCGCGCTCGTCGGCACCAACCCGACCGTCGCACCCGACCCGGCCAACGGCTACTGGCGCCTCGGCGGCGGCAACCTCACCGGCTGGCCCAACGCACCCGCATCCAGCGCGCTCGTCGG
>JBBSAM010000204.1:0-1583 GCA_038252255.1 Acidimicrobiia bacterium | reverse complement strand
GTGATCGGCCTTTCCGTCGGAGTCGTCGCTGCCACGGTAAGGAGACCGCAGGTGTCTGTGCAGGAAGCAGCGGTGTCGCTGCTGCAAAGGGTGTTGTTCTACGTCGGGATCGACTGGGCCGCGGAAACACACGCGGTGTGTTTGCTCGACGCGACCGGCCGGATCAGGGCCCAGTTCACGATCGGGCACACCGCGGCCGGGTTCGCCGACCTGCTGCGCCGGCTGGCCCGGTTGACCGGTGACCCGGCCGAGGTGGCGGTCGGGATCGAACGCCCGGACGGGCGGCTCGTCGATGTGTTGTTGGAGGCCGGGTACCCGGTCGTCCCGGTCAGCCCGAACGCGATCAAGACGTGGCGGGACGGAGAAGTGTTGTCCGGCGCGAAGTCCGACGCCGGTGACGCCGCGGTGATCGCCGAATACCTGCGGCTGCGGGCGCACCGGCTGCAGCCGGCGACACCATACACCGCGCAAACCAAGGCACTGCGCACCGTGGTCCGCACCCGGGAGGACGTCGTGGACATGCGGGTCGCTGCGGCCAACCAGCTCTCCGCCCTGCTGGACGCGCACTGGCCGGGCGCGAAAGCGATCTTCGCCGATGTGGAATCGGCGATCGCGTTGGCGTTCCTGACCCGCTACCCGACCTACCCGTCCGCCCAGCACTTGGGCGAGAAACGTTTGCGTGCCTTCTGTGTCAAGCACGGCTACTCCGGTCGCCGCAGCGCCGCGGAACTGCTGACCCGGTTGCGGGCCGCCCCGGCCGGCAGCACCGACGAGGCGCTGACCAACGCGGTCCGCGACGCCGTACTGGCCCAGGTGGCCGTGCTCACCGCGCTGACCGCGGCCGAGAAGAACCTGGGCCGGTCCGTGGTCGCCCACCTCGGGGAGCACCCGGACGCCGCGATCTTCACGTCGCTGCCAAGGTCGGGTCAGATCAACGCCGCCCAGGTGCTCGCCGAGTGGGGCGATTCCCGCGCAGCCTACGACTCCCCGGACGCGGTCGCGGCGCTGGCCGGGGTCACCCCGGTCACCAAAGCATCCGGCAAGTACCGTGCCGTGCATTTCCGATGGGCCTGCAACAAACACCTCCGCAAGGCCATCACCTGTTTCGCCGACAACAGCCGACACGCCAGCCCGTGGGCCGCCGACGTGTACGCCCGGGCGATCGCCCGCGGCCACGACCACCCGCACGCGGTCCGGGTGCTGGCCCGCGCCTGGATCCGGGTCATCTACCGCTGTTGGATCGACGGTGTCCCCTACGACCCGAACAAACACGGTGGCGCCGGCAAACTCCGCGAGCCCGCCACCGCGGCCTGACAACCCGAACCACGACAAGCGTTGCCGCGGAACCGCTCTGCTGCCCTGACCACACGGCGCCGCGCGACCCAGCCGGGCAGGCCCCGGCCTGCCCGCATCTCCTGCCCCAGGGTTCGCAGAGGCTCCGAGGTCAAGGGCGGCCGCAGGCCGCCGCGCAGCGATCGCGTCAGCGACCCTTGAGGCCGGAGGGGCGGACCCGTAGCGTGCGCGGCGCCAAAGGCGACCACACGGCCGCTCAACCCGAAAGGTTGACACAGGGGGTGTCATCG
>JBBSAM010000203.1:0-1587 GCA_038252255.1 Acidimicrobiia bacterium | reverse complement strand
GCCTCAGGTCCGCAGCGGGGTCAGCCCGCGGATCGCGGTGAACACGGTCAGGACGTCCTCGGCCCAGGGCCAGGTGGCCGGGAACCGGAGGTGGCGTTTCCGGGCGCCGTGGGTCAGGCGGGCCGGGACGTGCAGCAGGCGGTACCGCAGGGCTTTCGGTTCGCACGCGTGGAGCTTGTCGGGCAGGGCGAGCAGTCGCAGCCAGGCGATGAGGTCGGCCGCGATGGAGGTGGCGATCAACCAGGCTTGGTTGATGGCGTACTCGCGGGACGGGAACCGGCCAATGCCGGTGTCTTTCGCGTGCCGGATCCGGGTCTCGACCCGAGCGTGGGCCCGGTGACGGGCTTCGAGGAACGCGACCTGCCCGCCGGTCGCGACGGGGGTGCTGGTCGCGACCGCTTGGTAACGCCACCCGTCGGCCTCCTCGAACAGCGACAGTGCGGCACCGGGGTGGGGGTGTTCCCGGCGGATGATGACCCGCATCCCGGCCGGCCAGCTGGTCAGGTCGAGCATGCCGGTGATCTCGACGACGTCCCCGTTCTCGCGGGCATCGCCCTCGGGATCGATCGCCGGAGCCCACGCCTTCGTCGGGACCTTGCTGATCGCGTCTCGGACCTTCTCGGTGACCGCGAAACCGACCGAGTACTCCACTGTGCGGCCACGTTTCGTGTTCAGCTCGGTCAACCACTCGAGCAGCCCGTGCGACGCTCCGGCACCGTCGGCGCGGATCAGCAGGTTCTTGCGGCGCTTGGTGGGGACCTGCGCGATGGCCGCGGTTAGGACCGCGACGTGGTCCGCGATGGTGTTCGAGCCGGCGTTCCCGGGGCGCAGCATCAGGGCCATCGACTCCTGGGTGTTGTCGCACCAGACGCCGAGCGGGTGGTAGCCGAAGCCCCGCTTGAAGGTGGAAGCAGATCCTTCCTTCTCTGAGTGGGTCGTGACCAACGTGGCGTCGACGTCGAGGACGACGACGTCGCCGAGGTCAGTGTCCCCGACCTTCGAGGCGGGCAGCCCGCCGGGGATCTGGGACCACACGTGGGCGCGGACCTTCGCGCGGGTCTTCTCGATCCGTGTCGCGACCGCGGGGGTCATCCCCTTCAGGGCCCGCCACACCGTCGGTGCGGACGCGACCGACCCGAGGACCTCACCTTGGTGGCGCAGGACGTTGATGTCCGCGATCGCCTCACCGCCGCCGGCGATCAGGACCGCGACGTCGGCCAGGACCTGCCCCCGGTCGTGAGTCGGGGTGAACCCTTTCCGAACCATGGCTCCCGACAGGGCGCTGGTCAGGCCGACCTGGTCGGACAGCATCCGGGTCGCCACGTTCCCCGCGTGGGCCACGACCCCGGTCCCGTCCGCGGACACGACCAGCCCCGAGGACCAGCGGCCCAACCCGCTGCGTCGGGTCACTTTCCGCCGCGCCCGTCGGGCCGCCTTCTTCGTTGATCGTGCCGTTGTATCCTTCACGTGCGAGGTGCCTTCCACTCGAGCCTACTGAACCGTCAGCAAGTCCAGTATCTCGTTGTGAGACAGGCACTTTCGCGTTCTCAGACCGCGTGTCGGGTCACGTTCGGTGAACAGGCGAGG
>JBBSAM010000202.1:0-1597 GCA_038252255.1 Acidimicrobiia bacterium | reverse complement strand
TCGCGCGATCTGGAGCATTCCGAGGCGGCCGTCCTCGCGAAGCACATCCGGCAAACCATCGCTCGCCGGACCGGATCGAACCGTTCACGCGCGACCGAGTCCGCGACGCGCTGATGGCTGCGATCGCTGCGGAGCCGGTCGTCTCGGCGCGCGCGTGATGGCGATGCCGACGGCCCGAGCGGAGGGCAACGACGATGCCGTCGGCTGATTCGGGGACCCGACGCACCTTGGCGGTCGGAGACGCCGCGTACACCTACTAGCCCTTCCGGGCCGGGGTTGGAGGTGACAGATGGACGGTGTGGTTGATGGTCATGCTGCTCGTTGTTGGGTGTGGGTGTTGAGAATGTCGGCGGGTCGTCGGCCGGCCATGTAGTCGCCGTGGTTGCGTCGCCGGGTGTTGTAGCGGATCAGCCATGCGTGTGCTTCGGACTGCAGCTGGCGGATGGATCCGAACCGTCTCCGGTGGAACGCGGGCCGCCAACATTCCTGCAGCATCGTGCCTTGGAACCGTTCGCACACTGCGTTGTAGTTCGGTGACCGGGGCGGGATCCGCACATGGCCGATCCCGACTTCGGCGAGATGATCACGAAACACGTTCGCTTTGTATTCGGGTCCGTTGTCGGTGAGGACCCTCCGCACCGGGATCCCGAGCCGGCGCATGATCTTGCGGAGATAGCCGATGAACTCGATCGTGTCGGTGGCGGTGACGGGCCCGATGATGATTTTGGTGATCGCCCACCGGCTGCAGGTATCGATCGCGGTGAGTTGGTAGACCTTCCCGACGCCTTTGAGATTGCCGATGTAGAAACTGTCGAGCGCGACCAGATCGCCCGGCCAGCCTGCCCAATGACAGAACCCGAACAGGGGCGGGTCCTTCTCGTCGGTCACGGGTTCGGTGATCAGACCGCTCAGCGCGGCGATCGCCGCGACACGAGCGACCCGTTGACGGCGCCGGCCCAACCCATGCGCGACGAGGATGCGTTGCACCGTGGTCTTCCCGATCTGATAGCCGAGCTCGTCGAGCCGGTCCGCGATCTGGCGACACCCGATCGTGGGTTCGATCAACGCGATCGCCAACAAGTCGGTCACGACATGGGTCGGGGTCTCGTTCGCGTGTTGGGGACGACGCCGATCCTTCGGCCAGAGTGCCTCGAGGCCGTAGGACTCGGCGAGGTGTTTCCACTCGTAGAAACGGGTGCGGGACACCCCCACCTGACGACATGCCTTCGCGATGTTCCCGAGTTCTTCGGCGAGTGCCAACACGCGGACTCGCCGCTGATAGATGATCTCTGCTGAGGTGGTCATGGTGATCGGACTCCTGGGTTCTTTGGTAGGAACCACAGAGTCCATCGCCAGGCCCCTCAACTGAGGGACCTGCAACCTCCACCCCCGGACAGCAAGTACTAGCCGGTGATGGCGTGATGCGGCGACGCCCGACCGGAGTGCAGATGGCACTGGCGACCGGGGCGCTGCTCGCGGTGGTGTTCGCGGCTTCGGGGATCCTCCCGCAGATCACCGGCTGGGCGGACCGTTCCCGGGTCACCCGAGAGGTGTTCGGTGACGTCCCCGCTCCGATCCAGGTGGCGTTCTACACGAT
>JBBSAM010000201.1:0-1598 GCA_038252255.1 Acidimicrobiia bacterium | reverse complement strand
GCACCGGCAGCGACGCCGGTGTCGGTGCCGGTGTTGTTCGGCGCGCAGGTGGCCCGTGCTCCGGAGGCGGTGGCGGTGACCTTCGAGGGTCGCTCACTGACGTATCGGGAGTTGGACGAGGCCGCGAATCGGTTGGCGCACCTTCTGGCCAGCCAGGGTGTGGGCCCGGGACAGTGTGTGGCGCTGCTGTTCTCGCGGTCAGCGCAGGCGATCGTGGCGATTCTGGCGGTGCTCAAGACCGGGGCGGCCTATCTGCCGATCGACCCGGCACATCCCCCGGCGCGCATCGAGTTCATGCTCGCCGATGCCGCGCCGATCGCCGCGCTCACCACCGCAGACCGGCGGCCGCAGCTCGACGGCTGCGACGTGGCGGTCCTCGACGTCGACGACCCCCGCATCGCCTCCCAACCCAGCACCGCGTTGCCGGCACCGGCGCCCGATGACCTCGCCCACATCATCTACACCTCGGGCACCACCGGTGTCCCCAAGGGGGTGGCCGTCACCCAGTACAACGTGGTTCAGCTGTTCGAGGCACTGGACGTCGGTTTCGACTTGGCGCCCGGGCAGGTGTGGACGCAATTCCATTCCTATGCCTTCGACTTCTCGGTGTGGGAGATCTGGGGCGCATTGTTGTTTGGTGGGCGGCTGGTGGTGGTGCCCGAGTCGCTGGCACGCTCACCGGAGGACTTCCACGCCTTGCTGGTGCGCGAAGGGGTCAGCGTGCTCACCCAAACCCCCTCTGCCGTCAGGGGATTGTCGACTGAGGGCTTGGGAGCGGCCGCCTTGGTGATCGGCGCCGAGGCCTGCCCGGCCGAGCTGGTGGATCGGTGGGCACCCGGACGGGTGATGGTCAACGTCTACGGACCCACCGAGACGACGATGTGGGCGTCCAAGAGTGCACCGCTGGCAGCGGACTCGGGTGTGCCGCCGATCGGCGCGCCGGTGACCGGCGCGGCGTTGTTCGTCCTGGACGGGTGGCTGCGCCCGGTGCCCGCCGGTGTCATCGGCGAGTTGTATCTGGCCGGCCGCGGCGTGGGCGTCGGGTACTGGCGCCGAGCCGGGTTGACGGCGTCGCGGTTCGTGGCGTGCCCGTTCGGGGCGCCCGGCGCGCGGATGTATCGCACCGGGGACCTGGTGTGCTGGCGCCCCGACGGGCAGCTGCAGTACCTGGGGCGCGCCGACGAGCAGGTCAAGATCCGCGGCTACCGCATCGAGCTCGGTGAGGTTCAGGCGGCACTTGCTGGGTTGGATGGGGTGGATCAGGCGGTCGTCATCGCCCGCGAGGACCGCCCCGGCGACAAGCGCCTGGTCGGCTACGTCACCGAATCAGTCACCGGGACAGTCGATCCCGCCGGGGCGCGCGCCAGCCTGGCCGAACGGCTGCCCGCCTACATGGTGCCCGCCGCCGTGATGGTCTTGCCGACACTGCCGATGACGGTCAACGGCAAACTCGACACCCGCGCCCTACCACCACCGGAATACACCGACGGCGGCCGGTACCGCGCCCCAGCCGATGCGGTCGAGGAGATCCTGGCCGGCATCTACGCCCAGGTCCTCGGCGTCGAACGCGTCGGCGTCGACGACTCCTTCTTCGACCT
>JBBSAM010000200.1:0-1604 GCA_038252255.1 Acidimicrobiia bacterium | reverse complement strand
GCCAGGAACGCGGCGAGGAACAGCGGGACGGCGATCAGCATCATGGCGATGCCGGCGGGCAGGGCGATCTTCTTCATGGCTGTCGCTGCCTGCTCAAGTTCCGGCGAAAAGCGTCAATATTCATCGGAACTTCTAACCTGCTGTCTCTATGCACGGCGGTTCGTTCCGCGGATCTGAGGGCGTGATCCACGTTCGTGCAGGTGGTCTGGGTTCCCGAGCTTCCACGGATTCATTGATCATCGGTCGGCTTTCCTGATGGTTTTGATGTATCTTCGACTCATGGTCGGCATCGTCGAACTGAGCGCTTGATGGGCCTGTGCGTGTTGCCAGGCGGCGCGGCCGCGTATGCGTTGTCGACGGCGCAGGATGTTGAGGACTTCGAGCAGGAGTTGGTCGACCAGTACGCGCTGGCGATGGTGGCTGCGGGTCTGAGCGACGGGCATGTCCGCAACAGCCG
This sequence comes from Acidimicrobiia bacterium, assembly GCA_038252255.1. Lineage (GTDB taxonomy): Bacteria > Actinomycetota > Acidimicrobiia > IMCC26256 > JAENVU01 > Chersky-806. The sequence goes on along the minus strand of JBBSAM010000200.1, from coordinate 1,147 downwards.
AGCCGTCGTGATCGAGTTCGCCCGGTCGATGACCGGCCCGTTGTGGGAGGCGACACCGCAGCACGCCGACCAGTTCCTGGCCGAGCAACGCCGGCTGGGGCGCAGTGTGTCCACGCGTGCCGGCAAGGCGGGCACGCTGTCGGTGTTCTACGAGTTCCTCATCGACCGGTACGGCGGTGATATCCGGCGTGCGACCGGTGTCCAGGTCGAGCAGCCGGTCGATGAGTACAACCGCCAGTCCGGTGCCTCGCTGGGGCACGTGCGGGTGCCGCCCTCGGACGAAGAGATCGACACGTTGTTCGCCGGGTGGCGCGAGTCGGTCCCGCACGCACGCAAGTACCTCCCGGCCGCACGCGACTACTTCGCGGCCTCGCTGTGGCGTCGCCTCGGGTTGCGGATCACCGAGTCGGTGATGCTCGACATCCGCGACTGGCGCCCCGACCTTGGCGGGTTCGGCAAGCTGCACGTCCGCTTCGGCAAGGGCAGCCGGGGCCGTGGACCCAAGCCGCGATTGGTCCCGGCGATCAACGGAGCCGACCAGCTCATCGAGTGGTGGCTGGCCGAGGTACGCCCGCAGTACGGCGCGGACTGGGCCGACCCCGACGCCCCGATGCTGCCGTCCGAACGGCTCGACCACGGGTTGGGCCGCTGCGGTCGGGCACGTGCGGACGTGCTTCGCAGGACGCTGAACAGCCAGGTCGACCAGTGGCTTCCGGCTTGGTCGGGCCGGGTGACGCCGCACGTGCTGCGGCACTACTGCGCCTCCTCGCTGTATGGGGCCGGGATGGACCTCAAGGCGATCCAAGAACTCCTGGGCCACCTGTGGCTGGCGACGACCTCGGGCTACATCCACGTCCGCAGCGACCACATCGAACGAGCCTGGGACCAGGCCAACGAACGACTCGAAGACCGCTTCGGCCAGCGACGACTGTCCGGCCCGGCGACGTCTTGACCCCAGCGGCGACCCGCACGAACAACCCACCAAGCGCCCTACCGAAGGCCCGAGGGAAGAGAGGAAGCAGATGCAGTGGAACCTGCGGCTGCGCGCCGCCGAGCGAGGGATCTGGAAGTCGGCCGAGGTGCGACGGATGCTCGCCGCCGCGGGGTTGGAGATCTCTGCTGGGAAGATGTCTTCGTGGTGGGCCGG
>JBBSAM010000199.1:0-1614 GCA_038252255.1 Acidimicrobiia bacterium | reverse complement strand
TCTTTTCAAGCTGATGGCCTACAAGGACGAGTACGAGGTCGCGCGCCTGCAGTCGGATCCGAAGTTCCTGGCGAAGATCGGTGCGCAGTTCGAAGGCAAGCTCGGCACGGACTACCAGCTCGCCTATCACCTCGCGCCACCCGCGATCGCGAGCAGGAACAGCAAGGGCGAGCTACAGAAGCAGCGTTTCGGGCCGTGGATGCTGCAGGCGTTTCGCGTCCTCGCGAAGTTGAAGGGCCTGCGCGGCTCGGCCTTCGACCCGTTCGGTCGCACCGAGGAGCGAGTCGTCGAGCGTGCCCTGATCGACGAGTACCGGCTGTCGATCGAGGAGGTGCTGCGCGCGCTCGGCCCGGCCAACCTCGCGCTTGCGGTCGAGATCGCGCGCGTGCCGGAGATGATCCGCGGCTACGGCCACGTGAAGGCGCGCCACCTCGCCGCGGCGCGGCCGAAGTGGGACGCGCTGATGGCCGACTGGCGCGCCGGGCCGCTGCGCATCGGCTCCATGCCGCTCGCCGACACGCTGCCGTAGCCGGACCTTCTCGCCGATCCCGACGCGCCGGATACGGTGCCTTTGGTCCAGGCCAACGCAGACGCCCCTTTGCCACGCTGAGCGCCTGCGGCCTTCGCGGTCTGGTGCACACTGGTCCGGTGAGCGCCGAGATCCCCGTCCCGCTGACCCAGTACGCTGAATCCGACGGTTTGAGCATCGCGTACCAGGTCTTCGGGCAAGGCCCGACGGACTTGGTGTTCGTTCCCGGCATCGTCTCGCACGTCGAGCTGGGCTGGGAGATGCCGGGCTGCGCGCAGATGTATCGCGAACTCGGCGCGCACTTTCGCGTGATCCTGTTCGACAAGCGCGGACAGGGCCTGTCGGACCGATTCGAGGGCGTGCCCACGCTGGAGGAGCGAATGGACGACGTGCGCGATGTGATGCGAGCCGTCGGCTCCAGGCGCACGGTCCTGCTCGCCTACTCGGAGGGTGGCGCGATGGGCGCGCTGTTCACCGCAACGTACCCCGACATGGTCGAGCGACTGATTCTGCTGAGCTCGATGGCCCGTTTTTCCTGGGCACCCGACTATCCGCACTCGCCGACGATCGAGGAGATCCATAGGAACACCGCCGCGACCTGGGGCAAGCCGGAGACCGTGGGTCTGTTCGCGCCCAGTCGCGTCGGCGACGCCGCCTTCGCCGAAGCGCTCGCCCGCTACCAAAGGCAGAGCACGTCACCCAGCGCCATCAGGCGGTTGCACACTGCCAACGACCAGATCGATGTCCGCGCCATCCTGCCGCAGGTGCGTCGGCCGACCTTGATCGTGCACCGACGACGCGACCGTGCGGTCAAGGTCGGCAATGGACGATATCTGGCCGATCACCTGCCCGAAGCCGAGTATCTCGAGTTGCCGGGAAGCGATCACTTGCCTTACCAAGGCGACTCCGATCGGCTTCTCGAGGCGATCGTGCGCTTTGGCACCGCCAGATCGGCGCGCCATGAAGCTCGCGACGACGAGCGCTGGCTGGCGACGGTGCTGTTCACCGACATCGTCGGCTCCACCGAAATCGCGGTGCGCCTGGGGGACAGCGCCTGGCGGGATCTTCAGCAGCGTTTCCACGCC
>JBBSAM010000198.1:0-1616 GCA_038252255.1 Acidimicrobiia bacterium | reverse complement strand
GGGCGAGTCGTACGGCACTGTCCGCGCCGCGGCCCTCGCAGAGCACCTCCAGACCCGCCGCGGGATGTTCCTCAACGGCGTCATCCTCATCTCGAGCGTCATCGACCTCGGGTCGATCGGCCTCAAGGAGCCCGAGGACCGGGGCTACGTGGGGTTCCTCCCGACCTATGCAGCCGTCGCGCACTTCCACGGCAGGCGCGGGAAGAAGGCGCTGCGCAGCGTGCTCGCCGAGGCCGAGGAGTATGCCGAGCGCACCTATCCGTGGGTCCTCTCGCGGGGGCACCGGCTCACCACCAAGCAGCGCAGCGAGGCGGTGGGGGCCCTTGCCCGGATGACCGGGCTCAGCGAGGAGTACGTCGACTTGTCAAACCTCCGGGTCGAGCACCTCCACTTCTTCGTCGAGCTGCTCCGTCGCGAACAGCTCGTCGTCGGCCGGCTCGATGGTCGTTTCACGGGGCCGACCGGCAACGCGGTCGCCGAGAAGATGGATGACGACCCGAGCATGGACGCGATGACCGGTCCGTATGCCGCCGCGTGGAACCACTACGTACGGGCTGAGCTCGGCTACCAGAACGACCTTCCGTACGAGCAGCTGTCGATGAAGGCCAACGAGGAGTGGTCGTTCAAGGAGTTCGAGGGTCGGCCCGTCGACGTCAGCGACAAGCTCGCGCGCGCGATGCGTGCCAACCCGCACCTCAGGGTGCATGTCGCTTACGGCTACCTCGACGGCGCCACGCCCTACTACGCCGCGCAGGAAACCTTCGCCCACCTCGATGTGCCCGTCGAGCTGCTGGCCAACATCGACCACGCCTACTACCCGGCGGGACACATGATGTACGTACACGAGCCGAGCCGGGTCCAGCAGAGCAAGGACCTCGCGGCCTTCATTCTCGGGGCGGCGGCGCAGTAGGCCACATCCTGCGAACGGCTCAAGCCATGGACGCCCGCACCTGCTAAAGCGGGAGCGCGTTCTCCCGGACCGCTGTGCCGCGCTGGCTGGCGGCCCCGCGGCGGCGGAAGGACTCCTGACCGAAGGCAGCCTCGACCTGCTCGGCCGGCATCGCGAGGAATGGGCCGAAGTCGCCCACCTGGGACTCGTGGGCGGCCATCGCGGCGCGCTTCGCGTCTATTGCCGCGCGCACATCGACGACGGTGGTGATCTCCGACTCCGGCAGCCCGAACTCTGAGACGTCCGGTGGTGCAGCGTCGGCCGCCCATTGCGGGTTGCCAGCCATGAGCCTGACCATGTGGTCGCGATTCACCGTCGCCTCGTAGACGTGGGTGACACCGGCGAGCTCCGCGGCGCGGACCCCGACGACGTGGACCTGGACGTGGTCGGGGTGCCCGTAGTTGCCATGAGGGTCGTACACGGTCAGCACGTCGGCGCCCTCCTCGACCAGAAGCTGGGCCAGCCGTGAGGCGGCGACCTCGACGTCCACATTGCAGAACGCGTCGGCGCGCGTGTTGTCCGGGGTGCCGGCCATGCCCGAATCCGGGTAGCCGAGCATCTCGAGTCGGTGCACGCCCAGTGCGCGGGCCGACGTCTCCAGCTCGCGGCGGCGCCGGTCGACCAGCCGTTCGCCCTCGGCCAGCAACCCCTCCGGCACCTCCCCCAG
>JBBSAM010000197.1:0-1622 GCA_038252255.1 Acidimicrobiia bacterium | reverse complement strand
TGTCAGGATAGTTGTCGTACGACCGCAGTAGCTTAAGCGGTCACACGATCACAGTCCCTGGGGGTCAAAGGTGGGTAGTTCGGTGCCAGTCTATAGTGCGGGGTTCAAGAGCCGGATGCTGCGGCGGTTGGTCGGGCCGCAGGCGATCAGTGCGAACGCGTTGGCGCAGGAGGTGGGAGTCCCGCAGGCCTCCCTCTCGCGATGGCTGCGCGCCGCGGGTACCATCGAGGGGATGACACCCTCGTCGAACCCCAAGAAGAAGTGGACCGGCGCGGAGAAACTCCGGGTCGTCAGTGCGGCGCGTGACCTGAGTGAGACCGACCTCGGCGCGTTGCTGCGGCGCGAAGGGCTGCATGCGACTGACCTCGCGGCGTGGCGGGCGGCCGCGGAGGCGGCGCTCAGCGAGTCGGGCCGCCGCGGGGCCCCGTCGACCGAGCAGCGGCGCATTCAGGACCTCGAGCGCGAGCTGCGCCGAAAGAATGCGGCCTTAGCCGAGACCGCGGCCCTCCTGGTGCTCAAAAAAAAAGTCCAGGAGATCTGGGGGGACGCGGACGAGCCCACGGACCGGAGATCCGAGTGATGATCTGCGCGCTGATCGACGCCGCCGTCCGCGCGGGCGCGCGGCGGGGCCCGGCGTGTCGCGTGGTGGGGTTGAGTGTGCGGACGGTCGAACGGTGGCGCGCCGGGGCGGAGGCGGATGCCCGCCACGGCCCGCATCACGTGCCGGCCAATGCCCTCACGCACGCGGAGCGCTGCGGCATTCTGACGGTGGTGAATTCCGCGACGTATCGCGATCTGTCGCCGCATCAGATTGTGCCGCTGCTCGCCGATGCGGGGCGCTATCTCGCGTCGGAATCCACCATCTATCGGATCTTGCGGGCGGAGTGCTTGCTCGCGCATCGCGGTCGCGCGAAGGCGCCCGTGCGTCGGCCGCCGCGCACGCACGTCGCCACGGGTCCGAACCAGCTGTGGTCCTGGGATATCACCTATCTCAAGACGCCCGTGCGCGGCGTCTTCGTGTACTTGTATTTGATGCTCGATGTGTGGAGCCGGAAGATCGTGGGCTGGGCCGTGCACGACAGCGAAACGGCCGAGCACGCGGCGGCGCTCTTCCGCACGATCTGTGACACACAGCAGCTCGATCCCCGCGGCATCGTGCTGCACGCGGATAACGGCGGTCCGATGAAAGGGGCGACGATGGTCAGCACGCTCGAGCGCCTGGGGGTGCTCGCCTCGTACAGCCGGCCGAGCGTGAGCAACGACAACGCCTATTCAGAATCCCTCTTCCGCACGCTCAAGTATTGTCCGGCCTATCCGCGGCACCCGTTCGCGGATATCGCGGCGGCGCAGGCGTGGGTCGCGGCCTTCGTGACGTGGTACAACACGCAGCACCTCCACAGCGCGATCCGGTTTGTCACGCCGGACGATCGGCACGCGGGGCGCGATGTCGCGCTGCTCCTCGCCCGTGCGGCCGTCTACGCGCGCGCGCGTCGGCGCCATCCCGACCGCTGGGCGAGGCACAGCCGCAAGTGGACGCCCATCCCGGCCGTCCACTTGAATCCGGACCACGACGAAGACGTCACACCCGTCACACCCGTCACACCCGTCACACCCGTCACACC
>JBBSAM010000196.1:0-1624 GCA_038252255.1 Acidimicrobiia bacterium | reverse complement strand
TTCTCTGTAGCCCCCTGGGCGTGTCCTCGACGTCGCTTCTTTGGGTCGAAAGCGCTGTCATGGACGCATTCTCTTGACCGTGTACTGCGTGTCCTGACTGTTCGGCCGCTCGGCCATCTGGCCGTGACCGGCCGCCCCCGAGCGCGTAATCGTCTTAATGTCGCCGGGCGGGACTGTCGTAGCTGACTCCTATGGTGCTCGTGGTGTACCTCGGTAGGGAGGTCAGGATGCGGGTGCAGCGGGTGCTGATGCCGGACGGGTCGGAGTCGTGGACTGTGCTCGACGGGGGCGGCGAGCCGGTGGGTCCGGTGGAGGCGTTCCTTGCGCATCTGCAGGCTTTGGACCGGTCCCCGACGACGCTTCGTACCTACGCGACAAGCCTGAAGCTGTGGCTGCAGTTCCTTGAGCCGCTGGGCGTGGCCGTCGACGAGGCGACGGTGGAGAACGTCTCCAGGTTCGTGACGTGGCTGCGGGCCCCGGCCGAGAACGTCGCGGTGCTCGATGGCGGCTCGGGCCGCTGTTGCGCGGCCACGGTGAACCGACACCTGGCGGCGCTGTTCTCTTTCTACGACTACCGGGCCCGAGGCGGCGTGGTGCTCGCGCAGTCGCTGGTGGACTGGCGGCGGACCAACCGGGACGGCTACCGGCCGTTCTTGCACCACGTCACCGCTGGGCGAGCGACCGCTACCCGGCCGCTGCGGCTGCGCCAGCCTCGCCGGCTGCCGCGCACCCTGACCGACGAACAGGTGCTGGCGCTGGTCGAGGCCTGCGAGCACCTGCGGGACCGCTTCCTGCTGGTACTACTGGCCGAAAGTGGCATGCGGATAGGCCAGGCGCTCGGGTTGCGGCACACCGACTTCGTCTCCCACCGCCGAGAGGTCCGCATCGTGCCCCGGCGGGACAACGCGAACGGAGCCCGGGCCAAAACCCTTGAGGAGCACACCATCCCGATCTCAGCTGGGCTGGCGCGCCTCTACACCGGGTACATGTTCGACGAGTACGGGGAGTGCGACTCGGACTACGTGTTCGTGAATCTGTTCGCCGAGCCGTACGGGCGGCCGTTGACTTACCAGGCCGTGTACCAGCTGGTTCGGCGTCTGCGGGCACGCACCGGGATCTGCTTCACCTTGCACATGCTGCGCCATTCCCGGGCCACCGACCTGCTGCGACATGGGGTCAGCGTCGAGGTGGTTGCCCGCCTGCTCACCCATCGCTCGTCGACGACCACGTCCCAGACCTACGTCCACCTCGACGTCGACGACCTGCGGGCCGAGCTGACCCGGTCCGGTGCCTGGGGCAAGGAGAACCCGACGTGAGCGCCGACGCGGCGCACGCGGGTGCAATGCTGCGGGTAGTCCCGGCCGCCGGCGACGAGCTCGACCGTCGCTACGGCGCCGACGCGTGGCAGGCCTCGGAGCTGGGGGTGGCCGCCGCCCGCGGCCGAGGCTCGGTGAGCTTCGATAGGATCGACCCGCCGTGGCTACGTGAGGCCGCCAAACGCTGGGCCCGCCAACGTCTAGCCACCGGCTGCGCGTTCAACACGATCCGCGCGGGAGCCCTTGCGCTCAAACGCTTCTCGACCTTCCTCGCCTGTTGCCAGCCACCGGTGCAGGATCCGCAGGAC
>JBBSAM010000195.1:0-1630 GCA_038252255.1 Acidimicrobiia bacterium | reverse complement strand
GGGGGGTGTCAGATGGTCTGTGTAAGCGGTGGGTCTGATGTTGAAGGAGTTCGCTATGACCGTGACCGATGACCACACAAATATCGCCCGGGACGGCCGGGGTATCCCTAGGAGTGAGCTGGATCCAGAGGCTCGGCGGCTGCGTCGGGAGTTGTTCTCCGACGACCTGGTCGACGAGCTGCTGGCCCGGGCTGGGGAGCGGGGCGTGGCCCTGACGGGCAAGGGCGGTTTCCTGCCCGAGATGATTAAGTCCGTCCTCGAGCGGGGGATGGACGCCGAGCTGACCTCGCATCTGGGGTACGACCGGGGTGACCGGTCCGGTCACGGCTCGGGGAACTCCCGTAACGGCACGACCCCGAAGACGGTCGGGACCGAGGTCGGCGACATCACCTTGGACCAGCCGCGGGACCGGGCTTCGTCGTTCGGGTCGGCGTTGGTCCCCAAAGGGGCTCGGCGCCTCGGCGGCCTGGAGGACATGATCATCAGCCTCTACGCGGGCGGGATGACGGTCCGCGACATCCAGCACCACCTCGCCGCCACGTTGGGGACCGAACTGTCCCACGAGACGATCTCGAACGTCACCGAGGCCGTCGCGGACGAGGTCGCCGAATGGCAGTCCCGACCGTTGGAGGCGTTCTATCCGGTGATCTACCTCGACGCCCTCGTGGTCAAGATCCGCGACGGCGCGCACGTGGCCAACCGGGCCGCGCACATCGCGGTCGGGGTCGACATGGACGGCGTGAAAACCGTTCTGGGGATTTGGATCCAGGCCGCTGAGGGCGCGAAGCTCTGGGCGTCGGTGTGCGCCCAGCTCGCCAACCGCGGAGTCCGCGACGTGCTGATCGTCTGCTGCGACGGGCTGACCGGGTTCCCCGAAGCCATCGAGGCCACCTGGCCCCACACGATGGTCCAAACCTGCGTCGTGCACCTGATCCGGGCCTCGATGCGGTTCGTCGCCTACGGCGACCGCAAGGCCGTCGCCGCGATGCTGCGCCCGATCTACACCGCCCCCGATGAGGACGCCGCGCTGATGGCATTCACCGCGTTCGCGGACTCGACCTGGGGCAAGAAGTACCCCGCCGCGGTCGCGACCTGGGAGAACGCGTGGGACCGGTTCACCCCGTTCCTGGCCTTCGGGCCCGCCCTGCGGAAAGTCATCTACACCACCAACAGCATCGAGTCGCTGAACTACCAGCTGCGCAAAATCATCAAGAACCGCGGCCACTTCCCCTCCGACGCCGCCGCGATCAAACTGCTCTGGCTCGCGATCCGCACCATCGAAGACAAACGCGCCCGAGAACGCGCCAAGGAAGCCGGCACCCCCAAGGGCCAACCCCGCAAAGCACCCGGACGCCTCGTCGAAGGCGCCACCATCCAAGGCTGGAGAACCGCCTTGTCCGAGCTCGCCCTGATCTACCCCGACCGAATCAACGCCCACCTCTAAACCCACTGTGACCCAGATCACTTACACAGATAACTTGACAAGCTCCAGCCCGGCGCAGTCCTTCCTGGCGGATCCGAACACGGTGTTCCCGGTCATCGTGGACCCGTTGATGACGATCGCGGACACCTCCGACGCGTACGTGAACAAGAAGGCTCCGACGACGGCCTACTACCAGCCGAGCACCTT
>JBBSAM010000194.1:0-1639 GCA_038252255.1 Acidimicrobiia bacterium | reverse complement strand
AGCCTCGATCCACCGGTGATGGTCGGGTTTTGAGCGGGTCGCGACGCACGAATGTCCTCTTGACCTGGGACGATGGGATTTCTTGAAGATTCCAACGCACCAAACAAAAGGACACCCGGTAGATGCGAGTTTGCCACAACCTCACCGCGGGTTTCGATGACCCGAACCTCGTGTCGTGCGCGGGACTGATCCCGGTCATGACCTTGGCCGAGCGGGCCGGTCTGCATGCTCTGACCGGCACCCACCTGCGGGTGCCGGGCTCGCCCGGGTCGAACCCGAGCGTGAAGGTCGCCGCGCTGGTCGCGGGGATGGTTGCCGGTGCGGACAGCATCGACGACATGGACCTTCTGCGCCACGGCGGGATGGACCGGGTGCTCACGCCAGGTCGGGCGCCGTCGACGTTGGGGACGTTCCTGCGGGCCTTTTCGTTCGGTCATGTTCGCCAGCTGGATGCGGTGGCCTCGAGGTTGCTGGTGAACCTGGCCCGCCGTGCGCCGCTGCTGCCCGGCGCCGACCAGGTCGCCTACCTCGACATCGACGACACGATCAAGGCGACGTACGGGTATCAGAAGCAGGGTGCCGGGTACGGGTACTCCAAGGTCAAGGGCCTCAACGCGCTCCTCGCCATCGCGAGCACCCCGCTGTCGGCGCCGGTGATCGCCGCCACGAGGCTGCGCCGCGGGCCGACGAACTCCGCCAAGGGCGCCGCCCGCCTGGTCGCCGACGCGCTGGTCACCGCACGCAAGGCCGGGGCCACCGGGATCATCACCGTTCGGTCCGACAGTGCGTACTACAACCACGACGTGATCTCCGCGGCCCGCACCGGTGGAGCCAGGTTCTCCATCACCGCCCGCATGGACCCCGCCGTGACCAGGGCAATCACCACCATCCCCGACGACGCCTGGGTGGGCATCAAGTATCCGCACGCGATCTACGACGAGGACGAGCAGCGCTGGGTCTCCGACGCCGAGGTCGCCGAGATCGGATTCACCGCGTTCACCTCCCGCAAGCAGGCCGAGCACATCAGCGCCCGCCTGATCGTGCGCCGAGTCAAACGCCTCAACCCCAAGACCGTCCCGGCCGGCCAGGACGAGCTGTTCTCGGTATGGCGCCACCACGCGGTGTTCACCGACTCCCGTGAGTCGATGCTCGCGGCCGAGGCCACCCACCGCGACCACGCGATCGTCGAGAAGGTCATCGCCGAGCTCAAGGCCGGCCCACTCGCCCATCTACCCTCAAGTGCGTTCTCAGCAAACGGAGCATGGCTGGTGCTGGCCGCGATCGCGTTCAACCTCACCCGCGCCGCGGGGACCCTGGCCTCGGCGTTCCACGCCCGCGCGACCACCGCGACGATCCGAACCCAGCTCATCGCCGTGCCAGCCCGCATCGCCCGCTCCGCCCGGCGCCTGCGCCTGCACCTACCCCAGCGATGGCCCTGGGAGCACGCCTGGCGGGCCATGTTCACCGCCGCCGCCGGACCACCGATCTCGGCGACCTGAACACCCAGCCCCAGCGGCGCAACCCAGGACCCAACGTGGAAGACCCGGACAGACCGGCAGCACCACCACGCCCGAAACCACAATCACACCGACAGAACCCGATCAGATGCCCTCAGAAACCCGACCGGTGGATCGAGGCT
>JBBSAM010000193.1:0-1655 GCA_038252255.1 Acidimicrobiia bacterium | reverse complement strand
GGATCGTCATCGGGCGATGTTTCGGTCTCGACCACCACATCGACCTCGGGCGGCAGCAATGGTTCGAGCGGCGTGATTGTTGATGTCGATATCGACAATTCGACCTCTACGTCGTCAGGCACGATCACGTCTTCGACCACCTCATCGACCGGGCAGATCAGCTCGTCGACGGGTCAGGTGTCGACGTCGACTTCGACTGGTCAGGTTTCTTCCTCAACCGGGGCGGTGTCCAGCACCAGCACCTCGGGCAATGTGTCGTCCTCGACCGGCGCGGTGTCGTCGAGCACTGGCGCGGTTTCGAGCTCGACCGGTGCGGTGTCGTCAAGCACGGGCGCCGTTTCGAGCTCTACCGGTGCGGTTTCGAGCAGCTCTGGCAACGTGTCCAGTTCTTCGGGCAATGTCAGCTCGTCAACCGGTGCGGTATCGTCATCGTCCTCGTCGTCCTCCTCCTCGTCGAGCTCCTCGTCGTCTTCGTCTTCCTCCTCGTCGAGCTCTTCGGGCGGCGGCACCACTGGCGGCAAGCCAGATGATCATCCCGGCGCAACGTCGACCTCGGGCGGGGCGACCAGCGGCGGCAGCACTTCGGGCGACATGACCAGCAGCACCAGCAGCTCGTCGTCCTCGTCATCTTCTTCATCGAGCGGCTCGTCCAGCGGATCAAGCGGTTCTTCGGGGTCGAGCTCTTCGTCGAGCAGCAGCTCCTCGTCCTCGTCATCGTCGAGCAGCAGCGGAAGTTCGGGCGGTACGGATGTGCCCGCGCCGCCGATGATGATCCTGTTCGGCCTTGCTGCCGCAGCGATCCTTGGGCGCCGCAAGTTCACCGATGTAGTTTAAGGGACGCGGGCCAAGAGGCGAGAGCCAGCGTCACACAGCAAAGGGCGGTCCTGGTGGGGCCGCCCTTTTTGCTTGTCCGGATTGGATGCGATCAGCGCGGCGTTTCGACCGGCTGCTCCGCTTCTTCCCAAGCGAGGATGCCGCCTGCAAGATGCTCCACCGGCTTGCCAGTCGCGGCAGCCAGTTTCTCTCCCGCTATCGCCGAACGCCGACCTGAGCGGCAATAGAGCACCACCTCCCGCCCATCCGACAGGTCAAGCGACGCTGGATCGAACTGGTCGAGCGGGATGTGTTCGGCGCCGGGGATCACCCCTTCGGCGACTTCAGCGTCAGTGCGCACGTCAATCAGCCGGACGTTGCCCGCCTTCAATCGCGCGGCAAGCTCGTCCGGCGAAAGATCGATCAGCGGCGGTGCGACGGGCGCGGCGGTATCCGCACCCGCTCCCGCCGTGCCAGCAAATGCGAGCTCGAACCCGAGCGGGGCTGATGGACCTTCGCCTTCTCCGCCAGCCCCACGCCCGCCCCCGCAGGCGGCAAGCGCCAGCAGGCCAGAGGCAGCAAGCAAAGCGGAGCGATGCGGGATCATAACGCCTTTATGCCGCCAATTTGCGCAGAACGTAATGGAGAATGCCGCCGTGGCGGTAATACTCCATCTCGTTGGCGGTATCGATCCGGCACAGCGCGGTGAAGTGGAACTGTGTGCCATCGGCGCGGGTCACTTCGACCGTAATGTCTTGTCCCGGTACCAGATCAGCGAGACCGCGGATCGAGAAGGTGTCGTCTGCCGACAGGGCCAAGGTCGCGCGGGTATCGCCATCCTT
>JBBSAM010000192.1:0-1658 GCA_038252255.1 Acidimicrobiia bacterium | reverse complement strand
CAGGCGAAAGAGTCCGAGTTGGAGCTGACGTCGGAGAGGTCGTGGACGAACTCGGCGCGGTAGGGGTCGCTGCCGGTGGGCTACCGCTGTTGCCACAGGCCGTGACCAGGACGAGGCAGCTCACGGCGAGGCCTGCTGCCAGAGCCGTTGCGGTACGGGTGGTCATGTCGTGCTCCTCTGATCTCACTTTTCCTAAGGCCGGTGGATGGGGTCCCAGTGGTCACCCCAGACCGAAGTCGACCCCTCAACACTAGTGCTAGTGGTATCACATTGACGACAGGCACGCGGAGGCCTGTGATGTGAGAGTACGGGTCGCGATCCCCCCTGTCTCGCCGACGGCGGGCCACACACGAGTCCCGCGAGGGCCGGTCCGTGCACATTTCCCCGAATGTATAACACCGCACTTACCCGTCACCGCCCGACGGACGCGACCTGTTGTGGGTCCGGGCCGCGTGGCGCTCAGGGGCGCAGAGATGCCTTCGCCATGCTGCGGGTCATGGCTCGGCGCACGGTGGGGACGGTCACGCCGAGGGCGCCCGCCAGGGCCTTAAGGGTGCCCGGGACAGGTAACCGTTCGAGGTGCCCGGCCTCCCACCGCTTGAGCGAGACCTTTGAGAGGTGGATCGTTTCGGCCAGTTCGGCGCTGCTGAGCCCGGCCAGAAACCGCAGCCGGCGCAGATCTGAGCCGAGGCGGTCGGGGACGAGTAAGTCGGCGGGTGTGAGTCCGAGCGCCGCGGCCAGAGGTGGCAGCAGCTCGGCCCGCGGCTGAGAGGCCCCCCGCTCCCACATCGAGATCCGTTCCCCGCCAGCCACCCCAACTCTGCGGGCGAGTTCGTGCTGGGTCAGGCCCGCCCGTTCGCGCGCACGCCGCAGCGCCTCTCGGTCGATTGTGGGTCCGGTGTCCATCGCGACACCCACACTAGAGCCTAGAAGGGCGCGGGGCGCTGTGCAGTGGCGCCGATCGGGAGGACATGCTTGGACCATGACGTTCCGGCCCCGGGGCAGCGCTCCATGGGCGGGGAAGGCGTGAATCGCCGCGGCGTGGCCGTGATGTCGTCGAGCCACGTCGTCGATGACTTCTATCAGGGTGTCGTGCCTGCCCTGTTGCCGTTCCTCGTCCTGCACCGCGGCTACAGCTACGCGGCGGTGTCCGGTCTGACCCTGGCTGCAACCTTCCTGTCGTCGGTGGCGCAGCCCGCATTCGGTTGGTGGACCGACCGCCGACCGCGTCGCTGGCTCATCCCCATCGGCATGGCGACGGCTGCCGTGGGCGTCGCGCTGGTCGGACTCTCCGACAGCTATCTGGTGACCTGGCTGGTGATTGCGCTGTCCGGCCTGGGTGTTGCCGCCTTCCACCCAGAAGCGGCGAGGGCGGCTCGACAGGCGGCTGGCAACAGCAACAAGGCGATGAGCGTCTTCGCTCTCGGCGGCAATGCCGGGTTCGCACTCGGGTCGCTCATCACGACGCCGGTGCTCCTGCTCCTAGGACTACGGGGCACGGTGCTGTTGGTGATCCCCGGTGTGGTGATGGCCGCTATCCTGCTGCGCTGGCTCGGCGGGGTGCTGGACGGCCGCGCCGGTAGCCGCAGATCGACGGCACTGCCCACGGGCACCGACAACTGGCCCGGCTTCCTGCGGCTGACCGCCATCGTCGTCGT
>JBBSAM010000191.1:0-1662 GCA_038252255.1 Acidimicrobiia bacterium | reverse complement strand
CAGGTCGATGTGAGGAGACGGTGCTCCTGGAACATCCGGCCACATGTCGCACCAGACGCGGTAACGACGCGCCACCAACGCATCGCGGGCCAGGAATCGCATCGCACCAGCAGTGAGGATCACGTCGAGCTGTCTGCACGCGTTCCGCAGCTGCGCGAGTACCGGCATCATGTTCGAGGACTCCACCGCGCCCGTGAGAGCGATGACGAGGTGGCCTAGGATCGGTGGCGCTGTCGGCAACGACCGAGCCGCGGCGCCACGTGTTCCGGCTCGGTCTCTGCGGGCCTTGCGGATGGGGTTTGTCTCGCGCTCGCGTCGTGACGTAGCGAGCTGAGCGGCCTCGGATCGCCGAGGCCGGCGCGGGACGAGACGGGTGGGCGCGAAAGTTGGAGAAGTCGGAGGAGGCGAGGATCTTCGGGGTGTCTACGCCAGGAGATCCTCATGAGCCCGACCATCGGTCTCCCTCCTCCGGATCCGGAGGGTTGCCTCGTTACGCCGCGGGAGTCCAGATTCAAGGGAGGGACTCTGATCGACGAGAGGGTTCGGGATCTGGCGGCGCACGAGCGCCTGGTCTGTGACCCCGACGGGTACCGACCCGAGCAATGCCCGCGGTGCGGCCACCGGATCCTCCACGTGCACTGCTACCCCGAGCGGCATCCTCGCGGGGAGCTCGGTCTGCCGGCGGTGGTGCGGATCATCCAGTACGCGTGCGCGGCGTCGGCGTGCGGCGCGACGTGGCGGATGCTGCCGATGTTCCTCGCGCGGCATCTCTGGCGCGTCTGGGCGACGGTCGAGCGCGTGATCGAGCCCAAGCCCCGCGACACGCCGGCGCCGGTCGCGGCCCCCATTCCGGAGCGGACCGAGCGTCGCTGGCGTGCGCGGATCGCCGCAGCGGCCCGCGTGCTGGTGGTGCTGCTCGCCGCGAGCGGCGGGCTGGCGCTCGAGCGCATCGCGGCGCGCGTCGGCCTCGACGGCACGCGCGCCGAGCTCGTCGAGGTTCACACCGAAGCGACCAGCGCCCGAGCCGGCATGCGGTTGGCCGCGGTCGCGGCGCTCGGGCACCGCCTCGCGCGCGGAATTCGTCTCATGTAGTGGTGCGAATCGCCGCGTGCCGATGGGACGCCGCGCCGGTTCAGATCAATCCCATCGTTTGTGGCCGCTCGCTGTCTCCAGGATGCGGACATGGAGGACGAGACGAGGCGATCGATCGCGCTGTTCCGGTTCAGCGTGCTCGGCCCGTTGGTCAGCGCGCGGCTCGAGCACGGCGATCGGACCGCCTACTTCGTCGCCGCCGCCGCCCGCGATCACGTGATGCCCGATGGCCGGCTCGTTCGGCTGTCACCGAGGACGATCGAGGCCTGGTACTATCTCCACAAGCGCGGCGGGCTCGAGGCGCTCGTACCTGACGCGCGGGAGGACAAGGGCAGCTCGCGCGCGATCCGGCCCGAGGTCGCCGAGGTCATCGTGCGCGCCAAGCGCGAGAAGCCGCGGCGATCGATCCGCCGGATCATCCGGATGCTCGAGCGCGCCGGCGTCGTGAAGATGGGCGAGCTCGCGCGCGCCACCGTTCATCGACTGCTCGCCACCCAAGGCATCTCCGCGCGCCCCGTGCGCGGACCGTCCGCCGAGCGACGAAGCTTCATCGCCGAGCATGCAGGCGAT
>JBBSAM010000190.1:0-1692 GCA_038252255.1 Acidimicrobiia bacterium | reverse complement strand
TTACGGGGCTGGGTCTTCGGCGTCGCGGAAGGCGCGTAGCGAGCGTTCCTCGAGGTCGGTGAGGAGTTCGCGGAGGCGGCGGGCGTTGTCGAACCAGGGCTGGTAGCGCTGGGCCTGCTCTTTGGTGAGGGTGCGGCTGTGGGTCTTGCCGGCGATGGTGCGGGTCCAGTGCCAGTAAGGCCCGTGCAGGACAGGCGGTTCGGCCTTGCAGCGGCAGTTCGGCTTGCCGCAGCGCATGAAGCGGCGGGCCAGCGTTCCGGGTAGGGCGTAGTTGGCCTCGGTGAACGCCGTCAGGGGTGTGGCGTCCGACGGGGTCTCTGGTGCTGCTGGTCGTTTGGCCATGGTCTCCTCCGCGTGTCGTGTCCTTCGGTTGACAACCGAAGGATAGCGTGGGTTGTGCCGAATGCAACCCCGACCGGAGGGTGTCGTGATGACCGAGCCAAGAACCCCATCCGATCCGAACGAGCTCGGGTTGGCCTCACAGGTGCTGGGTGGGTTGCCGATCATCAACGCCGTGACCGACCGGCTCGGGCTGCCCGCGCTGCTGGCCGCGGCCCTGCCGGATGGTGACGCGCGGGTGAAGCTCAGTGCGGCGGCCGCGATCAGGCTGGTCGTGACGAACCTGGTGTTGGGTCGTGAGCCGCTCTACGGCCTGGGCGAGTGGGCCGCCCGTTACGACCCGGCGCTACTGGGGCTGAGCGCCGAGGACGTCAGCGTGCTCAACGACGACCGGGTCGGGCGCGCGTTGGAGGCGCTGTTCGACGCCGACCGGGCCAGCCTCCTGACAGCGGTGGTGCTGCGGGCGATCAGCGAGTTCCACATCGACACCAACCAGCTGCACAACGACTCCACCTCCATCTCGGTGCACGGCGTCTACCGCGACGCGGTCGGCACCCCGCGGGGCGGCAAGCCCACCCCGGTGATCACCTGGGGGCACAGCAAGGACCACCGCCCAGACCTTTTGCAACTTGTCTGGATCCTCACTGTCAGCGCCGACGGCGCGGTCCCGATCGCCTACCGGCTCGCCGACGGCAACACCAGTGATGACCCGACCCACGTGCCGACCTGGGACAGCCTGGTCGGGCTCCTCGGGCGGACCGACTTCCTTTACGTGGCGGACTCCAAGCTGTGCTCCCGCAAAGCCATGGGCCACATCAACAGTAACCATGGCCGGTTCGTCACCGTGATGCCCCGCTCCCGCGCGGAGGACGGCGCGTTCCGCAAGCACCTACAGACCCACGCCCCGGTCTGGACCGAAGCCTTCCGCCGACCCGGCAAACGCCTCGGCGACCCCGACGAGGTCTACTCCACGACTCCCGCGCCACTGCCGTCGGTCGAGGGTTATCGGATCGTGTGGGTCCACTCCACCGCCAAAGCCGGCCGGGACGCCCACGCACGGGCCGGCCGGATCGAAGCCGGCGTCGCCGCGATCGAGGCCCTCGACGCCAAGCTCACCGGACCCAGGAGCAGGTTCAAGACCCGCGTCGCGGTCGAACAAGCCGCGACTGAAGCGCTCGCCAACTCCGGCGCCGACCGGTGGGTCACCCTCACCGTGAGCGAGACGACCAGTACGTCCTACAAGCAGGCCCGGGCCGGCCGACCTGGACCCAACACCAGCTACCGCGAGGTCAACAAGACCCGCTTCACCGTCAGCCACGACATCCGGCTCGACGTGATCCGTTACGACGCGGC
>JBBSAM010000189.1:0-1696 GCA_038252255.1 Acidimicrobiia bacterium | reverse complement strand
GCTCGGCGTCGAGCCGCAGGCGCTCGCCGACGCTGCCGGCGATGCACGCTACTCGGCACGCGTCGCCGAGGCGATGCAGGAGCACGCGCGTGGCGTCGAGGCCGTTCTCGAGCGGCACGACCAGCAGGTGCGCGCGTGGGTCGCTGCGGAGGTGACCCCAGAGGGTGACGCGCGTTACGAGCTCATCGCGGGCACGCCCGGCGCTGACGCGGCGGTCTTCGCGCTCATCCAGCAGCATTTCGCTGAGACGCTTGAAGCCGGAGAGGCGGTGCAGTTGACAGCCGAGCAAGCCGCAGACATCATCGAGGAGCACCTCTACACGCAACTGCGCCAAGCGCAGGCGGTCATCGCAAGCGCGAAGAGGTTTCGATCACAGCCGGCGGGCACCGCGCCCACCGCTCCGCTACCCGCAGCAGCCTCGCCAGTCACCCGGCCTGAATCGAAGACGCTCAGCAACGCTGCCGCGCAGGAATCCTCTGGACCACGCGAGAACCTCTCCCGAAGGGAAGAGGCGAAGCGCTCCGAGAGAGAAGCGGCCCGAGTGCTCGAGCAGATCCTAGCCGGTAAACGGGCCCCGGGCTGAACAACAACCGCCGGGGCCCTCACGCGAGGGCATCATGCCAGCACTCGGTATTGCAGACGTAGCGAGCATTCTGAAGACGATTTATCCCGCGGGCCTTCCGCAGGAGCTGATGTTCAAGGGGTCGATCACACTCGACCAAATTCCGAAGGACACGGAGTGGGCGGGCGACGGCACGAAGATCCCGATCGCCTGGGGTGACCCGCAGGGCCGCTCCGCGCTGCTCCCCACCGCGATCCTCAACAAGAGCGGGAGCAAGTACTCCGCGTTCACGGTCGTTGCCGCGAACGACTACGCGGTGTGGGGCCTCACCGGGCGCACCATCGATGCGACGCGCAACGACAAGGGGGCGTTCATCCGCGCCCTGAAGGCCGAGACGGCGGGCGCGATGCGCTCGCTCTCGCGGTCGGCACAGCACTCGCTGTTCCGCAATGGCGGCGGCGCCATCGGGCAGATCTCGGCGGGCTCCACCGTCGCGTCGACCGCCATCACGCTCGCCAACCGATTCGACGCCTACTTCTTCGAGGTCGGGCAGGTGATTCAGGGCAGCGCGACCGACGGCACCAGCGGCACCGTGCGCGCAGGCGCAGGCGTGACCGTCACTGGCGTCAACCGCCGCACTGGCGTCATCACCGCGGCCGCGAACTGGAACGTCGGCATCACGGGCGCAGCCGTGAACGACTTCCTGTTCATGAGCGGCGACTTCGGCGCGAAGTTCAAGGGTTTCGACGCGTGGATTCCCGCGGCAGATCCCACCGCGACGCTCTTCGAGGGCGTCGATCGCTCGGTCGACCCGGAGCGCCTTGGCGGCACGCGTCTTGACGCGACGCTGACGGTCAACCGGCCGATCGACGAGAACATCATGGACCTCCTTGAGGCGGTCTCCACCAACGGCGGCGAGACGGACATCCTCGTGGTCCATCCGCGCCAGTGGACGAACCTCGAGAAGCGTCTCGCGACGCGCGTGCGCTACGGCATGCGCGACCAGAAGGAGATGAAGGGCGGCACGCGCACCATCATCTACACCGGGCCGAAGGGCGACGTCGACGTCGTCAGCGACCCGAACGCGCGCATCGACACGATGCTCGCGCTGCAGCTCGACACGTGGACGCTCGG
>JBBSAM010000188.1:0-1710 GCA_038252255.1 Acidimicrobiia bacterium | reverse complement strand
GACCTCGTTCAACCTATCGGCCTTCGGGTTCGGCGTCGGAGCCAAGATCGGGAAGCCTAATCAGGCTCTCACGCCATCGATCATCGGAACGCTGTTCGACTTCATCGGCCGCGTCGCCGCGGAGATCCCGGTCATAGTGGCCCTTCGGATTTCAACGGGGTGTGATGGTGGCGAGTAGGTCCCAGTTGGGGCGGCCGGCGTAGAGCAGGGCCCGGATCCTGTAGTGCGCGAAGTTCGTGAACCCGAACGCGACGCGCTTGATTCGCTTGATCAGATTGTTGACGGCTTCGGTCGGTCCGTTGCTCACGTGCGCCTGGTGCCACGCCGCGATCTGCGCGGACCAGCGGACGATGGTGCGTCCGAGCTTGTTCGTCTCGGGTGGACACGACTCGTCTTGAAGATCGCGGCCGAGCGCCGCGACGAACTCGAGGGCGAGGTCTGGATCGTGATGGTCATAGATCGAACGCACGAGTTCTTTGGCGTGCCACGCGGTGCGGACTTCGCCTTTCGGATCGCCCGCGTTGAGGAGCCCAACGAGTTTCGTGGTGTGTTTCTCGGTGAGGCGTTCATGCGCTCGGGTCAAGAGCCGGCGCGACCGGTAGAGCGGATCGTTGGCGTGGCCGCGGTGACCGAGCGTCTCGTTCTGCACCCGGCGTCGGCAGTCGTCGACGCTCTTGTTCGCGAGTTTCACCACATGGAACGGGTCCGCGACCTGGATCGCGTCGGGCAGCATCGTGTCGAACGTCGACCGGTAAGGGCCCGACAGATCCAACGTCGCGAAGAGGACCTGGTCACACCACTGTTCGCCGCGGGTCGCGAGCCACTCGCAGGCACTCATCGCGGTGCGGCCCTCGACCATGTCGAGGAGCCTGCCACCGCGAACATCAGCGATTGTTGTTGCCCACTGCTGGGTCCGGAACAGGCCGAGCCGCACGAAGAGGGTCTCATCCAAACCGAGTGCGGTGACCGTGCCGATCCGATCGGGATCATCGTCGACCAGCGGCGTCCCGTACGCGATGACGGTGTCCATGATCGTGTGCCAGTCACAGTCCAACTCACGGGCAACCTCGGAAACGGTCCGCCCGTTCCGGCCGACTTGTTCGGTGACCCACCGGCCCGCCCGGTCCGTCATCACCAGGCGAGCAGCGCCGATCGTCGGAACCTGCTCCGTGAACGAACCGACCACACACATCTCGTTGGGACATGCCCACCGGAACTTGCGCCACGCCAAACGCGTCGCCCGGCCGAAACACGGCAAGTCGACCAGGACCACCACCGGTCGATCCTTCACCTGTAACGGGCCCTCGCAGCCCGGACAGGATGGCCGCGGACCGCGGGTCTCGACATGGACGCGCAGCGGGCCGCCGTGAACATCGTCGATACCGAGCACGGTCACGTCGGGCAACCCGACAAGAAGCGCGCACATGCGCGTAGGGTCGAGTTCCACAGGGGCTCTCCGAATCAGGCCGGCGTCAGAACCGCCAGATTCTCAGAGCCCCTGTACTACGCGGCGGATCCCCGCGCCCCGCTCAGATCCGAAGAGCCGCAAATCCTCCACCCGAGAGCTCACCGGATCCGACACACACACGTTGCCGAGCATCCGACTGCCCTGCATCAGGACCAAGCCTGCCCCCGCGACGCCCACCACCTCGGCGCACGCCGCGCACAACGACACGACGGGATCCTGCTCTCCGACCGACAACGCCGCCG
>JBBSAM010000187.1:0-1712 GCA_038252255.1 Acidimicrobiia bacterium | reverse complement strand
CTTAGCCTGAATGCACCGATTAGCTGGTTACGTCGGCGTGAGTTCGGTTGTGCGGCATCGGTGGGTGTGTAGGCAGGTTTGAGTGTCCGACCTCGGGTGTCGGGTTGTCCTACTGGGTCTTTCGCATCGAGGGCGGGCAGGTGTGGTGGTTGTTAGGCGAGGATCGGGTGGTTTCGACCGAAAGCCTTCTCGAACAGGGTCATCCATGATGTCTCCCACTGCCAGCCGGTGGGTAGGTGCATGGTCAACCTGCGGGCGGAGGACGCGATCCTGGCGGGGACCGTGATCAGTGCGTCCCGGATGGTGCCGCTGGTCGCTCTGATCAGTTTCGGGTCGGCGGTCAGTGTCGCTGCCGCGCGGGTGAGATTGAACGCCATGACCGCGCAGACCAGCCAGGCTGCGTTCGCGCAGAACTGTCCCGAGGGCATATGAGCCAGAGCGGAGTTCTTCAGATCGGCGTGTACCTGCTCGATGATCGCGTGCTGACGGTGGGTGGCATCAGCGGCCACGGTGCCCAGATCGGCGGGGTCGGTGGTGGTGAAGAAGGCGTGGAACCGCCACACGTCGAACAGCTGACCTTGGCCTTGGTCGTTGGTTGGTCGCAGGTCGGGGATGCGGCGCACGACCAGCCGGCCCCCGATGTGGTGCGCTTTCCTCTGGGCGGTGAACGCGGTGAAGGGGATCTCGGCGACCTCGGCGCGCGAGATCCACACGCCCTGTTCTTCGTCGTAGACCGCGTGGGTGTACTCGATCGGCGTCCAGGCATCGTCTCCGATGCTCGAGATCGCCGTGCGGATCACCGACGTCAACCCGGTCGTCACCGACACGTCCGCGCCGGCGCGGACTGCGGCACCGAGGGTGGGATGTCCGTAGAACGCGGAATCGGCGCGCAGTAGCGGCTTGGACACCGCCGAGGGCGCCTCGGGGTTGGTGGACGCCGCGGCTGCGGTGCGGAGCCGACCGACGGCAGTGAGGGTGTCGGCGACCATGCGTGCCGCACCTCGCGGGGATCCACAGGATCCCTTGCGGAGGCGTTGCCCGAGAATCACCGGAGCACACCTGTCGGTGGTGACGGTGGTGATCAGCGAGTTCAGTCCACGGACCCCGGAGTAGCCGTATCCGGAGCCTTGCTTGCCGTGGCCGTGGACTTCGATGATCGAATCGTCGATGTCGACCAGCACCCGCCCGACGGTGATGCCCGCCACGACGGGGGTCGCCTGGGCCAACGCGTCAAGGAACCGGGAGGCGACCGCGTCGAGTTGGCGGACGTGGCCGAAGGTGAACTGGCGCAGGAACGAGCCCAGCGTCGAGGGTGCATACGGGCGATGAAACATGGTGGCCATCGCCCCGTGGCGGACCCGATTCAGATCCGCGATGGAGTCCGCGCCGGCGACCATCCCGGCGACCAGGGAGCCGATCTTGCGGCCTGCGTTGGCGCCCTTGTCGGTCGGTACGCCCAGGTGCTCATCGGCGAGGGTGAGGAGCCCGGACCGCTCGGCCAGTGCCATCACCGGCACCAGCCCGGCGCACGACACGAGGTTCGGATCGTCGAACCGTGCCGCCCCAACGGGGCGGGTGTGAGATAGTTGCATCTGCGAGATGCCCTTCGTCGTGGCCGAATGTTATCCTCAAGAAATCTCATTCTCTCACTGCGACAGGGCATTTCGTGTCTCCGACTCGCATTCAATCGCTACCTAATCGGTGCATTCAGG
>JBBSAM010000186.1:0-1732 GCA_038252255.1 Acidimicrobiia bacterium | reverse complement strand
CTCGGTCTTGACCTTGCCGTCCTCGCGGTACGAGCGGCGCAGCAGGTGGGCCTCGTACACCCGGTCCTTGTAGTGCCGACGGGTGGTTGCGACGTGAACGGCGCCGCCTCGCGTGCTCATGCACGGATCCTCGCCGATCGGCGAGAAGATGTCAACTGCTTTAGTGCCTACGCACCACAGCACGAGACACCTGTCGCTCGTGCTCAGGACGGGATCTCTTCGTGCTCATCGGCGCGGATGCGGCCGCTGGAACTTCGGGCTAGGGTCAATACCGTTCAGTTAGGGAGGAGCGAGGATGCGGATCGCCTCGGCGACGGGGAGACGCGGGTGGGGCCATGTCCGATGCTCGGTCCGTTTGACGGCGTAGTTGCCCATCTTGCGCCTGACGACGCGCGCGGCGGCGCGCAGTCGCCGGCAGGGCAGCAGCTCGGCACAGATCTCGCGGATCGCGGTCACCAGGGCAGCGGCGAGCGCCTGGGGTGCGCTGCCCTGCTGGGTGCGCACGCTGCGCCGGGCGGCGCGCAGGGAGCGGGTGAAGGAGATCCGGTCGGGATCGACGCCGGCGTCGTCGCCGGCCGCGTGCATGAGGGCGCGGATCGCGTAGTGCACGCACAGGTAGCCGTAGGCCTCCTGGCGGACGCCCTCGGGGGTCTTGGACCGCAGCACCACCTTCGGGCCGCGCTGGTGGGTCTTGAGCTCGTCGAAGACCGACTCGATCTCCCAGCGCTGCGCGTAGAGCGCGGCGAGCTCGCCCGCGGGGGCGCGTTCCGGCTCGAGGATCGTGGTGATGAGGCGATAGCGGGTCTCCTCGACCTGCGGGCGGCCGGGGTCGTCGATCGCGTACTCCACGACCCGCACCCCGGTCACCTGCTCGCGGGTGCGCTTGTCGGGGGTCGCGACGAGCTCGGAGCGGAACGAGCCGTCGGGGAACCGCTCGAGCACCGGGAGGACCGCGTTGCCCTTGGCCCGCCACAGCAGGTCGGCGCCGTTCGCTGCGGCGGCGCTGAACAGCGGATGGGCGGTGAACCCCCGGTCGGCGAGGCACAGCATCCCTGGGCGCAGGGCGCCTGTGAGCTGCTTGGCCAGCGTCACCTCGCCCGCGTCGTAGGATGCCATGGCAGCCGCGAAGATCGCGTGCGTCCCGCACTCGCCGAGCGCGACGATGCGCAACTGGGGGAAGGCGCTGCCCTCCCCGCGCCCCGTCCCGGCCCGGCCGAACGCGGCGGCGTTGGCCTCGGTGTCCGCGACGTCGACGGTCGTGCCGTCCACACTCACCACCCGCCAGGACCGGTAGAAGGCCCCGGGCGTGTCGGGCGTGCCCAGCGGCACGCACGCTCGGTCGAACAGGCCCTCGAGGGGAGGCACGCCGAGACGAGCGCGAGCCTGGAAGATCGCCGACTTGCTCGGCACCGGTGACTCCCGCCGCCAGTCGTCCGCCCAGGCGAGCCCCTCGGTGAGGTTCCGCATCACCTCCTCGTAGCTGGCCGAGGAGAACAGGGCCATCGCCATCACGTAGTAGACGACCAGGCGCGCCGGCAGCAGTCGGGTGCGCTGCTCGGCGCGACCCGTCTCCGCCAGCACCGCATCGACGAGTGCCGGCGGGAACGTTCGGGTCAAGACCCCCAGCGCGACGTGATCGGACAGCCGCTGGTCCGTCTCTGGCTTGACCCAACCCGCCCGTGGCATGGCCGGGAGCATATCATGCTTCGCGCCCTAACTGAACGGTATTGGG
>JBBSAM010000185.1:0-1783 GCA_038252255.1 Acidimicrobiia bacterium | reverse complement strand
CCCTTAGCCTCGATCCACCGAGGTGTGGCGGTTGAGTTGAGTCGCGTATCCGCGGAAAGTGCCTCCTGAGCAGGGACGATGACGGTGTTCGAAGTCGTCAGGTCCGCTGCGCCAGGAGGCACTTTCGGTGATGTCAGTATCGCGCTCGATTGAGCGTCTCGAGGTGACCTTCGACGACGAGAGTCTCGTCGCGAACGCGGGTCTGGTGTTGCCGGCCACGTTGATGGTCCGGCTCGGGTTGGAAGCGTTGATCAATGCGACCGTGCGACTCTCGGGTCGGGTCGGTGGCGCCCGTCCGGGCCGCAAAGTTTTGTCGTTGGTCGCGACGATCCTGGCGGGCGGGTCCCACATCGACCATGCCGACATGCTGCGGGCGGGGGCGACGCAACGCGTGTTGCCGTTCCGGGTGATGGCCCCCTCCACGTTGGGGACGTTCCTGCGGTCGTTCACGTTCGGTCATGTCCGTCAGCTCGATCGAGTGATCGGCGAGACGATTCACCGGGCGTGGTCGGTGGGGGCGGGACCGGCCGGCGCAATGACGATCGATATGGACTCGACGATCTGCGAAGTCCACGGCAAACAGAAACACGGCACCGCGTTCGGCTACACGCGGGTGCTTGGTTACCACCCGTTGCTCGCGACCCGGGCCGATACCGGCGAGGTGCTCCACGCCCGGTTGCGGAAAGGATCGAGTCAGCGGGGCACGAACCGTTTCGTCGAGGAGCTCATCGCCCGGGTGCGCAGGGCCGGCGCGACCGGCCCGTTGACGTTACGGGCCGATTCGGGGTTCTGGTCCTACCAGCTGATCGACACGCTGGAACGGCTCCGAGTCGACTGGTCGATCACCGTCAACCTCAACGCCCAGATCAAGGCCTGTATTGCGCTCATCGCCCCGAACGCGTGGGCGCCGATCGACTACACGCCAGGCGGCGAAGCCGCCGTCGCGGACACGACGTATGTGACCGGACGGGGCTCGACCCGACGCGAGTTCCGCCTCGTCGTGCGCCGCAGCCGCCTCATCGACCCCGCGCAAGCACAGCTCTGGCCCGACTGGCGCTACCACGCGTTCATCACCAGCCTCGATGACGGCGTCGTCGCCGCGGACCAGTTCCACCGCGACCACGCCAGAGTCGAGCTCGCGATCCGCGACCTCAAAGAAGGTGCCGGACTCGTGCACTGCCCGTCCGGCAACTTCTCCGCCAACGCGGCGTGGCTCGCCTGCGCGGTCCTCGCGCACAACCTCTGGCGATGGACCGCCCAACTCGGCGACGTGCACCCCAACGAACAACTGACGGTCGCGCGCACGATCCGCACCCGACTCGTCGCGCTCCCAGGCCGGATCGTGAACCGCAGCGGACGACAGACCCTTCGACTCCCGGCACGATGGCCATGGGCCGCGATGTTCTTCACCGCGCTCGAACAGCTACGCGCCATCCCGATCCGCGTCTGAACACCAACGCGCGTCGACCACGACCAACCGGCACGAGCGGGGTCGAGCCACGCCCCAACACCACCACGGACCGGCCCATCACCAACGACAAGGCACGCGACCCACACGATCGACCGACCTCATCACGAAAACCGGCGCCGACCGACTCACGCGCCACGCTCAGACCCACCGCCACCCGCCGATCGGTGGATTGAGGCTTAGAGCGCGCGCCAGTGGTCGGTGAGGCTGACGGGATGACGCCTCGTCGTTGTCGTCCGGTACCCGAAGTCCCGAGCTCGGCGTTCAAGGGTTTCCGGTATCCTGGGGGTTGGGATCTCCTCGAGCGCGAGCGAT
>JBBSAM010000184.1:0-1796 GCA_038252255.1 Acidimicrobiia bacterium | reverse complement strand
CTACTTTCACACCCTGGCTAGTGGACAGATTGCGCTACGCACGCAGTACAAGTTTGTGCTACTATCGCAGCACAAGCGTCGGTGGTTACCGTATGGCGCCATTCTTTGGAGGTCGAGATGTTCCTGTCCCTTGTCGACGCACTCAGGAATCTGCCCCTAGAGGACGCGATTACGTTCGGGCTCTTTCTGTTCGTGCTGTCGTGGGTTCATCCTCGACGAATTGTCTCGCTCCCGGCGGTCGGCTACCGCAGAACGACTCTTCTGTGGGCGGGAACGGCGGGCTCGCTCCTGGTGGTTGCAGTCGCGACGGTGGTAAGTGCCCATGCCGTGCCTGTCTGGGGCGGTTCGGGGTTCGATGGCTGGTGGCGGCGTCCCGCGCCTTTGGTCGCTGCGACGTTGGTGGTGGCTGTTGCCGGGCTGGCGCTTCGACGAGCTCCTCTTCCTGCTCCGGGTGAGCGTGCCATCTCTGCCCGCCGTGCTTGGCACACGTTCGCCTCTCGAGTGTTGCTGTGGGTTTCCGGGATCACGGCCACGCTTGTCGCGGTGACCGCTCTGTGGCAGATCGCGATCGCGACGTCCGCTCCGAAAGACAGTCCGGTCTTCGGGCTTGTCCCCCAGTACACGACCCTCCCGATCTATATGCGCTTCAACAACGGGTACGGGTACGTCGCCGGCGCCGGATGGCCCAATCACCTCGCGACCCTCATCGCCATCGCCATCGCCATCGCCGTCTTCTTCGTCGTGCTGCGCGCGGATGTCGATCGGCCCCTCTTCGCTGGATCCTCCGCGCCGAGTGTGCCAGTGGAGCGGGAATCGACGGCATGGCTGTTCGGCCTCATCCTTCTCGCGGGCCTCATCACCACCCTGGGAGCCGTGTGGATGCACACCGGATTCGCGGGAACCTCCATGGTCGGACTGGACGTGCAGTCGGTCTCCGGGAACCACCCCAACACGCTCATCTTCATCAACGGTGGCTACAGCGCGATCGCCCGACCGATGAACCTCGCGGGCTACCTGCTCCAGGGCACCGGCGTCGCGGTCGCGCTCCGGATCGCCATCGACACAGTGCGCGCCGCCCACCGGACCCGGCCAACCACAGCGAACGTGCCGAAGGCGCAGGAGCGAACCGCCCGGGTGTCCCGATGACCGCATCCACTCCGAGCTCGGCCGAGGACATCGCGGAGCTCTTTCGAGGCGCGATCCGTTCCGGGCAGCTCGGAGACGGCGAACGCCTTCCCACCGTGCGCCGCACGGCCCGGGATTTCGCCGTGGCGCAGGCCACCGCGGCCAAGGCCTACAAAGCCCTCGAACAAGGCGGATTCGTCGTGACCCGCACCGCCGCCGGCACCCGCGTCGCTCCCGGCGCATCCCCAGCGCCGCACTCAGTCATCGAACACGTCCGCACACTCGTCGAAGCCAGCACAGACGCCCAGGTCTCTCTCGAAGATGTCATCGCGATCCTCCGCGTCATATGGGTCCCAGGACGTCTTCCACCAACCGACTCCCACCAAGATGTCGAACAGGCACGTCCCCTCACTGCGACAGCACAGAGCGAAAGCGACGCCGACATCGCCGCAGCGGTCCTGGCCAATCCGTCTGAACGGGGCCACCCCCGTGCGGGACAACTGCCCAAGTTGGCACCATGACCTCCACCTCCGAGCGTGAACGCGCAGCTGACCGGAGACGTTCGCAGGCAAGCACCCGCCTCCTCATAGCGATCCGCCGCGCCGAACGCCAGACAGTTGCCACGGCCCAGGGCGCAGAGACGGCCCAGTCCCCGCGCACGTCGATGGCCT
>JBBSAM010000183.1:0-1836 GCA_038252255.1 Acidimicrobiia bacterium | reverse complement strand
GTAGGTTGGCGCTGTCATCGGTCGCCCCGTCGCTGGTCACACCGTAGCTGCGCGCAGTGACGAAGCCAACCGATGAGCCCTGAAGGCGCAGGGGCGACGCGACGGAACCCGCGCCAACGATGTCGATCTGGTCGGGGGTCGTGGTACCGATCTGTGTGTCGACGCCGCCGACGCTGAGGTGCAGGCCGTCAACGCTGCTGAGCCACAAGTAGTTCGTGATCCCGGCGGGGGCGGGGTCGGTTGCCTGCGCGGCGAGTCCACCCCATGTGCCGCCACGTAGCCATCCCTGGATGTCCGTCAGCGCGGATCGGACCGCGTTATAATCGTTAGCTACGATGTATTTGGCCGGATCTCCAGCACCCAGTGGATTCAGATCCGACTTCGGTCCCGGGATCGAAGTCGCATCGGACACGAAGTTTGTCACGACAGGACTCCAATCACGAAGCTGGCCAGTATCCGGCCATCTGGCCCGACCGTCGCGGTGAGCCGAACGGTTCCGGTTATCGGGCACTTCCAGATGATCGATCCGGTGACGAATCCCGTTGCTGGTCCAGCGAGAACCGCCAGGTTTAGCCGTTCGATGTCGGCTCGCGTGTAGCTGCCGACGAGGATCTCATCGAGCTCGCGGAGGTATACGTCTGCGGTCTGCGGCGCGTATTTGATGCCGGACTTGTATACGCTGATCGCGATGTACGGCGCCGTCACGTTCGTCTCCGTCTGCGTGAACGTGTACGAGAACTCGCCGTCAATCAGCCGCCGCGTCGATGCGGTATCGCTAGCGGTGTGCGTGCCGGTGCCGTCGCTCGAGATCAAAATCGGCGTGCCTGCGAGAGCATTAGCTACCGATGCCGCCCACTGTCCGTGATCCGCATCGGTGTAGATCCACCACACGTTGGTGAGCACCGCATAGCCAGACGGCAGCGCGCCACCACTGTTGGAGAGTTGGAACGGCCCGTCGCCCGTCGATAGCCCGTGCGCGGTCTTATTGACCGTCTCGGTGGCGTGCGTCGTGGTGAACGTGAAGTCCGCCACGACGAGCGGCTTGCTCGCGTTGGCCAGCGTGCCCGTTGCCGTCAGCTTCGCGCCAGTACCCGGATCATAGAGCATGTCGGCGACCGCGATCGCGCCAGGCGTGCATGGCACTCCGCCCGCGTCATAGACGAACAGCGATATCGTGCGTTCGCCAGCTGCGGCGACGTTGCGACGGATGCGCATCAGCCGTCTCCTACGCCGGTCGTGGGGGTATCTGCGCGGGACGTTGAGGCGATGAGTGCCAGGACGAGCAGCGCGATCCGCATGCTGCACGGTCGCCCCGATGGCCCGTGGGGGCGATTCCTAGCGGGAGCTGGGATACCGGCGCTGTACGTCCAGGACCGCCCGATCGAAGTCCGCCCCCCGCATCAAGTCTCGCGGATCTCGACGATCCTCGAGCACGACATTGAGCGGCCGATCGGGTCTGCTGCGCTCCGATGCGACCAGCGCCGGGGCCTGTCCCGGGTTGGTGAACGTTGCGGTCTCGCGGGGGTTCATCCGGAACATGACCGGGATCGAGTCAGGACCGCCTCCGGTCGCGGGCGCAGTATAGCTTCCGCCGGTGGCATGACTTCCGCCATTGAGCGCCGCCGCGGCCTGTACTGCAGGAGCTGCAGTCGATCCAGTAAACAGCACGTTCAGGAGCGCCATCTCGGCTTGCTTGATCGCGATCCGTGCTAGGTCAGCGAGAATCGCATCGGTCATCTTGCTCCAGCTCGTCGTCCCCGTGGTCGCGAGCTCCACGAGGGCGTCCTCTACAGGCTTGAGGTGGCCGGCGACGCTGTCGATCTGTGACTGCGTCGC
>JBBSAM010000182.1:0-1836 GCA_038252255.1 Acidimicrobiia bacterium | reverse complement strand
TCCGCGCGTGTGCCGATGATTGCGCGCATCACGTCCACGCCGTCCCATAGCGGGCATTGAGGTAGGCGATCAGCGTCGCGCGTTCGGTTGTGAGCTTTGCGGAGCACAGGACCATTTCGGCGACGTGCCCTGTCATCGCGACGGCGCCGTAGTAATTGTCGGCCCCCAGATACGACCCCACAGCGTCCCAACCGACGGTGTTGGTAGCCGTCGTGTAGTGCGCCCCGCCGTCGATCTTCGATGTCCATTCGCTCGACGTGGTGATCACCTCGTAGAGACGCACGGTAGTCGAGAGATTGAGTGTGGGGTTTCCCGTGCCCTTGCGGACGGTGGACCCGAATCCATCGTAAACGTTCCCGTCCGTGTACGGGATATGGTTGTTCGCCCCTGCGGCTCCGAATCGCCAGAGCCCGCCCTGGTATGTGACAGGCGGCTCCGCATCGATCTTCATCACGAGGAACACGTGTGCCGCGGAGGCGGAAACAATAGGACCCTTGAGCACCTGGAGAGCCGCGTTCCCGACCGCGTCGAAGCGGATCGCCGACTGCCCGGCGAGGGTCCCCACCGTGGGCCGCTGCCCCGCCGTACCCTGAGCGTAGTCGTGCCCAAGTCCGCCCTGGTCGGCCCAAACGGAGACCTTGCTCGACACGAGCGTTACCCCGAGATCGGCGCGAAGCCACGTGTAGATGCTTGCCAGTGCGGCCGGGGTGAACGCCGCACTGCCGCGCTGCCGCATCACGAGCGCCCTGGTGAGCGGACCCGACATCAGACGTTCGTCCCGGCCAGCGCGGCGTGCGTAGCCGAGCGCACGATCACGCCGCTGATTGCGTACCGGACATCGCACGTGAGGTACGACGACGGCGCGCATAGGGCCTGAGTGCCGGACACGGCCCACGTGGTCTTTGCGGCGGCGTCCACGTTCTGAACGCTGCACGAGAATCCGGGCGTGAGCGTCTGCGGGACCGTGACAGTGCATGTCCCGTTATACGTGACGTAGATGGTCTTCCCGTTGTGACTGTCGTCCAGGGTGAGAGTCGCCGTGGACTGCGTGACGGGGGGAGGGAAGCCGAGGGCATCGACGTAGGCCTTCGTTGCCGCATGCTGCGCGGATGTTGGATCCCCGACGCCGAAAATCTTCGCGCCTTGCAGGTCCGGCGCGGAGTTGAATAGGATGGAGCCGTCCCCGTCCCCCACGAGGGTGATCTGCTGCGCAACGACAGTCAGCTGCGAACCGAGTCCCGCATCGCCCACCACTGCCGGAACGATCGTTGCGCCCGCGATTGCGTCGATCACCCGAGCGGGCGTGAGAGCCGCGCCCGAGTAGAGGATGCTCCCATAGGGGGCCATCTTGACGCGGGCCGTCTCCCAGAGCGTGGTGAGGTCGGGATTGCTTCCGGCGGGCGCGCGCAAGAACGTAGGGGAGCCGCCGCCAGACACGTCAAACAATACGTCGCCGGTATCGGCCTTGACGAAGATGGTCTCTACGCCTTCGGCGACTCCGGTGTAGAGGCCCATCGTCACGTCCGGCGTAGATGCGACGATCAGGACCTTGTGATTATCGTCGTCGGTCCATGTGTGGTCCGCCGTGACGATCACGATCGGCCAGTCGACGCCGAGCTCCGTCGCGAGCAGCGCGGCGATGGTCTCGAAGGACATGCGCCGCGTCCCCTCGGTCCCGTCGAGGGCGATGTCCTGACCGGTGGCGACGGTCCCGATCGTGAAGTCACTGATGCGCGGCATGGGAGCTCCTAGACGTGCCTCGGCCCGACGGCCGAGAGAGAGGCGCGCACAGAGCGCAGAATGTCGACGCCACCGCTCGCCGCCGTGGAGCTCGCG
>JBBSAM010000181.1:0-1839 GCA_038252255.1 Acidimicrobiia bacterium | reverse complement strand
TGCTCACACGGGAGGACGACATCGACGTGCACGCATTGCGTCGCCAGGGTTGGACGATCTCAGCGATCGCCCGGCATCTGGGTAGAGACCGTAAGACCATCCGCGGCTATCTGGCCGGGGAACGCCAGGCTGGGGTCCGCGGACCCCGGGTGTTGGTGGATCCATTCGAGGCGTTCGCGCCGTACTGTGCTCAGCGCTTGGCCGATGACCCGCACTTGTGGGCGATGACCTTGTTCGACGAGCTCGGTGACTTGGGTTATCCGGGGTCCTACCCCACGATGACCCGCCAGCTGCGGGTCCGGGCGCTGCGCCCGGCGTGTGAGCGGTGCCGGCCGGCCAAGGGTCGCCCGATCGCGGTGATCGACCACCCCCCTGGTGCCGAAACTCAGTGGGATTGGGTCGAGCTACCTGACCCGCCACCGGGGTGGGGGTGGGGCAAGACCGCGCACCTGCTGGTCGGGGCGCTGTCCCATTCCGGGTGCTGGCGGGCGGTGTTGTGTGAGTCCGAGGACCAGCCTCATCTGATCGAGGGTCTGGACCGGGTCACCCGGGCTCTGGGCGGGGTGAGCAGGGACTGGCGCTTTGACCGGATGGCGACGGTGATCAGCCCGGGTACCGGGCGGGTCAGCGCTTCGTTCGCCGCTGTCGCCAAGCACTATGGCGTTGCGGTTCGGCCGTGCCCTCCGCGTCGGGGTAACCGCAAGGGTGTGGTGGAGAAGGCCAATCATGTTGCCGCGCAACGGTTCTGGCGGACGCTGGCCGACGACGCCACGGTCGAGGCCGCGCAGAGAGGTCTGGACGGCTGGTGCGTGCGCCACGGCGACGCCCGGGTCCGGTCCACGCCCGACGGGAAGACCACCGTTGGTGCCCTGGCCGCCGCTGAGCCGCTGCGCCCGGTCCCGGTCCCGTTCCCAGCCACCCTGAGCGTGGGCCGTACCGTCTCGGCCCAGGCGCTGGTGTCCTTCCGGGGGAACCGGTACTCGGTGCCCCCGGAGCTGACCGGCGCCCGGGTGGTCGTCATCGTGCGCCTGGGCGCGAGCGTGCTCGACATCGCCACTACAGGCGGGCCGGCGACCGGCGCCCGGCCCGGGATCGTGCTGGCCCGCCACAAGCTGGCCCCGGCCGGGGCCGGGGCGATGGTCCGTGACCACGGCCACGTCGTTGCCCTGGAAACGGCGGCGATGGCCGCATCGACCTCCGCGGCACCGCACCGCAGCAAGGTGCGGCGACCACCCACCCCCGCTGCCCTCGCAGCTGCCGCACCACTGCTCGCCCGCAATGGGACCGCCATGCCGGCGAGCACCCAGGGCTGCGGAGGCGGGGTCGTGGTCGACCTGACCCGCTACGCCGCTGCGGCCGCGGGACGCAACACCCTCACCCACCAGCCCCACCCGAATCCTCAAGGAGAAGTGAAACCGTAATGGCACCAACAAGAACCACACCCCGACCGGCCGACCCGCTCGCTCCCGCCACGGCCGCCCAGGCCAGCCTCTACCAG
The DNA here is from genome assembly GCA_038252255.1 of Acidimicrobiia bacterium. Taxonomy (GTDB): domain Bacteria; phylum Actinomycetota; class Acidimicrobiia; order IMCC26256; family JAENVU01; genus Chersky-806. The sequence continues at coordinate 341 of JBBSAM010000181.1, read as the reverse complement.
CAGCTGCGGGCCCACCTGGCGGTCCTGAAGCTGCATGACGCGGCCGAGCACCTGCCCGCCGTCCTGGACGCCGCGGCCGCCGAGAAGCTGAGCGTGACCGCGGCCCTGGAACGGCTCCTGGCCATCGAGGTCGACGCCACACAGGCGCGGCGCCTCGCGGGGCGGCTGCGGTTCGCGTGCCTGCCGACCCCGGCCACGCTGGAGGACTTCGACTACGACGCCGGGTCTGGGGTCGACCGGCACCTGATCGAGGACCTGGCCACCGGGCGCTACCTGGAGTCGGCGACCAACATTTTGATGATTGGTCCCCCTGGGGTCGGCAAGACTCACCTGGCTGTCGG
>JBBSAM010000180.1:0-1846 GCA_038252255.1 Acidimicrobiia bacterium | reverse complement strand
CCGATCCGCGATGACCTCGCCGACGCTCGACTACACCGCGATCGGAGCGTCCAAGCACGTGCAGGTCTCGATCTTCGTGTTCCGCGGATGCTCCCTTGCGGCTGCCACGGGCTGGGTCGCGAAGTAGCCATGGGGACCCTCGCCGGGCCTCTCGTATTCCCGCTCGGCGGGATCGATCCGGTACCCGGAACGCCACTCGGTTCATGGTGGGGCGGTTGGTTTCCCCGCGGATTCGGCCTGTCGTGGTGGGGTTACCCCGAGCTCGCATGGTTCCCCGATGGATTCGCTGCGGACACTGTGCCCGGGACGAACCCGCCAGGTGCTGCGACGTTCGTACTGCTGCAAAACGGAACGCGCGTCACGTACTCATGGCGTACCGGCATCCACAAGAGCTACAGCGGCCGCGAGCGGCGCTCTGGGCTGATCGATGATCCGATGGTGCGATTCGAGGGCGACGCTCTCCTGTCGATGGTGGAGACGCGCGCGACGCGGTCTAGGCTCGCGCGCTACGCAGCGCAGGGTCAGCCGTTCCTGCTCGGGCTGTCCTACGAGGCCCTCGCCCTGCGAACTGCGAGCCCGGGATCTGTGGTCGCAGTCCACTCGACGACGTCCAGCGACTGGTGCGTGGTCGGTGCTCGGGTCGCGGTCGTCCACACGACACGGGGGACGATGGAGGGCGTGATCCAGTCGTACACCGCCGACGAGATCACACTCGACGTGACGCTGGGCGCGATCGGCGCGATCGGCGCCACGATCGTCCCGCTGTTCGCGATCTTCCTGGATCAGACGCAGGGCTTTGGTCGATACCCGGTCGATCTCGAGCGGTGGTCGCTGCGAGCTCGCAACGCCGTCGCCGGACTGGCGTCGAGCCCGATCAAGGCCGAGCTGTCACTCGAGGATCCGCAGACGCGGAGCGGCGCGCTGGACTTCATGCGGCTTGTGGCGCAGACATCTGGCGCCGCGGGTAACTCGATCGTGGTCACACAGAGCGATGACGCGCTATCCAGCGGCGGCGAGCTCGACGAGGACGTTGGCGCGCAGACGCTGCATATCAAGTACAGCGGCGATGACACTACGGTGGATCAGTACGTCGCGCTACTCGCAGGCTCGTCGCTCGTGCGGCTGCTCGGCACGTACACCGGAACCGATATCCTGGCGGCGGCTGACGATGAGTTCGCGGCCACGTCGCTCAGCGGAGGAGTGGACGCCACGCCGATCGCGGTTGGCATCGGCGCATCGGTGACATACTTCAACGGCCGGCCCGTGTGGGATCGCGGCGTCGATGTCGTCGGCATGGCGGGCGATTCGCTGCAGTCGATGGCTGAGACACAGGACTTCGGCGGGTTGCCGTTCGCGGCGGGGATGGCGGCGGTACCGGACTGGGGCCGCGACATCAAGATCTCGCGGCCGGTCCGTGGCGAATGGCAGTGGTTCAAGCTGTTCCTCGACAAGATCAAGGGCCGGTGGAAGTCGTTCTGGCTGCCGACGCACCGCGATGACTTACCGTGGATCTCGAGTGGAGTGGGCGCGATCACCGTCGACGCAGCGGCAGACGTGTTCGCGTGGTACCCGAATCAGAAGCACATCCAGATCGTTCAGATCGATGGAACAGCGACGTATGCGATCGTTACCAACGCCGTCGACAACGGCGACGATACAGTCACGCTGACGCTGATCGACGAGGCGGCCAGCCCGGTGACGTTGAGCGGCGCGGCGGTCGATCACGTGAGCTGGCTCGAGGTGTGCCGGCTCGAGAGCGATACGGTTAGCGTCGCGTTCGGTGCGGCGATGTTCTCCGCGCAGATGACGGCGCGGGTTGTTCAGCAGGACGAGGAACCATGACGTT
>JBBSAM010000179.1:0-1853 GCA_038252255.1 Acidimicrobiia bacterium | reverse complement strand
TGCGTACCCTGGACCAAGCCCGTGACCTCACTTCGTGACCATGACCTGCTTCGACAACAGCCATGATCACCGAGGTCACGGGCCCTACCGCGTCACCGCGAAGGACCGGCGTGCCCGGCTAAGTTCGGAGAGCCCCATTCCTGTGGTGCAGGCGTGCATCACGCGAGCGTGGTCTTCGTCGTCGAGCACCGGCAGGATCCGGTGGGAGCGTCTCACCCCGGCCAGGTTCACCGCCTCGACCAAGTCGGTCCGGCCGGTGAAGGGCCTCAGCGAGGTCGAGCACCTCGACCGTGCCCAGGCCGGCTTCGAGCACTTCGACCGGGCCCACCTGAAGGCCTGGCTGGTCTGGATGCGCGAGCAACGCGGCTACGCGCCCAGAACGATCACGCTGCGGTTGACCGCGATCAAGACGTTCTTGGCCTACGCCTCCCAGGAGGACATCACCCTGATCGCGCTCAGCCAAGCCGCCAAGACCCTACGGGCCCCGGCCAGTCCCCGAACCCCGATCGAGTACCTGACCGAACAACAAACCCGCGCGGTGCTGGCCGCGCACGTCGGCGCCACCGCCAAGTCACGCCGGAACAGGATGCTGATGATCCTGCTCTACGACACCGCCGCCCGCGTCAGCGAGATCACCGACCTAACCCTGGGCGACCTGGTCCTGACCCCACCCGGACACCTGACCCTGACCGGGAAACGGAACAAGACCCGCACCGTGCCGATCACCGACAAGACGATCGAGCACCTGCGCGTCTACCTCTACGAGTTCCACCCGGGCCACGCCCGGCTACCCACAACACGCCCCGTGTTCTACAGCCTGCACGACGGGCAGCCCACCCGCCTCTCCAGCGACACCGTGGCAGCCGTCCTCAAGAGCGCGGCCCGGACCGCCCGCTCGAGCTGCCCCACCGTGCCGGAGAACATCCACTGCCACATGCTGCGCAAGACCAAGGCCATGGACCTCTACCAGCACGGCATCCCGCTGCCGATCATCATGCGCCTGCTCGGCCACGAGAACACCTCCACCACCGCAGCGTTCTACGCGTTCGCCACCATCGACATGATGCGAGCCGCCGTCAACGCAGCAACCCCCGCCATCACCGGCAGCCCCGCCGAACCGCTCACCCAGGACACCCTCCACTCCCTCTACGACCTGCGATAGCACCCATTCATTAAGGGCTCTTGTGACGCATTCGTGGGTGGGTTCGGCCGGGTGAGATGACGACACGCCGTCTCCGGTCTAGGTTTCGGGCTTGCGAAGGCTTCGGAACCGGTGACAGGAGAACGGCGTGTCTGGGATCAGGGTATGGCGTGCGCTGCTGGGGGTCGAGCACGCAGTGATCGAGCGGGTCGAGATCGACGACGACCCGAAGCTCGAGGGCGGGCAGGTCGTGCTCGTCTCGGTGCGCCCAGGACGTCGGCAACAAGGCCGGTGCGGGGTCTGCCGGCGGCGATGCCGCGGGTACGACCGAGGTCAGGGACGGCGGCGGTGGCGGCACGTCGACGCCGGGCTGCTGCCGGTGTGGCTCGAGGCCGACGCGCCGCGGGTCTCCTGCCCGGAGCATGGGGTCGTCGTCGCGCACGTGCCGTGGGCGCGGCACGGCGCGGGACACACGGCCGCATTCGACGACACCGTGGCCTGGTTGGCGACCGCGACGTCGAAGTCCACGGTGTGTCAGCTGCTGAGGATCGCGTGGCGCACGGTCGGGGCGATCATCACCCGCGTCGCGGACGAGGCCGTGGCCGCGCGGGACCCGTTGGAGGGGTTGCGGCGGATCGGGATCGACGAGATCTCGTACAAGAAGGGCCACCGGTACCTGACGGTCGTGGTCGATCACGACGCGAAACGGTTG
>JBBSAM010000178.1:0-1867 GCA_038252255.1 Acidimicrobiia bacterium | reverse complement strand
TTTCAGCAGATCGGCGCGCGACTCGCGCGCACGCTCGGGCGTTCGCAGCATGTGCGCATGGACGGGCGACTCGTGCGTGTCGACGCGGGCGTCGCAACGGCCTTCACCGCGCGCGAGCTCGAGCACGTCAAGGCTCAGACCTACGACGTGAAGAAGACGGCGCTCAAGGCGCGCCAATTCATTCCCGTGAGCTACGACGCCCACCCCGGCGCCGAGGTGATCTCGTACGACCAGTACGACAGCTTCGGGGAAGCGGAGCTCACCGAGGACTACGCGGACGACTCCCCCCTCGTCGACGCCGAGAAGCGGAACTTCCCGACGAAGGTCTTCGGGTTCCGCGCGGCGTACAAGTTCAGCGTGCAGGACCTGCGCGCGATCATGATGAGCGGCTCGAAGCTCAACGTGACCCGAGCCCTGCAGGCGCGCCGCGCCATCGAGGCGAAGCTCGACCGGTTCGCCGCTCGTGGCGACGCTCGCATCGGGCGCACCGGCTTCATCAACGACACGAACGTCGACACCTACGACGTCGCTCTCGACTGGACGATGGGCTCGAAGGCGCAGTTCCTGTACCGGCAGCTCAGTGCCATCGCCGCGCGCATCGTGACCAACACGAACGACGTCGAGCGGCCCGACTCCATCATCTTCCCGACGAAGGCCTTCGAGATCGTCGCCGGCGTCACGTTCGGCATCGACAGCGAGGCGACCGTCCTCGACGTCTGGCTGCGGAAGAACCCGTACGGCGTTCGGCGCGCGGACCAGTGGACGCAGTGCGATGCCGCCGGCGCCGACGGCGTGAAGGACCGCATCGTCGTCTACCGCTACGGCAACGACGTCGCCGAGCTCGAGATCCCGCAGGAGTACGAGGAGATGCCGCCCGAGGTTCGCGGCATGACCTTCCGCACCGAGTGCCACCTCCGCAGCGCCGGCACCGTGATCCGCTACCCCGGCGCGATCCAGTACGCCGACGGCACGTTCGATCCGGACGACCTCACGGATCCGGAGGTCTGAGATGGCGCAGTTCGTCAGCAAGATCCGGACGGCCCTCCGGGGGGGGGCGAAGCAGAAGCTCGTGCTCCCGCCGGGCGTCAAGGTCCGCGTTCCGGACGAGCTCGTCGAGGAGTTCCTCGCCGCCGGCAACGGGCACGGCCGGGCACTCAAGACGGCCGGCGTCCTCGCGGTGCTTCCGGACCCGAAGGCGCCTCCCGCGCCGGCTCCGGCGTCGCCCGGACCGGTCGATGCGACGCCGAGGCTCATGTCCCTCGAGGCGCTCAACGCCGCGAAGGCACTCGACCGGATCGACGGCGAGGACGATATCGAGACGCTGCGAACGTGGCTCTCGGCGGAGACGGCCGGCAAGAAGCGGAAGGGCGCGCTCGAGGCGCTCGCGGATCGGATCGCGGAGCTGGAGCTCGACGCCGAGGGCGAGCACGGCGACGACGAGGCGAGCGGGGACTGAGCGGTGGCGCTCGCGGCGCTGACGCTGGCGGAGTTCGTCGACCGTTTCCCCGAATTCTCGGACGTGGTCACGAACAAGCCCGTGATGGTGCAGGCGAGGCTCGACGAAGCGTGGCGACGGACGCCGGCGGGGATCTGGGGCGACCAAGCGCAGGACGCGCACGGCTACCTCGCCGCGCACCTCCTCGAGGTCAGCGGCTTCGGGCGCGATGCTCGGCTCAAGAGCGACGACACGCAAACGACGTACGGCGCCACCCGGGCGCGGATGGACGCGGAGCTCGGCCCAGCGGTCGCGCCTCGCACGGCGAGAGGGAGCTGCTGAGATGGCGACGACGGTGCGAGACACGGACCGAGGAGCTCGCCGGCTGATCGCCGGTCTCGAGCAGCTCGATCGCGTCCGCCTCACCGTCGG
>JBBSAM010000177.1:0-1889 GCA_038252255.1 Acidimicrobiia bacterium | reverse complement strand
GGCCTCGCGCTCGGTGTGGTGCGCTTCGAGCGCGACCACGTAGCGTGCCGCGTCGTCCATCAAGGCGTGGATCCTGAGCGGGCGCGTGGTGCCTCCGATGTGGAGCGCCGCGCCGTGACAGACGTCGCCGTGAAACAAGGCTCCGGGATGCTCGGCCTGCCACCGCAACCGCGTGTGCCCCTCGGGACGCACACCGCGCGGCAGTCCAGCATCGCGAAATAGCCGTGCGACGGTGGTCTCCGAGACCGTGTCCTTGGACAGCCGACCGTCCAGGACGAGCGTGCGCAGGATGAGCGGCACCGACGCGCTCGGGTGCTCGCGGCGAATGTCGAGCAGCAACGCGCGCTGCTCGGGGGTGAGCTCGCGACCGCGACCGCGGTCCGAGCGGGGCCGCGGCTTGAGCGCGACGAGACCACCAGCTCGGTACCGGTAGATCCAGCGCTCTAGCGTCGACGGTGCGATGCAGCGCGTGAAGCCCGCACCCGGCGCGCGGAACCGCACCTTGGCGAGCGCGCGCAGCGCGGTGCGGAGCTCGCCGCGCTCGAGCTCGCGATGCGCGAGGGCGCCGATAACCTCGGCGCGAAACAGGGCGATCGCCTCGGCGTGATCGCGTGGGCGTAGTGAATCGTCGGACACAAGATCTCCTTTGGCCGCGGCGGGTGATAGGTGCCGGGCTGCTCTCGATCGGTGTCACGGGGCGGCAAGCGCCCACTACGATCCAAGTGGGTGGGCTCATCATCTCCGACGAGCACACCGCGATGGACATCACGACCGTGCGGTGGCTCCGGCACATGCTTGCGCCACTCGCGGCGCGGTCCGCAGCGACGGCGGCGCGCGACCGATCGCAATCTGCGCGACACGCGCGGCGACCTCGCGCAACGTGAACAGGGCCTGCGGGAGGTCAACGAGCGCGCGGGCCGCGTGCGCCCATCGGCGCAACGTCGACCACTCCGTGCCCCACGTCGGACGCAGCGACACGCAGATCCGCTCGCGGACTCGTGCCGGCGTCGCCGCAAGGATCCCCCACAACGTCATCGCCATCGCGATCGCCGGGAGACTGTAGTGCCGTCGTGGCGCGACCCCACGTGGCACGACGAGGATGACCGCACCGCATGTGCCGACGACGCACAGATACCGTCGACAACTCACCCACGCCCTCCCAGGATCTGCGTCGGCGTCCGCCGGGCCGAAGATCGCGCGATCGCGACGCCCGTGACCATGCAGGCCCAGGCCAGACCCGGTCGGTCGGCTTGCCGCACCGCATCGCGGACACTTGCCTGGACGCGCTGCCTCCGGTGATGGCGGCCGCTCGCTCCAACCCTTGACGTCGAGCGTGGCGTGAACGATGACTAAACTGCTTTGGGTCGGCTTCGTCACTGGGTCCGACCCGGAGCACGACGTCGGCGGTGTTACAGCACCGTCGACGTCACCTAATTTCGGCGAGCACCGCGCTCAGAATCCGGATAGTCGGACGATGCTTCTACATCAACGACCCGGATCCTGACCAGGCACCGACGGTGATGGCGTCGGATCCGCCGGCCATCATCCAGCCCGCCTCGAAACCGCGCGCTCTCCATCGACGGAGATGCTCCCTAACAGACGGTCGGGGCAGCGCATGGCGGCGTCGCCGGAACACCGGATTGGATGGCTCCGGAGCAGTGGCGCGGCGAGAAAGCGGGCGCGGGCGTGGACATCTGGGCGCTCGCCGTGATCGTGCACCAGCTGCTCACGCAGGAACATCCATTCGGCGGAGAGGCCACCGCCGAAACTCGGCGGGCGAGAGTTGTCGACGCGGCACGTGAGCCATCCGTGCTGACGAACCCGGCGCCGGATGCGGTGATCGGGCTCGTTCTCAGGTCGCTGTCGCGCGATTCGTCTGGGCGTCCTTC
>JBBSAM010000176.1:0-1903 GCA_038252255.1 Acidimicrobiia bacterium | reverse complement strand
TGGGCCAGGATCCGTTCGGTCATCCGTTCGGCTTTGGAGCGGACCCCTTCCGGCAGCGACGCGGCGGCGCTGGCGAAGGAGTCGGGAAGGCTGGTGCGCAGATCCTCGACCCAAGCCACGGCCTGGTCGGCGGGTACACCGAGTCGACGTCCGACCTTGACCCAGTCCCTCGTCGTGACATCGAGCATCCGCCACGAGTCACCCACCTTCACCGGTGAGGAAAGCCGCTCGTACTGCGGGTAGGGCGCAGCGGAGGCGACATCGTATAGCGGCGCGACCTGCGCGCGCGGCCCGATTAGGACTAGAGAGTAGTTCTTGGCGTGCGCGTCGGTGCCGCCGATGAGGACGTTGAAGGCCAGCCCCTTGAAGAACCGTTCGGCGCTGATCAACCGGTCGTCGACCGGGAGCCTGGCCAGGAGATCGCCGACTTGGCCAACGCCGGGCCCGCCGTCGTTCTGGTATTTCTGAGAAGGGTGCACGGCCAGGGCCTGGCACAGATCCTCCTGGTGAACCCGCACCCAGTGACCGTCGTCCTGGTAGCGGTCGTAACGGTAAGAGATCACGGCTTGCACGTCGGCGACTTCGACCAGCTCGACTCGTGCGGCTAGGAGCCCCGCCTCGGTCGCTGCAAGCAGGCATAGCGCCTCGTTGACATGGTGATGCGCGAAGCCCTCGATCGCAGGCTTGATGATGTGCGTGGTCGGGGTGGAGTCACGCGGGATTCCCCAGCGCTTGGTGACCGGGTCGCGGTGCAATGCCATCTTGGGCTGTGCACCCGCGAGGCTCCAACGGCCGCCGAACCGGCCCGGGTCCCAGTCCTCCCCATGCGCAGCCAGGTCGTGTGCCATTGCGGCAAAGTCGTCGTCGGTGAGCCACTCAATGTCGCCTACGCGGGCAGCGGCGTCGCTGGCGTCAGCGTCGGGCGGCAGGATCTGCACAGCTCCGGCAGCGTCGCGGCCGACGTGTCGTAGGAGCGCAAACGGGTTGTATGCGGAGACGTTGTACTCGCGGGCCCACCGCTGACGGGCCGGGTCGCTGTCGGGCAGTAGCCCGTCGAGGTAGGCACGGACCGGCTTGTTGCCGTGTCGAGACCCAGCCAGCGGCATCGACAGCGAGAGCGGGGTCGACCCGGGGTTGTTCCGGTACACCTCGTCGTAGGAGAAGGAGAGCGCGCCCTGCGGCGTCTGCTCGGCGGTGCCGATCGGGGTCCCGTCGAGGTAGACACGCAGCCGCTGGACTGTCGCCATCAGCGGCCCTGGAATAGGGCGTCGAACGGGTCGCGCTTGGCATTTGTACGGTTGGTGGCAGCTGTCTTCTTCGCAGGCGCCTTCTTAGCGGTCGTCGCAGAGGTAAACCGGCCGGTCGTGGCCTTCGTCGCCCGACCGCTGTTGCTTGTGGTCTTTTTGGTATCCGTCTTCGTGGTCGTGTGCTTGGTGGCGGCGTTCTTCGTGGCCGTGCTCGTCACGTTCGGGACCTTCCGGGAGGCGACTCGACGGGATCCGTTGTCGCGGACGTCGAGGGACAAACCGAGCACGGCGAGGGCGTCAAGGACGCGCTGGGCCTCCAGCCGCGGATGCCCCTGCTCCAGGCGCACCACCCAGTCCCGGCTAACGCCCAGGCGCTCGGCCAGTTCGGCTTGGGTCATTCCGCGGGCACGGCGTTCAGAGCGCGCAAGGGCGCCCAGGTCTCTGACCGTGGTGGCTCGCATGTTGTTCCTCCGCTTGGGTGTTGGCTTGTACCCCTGCTCAAGATTGTAGCCGTTCGACGACATTCCGAAAAGTAGTTGATCGGCAACTTTCGCGATTGTCGTCGTTCTACGACATCATCGACACCGCTGGCCTGTCTAGATTGGGGACTGATCCGTTGTCGGCTCGTGCACTGCCGTAGCCACAACCTGGCAGAC
>JBBSAM010000175.1:0-1906 GCA_038252255.1 Acidimicrobiia bacterium | reverse complement strand
GGCGTGGCCCCATGCGGTATCCGGCCAGGTGACCGGACGCGATCCAGCGGCGGATGGTCTTGGTGCTCACGCCGACGCGTGCGGCGTCGAAGATGGACTCGTATTGTCGCCGACTGGCTCGTGGTGGTGGGTTCATGCTCGCTTTCCTTCCGGTCACCGTTGTCAAGCGCCGCAGTGCCCGTCCCGTGGACACCGTGGGAGGCGCCGGACGCCGGCGGAAGCCATGGGCGGAGAGGGTGTCATGTTGGGCCTACCCGTTGGCGGGTACACCCTCGGATTCGCGTCGGATGCTGTCCCCAGTGCGGGGCGTCCAGTGGATCCTCTTCCGCCGTGGCGCGCCGAGCTGGATGCTTGACGCCCTTACATACTCGGTATAGCGTCGCGATCTGAAGGGGTAATACTCAGTATCAAGGGATGCGCAAAGGGGACTCGGATGTCGATCCGACGGGGGTTGTTGGCGCTGCTGGCACAGGAGCCGATGTATGGCGCGCAGCTGCGCAGCGAGTTCGAGTCACGCACCGGTGGCACCTGGCCGCTGAACGTCGGGCAGGTCTACACGACTCTGTCCCGGCTGGAGCGTGACGGTCTGGTCGAGGCCGCCGGGAGCCCCGACGACGAGGGCCGGATCGGCTATCGCCTGACCGACCAGGGTCAGGCAGAAGTCGCTCGCTGGTGGGCAGCCCCGGTCGACCGCGCTGACACCCCCCGCGATGAGCTCGTGATCAAGCTGGCCCTGGCGGTGACCGTGCCGGGCGTCGACGTGCAGCGCATGGTCCAGACCCAGCGGACCGCGACGCTGCGTCACCTGCAGGACCTCACCAAGCTCAAGCGCGCGACCTCAGATGAGGCCGGCGGGCGCGGAACGGGACAACAGAAGGAGCTGGCCTGGCTGTTGGTCCTGGACAACCTCGTGTATGCCGCCGAGGCCGAGATCCGCTGGCTCGACCACGTCGAGGCCCGGCTTGCTCGGGCGGGCACACGCATGTCCGAGGGGCGCATACGGGATACGGCGAGCGCGCCAGCCGACCGGTCGTCTGAGGGTGCATCGCGATGACTACCAGCCCGATCCTGTTGCTGGACAACGTCTCTCGAGTCCACGGTCGTGACGAGACCGCAGTTCGGGCGCTCGACGGAGTGACGCTGACGGTGCATGCGGGCGAGCTGGTCGCGGTCATGGGGCCGAGCGGCTCAGGTAAGTCGACCCTGCTGAACCTCGCCGGTGGGCTGGACCAGCCGACCAGCGGCAGGGTGGTCGTCGAGGGCTCCGACGTGGGCACCATGAGCCTGCGCGACCTGGCCGCCCTGCGCCGGCGGTCGTTGGGTTTCGTCTTCCAGGACTTCAACCTGATCCCTTCCCTGACTGCCGTTGAGAACGTCGCGCTGCCGCTGGAGCTGGACGGGCAGGGAGTCAGGAAGGCTCGGCGGATCGCGCTGGACTCCCTTGAGACGGTGGGGATCTCAGAGCTTGCCGATCGCTACCCCGAGCACATGTCGGGCGGCCAGCAGCAGCGCGTGGCCATCGCCCGAGCCCTGGTGGGAAACCGCCGACTGGTGCTGGCCGACGAGCCGACCGGCGCGCTCGACTCCCAGACCGGCGAGGCCGTGCTGCGCGTCCTGCGAGCCCGATGCGACGCCGGCGCGGCCGGGCTGCTGGTGACCCACGAAGCCCGGCACGCGGCATGGGCCGACCGCGTGGTGTTCCTGCGCGACGGCGTCGTTGTCGACAGCACCGGGACCCCGCCCAGCGCGGAGTCCCTCCTCGACGCCGCCGGGGCGGTCTGACGTGGCGTCGGGGGACGCCACCACAGACCGTTCCGGCGGATCACGTTCGACCATCACCGCGAATCCCCCAGGCGGATCACCCTCGGCCCCAGGCCGTTTCGCGCGCTGGCTGGCCGGCTGGCGG
>JBBSAM010000174.1:0-1909 GCA_038252255.1 Acidimicrobiia bacterium | reverse complement strand
CCGAACCGGCACCATCGACCTCCCCCTGGCTCGACCGTTTCCGCAGACCAGCCCGCTGTCGGAGTTGCTGCGTCAGTCTTGACATGCGCCTTAGTCGTTTGCCCGAGCTGCAAAATGTCGGCGAGCTAGCGCGCATGGCGGTTGACATGGCGGGGGTGCATGTGGAGGCTAAACGGAGTGCGCTCCGGCCATGTCCTTATGCAATCTCGACGGCCTACCAGTGACGACGTTCCGGGGGAATTGGCAATGCAAAAGATCGCAACGTTCGGACGGCCCCGGCCATACGCATTCCTGCTAAAGAGTGGTGGTCGTCAACTTACAATGTCCGGCCGATGGCTCATAAGCAATCGCAAATTAGAATCTCAGCGTGCCTGAGTTGAGGTCGGCCCCCCAGATCAGGCGCGGCTTCTCACTACCAGCAGTACGTGCTCAAAAGAGTCGGCTACCTGCGCTGGCGCCGGCGGAACATCCCGCTGCTGTCCCACCAAACGACCGATGAATCCGACTCAACGACGCTAGCTACTTTCCCCTGAAATAGTCGGCGGTCCGTTGGAGTGGGCCTCGCGAGCACCGCTCGATGGGTTCGCCGGAGTTGGTGATCTTCGATTGTGGGTTTTCAGGCGGTCAGGGCGGCGATCTTGACCAGGTTGTGGGCCAGGACTCCGTGTCCGGTCCAGATTCTTGCTCCTTCGGTGCCATCGATCCGGGTGCGGTCCCACCCGTAGCCCCGTTTCAGGGTGCTGATCCGGCCCTCGCAGCCGGTGCGCCACTTCACCGTCCGCCGGAACGCCCGCCGGTGTTCCACCGCTTGCCGGGCCTTGCCGGGTTTCCCTTTCCGGGGAATCACGACGTGCCGGACACCCAGTGCGGTCAGGTCGTCCTCGACGCGCTGCTCCCCGTAGCCGCGGTCGGCGGTGACCGTGCGGGGTTTCCGGCCGGTGCGGGCGATGACCCGCTCGACCGCTTTGGCCAGTTGCGGGGCGTCGGCGGGGTTCCCCGGCTCCATGTTGTGGTCCACCACGACACCGTCGTCGTTGTCCATGACCTGGGCCTTGCCGCCGAACTCCACCGGTTTCCCGAGCCGTCCTTTGGCGATCGGCCGGGCATCGCGATCGTGCAGGCTGACCTGCCGGGTCGACCCGGGCGGGGTGGTCCCGGCCACCCGCTGCCGGGTCTGCGACGCTATCTTCCTGGTTGCATCCAGCAACTCGGCCAGGTCGTTGACCGCCCGGTGCAGCCGCCCCCGCCGGCGACCGGCGACCGGGTCCGCCCCACCGTCGGCCGCCAACTGCTGCGCCTTGACCTGTGCCCGACGCAGTGCCCGGCGGGCGTTGACCAGCACCTTCTCCGCATCCCGGGCCGCGGCCTGGGCAAGGTCGGCGAGCTGCCCGGTGATCCGCTTCACGACTGCCTGCGCCTGGTCGCGGCCCTGCGCGGACCGCATCCGCAGCTTCGCCGCGATGCCGTGGGCTCGTTTCCCGGCCGAGCGGGAACGGTCCCGGACGGGTGTGCGGACCGCGCCACCCGCGGCCTGGATACGGTGCCCGGTGACCGCGATTCGTTTGATCGCTTTGGCCAGCAGACCCGAATCGGTCGGGTAGGCCACGTTGGCCGGGACAACGGTGGTGTCGGCGCGTAACCGGTTGGTGCGCAATACCTTCGCTTCCACTGCTTTGGCGAGCAAGGCCTCGTTCAACCCGTCGATCGCCGCCGTCCCACACCGGGTGGTCAGCTTCATCAACGTCGTCGGGTGCGGCACCGACCCATCAAGTGGGATCCGGCAGAACCGCCGCCAGGTGATCGAGTCGGACACTTCCCGGCACAACGATTCGTAGCCAAGGCCGTGCCGGAACTTCAGGAACATCAACCGCAGATACGTCTCCATCGGCGTCGACGGCCGGCCTGCTGT
>JBBSAM010000173.1:0-1913 GCA_038252255.1 Acidimicrobiia bacterium | reverse complement strand
TGTAACCAAGAGCACGGCCTCGGGGCAGGATCGTGATCTTGGTGACCGGGTCGGTGTTGAGCATGGCCGAGGCGACGACCGCGTGCCCGCCCTCGTGGTAGGCGGTGATCTTCTTTTCCTTGGCACTCATGATCCGGGTGCGCTTCTGCGGGCCGGCGACGACACGGTCGATCGCCTCGTCGAGGGCCTCGTCGTCGATGAGCTTGGCATTGCCCCGAGCGGTCAGCAGCGCGGCCTCGTTCAGGACGTTGGCCAGGTCGGCGCCGGTGAAACCGGGCGTGCGACGTGCAACGGCGAGCAGGTCGACTCCGGTGGCCAGCGGCTTGCCCTTGCCGTGCACCTGCAGGATGCGGTGGCGGCCGATCATGTCGGGTGCGTCGACCGCGATCTGGCGGTCGAAACGGCCAGGACGCAACAGGGCGGGGTCGAGGATGTCGGGCCGGTTGGTGGCCGCGATCAGGATGACGTTGGTCTTGACGTCGAAGCCGTCCATCTCGACGAGGAGCTGGTTGAGCGTCTGCTCACGCTCGTCGTGGCCACCGCCGAGGCCGGCACCACGGTGACGACCGACGGCATCGATCTCATCGACGAACACGATCGCGGGGGCGTTGGCCTTGGCCTGCTCAAAGAGGTCCCGGACCCTCGAGGCGCCGACGCCGACGAACATCTCGACGAAGTCCGAACCGGAGATCGAGTAGAACGGCACGGCCGCCTCGCCCGCGACTGCACGAGCCAGCAAGGTCTTTCCGGTGCCGGGCGGGCCGTAGAGCAGGACGCCCTTGGGGATCTTGGCGCCGACCGCGAGGAACTTGGCCGGTTCGGAGAGGAACTCCTTGATCTCGAGCAGCTCCTCGACAGCCTCATCCACACCCGCGACGTCAGCGAAGGTGACCTTGGGAGTGTCCTTGGTGGCGAGCTTGGCCTTGCTCTTGCCGAACTGCATGACCTTGGAACCGCCGCCCTGCATCTGACCCATCAGGAACCAGAAGAGGCCCAGCACGATGATCAGCGGGATGATCGTGGCCAGCAGGCTGAACACCCAGTTCTGCTGAGGCGGGTCATCGGTGTAGCCCTTGGGCGGCATGTGCGTCTTGACGGCCTGCACCAGGCTGTCGCCGCGTTGGGTGACGTAGAAGGCCTGGACCTTGGTGGCCGCTTTGACCTTGTCGCCGTCGGAGTACGTCTGGCCGGGCTTGAGGGTGAGGTCGATCTGGTCAGCACCGACGAACTTGGCTGAGTCCACGGCCCCGTCGTTGATCAGCTTCTCGGCGGCGGAGGTGTCGATGCGGGTGAACGCGCTGGCATCGCCAACGGAGAGCCACAGAACGCCGATGCCGAAGATGAGCACGACCCAGACGACGGGGGTGCGAAGGATGCGCTTGAAGTTCATGTATCTGCGAGGCTTGACGCCCCGTCCCTCCTGCTCGCTCTGCCAGGTCAACCGCGAGCTGCGCCCTGCGGTAATCGTCCTAAATCACGGTACACCGCACGGCAGCAGCCGCGGTCTCGTCAGTCAAACGCGTGACATGGTGCTGACGTTCCAGGTTATGAGGTGGTGACGAACCTGCCGTGCCGCACGGGTGGGCTCAAGAGTAGACGTGGGGTGCCAAGGTGCCCACGTCACGCAGGTTGCGGAAGTTCTCGGCGTAGTCCAGTCCGTAGCCGACGACGAACTCGTTCGGGATGTCAAAGCCCACATACTTGACGTCGACCTGGACCTTGGCGGCTTCAGGCTTACGCAGAAGGGTCAGGATCTCCACCGAGGCGGCCGACCGTGACTCGAGGTTGGACCGGATCCAGCTCAGGGTCAGCCCGGAGTCGACGATGTCCTCGACGATCAGCACGTCCCGACCGGTGATGTCGGTGTCGAGGTCCTTCAGGATGCGGACCACGCCGGAGCTCTTGGTGCCCGA
>JBBSAM010000172.1:0-1916 GCA_038252255.1 Acidimicrobiia bacterium | reverse complement strand
CTAGTGACCCTTTGCTCACAGCATGTTGATGTTGATCTTGAGTTTTGGAGCTGACTTTGGTTGCGAGGAAAGGGTCACTAGGCGGCGGCCAGCAGGCCGGCGTCCTTGATGTAGGCCTTGACGTGCCGGTCGATGGTGGCCAAAGCATGTCGTAGCGCGACCGGTGCGGGTGGCCGGTCGGCGGCGAGCAGCGGCCGGAGTAGTCGGTCGTGGAGCTTGGTGTAGAAGATCGCGATGCGCTGCCCGTCGGCTGTGAGGAGGTAGGTGTTGCTGCCCTCGACGCGTTCGATCACGCCGTTGAGCCGGAGCCGGCCGAGGTCGTAGCTCATCTGGTTGCGGGTGTAGGCCTCGCCGAGCAGTTGGCTCACCTGGGCGCGGAGGCTCCGGTTGGTGAACCCGACGACGTTGTTCAAGGCGATACACAGGGCGCCGACCAGGGCCATGACCCGAGGGTCGCCGAATCGTAGGGCTGGAGCCCTCATGCCGTCGGTGGTCACCGACGATAGCGCGACCCGCTCAAAGGCTGGGCTCGCAAGGACGCAGCCCTGGCCGACTCGTTCAGTATCGAGCAGTCGGGCGTTGGCGGCACGGGCCTTGGCTTGCAGTTCGTTCAGGTGTTCCAGGCGGCGGTGGCAGTTGAGGTCATCCGGGGAGTTGATGACGGTCTCGACACGCAATGCGCGCCCGTCTTTCAGGTACTGCTTGATCCGGGAGTGCTTGAAGAACGCGTTCATGCTGACCTCGGTGTCGACCGTGACGACCTTGGTCTTGCAGACCGCGTCGTTCTTGATCGGCCGGCCCTTCGCACCCGGACCGCGGCCGGTGAAGATCAGCTCCACGCTGTCGGGACGGCCGATGTCCAGGTTGTCGGCGATCAGCGCTTCGGTGAACGCGCGAGCCCGGCGCGGGGCGTCGAACACAAGGGTGCGGGACGTCTCGATCTGGCGCATCGACAGCTCCCACCAGTACCCGGCGGCCTCATCGGCCGGAGTGAGCGGCAGCGGCAGCACCGTCAGCCAGTGATCCACGAACGCCTGGATCCGGGGCGGGCCGAGCGCGTCGCAGATCGCTTGCAACGCCTGCGGGTCGGTGCACGTGGCGAAGCCGTTGGACAGTGCGGTGAACCCGATCCCGGCCTGCGCGCACTGCCGTTTCGCGTACTCGTGCCCGTTGAGCCACACCTTCATCGGGTACGGGAAGTAGGTCGCGATCTTGAGGAACCCGGGCCCGAACTCGACATCCCAGACGTAGAAGTAGTACACCGTGACGCGCCGGTCGGCCTTGGTGAACGAGTACTCCGGCACCCCGGTATCAGTGCGCTGACGCAGGGTGCCGAGGAACACGTTCTGGAACTCCTGCGCCACCCCGATCGCCGCCACCCCAGACCGGCCCGTGCGCGCCTGCGCGGCCAGGTGCCGGCGCATCACGTCGATCTTGCGGTCGTCCTTGGCGAAGTGCACCAACGGGATGCGGTTCGCATCGGCGAACGCACCGACTGCGGCGCGGAACGCCGTCCCGATCTTCTCCATCACCGCTGGCGAGGCGATCCGGCGGCCCAGATGCTTGGTCATGAACCACCACACCTGCCCGGAGGTCTGCAACTTCGGCACGTACCCGTTCAGGTAGATCCGGTCCAAGCACTGCACGTCCAGCACCACGTGCCCGTCCAGCAGATCGCTCACCCGTAGCGTCGTCGCAGCCATGAAGACAGCATGAACCGCACCCGAACGACCAGGCCAGCCCGCGCCTTGGCGGTCAGAGGCGAAGCCTCATTGGGTGGCTGGTGTCGAACGACCGCATTTGGAGGCCACGCGCAAACCCGACAAATCGCGTGGCGCGGAGATGGCCACACGAGCCTCAGAACCGATCGGTGGACCAAATCAGGTCGGCGCGAGACCGCAGTCTTGCACTGTCCG
>JBBSAM010000171.1:0-1940 GCA_038252255.1 Acidimicrobiia bacterium | reverse complement strand
CTGAACTTCCAGCGGCTGACAGGCGCATTCGAGCACGAAACCGGCTGAATGGACTGCAGCGCTCTGGCTACACGCTCGCGGGCGTGATCCCGATGAGCGCGAATGCGCGGGCCTGGAGCGCCGTGGGCTCGTCCTGCTGCCAGAAGCCGGCCCGGTCGTCCAGGCCGGCCGGGATGACCCGGTGCCTGGTGAGCGTCGCGAGATGCGCGAGCAGCCCGCCGAAGCTGCCCACCCGCAGGCCGTCGGGCGTGCGGTGGTCGCGCTCCTTGGCGAGCGCACCGGCCGATCGTCCCCTCGGCCCGACCGGGTCGACCCGCGCCGGGGGATCCTCGTCCCGGAACAGCAAGGGGGCCCAGGCCTCCTCGAGATGCCAGCGCAGGTAGGCCGCGAGGAAGCACAGGAACAGGTGCGCCCGCACCCGGTCCTCCCGCCAGTGGAAGATCGGACGCACGGCGAGGTCGTCGCCCTTCATGGCCCGGAAGTCGCGCTCGACCGCGGCCAGGCGCTTGTACGTCTCGACGACCGCGGGGGTGTCGAGCCGTTCTGCCGGCACGCTCGTTCGCACGACGTAGAGCCCGTCGAGGGCGGCCTCGGCAGCGATTGCCTCGGTGCGCCGGGCGTAGGCGAAGTGGCCGTCGGCGATCTCGAGCTCGAAGTGCTTGGCCATCTTCTTCGCGTTCACCACCCGCCCCGCCCGGAGACCGATGGCCGCCGCGGTCCGCAGGCGGCCATGCTCCACGCTCACAGCGACCTTGGCCAGGGCCGCCTCGGTCGCGAGAAGGAGCGCCTCGCGCTTGCGCGAGCGCTCGGCCGCGAGGGCTGGATTGCGGCACACGACCAGGCGCTCGCCCGGGAACGCAGGCGCCGTGATCTCGGCGAGGTTCGTCTCGTCGAACAACCCGAGCTGGAGATCGCCTGCCTCGACGAGTGCCCGGATCGCGGGTGCCCGAAGACAGCTCACCCAGCCGATGCCGCCCGTCTCGCGGAGGCGCTCGATCCGGGCCGTGGTGAGCATTCCCCGGTCGCCCACGAGGACGATGTCGGTCAGACCGAAGCGCACCCGCAGCTTCTCGACCTGGACCTCGACGGTCGCGGGATCGGCGGTGTTGCCCGGGAACGCCTCGACCGCGACCGGGCAGCCCCGCGCATCGGTGAGCAGGCCGAACTCGACCTGGGGCCGGTCGGGCCGGTGGTCGCGGCTGTGGCCGTGGCGCGCGAGGGGACAGTGGCGTCCCTCCATGTACACCGACGTGAGGTCGTACAGCACGAGGCTGCCCGCACCGAGGTGGCGCCGGGCGAGGGCCCGCTCGATGTGGTCCTGGCGGGTGAGCAGCCAGTCCATGGCGGCATACAGCTCGTTCTCGTCGGCACCCTCGATGCCCAGACACGCGCCGAGGGTCGTGTCCTCGAGCGAGGCGGCGGTCGCGAGCTTGGAGGCGGGCGAGAGCAGGCGGGCGACGACGAGGGCGGTCGCGAGATCGCGCAGCCGGGACGGCCGCCGGTCGAGGAGCGCCGGCAGCAAGAGGGTGCGGGCCATCCCGAGCACGGCGGCCACGTGGCCGTGGGGCAGGGTCCGCGTGATCCGCAGGGACTCGCCAGCGGGCAGGAAGCGCTCGCCCTTGAGCGAGCGGGCGATGAGCTCGATCACCTCGACCGGGAGCGCCGAGAGGTTGGCGAGGGTCCGGTGCTTGACCTTGCCGTCCTCGCGGTACGTCTGGCGCAGGAACCAGTACACGTACTCGCGGTCCTTGTACGGCCGAGCCACTTTGGCCACGTGCATCGCGCCTGATCCTCGCTTCGCCATGCACGAATTATCGCATCATACGACACCGATGTCAACCATATTCATGGCTACATCCCGCACCGTGCAACAGCCCAATTGGGGAGGTATCTGATCGGGAAACGGGCGCGATCAGCCGCGATCAGCGCTGGAAGTTCAG
>JBBSAM010000170.1:0-1996 GCA_038252255.1 Acidimicrobiia bacterium | reverse complement strand
CGGCCACCGGGCCACCACCTCGCGGGGCTGGCTGCTGGGACGCGCCGTATGGTCCTACGCCGACTTCCTGGTGACCAGCCTGGTCTTCGCCCTCCTCGGCTACGAGCTCGTCAAGGTGGTGGCACGGTCACACCCTGGCCCGGGGACCGTCACCGTCGGCAGCCTCGTCCTCCTCACGGTGGTGCTCTTCCGCCTGCTGTGGGTGGCCGCCGGTGGGGCACTCGCGCGGCGACGCGCCCGGGCCAGGGACGTCCCGCTGCCCTCGGGCTGGCGCGAGTCAGTCGTCGTGGGCTGGGCCGGCATGCGGGGAGTGGTGACCGTGGCCGCTGTGCTGGCCCTGCCCAGGGCACTGAAGGACGGCACCGCCTTCCCCCACCGCGACGAGGTCGTGGTGGTGGCTCTGTCCTGCGTGATCGTCACCCTGGTCGTGCAGGGGCTCACGCTGGCACCGCTGACCGCCTGGCTGGGAGTCGGGCGCTCCACGGACGAGTCGCGGGAGGTCGCCCACCTGCGCCGAGAAGCCGCCCAGGCGGCTCTCGACGACCTGAGCGACCTGTCGGCCGACGTGCCGGCCGACGTGCCGGCCGAGATCTGCCGGGCCGCGGTCCTGCAGTACCGCGGATACCTTGAGGCCCAGAAGGCGATGGAGGACGCACGACTGCTGGACGGCGTCGACCAGGAGGAATCCGCCGAGAAGCTCAGCGCCCTGATCCGCCGTGCCACCGACGTGGAGAGAACCGTGGTGCTCGATCGGCGTCGACGAGGTGTGGTCAGTGCCGCCGTGGCCGACGAGGTGCTGCGCGACGTCGAGACACGTGCCACGCGCGACTTTGGCTGAAGCGGCGGGAACGGAACCGGCGACGCTGGCGGCCCAGATTCCCCGATACCCCATAGGGTGCACGAGGCTGCGACGGTGGCCTCGACGGCCTACGTCGAGGCCGGCGCGCAGGTGGGCGACCGCTCTCGGATCGGAGCGCGGGGAGCTGGGTGGATCACGACGTGATCGTCGGGAAAGACGTCGTCGTCGCAGGGAACGTGCACCTGGGCTCGCGCACGCGGGCGGAGGACGGGACGTGGATCGGAACGGGGGCAAGGGTCGGGTCCGACGTCGTGATCGGGCGCGGTGCGCGGGTAGCTCCCGATGCCGTCCGAGACGCAGCCGTCGTGCGTCGGCGGGCAGGCTCGGGCCGCGCGGAATTCGGGACCGCGGCGTAGACCGGGTTGGACCCGCTCGAGCAGGGGCGTAGTCACGCGGTGGCGACGCCGGCCGGATCGTCATAAGACGATCCGTCTACCGGTCACTGATCGGTTTGAGAGCGGCACCGGTCTAGGCGGAAGCCTGCACGTCTTCAAAGATCGTGAGATCGAACGCCTGAGTGCCGTCTTCGACGGTCCGCACGGCTCCCAAGGGCATGAGATCCCGAATGCGTACGCTGCGGAGCCCGAGCCCGACGACGAAACAGCCGCACGTCTAGCCCAAGCCTTGATCGTGCTTTCGTGTGGCCTTCGATGCGGGTGTCAGTCCTGCGGTCGGCCTACGTCCTCCTAGCCGACAAGCACGGACGATCACCATCCATCCGACCGGTATGCAGCGCTCGAGCCTGGCCGCCACGACCCAGACCTCCAGCAGGTGGCATTCTGAGCAGATGAGCGACTACGAGATCGTCATCCACCTGCGTGAGCCCGGCGAGCCACTGCGGATCCTGCTCCCCGGGGTGGGAGGCGATGCCGCCGAACAAGACCGTCAGAAACTCATGTACGAGATCGAGGAGGCCAGGCTCGCCGAAGTCCCCGTCCTGGCCGTGCAGACCTCCAGCGGACACCCGGCGGAGTCGCTTGCGGTCGACCCCCTCGAGGTCACCGAAGTCGACCTCATCGAGGTCCCCATCGACGATCCGCTGGGCGCCTCAGAGCGGTAGCTGCGGCAACGGACTACTCGATCCCTGGCGGCGCGTCGGAACCGATAGGGCGGCCTCTTGCGTCCGACCCACATGCT
>JBBSAM010000169.1:0-2006 GCA_038252255.1 Acidimicrobiia bacterium | reverse complement strand
CCGGAGTTCCGAAGATCATGAGCACACGACCGGCTGAATGTGCCGTGTGACCTGCGGAAACGCCGAATCGGCGGGTGGGGGTCGTGTTACTACAGGGTCGGGTGCCGGGCGTAGCTCAGCTGGTTTCGGGCACCGTGAAGTCGAAGAACCGGGCGGGTTCGGGGAGCGCGAGCGCGGCCAGGATCGCCTTCTGGCCGGGCGTGGTCGCGGATCGCTGGGCGACTTGGCCGTCGGCGGTGGCCAGGGTGACCAGGTGCATCCGGTCGAGTTCGTGGCGGATGTTGCGCCAGGTGTCGCCGGTGGCGTTCTCCACCACGCGCAGCAGAAGCAGCGCGAGCCAGCACAGTTGGACGTGCGCGCGGATGCGGTCCTCGCGGTGGTGGAAGACCGGGCGTAACCCGAGGGCGCCCTTCATGTCCCGCCAGCCCCGTTCGACGGCCAGGAGCTGCTTGTAGGCCGCGGCCAGGTCTTCCGGGGACAGGGTGGGGTCAGAAGTGCGCAGCAGCCACTTGCCGTCCAGGTGCTGGTCTGCCTTGATGGCCTCGGCGTCGACGCGCAGCAGCCCACCGGGGGTGCGTCGCAGGTAGCGGCGCAGCCCGGGCTTGGCCTTCAGGCTGCCGACGAGCTCGTCGCGTCGGCGTCCGGTCCAGGCGTCGGACCCTTCGATCAGGCTCTGAAGGTGCGCCACCAGGCTGCCGCGGACAGTGGCGTCGCGTTCGGCTTGTTCGGGGTTGTGGCAGACCACGAACCGCACGGCCCGGGCGCCGTCGTCCCCGTCGCCCTGGCCGCCGGGGGCGACGGTGACCTCCTTGACGCGCAGGTTGCCCGCCACCGTGCGGTAGCGGCCCGCCCGGGCGAGCGCGGCGGCGGCCTCGCCGTTGGTGTGGCGCAGCTTCTCGGCGTGGATGTAGTGCCCACCGCCTCGGGTCAGATACGCCCGGTTGGCGGCGGAGGCGAAGCCGCGGTCGGCGACCCAGACCATGCGGTGCAGGTTCCACCCGGCCAGGTCGTCTTTGACGGTGCGGATGATCCGCTGGTCGTTCTCGTCGCCGGGGAACGTCCAGCAGCGGACCGGGACGCCGTCGCGGGTGACGGCCATCGCGATCACCACCTGCGGCAGGTCGCCCCGGTGGTCTTTGGAGTGCCCGAACGCCCGCTTGCCGTGCTCGACCGGACGGGTCACCCCGTCGTCGTCGACGACCTCGGCCAAGTCGGCGAGCTCATCAGCGCCGTCGAGTTCCCAATAAGTCGACGTGGTGTCCACGAACAGGATGTCCAGATCGAGGTTCAGCAGATGCGCGACCGAGTTGAATATCTCTGCGGCGATCTCGTCCAGCGCCTGCAGCAGGAAGTCCATCGCCGCATACGCGGCGTCGTCGGTGAAGCCCGCGCAGCCCTCGATCGCGACCCGCTCAGCGACCCACCGGGTGCCGGCCAGCTTGCTGCCCGGCTCCAGCGCACGCTGCGCGACCAGCGCGAACACCACCCGCTCGACCGCCTCACCGTCGAGGCGCCGGCCGGCCGCGACCCGGCGGATCGCCGCGCCGATCCCGAGACGTTCCCAGATCCGGTCCAACGTCCAGGCTCCACCCAGGTGCCGGGAGTCCACGATCTCCACCTCGGCGCCCGCGGCGGCGCTGATCGCCTGCTCCGGGGTCAGGAACCGCGAGATCGAACTCACCAGCCGCGCCAGCGCCGCCCGGTCGACCTGCTCCGCCCGACCGAAGTTGTGGACCACCTTCGCGACCGGGTTGCCGGTCTGCGGATGCCGTTCGTTGTGCGCCAGCTGCAGGTACGACACCACCGAGCCGTCCCGGTTCGTCCGCCGCGTCTCCCGCAGGTACATGCCCACCACTCAACCGCCCCACACCCCCACTGTCGAGCGACACGCCACAAGTCGTGTGCCTACACAGAATCGACGTCCAGGACCCTGCTCAGTCCCCTGACCTGCGACGATGCAGTCGATCAAGCCCGCGTGTGCTCATGATCTTCGGAACTCCGGCCTG
>JBBSAM010000168.1:0-2007 GCA_038252255.1 Acidimicrobiia bacterium | reverse complement strand
TCTGGGCCGACCGCGAAGCGCCGTCGACGCCCTCGCCGACGTAGGGCCGGCGGTCGGGAAGGTCGTTCGCTTCCATGATGGGTTTCCCTTCTTACTCAGTGGCTTCGGGGCACGCGCCCCACCCTCCGATTCGGTCTGCCGCTGCTGGGTGGGCGGCGGTGATCCCGGTGACCACCGCGGCGACACCGCCAGGACGAGCCTCACCGCGCGGACCAGGTGGCGGGCGGCGGAGGCACGGAAACCCCTGGGGTCTGGGGGGAGCGCAGCAGGCGCAGCGGGGCGCGTCCGGCCGCGGGTGGGGTGTGCTCGTCGCCGACGCCAGCGAGCAGCTGGGTCTCCAGCAGCGGCAGCGGCGTCGAGGAATCGCCGGCAGACGCCGCTGGAGGTCCGCGCCGTGCTGAGCAGGTGCTCCTCGGACGCCAGGGAAGCCGCTGTACAGGTCAGCGCGTGGCCAGCGGCGTTGATGGCACCGCACATCGCGGTGGCCGCCTCTGTCGCGGTGCGTACCGTGCTCACCAACTCGTCGCCGTTCTCGGCGCCAGGATCGAACAGCACGTTGTCGACGACGTGCTGTTCGATGAGCCGGGCTGCGACATGCAGGCAGCCCAGGATCTCACTGGCGTGCTCGTGGTCGCCCAGCAGCGCCCGGCGCAGATCGCCGGCCTGGTCGATCAGGACCGCGGCGGCGGAACGCTCGATCCTTACGGCGCAGATCTGCTGCTGCAGGGCAGTCAGGTCTTCGCGTCGTCGGGCCAGCGCCAAGGCACTGCGGCCGGTCTGGGCCTGGGCCAAGCGCACCCAGTGGCTGAAGGAGTCCAGGAGGCTCTGGAGGCTCGGCCGCGGGTGCACCATGGTGCTCACCGTCGCGGCCCGAACATCTGGGCAGGCGCGGCCGGTGGATCCGAGTGTCGGGCGCATGGCCCGCCCGGCGTCCTCTGACACCTCGACGGCGTGGCCGAGGATGCGCTGGTGTAGGTCCTCGACGAGCCGGTACGCCTGCCCCACCTGGCCGCTGGCTGACGCCATCACCTCAAACGCCTGCTCGGCGAGCTCCTGGTCACTCACTACCGCCCGCCGCCCCCTTCGTGGCGTTCGGTAGGCGGGAGGTTGGGATCGAGCACCTTCGCCAGATCCTCGATCGCGCGTAACCCCTGCACTAGGTGTCCGTGGATCTGCGGGGTGTCGGCCCCCCAGGGGCTCTGCTTGCTCACGGTTCGCCTCTTTCGCTCGTGAAGCGGTCAGCCAAAGACCCCTGTCAACACCCGAAAGCCACGGCGGGGTGTGTGGGAGGTCCCGGCGGGGTGTGCAACTCGTCGTGCTGGGTCCGGCGGACCGACCCGGCCACGGGTCCCGCCCCCCCGATAGTGGTTGCCTGAACTTCGGCGACGATGCGGTGGCAGTCCCTGCGTGTCGCCCGGTTTTGTTCAGCCGTGCGTCCCTCGCGTTCGCGCCACAGCGGTCATGGCACTGCGGGTCGCCCGGGAGTGCTTACGGCTGTTCGGTCGGTGCGGCCGGTAGCTCTCCGGCTACGTTCTGCGTAACCCTAGGGCCGCCGGCCCCGGCGAGCTCCTCGTACTGGTCCTGTACGTATGCAGCGAAGCCGGGCATCGTGAACCGAAGCTGGCCGCGCACGGGAGCGTCAACCATTCCCTTGTCTATCAACGCTTTTCGCGTCATGCTCCATTGCCGCGCCGCCGTTCCCATCAAGGCGCTGACGTCGGCCGTCGTGGCTACCCCGGTGCGCGGATCGGTGCTCCTGGCGATGGCCATGAGAACCACCTGTTCTCCCGGCGCCGACTTGTTCCATCGTCCGCGGAACATGCCGTTGTCGAGGTTTTCGCGGACCTGGGCCAGGGCCTGCTCGGCCTGGTCCGCGGTGATCGTGGTCCGCTCCCGCCGCGGGGTCTGCAGCCAGGTCTCGTCGCCGATGTACTGGATGAGGTAGGGCGACCCGGCTGCGGTGTCCAGGGCGGCTTGGGCAGCATCTACTGCCCACCGCACCCCGAG
>JBBSAM010000167.1:0-2038 GCA_038252255.1 Acidimicrobiia bacterium | reverse complement strand
GTGGGAATGATGGCCTGATTTGGCCCCACTGTGATGCTCTGATTTGGCCCCACCTCCGACCCGTCCACTGATGGCGTGAACCTGGTTCCGGTACGGGTCGATCAGGCCTTGCTGGCACCTCCCTTCCGGGCCCGCTCGGTGGCCCGCAGGCGGTAGGACGCGCTGCCCGTCTCGATGACGTGGGCGCGATACGTCAGGCGATCGACGACGGCTGCGGCCAGGCGCCCGTCGGGGAAGATCGAGGTCCACTCGCTGAAGGGCAGGTTCGAGGCCGCGGCGATGGACGCTCGCTCGTCCCGCTCGGTGATGACCTGGAAGAGAAGCTCGGCACCCCGCGGATCAAGCCGGACATAGCCGAGCTCGTCCAAACAGAGAAGGTCCAGGCGCGCGTAGCGGGCGACCGTGCGGGCGAGGACCCGCGCGTCGGCAGCCTCGGCGAGCTCGTTGACGAGGCCTGCCGCGGTCACGTAGCGGACCCGGAGCCCTTCCTCGCAGGCCGCGATCCCGAGCCCGATGAGGAGATGGGACTTCCCGGTGCCGGGATCGCCGAGCAGGACGACCGGTTCACCCGCCGTCACCCAGGCGAGCGCCTCGAGCGAGGCCAGGGTAGCCGGCGGGATCGCGGGTGCCGCCGCGAGGTCGAAGTCCTCGAGCCGCTTCGTCCGCGGGAAGCGGGCCTCGGCGATCCGGCGTTCCCGGCGCTTCCCGTCGCGCTCGTCGAGCTCGGCCGAGAGGACCTCGGCGAGATAGCCCCGGTGGGTCTGGCGGTCCCGGGCCGCGGCCTCGGCGAGGGGACCTGCCTGGGAGCGGACCGTGGGCAGTCGGAGCGAGCGGCAGGCCGCGTCGATCGTGAGGTCGGCCGCCTGTTCGGTGAGCGAGGTCGTCATCGGGTCCGTCCCCCGGCGATCACGGTGAGCAGAGTGTCATAGCCGCCGAGCGCCGGCACCGGCCGTGCCCAGCCCGGGCGCTCGGCGCGGTCGAGCGTGACCGCGGTGGTCCCCCGACCGTCGGCGATCCGGCGGGCTTCGATGGCCACGAGGGCATGGTCGGCCGAGCGCATCCGCTCGACCGTGTCGAGCGCGGCGTGGACCGCGACGAACGGCAGCGTCCGGTGGAGCAGCAGGACCTCGATGAAGGCGCGCGTCCCGTCGGCATCCCCGAACTTCCGGCGTGCCCGTGTCCAGAAGCGCTCGTGGGCCGGTGTGATGGCACCGCTCGCCCGGGCCTGGGCGAGGGTGAGCGAGCTCGGCAGGGCGCCGGGCTTGCGCACGAGCACCTCCAGATAGTGGTCGAGCAGCAGGGTCTGGCTGCCCTTGCGGAGACTCCGCTCGTGGCGGGCGACGAGCGCCCCGCCCGAGACGGCCTCGATATGACGGGCCCCCAGGCGCACGGCCACCTCCCGCCCGGCGAGCCTCGCCGGCACCGAGTACCAGCGCTGGCGGACGCAGATCCGGGCCTTGGTGTCGACCCGCGCCCGGAGCGGCAGGGCGGCGTCGAACGGCTCGGCGGGAGGCGGCCGCAGGGATGGCCGCTCGGCCCCGAACGCCTGGCCGACGGTCTGCATCCGGCCCTCGATCCGGCGCCCGTCGTCGCGCCGGTCGGCCGCAATGAGGAGTGCGTCGAAAGCCGCCATGCTGGCCACCTTGGGCACCGGCACCAGGTGGCGTCGGCGGAAGCGGCCGACTTCGCCTTCAACGCCACCCTTCTCGTGGGCACCCTTCTCGCCCGGGATACAGAAGAACGGGTCGAACCCATAGTGGCTGTGGAGGGCGGTGAAGCGGTCGGTCTCGGTCCGGTCGCGGCCGATGAGGACCTGCTTCACGGCGCTCGTCAGGTTGTCATACCTGATTCGGGATGGAACCCCGCCAAGCCTCGCGAGCCCGATCGCGTGGCCCTCGAGGAACGCCGTCTGGTCGGGCGACAGGAAGGCGAGCGTGACGGCCTTGCCCGAGGCCGACAGGCGCAGGTGGAAGAGATGCACCTTGGTCGGCTCGTCCGCGAGGATGACCGTCGCCTCGCCGAAGTCGACCTCGGC
Organism: Acidimicrobiia bacterium; assembly: GCA_038252255.1. GTDB lineage: Bacteria > Actinomycetota > Acidimicrobiia > IMCC26256 > JAENVU01 > Chersky-806. The sequence goes on along the minus strand of JBBSAM010000167.1, from coordinate 3 downwards.
TTC
>JBBSAM010000166.1:0-2038 GCA_038252255.1 Acidimicrobiia bacterium | reverse complement strand
CGAGGCGGCGCAACCACGGACCGACTCCGTCAGCGACGCCGACTACTGGTACTCGCAGGCACGCAAGGCGCTCGCCCCGTACCTCTACGCGGCTGCGGTATCCGGCAAGGCCATCCGCGACGTCGTGCGCTGGATCGACCGCCAGGAACGCAACGAGGTCGAGTCGATCCTCCGCTCGCACAGCGGCTTCGACGATGCCCTCGCCGAGCTGCTCGCAACCGCAGAGGCTCAAGCGCGCCGTGACGAGCTCCGCCGTGAGCTCGGCGAGCAAGAGATCCAAGTCGTGCGAGACGACGCCAGCGCGTCGGTCGAAGGCGACGATCTCCGGTGGGCATTTCAGCCGTACGCAGAGTGGCCGGTCGCGGCGCAGCGCCGCCTCCAACGCTCCGTGAATGATGCCGTCGAACACGAACTCGCCGACGAGTTCGGTGCGCGAATCACTGACGACGAGACCCGCGACGCGCTCGTGGCTGCGCAATCTCTCTGGGGGAAGGAGCCACGGCTACGGGGTTCGGTGTTCGCCACCGTCGAGAACGTGGTCGCCGGGTACGCCGATCCGCAGGTCGCCCAAGCCGCGGACGAGACCGACCAGTCAATCGACCTCACCCAATGGCTCGACGGAGACAACACCATCTTCGTGGTCGCCACCGCGCACGAACAGGCACGGCTGCGTCCCGTCCTAACCGTGCTCGTGCAACAGGCCGTCCGAGCCGCCTACGAGCGGGCGAACAAGAACGAGGGCACACTCCCGCGTCCGTGCCTCGTCCTGCTCGACGAGGCCGGCAACATCGCGCCGCTCCGAGACCTCCCCACCTATGCGTCGACCGCGCGTAGTCATGGCATCACGCTCGTCACGATCTGGCAGGACCTCTCGCAGCTGCGAGCCATCTATGGCGACCGGGCCCGCACCGTGCTCAACAACCACCGGGCGAAGCTCTTCGGCGCGGGGATCGCGGATGACGCGACCCTCGAGTACATCAGCCGCCTCGTCGGCGACGAACGACGCACGGAGCTGAACGTCTCCGGCGATCTGCACGGTCCCCGACGTTCGGTCAGCGAGCACACGACCTACCGGCGGGCTGCCCCACTCGACGCGCTCCGCCGCCTGCCGCGAGACGAAGCGATCCTTCTCTACGGGAACCTTGCTCCGATCCACCTTCGACTCCGTCCCTGGTACCAGGCCGGGCGGCGTCGACTTCGCCGATTGCGTGTCGCGTCGCGAGGGTCGGTTCGCGCATAGAAGAGGTATGGGAAGCCACCCGAGCTCGCAGGTCGATCCCGCGGCCCGCGACGAGGTCGATGCGCCGGCGGTCGCGAGTGAGCTCGTGGCGGCATGCGAAGGCGCGTGGCGGGCGATCCAGCGGCATCACCCAGACGTTCCGCACCCGGTCATCGTTCTCGGCAGCGGTGTCGAGCGCGGACGCCTCGTCAAGCTCGGCCACTGGTGGGCTGCCCGCTGGATCGCCGACGGTGAACCACGCGGTGAGGTCCTCCTCGCCGGTGAGGCGCTTCACCTCCCGGCCTCGCAGGTCTTCGAAGTTCTGCTCCACGAAGCCGCGCATGGCCTCAACGCCGCCCGAGGCGTCAAGGACGCATCCCGGGGTGGGCGCTACCACAACCGATCGTTCAAGGCGACCGCCGAGGAAGTCGGACTCACCGTCAGCAGCCTCCCACCCTACGGATGGGCGCAGACCGAACTCGGGCCAGATGTCACGCAACGGTATGCAGACGAAATCGAAGCGATCGCGACCGCGGCGCGTATCGCACGGAAGCTGACCAGCAGAACGCCGACCGCTGGAGACGCCACGCCCGGACGCGACGATGGTGCAGGAACGACCGACGATCGCGGCCGCGATCCTGCGGGTCCCGCAATGTGCGGATGTGGACGCCGCATGCGCATGGCACCCTCTGTCCTCGCCCGCGGCCCCGTCGTGTGCGGCCTCTGCGGTGAGGCATTTGCAACCCAGACGCGCGCTGCGTCCCGCACGCTTCCAACTGCTCCCGCCGAGCATCCATCACCCAGCGCCGAGACCGCACT
>JBBSAM010000165.1:0-2056 GCA_038252255.1 Acidimicrobiia bacterium | reverse complement strand
CCCTCCCTGTCAGGCTGTGTTGAGACACCCCGGAGCCCCGGGCCACCCGTGAGGGCGCGACAGGAGACAGTTTCGTGAGCAGCAACATGCCAGCCCTTCCGGGTGGTCTTGATCATCTGGTGGCCGACGCGTCGGAGGCTGTGGCCGATCCGGCGGCGCGTCCGGTGCGGCGGTCGTTCACCGCGGCGTACCGGGCGCAGGTGGTGGCCGAGTACGAGGCGGCGCCGCACGGCAGCAAGGCCGCCGTGTTGCGACGGGAGGGCCTGTACCAGTCCCAGATCCGCGAGTGGACCATCGCCCGTGACGCGCTGGCACGGGGCGCTGCGGCCCCGCGTCGGGCGCACCGGGCGACCGGCTCGGGTGGCCAGGATGATCCCGGCCGGCTGCGGGCGGAGAACCAGCGGCTGAGCCGCGAGTTGGCCAAGTCGCAGGCGGTGGTGGAGATCATGGGAAAACTGCAGGGGCTCTTGGAGGCCATCTCCGAGAGCACGGGCACGGGCAGTTCGTCGACGACGCGATGACTGCTGCCTTCGCCGAGCTGCGTGCCGCGAAGGTGCCGACCACCCAGGCCTGCGGGCTGGTGGGTCGGGCCCGGGCCACGCACTACCGCCACGCGCGGGGACCGGTGCACGGCCCGCGGCCGGCCCGGGTGGTGCCGGACAACGGTCAGGCCCTGTCGGACGGCGAGCGGGCGGCGGTGTTGACGCTGATCAACAGCCCGGCTTACGGCGACCTGTCGATCGGCCAGATCTGGGCCCGGGAACTGGACGAAGGGCGTTACCTGTGCTCGCCGTCGTCGATGTACCGGATCGCGCGGGCCGCGGGACAAAGCCGCGAACGGCGCAGGCAGGCGACCCACCCGGCCACGGTGAAACCCGAGCTGGCGGCCGACGGCCCGTCGCAGGTGTGGACCTGGGACATCACCAAGCTGCGCGGCCCAGCGAAGGGGATCTTCTACCAGCTGTACGTGCTGATCGACATCTTCTCCCGCTTCAACCCGTCCTGGATCATCTCCGGGGTCGAGGACTCCCTGCTGGCCAAGGACTTCATCGCCGAAGCGATCAACCGCAACGGCGCCACCCCGCACACCGTGCACGCCGACCGCGGCACCTCGATGACCTCCAAACCCGTCTCGGCGCTGCTGGCCGACCTGGGCGTCACCCGCTCGCACTCGCGGCCCCATGTCAGCAACGACAACCCGTTCTCCGAGGCGCAGTTCAAGACCTTGAAGTACCTGCCCGAATTCCCCACCTCGTTCGCCTCACTGGCCCACGCCCGGCAGTTCTGCGCCGGTTTCTTCCACGAGTACAACTACATCCATCGCCATTCCGGGATCGCCTGGCACACACCCGCGTCGGTGCACTTCGGCACCGCCAACGCGATCGATCAAGAGCGGCAGAACACCCTGACCGCGGCCTTCCACGCTCACCCCGAACGATTCGGCCGCCGACCACACCCGCCAACCATGCCCACCCAGTCCTGGATCAACCAGCCCGAACTGCAACCCCAAATGAACTGACCGCAACTGTCTCATTTGACTTGACAGATTCCGCGGCGAGGGCTTTGCTGCGTCGGGGTGCTGAGGCGGGGTCGAGGCGGACGTGCAGGGTGTCGCCGATGATCTGCAGGTCCCCGGGCAGGGTGAACGCTTCGCGGAGTAGCGCGCGGGCTTCGTCGTCGCCGCGGCTGTAGTGCGGACGTAGGAGCCGGGCCAGGGCGCTTTCGGTGTTGTAGGCGCTCATCCGGATGGCGTGGGTGAGGAGTTTGCGTTCGGTTTCGAGCAGCCGGCTGCCGGGGCGGACCTGTCCGAGGGGCAGGTGGGTGGGGGTGGTCCGGGAGGCCTTCTTCGCTGCGTCGAGGTCGGCCTGGGCTTCACGCAGGGCTTGGCCGGCGGCGGGGTCGACGGTGGCTTTCCCGCCGTTGCCGGGCTGGCCGGCTGCCGCGGCGGCGGTGTCGAGTGCGTCGGCCATGTCGGCGTGTGCGGCGGTCAGGTCCGCGCGGGCGCCGGCGACCTGGCTGATCGCGTGGGCCTTCGCCGGGTTGGGCACCAGCCGGG
>JBBSAM010000164.1:0-2067 GCA_038252255.1 Acidimicrobiia bacterium | reverse complement strand
GTGACTCGTGAATCCTTTTGGTGGCAACGGGTTTCGGGGCGGCTGTGAGCTGTTGGTGGCGGTCCACAGTGCCCGGTAGGCGGTGTCCTGGGTCCTGTGGGTGCCCCTTACCCGTTCAGCTGGGGGCTACTACCCACCGTGGCCCTGATGCTCGGGTGAGTCCGAGCACGCCGAACCGGGCCAGGTTGACAGCGGCAGCAAGTAGAGAGAAGTCGGCGGCGACCTTGGTCTGTCCGCGGACGCGGGCTCGCCGCCCGCCGTGTCGGCGGCGCATCAGGTGGCCGATCTTGCGTTCCACTTTTGGTCTGGTGGCCCGGTAGTCGGCCCGCCACGCCGGGTCGGCCTGGGTGGTGCGGGCCCGGACGAGCTCGGCTTCGTAGCGGCCGATCCGGATGACGCGGCCGGCCTTCGCGGTCGTGCACTGGGCGGCCAGCGGGCACCCGTCGCAGGCCGCGGCGAAGGCTGCGGTCCCACCGCCGTCCTTGGCCGCCCGGATGGGCACGACGACGTCTGCGGGGCACGTTACGGTGCCGGCTTCGGTGTCGATGGCGAAGCGGTCCTTGGCGAAGCGGCCTCCGGGTGCGACCGGCGGCTGCACCTTGGTCATGATCTGCGCTTCGGCGGCCTCCAGGTCTGCCAGCAGGGCGCCGGCTCCGTATGCGGCGTCGCCGTAGACCGCCAACGGGCCCTGGTTGGCTCCGGCCGTGAGGTCCTGGCCGCCGTCGGCCTGCCGGGCGTCGTCGGTGTTGTCCGGGTCGGGGACATCCGCCGCGGGCAGCTCAACGATTGCGTCCGCGTCGCCGGTGTTACCCGCGGTGAGCGTGCTGTCGGTGTTGCTCGGGTCGGGGATGTCGGCGGCGAGCAACCCAATCGCGCAGGCCGCGTCGCCGGTGTTGCCCGCGGTGACCGCGGTCGCGGTGATGACCTCGGCGTCCGGGTCGATCGCAATGTGTCCCTTGTACCCATCGAAGCGGTGGGCGGAGGTCTTGTGGCCATGCCGGGCTTGGGGGTCCACGGTAGAGATCACCCGGTCTTTGGCGACCCGGCGGGCGATCGTGAAGACCCCGTCGGCCCCGATGTCCAGGTCCTGGCCGAGCACGGTCGCCAGGAGGGCACCGGCCTGGGTCGCGGCCGGGTCCAGCTCGCGACCCTCCAGCACCGCAAGTACCGCTGTGCCGTCCTTGGCGAGGGCGCCAACGAGCTGTTTGCGGGCGGCGCGGTCGTCGTAGTCACAGACCGGCTTACCCGCGGTCGCGTAGTCATCGTCGCGGCGGATCACCGCCCGCAGCTGCGCTTCCAGGTCGGTACCAGCAGCCTTGAGCACCCCGCGGATGCCCGAGCGGATAAGGGTGACGGTGTCCATGGTGGCGACCGCGTCATACAACGGGGTCGAGTCCAGCACCCTCTTGCGCCCGACCAGCCCAGCCGCCTTGGCCGCCGCAAGGGTCACCTCAAAGATCCGGTCCGGACGCCCCGAGGCGGCCAGCCGGGCCCGCATGTCCACCAGCACCGTATGCACGAACCCCGGGTAGTCAAAAGCCAGCCCGCCCGCGGCGTACTTCCACCGGGCATCGAAGGTGAACCGGTCCACGGCCTCCCGGTCACTACACCCCTCGATCCGCTGCAACACCATCACAACGGAAACGATCATCGGCGGCACGGACCGGCGCCCCACGTCGGTGAACAAGTCCGCGAACATCTCATCGGGGAACAAGGTGAAGCACTCCCGGTTCAACACCGCGTAGATCGAGTCCGTCCCGATCCTGCTTTCGCAGTACCCCACCGTCGTGCGCAACAGGTCCCCCTGTTTCGGCGCCAGACCCAACGTCATCGCGAACTCCCAAGCCAGACAACGAAACCCGTCGATCTCATTGTCCCAAAGTGCTCACGTCATCCGGGTTGGCGACACGCGAAAAACACCAGCCACCCAGTGAGGGGTCGCCTCTGACCGCCGAGGTGTGGGCTGGCTTGGTCTCTCGGGTGGGAGTCATGCTGTTGGTATGGCTGAATCGTTGACAGTGAATGATCTTCTGGATGGTCACGTGGCCCTGGATATCGAGTGCCTTG
>JBBSAM010000163.1:0-2076 GCA_038252255.1 Acidimicrobiia bacterium | reverse complement strand
GCCGGTCAACGCCGCTGTGCAGCTGGGGTGTAGCGGGACGAGTCTTTGTTTGTGGTATTTGCCGGTCACGGTGAGGATCGTGTGGTCCGCGGAGAGGTCTTCGATGTTGGCGCCGAGGGCTTCGCCGATTCTGATGCCGGTGCTGACCATCATTCCGATCAGAGTGCACATCGCGGCGGCGGTGGCGGCCGGTTGGAACCGACCTGCCGCTGCCATCAACTGGCTGATCTCCCGGTCGCTGAAGAGAAACGGGGCCTTTCGCGGGTTGCGGCCCGGGATCAGTTTCTGCGGGATCAGCTCCGCGGCGTCGGGGTGTTGGGTGTGCACGTAGTCGGCGAACCCGCGGAGCATCGCGAGCCGAGTGGCGTGCCACACCCTGCTCGCACCCGCCGGTCGGGACGCGTACGCGACCGCGTCGACGACGCTGATCCTGCTGACCCCGCGGGCGGTGAGATCAGCCAGGAACGCGCCGATGATCCGGCCGTGGTCTTCCAACTGCCAGCCCAACGACCGCCGCAGCCGCAGATACTCCGCGGCCGCGGCGGCCAGATCGACTACCTCGTCATTGATGTCGCCGTGCTCGGTGTTCATGATGCATCCGCGGTGGGCCACGGCCGGGCGATGACCGCCAGGCCCGCGATATCGGTTTTGGCGTAGATCGCGGTCGCAGCGGTACTGGCGTGACGCAGTAGTTGGCCTGCCTCGACCAGACCGCCGCCAGCGGCCAGCACCCCGCAGGCGGTGGTGTGACGGAGCTGGTGGGCGTGCACCGGCCCCGGGATGCCGGCGGCCGCGGCCGCCCTGGCGACGACGCTGGACACCGCGGCCGTGCCGATCGGGGCGTGCGGGGCGTCGATGGCCAGGAACACCCGCCGGTGTCGCGCACCCGCCGGGCGGCCCCCGCTGAGGTAGGCCGCGAGGAGCCGTCCGACATCCACCGGAAGCGGTAACTGCTCGGTCCGATCACCTTTGCCATGCACAACCAGAATGCCACGTCGCCAATCGATGTCCTCAAGAGACAATGCTGCGACTTCCCCACCGCGGAGCCCGAGGCGCCACAGCAACATCAGCATCGCCTCGTTCCGCGACCGCACCGGGCCTTCGGTCGGCAACGCGGCGAACAGGGCCGCGACCTGGGCGGGTGTCAACGCCTGGGGAACCGCGCCGAGGGTGACCGTTTGGACCTTCGCGACCCGATGAGACAGCCGGGTCCCGATCAGTTCATCGGCGAACATCCACCGCAGCAGGGACCGCAACGCGTTCACCGTGACCAACACCGACCTGGCCGGGCGACCGGAGACGTGGTCGGTCAAGTACCGGGCCACTTCCCGCTCCGTCACCCCGGACCAGTCACAACCCACCCGCTCCGCACGCCAGTTCAGGAACGGCGTCACCTGGCTCACGTAACTCCGGATCGTCGCCGGCGACAGACCCCGCTGCACGGCGAGGTACTCGCCGAACCGGACCGTCAACACCACGACCGGGTCGCTACCGGCAACCGGCACCGGCAGGGGCGCAACCCCGCGACGACGCAGGAAGTCCAACAGCGGCAGCACCGCACGCTCGGACCGCAAGTTCCGACACAGCAACCGCCGGGTCACCGCGAACCGGGCCAGCACCCGTGCGTCCAGATCCGCCGCCGTCAAACCCTGCGATCCCAGCCAGATCGACAGGTGCCCCATCAGGCGCAGCTGCGCCTCACCACTTTTCGGTGCGTACCCTGACGCGGCCAGATCCTCCCCGAATCCGACCGCGAACACCTCCAGCGGACCCGAAACGCGCACTCCGAACGGACCGTCCATGACCTGCTCCTCTCCGACGACACCAAGAGAGCAGCGTCCAACAACCCGACCAGTTATGCCGAACTACCCGACCTCAACATGTTCTCCGCGAACGGCTCTCACACCAACATCGGCATAATCCGAACATCGGGATAATTGGTGTGCGGGACGGACAGGTTTTGAGCGAAGAGCAGGACCTTGTCGGTGTGGTTGCGGAGCCGTTCGAGCAGGTTCCGGGTCTTGGATTGTTCCCGTCCGGGTCGACGGGGATTGTCGGCCAGACCGCAGAGCACCG
>JBBSAM010000162.1:0-2083 GCA_038252255.1 Acidimicrobiia bacterium | reverse complement strand
CCGTCAGCTCGTCGACGATCCGGGCCTCGGCGTGTTGACCGCCGAGCCAGGCGTCGGCAAGACCGCGGCCCTCCGCAATCTGTGCGCCGAGTTGCCGCGGCCCGATCACCTCGTCCTCTACTTCTGTGACACCTCGGTCGCGCCGCTCGAGCTCTATCGCTCGCTCGCCACAGAGCTCGGCGTCCGGCCCTCGCATCGCCGAGGCCAGCTGTGGGCCGACATCAAGAGTGCGCTCGTCCACATGGTCGACGAGCGCGGCACCGTCCCGCTGATCGTCCTCGACGAGGCACAGCATCTCTCCGATCGCTTCCTCCTCGATCTCGCCGGCTTTCTCAACTTCGCGTTCGACAGCCGCGACCTCTTGACGCTCTGGCTCGTCGGCCTACCGCCGCTCGCGCGCCGGCTCCACATGCAGCAGCACGCCGCGCTCCGATCTCGGATCGTCGTCGAGCTCCGGCTCGAGCCCCTCGATCGCGACGCGTTCGTCGCCGCCATCGAGCACGGCCTCAAGGCCGCCGGCGCCTCCCAAAAGATCCTCGCCGACCAGGCCCTCGAGATGCTGTTCCGCGGCAGCCGCGGCGTCCTGCGCATCGCCTCCAAGATCCTGCGCACCGCGTTCCGCCTCGCCGCCGATCGCGGGCAGAGCTTCCTCGACGAGCCCGTCATTCAAGCCGCGATCGACGAGCTCGGAGCCACCACGTGACGCTCGCCTCGGACGACGACGTGCTGCCCGTCGTGACAAACAAGAACACGGTCGACCCCGACGCCGTCCAGCAGGCGCTCCTCGACCAGGAGGCGCCATGACTCGCCGCGACCCTCACGTGTTTCCCGACCTCGACTGGCTACCGCGCCCGCCCGCGCTTGAGCGCGATCCCGAGCTCGCACTCCTCGCGGTCCTGCACACCGCACTCGAAGCGGTCGTCTACGCTCTCGTCGCTGTCCACCCTCACTTGGCTACGCCCGACCCGCCGCCCGATCCGGACATCCTCGCCGCCCGCCGCCTGCTCACCGCTGCCGATCACCTCCGACGCCAGCTTGCTCGCTATTGCCGCGAGCTCGCCACGCTCCGCGCACAGCTTGACGTCGAGACCAACGACGACTTCCCATTCTGATTTGAGCGCCGGCACCGGCGTCGAATCGCCCCGCTGATCGATCAGCATCAACGATCGTGAGCAGGTCACGTCACCAAGCGTGAGCGGTTACGTCCTCGGCGGCGCGGCATAACCCGGGACGCGGCATGATGCTGCAAGTCCTGGATCGCCCTCGATCTCGCCGTCTCTGGCGCCACCGGCACCCCTGCGTCCGTGCGTTCGCCGTCGACGATCCTAACAAAACAACCGGAACGGAACGACCTCGCCGCCGCATCGCGGCGATGGCAATCCGCCGCTCCCAGTGCGAGACGATCTGCCGCTCAGACCGCGAGCCGGTACACCGCGCTCGACGGTAAGACCTCCGACGTCGCGGTGACGTTGCAAACGGCCGCCACGGCAGTCCCATCGACGCGTGATTCCGGGCTTCGAAGATGGGCGCCGCGCATACTCGTGATCGGCGGCGTCGTGTCGCTCGGCGTGGGGAGCTACCTGATCGCAACCGACGAGGATGCAGATCCGGTTGGAAAACAGTCGGAATTCTATCGCGACAGCGCGAAGTACGGCCTCGGCTTCGTGGTGCTGGGTGGTGCGCTCTTGATTGGTGGCGCGTACTGGTGGCTGCACGACTCGAAGACACGGTCCACGCCTACGGTCTCCTTCCAATCCGGCGGCGGGTCGCTGGGGTGGACAGGGACGTTCTAGGAGATGTCGATGTCAGCTCGCCTTGTTTCCTTCGTGGTCGCAGCCGGTGCCTTCGTCACCGGCTGCGAAAGTAGGAACCCGTATTTCTGCCCGGGAGCAAACCCCAACGACAACTGCGCCGAGGTCGACGCCGCAGACGACGGACCCAAGAGTTGCTCATCGAACGGCCAGTGCGCAGTACCGAAAGCTGTCTGCGATCTCACGGAAACCATGACCTGCGTGCAGTGCACGACCGATCAGGCGAGCGCGTGTTCAGCCACGACCCCCGTCTGCAGCGCCGATCATGCGTG
>JBBSAM010000161.1:0-2088 GCA_038252255.1 Acidimicrobiia bacterium | reverse complement strand
TTAGCGCGGATTTCCACGCAGGGGGTTCACCGCAACGTTCAGCGGAGTTCGTAGCGGATGGTCTTGTTGCCGAGCCAGGGTATGCGGGTGTCGGTGGGTAGTTCGGCCTTGCGGAGGGTGGGGGTGTAGGCGCGGCGTTCGAGGTGGACGGTGATGCTGTCGGTGGTGGTGATGATGGTGCCGGGGGTTTCCAGGAAGCGTCGTTGGATGGTGTCGGGGGTGATGGTGGCGTAGCCGGGTAGTCGGGCGCGCAGGCCGGCGATCAGGGCCTGGGCGAGCACGGTGAGCATGATGTCCAGGTCGACGTTGAGGTTCACGGTGGAGGACAGGGCGTCGGCGCAGAACGCGCGGATGATCTCGGCGAGGCGTTGTTCGATGGTCATTCGACGGGCGTAGCGGGTGATCAGCTCGCGGATGCTGACCTGCCGTTCGTTGGTGATGATCACGGTGGGTGCCTCGCGGCCGAGTCCGGTGACGACGAGTTGCCGGACGGTGCCCGGGTAGCCGGTCAGGGTGGCGGCCGGGTCCTCGTGGACGCGGGGTTTGTTGTGCGGCCCGGGCCGGTCCAGGGTGACGCTCTTGTAGGCCGAGGGTGGCAGGGCGTTGATCTGCCGGACCAGCGTCGGGGAGCGCATCCGCAGGGTGAGGAACTTGACGCCGCGCTGGTCGAGTTCGCCCAGCACGTGGTGGGTGGTGACCTTCTGGTCCATGATCAGCATGGCCGGGTCTTTCCCGCTGGCGGAGCGCCAGTGGTCGCAGAACGCGATGACTTCGCGGGCCTGGGTGGCTTTGGAGATGTCGGCGTTGGCGTAGACCAGGTTGTGCGTGCCGGAGTCCTGCGCGAAGAACGTCAGCACGGACCGGGCGCGTTGCGAACGGGTTGGCACGTAGTGCTTTTCCAGGACGGGGTCGGTGCCCCAGTGCATGACGGCGTGGAAGTCCAGGTCGAAGATCGCCTCGTCGCTGCTGGCCAGCCCGTTGGCGATCATGGTGGTGTCCAGGGCGGACAGGAACCGTTGCTGATGGTCGTGGGCCAGCCGGTAGGAGTAGCTGGTCAGCGCGGACTTCTTGGGCAGCACTGCCATCCCGGCCAGTAGGGCGGCGGCCGGGTCGGCGAGGAGGTCGTCGACGTGGGAAACCCGTCGGGTGCGGGTCAGTTTGAGGCCCAGCAGGGTGAGCAGCCAGCTGATGGCGGGGATGATGCGGGTGCCGGGGTAGTCGGCCTGTTTGATCAGGTCGGGCAGGTTCAGGGCGGCCAGGTCGGGCAGCACGAGCAGCAACCCGGCCCGGGTGGAGTCGACCCGACCGGGCCAGGCGGCGAAGTCCAGGACCCGGGCGGCGGGCAGGTTGGTGTCCCGGCCCGGGGTGGCCGGGTTGATGCTGGCCACGGGTTCGGGGCCGCGCAGCAGCCGGCCGAAGCCCTCCTCGGACAGGATCTCGGCGACCGAGGTGCGGTTCAGCGGGGTCTGTTCGGTGGCCAGTCGGGCGGAGATTTCGTAGCTGGATAGTCCCTCTCGGCGCAACTCGATGACCCGGCCGCGGACCCGGTCCTTGGCCGGCGCGGTGCCCGGCGCCGGGCCGGGTTTGCGGGGCGGGGCGAACAGGTCCAGCTTCCCGGCCCGCCACTGGCGGACCAGGTCGATCATCGCCCACCGCGTGTAGCCGAAGCGGTCCGCGGCCTGCTGATAGGTCAGTGCTTCGACGTACCAGGCGCGGACCGCCTCGTACCGGCGCTGGTTCACCTGACCGGGAGCGGTGAACGCCTCCGCCCCCGGCCGTTGAGGTGATCCCGCTGTCATACGTTGATGATGTCAGCTCTACTACGTGCCATCCGGACGACATGCCGGATCCGATTCATCAATTCACTACGGCTTTTTAGCGCTGCAAGCGTTCGAGGCGATGCAGGCACCGACGACGACAGCGGTCGCTGATGCGCAGATCAACAGTTTGTTCAACTCAATACCGCCTCGAGAAGCCCTGGTGGCTGAACGTCGAATCAGCCCACTCCACAAGGCATAACGGATCCAAACCAGACCAGCCGGCTCGCTCAATCTTGCGGCCAACTCGTTGTGCGGAAATCGGCGTTAG
>JBBSAM010000160.1:0-2104 GCA_038252255.1 Acidimicrobiia bacterium | reverse complement strand
GGTTGCGGCGAGCTCGTCGTAGCCGTCGAGCGCGTGGGGTTGGACGTGCAGGGTGGCCAGCTCGGGACGGTCGGCGAGATCGACCGGCAAGGGGATCTGGCGATTCTGGTCGCGGCGTCGCTTCTCGATCAGGTACTCGACCGAGGCGAGGGTGGGCGTGCCGCGCTCCCGGGCTTCCGTGAGCGTGGCGCGCAAGAGATCGGCCCCGTAGAGAGTGAGTAGCCGATCCAGACGGTCGGTCAAACGAGCGGTGTTGCGATGGCGCGGAAAGGCCGCGTCTAGGAAGAGGTCGACCTCGGGTACCGCCAGGCGTAGAGGCGTGGCGGTCGCCGCGCCGCGCGCGGCGCGCTTGGCCTTGAGCAGAGCCGCCGCGTGGCTCGGATCGGTGATCTGCTCGCCCTGGCGATAGGAGCGCCGGTGGTGGGCGATCTCCTGTGTGCCCTCAAAGATCCTGACGTGATCGCCCGCAGCGAGGAGCACCAGATCCTTGCCGACCGCAGAGGGCGGGATCGAGTAGTCGTTGCGGTCGAAACGGACCCAGAGAGTCTTGGCGCTGCGCACCGAGGTCCTCTGGCTGACGTCGAGAGGATGCTGAGGCAGGGCCAGGAGGCGAGGCCTCTCCTCGGACTCGAAGACCTCGATGCAGGTGCGGGCTGCATCGTCGGGCCAGAGGCGACGGCCGGCGACCTCGGCGGTCCAGCGCCCCACACTCGCATTCAGAGCTTCCAGGGTGGTGAAGCTTTGCGTGGCAAAGAAAGAGTCGCGCAGATAGCGGATGGAGCGCTCGACGCGCCCCTTTTCGTTGCCTCGGGCGACGTGACAGGGGCGGGTTTGGAAACAATAGTGACCGCCCAGCTCGGCGTAGCGCGGGTGAAATCGGATCTGGTCGCCCCGGCGCTCGGTCACGACCGCGCGGAGATTGTCGGTCTGGAGGACGCGCGGTACCCCGCCGAAGTGCGCGAAGGCGTTGACGTGGCCGCGCAGGAAGCTGGCCAGGCTTTGGTCGAAGAAAAACTCGACGTACAGCATGCGCGAGTAGCTCAAGGTCAGGACGAAGGCGGAGAGACGGCGCTCTGCGCGGCCGAGAGTGACCTTGCCGAAATCGGCCCAGTCGACCTGCCCGGCCTCGCCCGGCAGGGCTTTGAGACGGGTAAAGACCTCGCGTCGACTCGGACGCAGTCTGCGCACCACGCGACGTACCTGCACGACACTGCCGGGAAAGCCCCGCTCGCAGAGCATCCGATGGAGCACCGTCGCGCGCAGACGAGGGTAGCGCTCCAGCGTCTCCCGGAGCAGCGGCAGATACGGGTCGGTGATCCGGGCGCGCGGCGAGCGCGGCGGCGGCGGCCCCGACGGGCGATTCAGCGCTCTCCTCACAGCATCCGGATGCACGCTGAGCTGGCCTGCGATGGTGCCGATCTTCCAGCGCTCGGCGTAGTGCAGGCGACGAATCTCGGCCACGGCTTCGGCATCGAGCATGGCTCACCTCGCCGCCGCCGTCAGGGTCCGTCCACTCGCTCGTGCCGCTGCACACCACACAGCGGCCGACCGTTGACTCTCGCTGTTCACAGGCCACCTCCCACGGCCGCTCGCTCGGACCCTGCGGTACGCAAGGCGGCAGCGGCTGCGCGGAAAGCGTTGCCGAGATCTCGACCTTGTTGGAAGATGGGACCCTTACGCCCGCCCGCCGCCGGGCTCGGTGCTCGCGCTGATGCCGAGCGTTGTTGTCCCGGCCGTGAGGTGTCGCGAGATGGCGACGTTTGGCCTCCCGGCGGCGCTGGCGAACCGCCGTCTCGCTACACGCCCGAGAGCCATACCGGTGGCCTCGGTCGCAACCACAACAGATGAAGAAAGATCGCTCGCAGCCGCGGCAGTGCCGCGCATGAAGGACAGCCACCTCGTTCGACGGCATCGGAGCCTCCAGAGCCGGCGCTCTGGACAACCGCATTCCGCCTGTGCGAGGCTCACTGCCTGCTTGGTGTTGCCTCACCCTCAACGGGTGGCGGAATACCTACCGGACCCCGGCGCCTACCGGGGTCTTTTTCTTTTGCGCCGGCTCCCCGCAGCATAACCCGCCTCCCCCGGACCCCCTCCACCCCCGCGC
>JBBSAM010000159.1:0-2108 GCA_038252255.1 Acidimicrobiia bacterium | reverse complement strand
GTTGATGAGCTGGTGGCGGGCGAGGTCGTCGAAGATCTCCAGGATTCGGGGTGCGCTGGGCGTGGGGCAGTTGCGTAGCTCGGGGTAGAGCGGGATCCCGGCCAGGCCTTGAGTTTTCATGGAGGTCCGGATCTCGCGTTCCAGGAGTGCTTCGGTGAGCATCGCGAGGAAGTGGCAGAGCAGGAGCGCTTCGATGCGGTGGGCTGTTTCGAGGTAGACCGGTGCGACTTGCTGCGGGCCTTTGAGCAGGTGGTTCCGTCGTTCGAGGTTGGGTTGGTAGTGGTAGGCCGCGAGGACTTGGGCGCCGGTCATCTTGGTGTCGTTGGTAATGAGCGGGAAGCAGCCGTCGGTGACGGCGTCGTAGCTGACCTTCTCGGCGTCGATCTTGGCGGTGATGGTGAAGACGGTCTTCTCCAGGCGCCGGTAGCGGGTGTCCGCGCCGGGGCGGCCGCGCTTCTCCTGCCGATGCTCGACCTTGAGGGTCTCGGTGATCGTGTAGTTGACCCAGCGGGCAGCGCCGGCCGCGGTCAGGGCGCTGTCGGCGGCAGCTTCGGCGGCGACCCGGGTCTTCAGGCGGCTCTTGGGGCTGGCCAGCCGGGCCGCGACGGTCTCGATCGCGGCGAGCCCGGCTTCGATCCGGCTGGCGCGGGTTGCTGCGTCACGCGCTGCTTTGCCGCTGGAGTGGACCCAGATCACCCGGTAGCCGTCGACCGAGGGCGCGGGGGCTTGGAAGGTCCGCCAGATGCGGTCCGGATCGGCTTGTCGGGTGCCGGACGTTCGGCGGGCCTCGGTCCAGTCCGGCGCGTGGGTCTGGGTCCAGTTCCGGAACCAGGTGTCTTCGGTGCGGCCGTGCGGCACGATCGTGACGAACCGCCCGTAGTGGCTGTGGATGTGGCGCATGGCTTCTTGCGAGCACAGCTTGCTGTCGGCGACGTAGAGGAAGTCGGAGCTCCCGACCAGGGCCTTCAGTTCGTCCCAGGTCGGGATGTGCGTGATGTCGTCAGGGGTGTTCCCGTCCGCGATCCGGAAGGCGATCGGGACGGCACCGTCGGCGGAGATCGTGAGGATGAACAGGAGTTGCCGAAGGTCCGGACGGTGGTCCTTGTTGTGTCCATGGACGATCGCGGGCGTGGGTTTCCCGCCTCGTGTTCGACCGTCGGCGTCGGGGTAGTTCCCGGTCACCGTGACGGTGGTCGAGTCGTTGTGCAGCTGCGAGGTGTCGATTTTGAACTCGCGGATCACCCCCAGCACCGTGGAGGTGATCAGGCTGGCCCGGTCGGCGTCGAACAGCCGGTCCAGCATCCGTGCGACCCGGTCGTCGTTGAGTAGCTCGACCTCACCGGGGACAAGCCCGAGCACTGTCGGGTCGTATGGCGCCGCCCACTCGCCCAGGGCATACACCGGCCGGTGGTCGGCAACGATGTTGCGGACCACCGTCGTGATGACCGTCGCTGGGGCCAGTCGCAGCCTCGGGTCGTCGTTGGGCAGGTAGGTCTGCAGCTGCTCGGCCAGGCCCATCCGGTCGAACAGGAAGTTCACGATCGGCAGGCACCCCAGTCGCTGGCTGCGCAACCTGAACGGCTCAGTGGGCGGCTCTGATGGCGTCAACCTGATCCTCCTTGACGAACGTTCCTCTATCGGTCAGCATAGTTACTGACCGATCAGGAACGGGGACGCAGAGAAGAAGGGAGGTGTGTCGTGCCGAGTCGGCTGGAACGCCTCGAGAGCAGGTACCGGGCGCTCGCTGACGAGCTGGCCGTCGAGATCGCCACCATCGGGTTCATCAGCCCAGGCAGCGTCGTGAGCCGCTACACCTCGTGCGGCAAGACCGGCTGTCGATGCCAAGCCGACCCGCCGCAACGGCATGGCCCGTACTACCAGTGGAGCCGCGCGGTCGCGGGCAAGACCGTCAGCCGTCGACTCGACGAGGACCAGGCGCAGCTCTACCAGGGCTGGATCGCCAACCGGCGACGCATCGAACAACTTCTCGCCGAGATGGAGCAGACCTCAGCAGTAGCAGCCGATCTGCTCCTGAACCCCTAACAGACAGCGCAGCCCCGAGCGCTCAGGTGGGGGCCAAAAGGTCATCGAGAAGTGCGGAACGTCAG
>JBBSAM010000158.1:0-2123 GCA_038252255.1 Acidimicrobiia bacterium | reverse complement strand
TCCTTGAGGTGTGGTAGTCTCGGGGGGTGGGTCAAGGCGAGTTTGAGCAGATGCCGGAGCCGGTCGTGTTGCGTCTGGTTCGTCATGACGGGCAGGTTCTGGTGACCTATGGCCGGACCTTGGTGTACTGCTTCGCCGCTGATGACCTGGGGATGCGGAATCTGGCGATCGTGGCGTTGACCGATGCCGGGCGGCGCGTTGATGAGGTGGCCCGGGTCTTCGGGTTGACCGCGACGTACGTGTCGATGCTGCGGGGGCAGGCCCGCCGGGAGGGTTCGGCGGGTCTGGTGCGCCGCCGCGGTCGGCCCCCGAAGCTGTCGGATCGTCAGGTCGGGCAGGCGAGGGCGTGGGCGGGGCAGGGGTGGACTCAGCAGTCGATCGGCGACCGGCTCGGGGTGGCACAGTCGGTGATCAGCGAGCTGCTGGCCCGCCTTGGTCCCGCCCCGGAGCAGCAGGTTCTGCCGACGCCCGCCCCGCGGACCGCCGAAGACAGCCCCGAAGACAGTGCCGATGGGGTGGCGGGTGAGCCGGTAGCCACTGGGCCGGAAGCCACTGGGCCGGCACCGGTTGTGCGTGGGCGTGAGTCTGTGTTGGTGCCGGCTGGGCGCGGGGGTCGGGTCACGGCCGTGGTCACCGGTTCGACCCGGATCGGTTCGGGGACCTTTGCGTGCCGGTATGCGGGGGCGATGCTGCTGCACCCGTACCTGGATCGGGTCGGCGCGGAGCAGGTCTTCGCCTCGTTGACTGGTGGGCCGGCCCGCCGTTTCGACGACGTGGCGGTGTTGACGACCGCGACGCTGGGGTTCGCCCTGGGCATCGACACGGTGGAGGGCAGCAAGCACCTGCGCCGCGGCGAGGCAGGCCCGGTGGTCGGCATCGCGGTGATGCCGGAGCTGAAGACGCTGCGGACCCGGCTGGCGGCCCTGGCCGACGGCGCCGATCCACTCGGCCTGCAACGCGCGTTCGCGGCCGGGATGTTGTCCGCGGATCCGGCCGCGGATCCGGTGTACTTCGTCGATGACCACTTCGTGCCCTACGCCGGGGCCCGGCCGGTCGCCAAGGGCTGGAACACCAAACGCCGCCACGCCCAGCCCGGCCGGGACGACACGCTCGTGGTCGATGCCCGCGGCCGGGCCGTGGTGTTCGGGTCGGGGGAACCGTCCGGGCTGAGCTCGACCCTGCCCGCGGTGCTCACCCAGCTGCGTCAGGTCCTCGGGCCGGACCCCAAGGTGCTGCTCGGCTTCGACCGCGGTGGGGCCTACCCGGGGGCGTTTCGGGCCTGCCGCCAGGCCGGGGCGCACTGGGTCACCTACCGGCGCGCCCCACTGGTCGAGGCGACGGTGGCGCCGCGCAGGTCCTGGACCACCCGCGGCGGCCAGCGGGTCTACGTCATGCTCGCCGACGAGATCGTCCAGCTCACCGGTTACGGCCCGGCCCGGCAGCTGACCTTGTTCGAGCACGGCCTGCCGGTCCTGCAGGTCCTGACCTCCGACACCGCCGCGACCGGGGCGTCGATGGTGTGCTGGCTGCGGGCCCGCTGGCGGATCGAGAACATGTTCAAGTACGCCGCAGAACACAACGGCATCGACACCCTCGCCGACTACCGGATGGACCTGGCCCCGGACCCGCGCAAAGTCAGCAACCCGGCCCGCGTCGCGGCCCGCAAACTCCTCGCCGCCGCCCAGGCCGACCTGATCGCAGCCGAACGGGCCCTACCCCAGCTGCTCGCCGGGCCACACACCCCGAAGCAGATGAACGCCGCGCTACCAACAGTGCACCGGCGGATCGAGAAGGCCACCGCCGCGTTACAAGACGCCAAGACCGCACTACGCCCGATCCCCGCCAAGATCGCCGCCACCGACCTCGACCCCGACGCCAGGCGAGCCCGACCACGCCTGGAACGCCGCGGCCTGCAAATGGTCCTGCGCCTGCTGGCGTTCAACGCCGAAGCCTGGCTCGCGGAACACCTCAACGCCTACCTGGCCGACCCCAACGAATACCGGGCGATCTTGCGCCACCTGCTCCACCTCGGCGGCCACATCGACTACACCAACACCGCCATCACGATCACCTTGGACCGCCCCGACAGCCCCCGCGTCGCCCGGGCCCTCCAACTACTCACC
>JBBSAM010000157.1:0-2129 GCA_038252255.1 Acidimicrobiia bacterium | reverse complement strand
GTCGATCTCCTCGTAGTAGAGGAAGTAGCGCGGATCGAAGAGGCCGACCGCGTCGATGACGCTGCGGCGCACGAGGTAGTAGCAGCCCGGCACCCAGTCGCATTCGCGCGGTGTGGCGTGGTCCCAGGTCATGTCGTCGACAAGACGCGTGCCCGGGAAGAAGCGCGCCAGACCGGTGATGCCGAGGAACTCATTCCACGGCGTCGGGAAGTACCGGCACGACGGCTGCAGGCTGCCGTCGCGGCCGACGAGGCGCGCGCCGACGATGGCGCACTTCGGATGCTGCTCGAGGAAGCGGACGCTGTCGGCGACAGCGTTCGGCGGCACGAAGGCGTCGGTGTTGAGCAAGAGCACGTAACGACCACGGACCCCTGCCAACGCCTGGTTGTTGGCGCGGCCGAAGCCGACGTTGACGTCATTGAAGATGAGATCGCAGTCGCCGAACTCGCGTCGCAGGAGATCGGCAGACTGATCGCGGGAGGCGTTGTCGACGATCAGGATCTGGGTGCGCAGGCTGCCCATGCCCGCGCGTAGAGCATCGACGCAGGGCTTCAGGAGAGCGGCGGTGTTGTAGTTCACGATGACGACGCTGACGTCGACCTCCGGATCGGCATCCACGCCTTCGTCCTCGTGCCGCATCTACGCCGACGCGAGCGAAATCGCTCGCCGATAGATCGCGATGGCCTGGGCGGCGACGGTGACGGGGTCGTGATGATGCTGCACGTACTTGCGGGCTTCGACGCCCAGCCGGGCTCCCAGCGAAGGATCGGCGAGGACCTTCGTGATCTGGATCGCCAGGTCTGCCGCGTCGCCAGCGCGAGCCTTCAGGCCATTGACATCGTGTTGCACCATCTCCGAGAGGCCCGTCGCGTCGGTGACGACGACCGGACAACCCTGCAGCATGGCCTCCATCGCGGTGTAGCCCTGGCTCTCCGTTCGCGACGGGACGATGACGCACGCCGCTCGCGCGCGCAGCGAGGCAATCTCGTCGGGAGGGAGTTTGCCCCGAACGTTGACGGCCGCGACGAGGAGCGGGTCGTTCAGCGACCGGAGAAAAGCCTCGATGCCCAGGAGGCTGCCATCGGGCTGCACCAGCCCCGCGTCGGGACCGACGAAATCCAGGCGAAGCGACGGGAAGTCTCGCAGCAGCGACTGGAAGGCGACGATCGCCACGTCGCCGCCCTTGATCGCGTCGAAGCGGCCGACGAAGAGCAGTCTTCCCGGTTCGCAACTGGCGGGCGACCAGAGGCTCGGGCCTTCGGCCATGCCCAGGGGATTGACGACATGCTCGGCGATCCTCGGATGAAGCCGATAGTGGGCCAGCGTGCGATCCAGATAGCCCTGCGAAGGCGAGATGACGAAAGGCAGCCGAGCCAGGGCCAGGCCCTCGCGACGTGCCTTCTCCGCCCCGAACGGCGCACTCAGTTCACGCTCTCCCAGCGTCAGGAACGCGGGGCCATGCAACTTGACGACCACCGGCAGGTGCGTCGTCTCCAGGACAGTGGCTGCCCAGCCGAAGGACTCTTCCATCTCGACGACGTCGATCCGGGATCTGCGGTCCAAATTGGCCAGCGTGGCGGCGACTTGATCTCCTCCGTCGAAAGCCGTAGGCATGCGACCCGTCAACCGGGAACGTATGCGGCCAAGAATCGACGGTGCCGGCCGTCCCGGGTCGATACGGTGGACATCGTGGTCGCGGCAGGCGTCATCGACGACGAAGGCAGCAATCGAAACACGACATCCTTGTCGAACAAGACCGTCCCGCATCCACTTGACATAGGTGACGATGCCATTGGAGTTCGATTCCGGGGGCCATGCCGGAGCGACCAGGGCGACATGCATCATCCTGTGCGAGGCTTCAACACTTCGTGGCGACCCATCGATCAGTGCCCGCGAACGGCACACATGAAGACCAGCCAGGCTGCACGGTTGAAGGGTGCCCGCGCCACCGCGCGAAAGGCCAGCGAGCGTGCCGTCTTGACGTTGCCGTTGTTGAGTGCCCACCAGGCCCACTTCACCTCGCGATCGGCTGCCGACGAGAGGGCAACGCCTTCGCTCTCGGCAAAGACAGCCAGCGAAGGATCGGGTGGCGCATGGCCTCGCCTGTCCGCCGCGGAAGCGGCCGCCTT
>JBBSAM010000156.1:0-2152 GCA_038252255.1 Acidimicrobiia bacterium | reverse complement strand
GCTCGCGAGACGTCGCGACGACGCCGCCGAACCGCGTGACGCGCGAGCCGATCCCGCATCCCGCGAGCGCACCGCCGCCGCCGAAGCGGTCGCGGTGGTTCGCGATCTTCGCGGTGGTGGTGATCGGCGGGGCGGCGGCCTCGGCGGGGGCGCTCGGCTACCGGCAGCGACAGAAGACGCACCCGGTGACGGCGGCGGCGACGGTCGCACCGACGCCGCCCGCCTCCGCGCCCGTCCCGCCCACGACGGCGGGCGGTACGTCGGTGCCGGTCGCGAGCGGTCCGTCGAGCGCGGCTCCCGGCGCGAGTGCGAGTGCCGCCGCGAGCGCCAGTGCGAGTCCGAGCGCGGCCGCCAGCGCGGCCGCCAGCGCGGGCGCGGCGGGGGTGGCGGAGGGGATGGGGCGGGTGACGACGCTCGGGACCGCGCCGGGGCGGCGGATCTTCGTCGATGAGAAGACGGTGGGGCAGACCCCTGAGGCGGTGGTCGTGAAGTGCGGTCTCCGCAAGATCAAGCTGGGGACCAGCGGCTCGACGCAGAGCATCGACGTGCCGTGCAGCGGCGAGATCGCCGTCGGCGACCGCTGAAGGGCTGTCCGACATTGTCGATTTCGTCCGGCGAAGCGCCGGACAAAATCGACAAAAAAATAAAAACCCGGTCGCGAGGTGCGACCGGGGCCGGGGCCGGGTAGGCAAAGGTGCCTATGTTGCGCGGAGATTCTTCAGGCGATCCACGCGTTGGCGTGGGCGAGGATGTTCGCTGCGATCGCACCGAGAAGAGCAACGCATGCTACTTTTTCGAGGCCGCGGACGAGAACGCTGTCGATGCCGTGATGGCACTTGAGATGTGCGTTAGAGAGCTCGCAGAGCGCCGCTCGCGCGCGATATGCGCGCTTCGCCTGCTCTGTCTTCATTCGTCCGCGCCAGGCGTCGACCTCGGGGCTTACAGGCTTCGTCGCACACTGCTCGCGCTTGGGTACTGCAATCAGGACCTCGACTCCTGCCGCAGTAGCTGCCTCGATGCACGAGTGCTTCGCGTGGTTGGCGTCGGCAAGGAGCTGGCCGGGCAATTGCCCCGTGCGCGCCTTGATGTTCTCAAGCATCGGGGTCACGCTCCCCATGTCGCTGCCGGTGTTGGTGACGAGCAGGCCAACGATCGTTCGCGCGCCGCCAAGCTCCGAGCCTGCCGTTGCAAGCTGGATGTTGTAGCCAGGACGAAAGCCACCGTCGGGCATCTTCATCACCCGTGCGTCGGCGTCGGTGGTCGACCCTCGCGGGTCTTCTTTTCCTTCGTCACGAAGCGTCTGAACCGTCGCGATGGCGGCTTCGACGCGCTTTTGATAGTCGAGCGCCCCTGCGATTCGCGCCTGCCGCTCGCCCTCCGAAGCTCCTGGATCGGGATCGGCGAGCACCGCCTTCACGTGAAGCGCAGCTTGCTCGCGGCAGTCGATGAGCGTCGCTTCGCGACGGAAGGACGGGGCCGATGCGCTGGCCCGGACACGCGTTCCGTCCTGCGCGGCGCGGTCGAGCGAGACAAGCCCCTTGTGCAACAAGACCCCCAGGACGTCCGTCATTAGCTTCTCGAGCGCCGTCCCGTGTCCCACGCGAAATGCCGACAGTGCGGAATGGCCGACTTCCTTGTCTCCAACGATCCAGCGAAACGCATCGTCGGATTTCGTTCGCCGAGCAATCTCTCGAGCGCTCCCGATTCCGGTCGAGATCGCATAGAGCCACAGAGTGAGCAGCATCGCTGGGCTCGACACGTCCCGCCCTGCCCGGCCCTCCACTGCCTTCGCTTTCGCCGTGAACGCAGACAGGTCAAGTGTCTGCAGGACCCGCCAGAGCAATCGAGCACGATGATTCGGCGGTAGCGTGTCCTCCGGCATCTCGAACCGAATGACCCCCTGCGAACGCATCGGTTCCGATGTCCGAACGCGACTGCGAAGCTTGCTCATGTAGACGCACCATAAGTTCCATTCGACGCTTGTCGATCCCCCCTCTCATTTTTTTTCGATGGGTGACGGGCGCGGGGGCCGGGGCGGGCCCGGGCCCCCCACCCCCACAACCCAACGGGAACACGCCCCCCCTGGCGGGCCGCACGAGGTGGGGCGGTGTGGTGGGGAGAGCGCCGGGGTGGGGGCAGAGGGAGGGGGCGG
>JBBSAM010000155.1:0-2177 GCA_038252255.1 Acidimicrobiia bacterium | reverse complement strand
CTAGTGTCCTGATTCATAAGTGTGTGCCATAATGGCGGCATCGTCTACGCTGTTCGAGGCTTGGAGGATGCTGCCATGCCCAGAGGTCGCCCGCTGGCCGTGCTGACGCTCGAAGACCGGGACCGGGAAGCGCTCACGCGCTGGACGCGCCGGCCGAAGACGGCGCAGGCGCTCGCCCAGCGGGCCCGGATCGTGCTGGCCGCCGCCGATGGCCGCTCGAACGGGGCGATCGCGACCGAGCTCTCGATCACCCCCCATACGGTCGGCAAGTGGCGCCGACGGTACGTTGAGTGCGGCCCCGACGGCCTGTTCGACGAGCCCCGCCCGGGTGCCCCGCGCACGATCGGCGACGACCGGGTCGAGGCAGTGATCACCAAGACGCTGGAGGAGAAGCCGACCAACGCGACCCACTGGTCGACCCGCTCGATGGCGCGGCGGATGGGCATGAGCCAGGCGTCGGTCAGTCGGATCTGGCGCGCCTTCGGGCTCCAGCCCCACCGGACCGAGAGCTTCAAGCTTTCCACCGACCCGCTGTTCATCGAGAAGGTCCGCGATGTCGTCGGGCTGTACCTCGATCCGCCCGAGCGGGCGGTCGTGCTGTGCGTCGACGAGAAGAGCCAGATCCAGGCCCTGGCGCGGTTCCAGCCCATCCTGCCGATGCTCACCGGCACCCCCGAACGGCGCAGCCACGACTACGTGCGACACGGCACGACGAGCCTGTTCGCGGGCCTCGATACCCTCACCGGCAGGGTCATCGGCGCCCTCCACCGGCGCCACCGGGCGGGCGAGTTCCGCTCGTTCCTCGAGCGCATCGAGGTCACCGTGCCCGACGAACTGGCCGTCCATCTCATCCTCGACAACTACGCCACCCACAAGACCCCCGCGATCAAGCGCTGGCTCCTCCGCCACCCCCGCTTCCACCTCCATTTCACCCCGACCGGGGCGTCCTGGCTCAACCTCGTGGAACGCTGGTTCGCCGAGTTGACCACGAAAAAGATCAAGCGCGGTGCCCATACCAGCGTCCCATCACTGGAGCGCGACATCCGGAATTGGATCGCGACCTGGAACGAGAACCCCCGCCCCTACGTGTGGGTCAAGACGGCGGATCAGATCCTCGCCTCACTCGCCCGATATTGTGAACGTATCTCAGACTCAGCACACTAGCGCAAGGGCGTCGAAGCGAAGTCCAGCGTCATCGTCGAGTAGCCATTCGGCGATCTCGGCATCGACCGAAGGCCGTTCTTCCGTTGATGTCGCCCGGTACGCAGCTGAGAGCGAAAGAAGCGCATCCTGAGACATCCTGGCCGCCACGGCATCGGCGTCGAGCTGGTCGCGCAACTCCCGCCATGCTCGTTTGATCTCACGCTCGTTCATTGGATCACCCTGGTGAACTCCGGGCGAATCGGGTAGTCGAAGAACATGTCGAAGCCACCCGGCATGGTTGTACAGATACTGGCGTGGCCCAGCTGGCAAGCAGTCAGCGTCTACCTGTCCCGGGAACCAAGCCCCCGGACGACATCAAGGGCAGCCAGCCAGTCCGACCACATCGCTGGGTCAAACGGTAGACCGTCAGCGTCGAGCTCGACATCGGCCAACAAGGTCGCTATGGAGCCCTCCCGCGCCCGATCACGATAGTCGCGCAGGAACTCGACCATTGCCAAGTAGCCGTCGCGAGCCGACAGGGTGCCATTGCCCATCACGGTGACCTCGGAATGAGATCCACGCCGCCGTTGGTGATCTGGCCCTCGCAGACGTCAGCCAAGTTGCGGACGCATTGGGGCAGGGACTCGCTCGCGTACGACTCCCGGATGCGGTCACGGCGTCCAATACCCGCCCGGATCAGGGCATAGACGAGGAGTGATCCGACGGAGATGGCGGCAATCAGCACGGCCGGAGGCAGCCCGAAGTCCCTCACGATGCGGTCTCCCGGGATCGAGGTGCCCCGCCTCGGTCACTCGTTGTAGAGGCGCTCCTCGATGAGCTTCTCCTGGACCGTCCGCCCGGACGGGTCGAAGCAGGAGAATTCGAAGTGTTTTTCGTGCTCGAGGTCCACGTTGTCCTGCCCGCCCCGGTTCTTCTCCACGGAGAGGACGATCCAGTCGCGGAACCGCTGCGCCTGGTACGGGTTGAACTCGATGTTGACCTTGGCGACGATGTGGTACTTCTCGTTGAGGATG
>JBBSAM010000154.1:0-2188 GCA_038252255.1 Acidimicrobiia bacterium | reverse complement strand
AGCGCGCCCGGCATGCCGATCACCTACCTCACCGGTGGGGGCGGCGCGACGCTCGAGCCGATCGACCAGTGCAAACCGCTCGACGCCTACGGCATCGGCTGGTCACCCACCAAGCTCAAGGGCACGCAGTGCGGCTCGGCACCCGTACCGACCTCGGCGTCGCAGGTCTTCCACTTCCTGAAGGTGACGGTGTCCGGCACCACGGTCACCGTGGCACCGACCGACGCCACCGGCAACACGTTCGACGTGCAGACGTACGACTTCCCCGACGCGCTCGACACGATCATGGACAGCGCGCCGAGCTCGTTCACCAGCTCCACGAGCGCAACGTTCGCGTTCCACGCGACGACGTCCGGAGCCTCGTTCGACTGCTCGTTCGAGGGTGCCGCGCCAACTCCGTGCACGAGCCCCGTCACCTACACGGGTCTCAGCCTCGGATCCCACACGTTCAGCGTGGCCGCAACCGCCTCGGGCATCACCGACGCGACCCCGGCCACCGCGAGTTGGACCATTGACATCGCTCCACCTTCCGTCCCGGCCGATGTCACTGCGAGTGCGGCGACCGCGAACTCGGTGACCGTCTCCTGGAGCGCCTCGACTGATGACAACGCCGTCGCCGCGTACGACATCGCGCGTGATGGCGTGAACGTGGGCTCGGTCGCGGGCGGCACGACCACCTTCACGGACACGACCGCCGCCGCGGCCACCACATACCAGTACACGGTCGCTGCACGCGACGGCGCCGGGAACATGTCGGCGCCCAGCTCCCCGGCCGGCGCGACCACGCCGTCAGGAGCAGCATTGGTCCAGTCGGCCGGCTCGTCGACGACCACAGTGACCCTCGGAACTCCGAGCACCGCAGGCGACCTGCTCGTCCTTTCGGCGAGCGTGTACACCGGCATCACCAAACCGATCACGGCCGTGACCGACGGCGCGAACACCTGGACGAAGATCGGCGCGTTCGCAGTCTCGGGCGCGAACTCCGACGGCGAGATGTGGTTCGCACCGAACGCTCAGCCCGTGAGCAGCGTCACCGTGACCACCGGCGCCACCACCGTCGCCTTGAACGTCCAGGAATTCTCGGGGGTCCAGGCCACGAGCCCGTTCGACGGCTCGGTGGGGACCTCCGACACCGGCACCGCCGCGAGCTCGGGTTCTGTGACCCCGACGACCGACCACGACCTTGCGGTCGCCTTCGTCGCCGGCCACAGCAAGGACCAGCCGATCACCGTCACCTCGCCGAGTTACACCACCCAGCCACAGCAGACGACCACCAGCCCGAGCATCGCGACAGTGGTCGCGGGCTTCCAGAACCTCGGGGTGCCGGCGGCACAGAGCGTCACCGCCGACTTCCCGGCGGCGATGTACTGGGCGGCCGGGGTCGCGTTGTTCAAGGTCACCATCCCGGACGAGTTCTCGATCTCGGCGGCACCGTCGACGGTGGCGGTCACCGCGGGTCAGGGGGGAGATTCGACGATCTCGACGACGGTGACGAGCGGCGTTGCGCAGGACGTGACCTTGAGTGCTTCGGGGTTGCCGGCGGGTGCGACGGCGTCGTTCAACCCGGCTTCGGTTGCGGCGGGGCAGTCCTCGACGATGACGATCACGACGACTCCCGACACAACACCCGGGACGACCACGTTCGATGTGACGGGTACGGGTTCGTCGGCGACGCATTCGACGCCGGTCTCGCTCACCGTCGCGTCGGTCCCGGACGACTTCTCGATCTCGGCGGCGCCGTCGACGGTGGCGGTCACCGCGGGTGAGGGTGGAGATTCGACGATCTCGACGACGGTGACGAGCGGCGTTGCGCAGGACGTGACCTTGAGTGCTTCGGGGTTGCCGGCGGGTGCGACGGCGTCGTTCAACCCGGCTTCGATTGCGGCGGGGCAGTCGTCGACGATGACGATCACGACGACTGCCGACACAGCACCTGGTACGACCGCGTTCAGCGTGACGGGTACGGGTCCGTCGGCGACGCATTCGACGCCGGTCACGCTGACGGTGACGTCGGTTGTTTCGGCGGGGCCGTTGTTGGGGTTGGTGAATGGTGGGGGGAATGCTTGGGTGAAGCAGGGCAGTGTGACGGGTGCGTGGACGAAGGTGGCGTCGGGTGCGTCGGCGATCTCGGTGGCGAGTGATCCGGTGCATGGTCCGTTGATCGGGGTGATCACCTCGACGGGGTCGT
>JBBSAM010000153.1:0-2217 GCA_038252255.1 Acidimicrobiia bacterium | reverse complement strand
GACTGACGTTCCGCATATCTCCCGGGCGATATCTCGGCAATTACGGTTCAGTCCTCGGCGTCGTGGAAGGCGCGTAGGGATCGGGTTTCGAGGTCGGTGAGGAGCTCGCGGAGGCGGCGGGCGTTGTCGAACCAGGGCTGGTAGCGCTGGGCTTGCTCCTTGGTGAGGGTGCGGCTGTGGGTCTTGCCGGCGATGGTGCGGGTCCAGTGCCAGTAGGGCCCGTGCAGCACGGCCGGTTCGGCCTTGCAGCGGCAGTTCGTCTTGCCGCAACGCATGAAGCGGCGAGCCAGCGTTCCCGGTAGGGCGTAGTCGGCCTCGGTGAAGACAGCCAGGCTCGGGGCGGTTGACGACGTGTCCGGCGCTGCTCCTCGTTGAGCCATGTTCTCCTCCGCGTGTCGTATCCTTCGGTGGTCAACCGAAGGATAGCGTGGATCGTGCTGAACGCAACCCCGAGCGGAGGGTGTCGAGATGAACGAGCAGGCCGACCCGAACGACCTCTGGTTGGCCTCCCAGGTCCTGGGTGGGTTGCCGATCATCAACGCCGTGACCGACCGGCTCGGGCTGCCCGCGCTGCTGGCCGCGGCACTGCCGGACGGCGACGCGCGGGTGAAGGTGAGTGCGGCGGCGGCGATCGGGCTGGTCGTGACGAACCTGGTGCTGGGCCGTGAGCCGCTCTACGGCCTTGGTGAGTGGGCCGCCCGCTACGACCCGGCCCTACTCGGCCTGAGCGCCCAGGATGTCAGTGTCCTCAACGATGACCGGGTCGGGCGGGCCTTGGAGGCGCTGTTCGACGCCGACCGGGCCACTCTGCTGACGGCGGTGGTGCTGCGCGCGATCAGCGAGTTCCACATCGACACCGACCAGCTGCACAACGACTCCACCTCCATCTCGGTGCACGGGGTCTACTCCGACGCGGTCGGCACACCGCGGGGCGGCAAACCCACCCCGGTCATCACCTGGGGTCACAGCAAGGACCACCGCCCGGACCTCAAACAGCTGGTCTGGATCCTCACCGTCAGCGCCGACGGCGCGGTCCCGTTGGCCTACCGGCTCGCCGACGGAAACACCAGCGATGACCCGACCCACGTGCCGACCTGGGACGGCCTGGTCGGGCTCCTGGGGCGGACTGACTTCCTCTACGTCGCGGACTCCAAGCTGTGCTCCCGCAAAGCCATGGGCCACATCGACAGTAACCACGGACGGTTCGTGACCGTGATGCCCCGCACCCGCGCGGAGGACGGAGCGTTCCGCAAGCACCTGCAGACCCACCCGCCGGTCTGGACCGAAGCCTGCCGCCGCCCCGGCAAGCGCCTCGGCGACCCGGACGAGATCTACTCGACGACTCCCGCGCCACTGCCGTCAGCAGAGGGGTATCGGATCGTGTGGGTGCACTCGACCGCGAAGGCCAGCCGCGACGCCCAGGCCCGGTCCGGCCGGATCGACGCCGGCGTCGCCGCCCTGGAGGCCCTGGACGCGAAGCTTGCCGGGCCCAGGAGCCGTTTCAAGACCCGCGTCGCGGTCGAGCAGGCCGCGACCGAAG
Organism: Acidimicrobiia bacterium; assembly: GCA_038252255.1. Lineage (GTDB taxonomy): Bacteria > Actinomycetota > Acidimicrobiia > IMCC26256 > JAENVU01 > Chersky-806. The sequence continues at coordinate 677 of JBBSAM010000153.1, read as the reverse complement.
CCCTCACCGACGCCGGCGCCGACCGGTGGATCACCGCCTGCGTCAGCGAGACGACTTCCAAGAACTACAAACAGGCCCGCGCCGGCCGACCCGGACCCAACACCAGCTACCGCGAGGTCGCCAGCACCCGCTTCACCCTCACCCACGACATCAAGCTCGAGATGATCCGTCACGACGCCGCCAGCGACGGCTGCTTCCCGCTCATCACCAACGATCGCGTCCTGGGCGACGCCGACGTCCTCGGCGCCTACCGCTACCAGCCGAACCTTGAACGCCGACATCACCTGCTCAAGAGCGTCCAAGACGCCGCCCCCGTGCTGCTCCACAACCCCGCCAGGATCGAGGCCTTGTTCTGCTGCCAGTTCCTGGCCCTGCTCATCAGCGCGCTCATCGAACGCGAGGTCCGCACCGGCATGCAGCACGCCGACCTCACCAAGATCCGGCTCTACCCAGAGTTCAGGAACTGCACTTCGCCTTCCACCGAACGGATCCTGGAGATCTTCGCGACCCTCAGCCGCCACCAGCTCCACCACGACGGCGTCCTGGTCAAAACCTTCCACCCCGAGCTGACCGCCCAACAAAAGCAGGTCCTCGAGCTCCTGAACCTCGCACCCAGCGCCTACGCCCAGCTCACGTAATCACCGAGATATGCCGCGCGAGATGTGCGGAACGTCAGT
>JBBSAM010000152.1:0-2224 GCA_038252255.1 Acidimicrobiia bacterium | reverse complement strand
GGCGCGGTGGGCCGCCGACCTCGGGCACACCGTGGACCCCGAGTCCGATCGACCGCTGTGCCAACTCCTGCTGATCGCCACCGCCGCCGGGCAGATGGACACCGCCACCCGCCTGGTCGGCGAGATCTTCCAGGCCAACGACACGGCGGCGCTGGAGGAATGCACCCAGTGGGCGCGTGAGGCGATCGCCCAGGCGTTCCCGGCCGGACTGCCCAGGCACGCGGTCGGCCGGTGACGATGCTGCTGGCCGTACTGGCCGGCATTGCGGCGAGCCCAGCGGTGGCCGTGGTGGCGGCGCGGTCAACGCACCGGCCGGTGTCCTGGCGCGCGCTGTGGCCGGCTGCGGCTGCGCTGGCCGTGCTCGCGGCAGCAGGCCTGGGCCTCGCCCCGCTGCCGTGGCCGGGGCGGGCCGCGCTGGCCACGGCAGCCACAGTCGTCGTCACCGCTGTCCTGGTCGACGGGTGGGAACACCGACTGCCCAACGCCTACACCGGGCCGCTGGTCGTGCTGGGAGCACCGGTCCTGGTCGGAATCTCCTGGGCCACCGGATGGGGCAGTCCGATCCGGGCGCTACTCGGCCTGCTGATTTTCGGCGGGTGGATGTTGCTGCTGGCCCTCGCCGGCGCCGGCGCCGGCGACGCCAAGCTCGCCGCTGGAGTCGGCATGTGGCTGGGCTGGATGTCCTGGTGGGCGTTCGGGATCGGAGTGGTGGTGGCCCTGCTCGGCATGGCCGGCACCGACCTGGTGAACCGGCTGGCCCGTGGCCGAGCCCGCTCCCCGTTGGGGCCGGCCATCGGCGTCGGGATGTTGGTCGGAATCGCCGCAGCAGCTCTGGCCCTGTAGCGCCTGCCGGGGCAGCAAGACGGCTAGACGGATAGCCCGGAAGACGGGGCGAACGACGGGACGATGACCCACCAGTCCACCCGTCCTCTTCCACAGGAGCGCCTCATGACCGCCAGCGCCCTTCCCGTCGATCCCACCTCGGCCACACTCGACGAGCTGGCGACGCTGCGGCCCTGGTTCACCCCACCTCCGCAGATCCGGGTCGAATCACTCCCGGTCGGGTGCGCGTTGGCCGCGGCCTGCTACGCACTGCCCGACTTCGCTCGCCCCCTGGATACCGCCGGGCAACACCGGTGGTGGCCCTTCTTCGGTGGCTGGCACGTCGTCGGCAGCCGCCGGGACGAGCTGCTGGCCGCCGCCGGGTTCCTGCTGGCCGCGCACGGCGCCCTGAGCGGTCAGGACATCGAACCCGCCGCCCAACTCGTCGAGGTCGAGCAGCTCCGACAGAACCTCGACGGCCCCCACCCCGGCGATCCGGCCCACTCAACGCGGCCCTCCGCCGTCGACGCGCTGGCGTTCGCCGCGACCTGCTATGCACTGCCGCCGTTCGCCCGGCAGACGGGCGTGCAGGGGATCCCGCTGCTATGGCCATGGCCGGCGCGGCTGTGGTCGCCGTCGGACCGCGGCACCGAGCTGCTCACCGCCTGCGCCATGGTCGTCGCCGAGATCGAGCGGCACCCGGTGGCAGTGATCGAGCAGCGCCGGCCCGCGCTGACCGTCATCGCCGGGCAGGGATTGGCATGACCGACCACCGCGGCCAGCTCATCCGGTTGGTCGCCGTGGTCATCGACGACGGCGCCCTGCTGCTGACCCGATCGCACGACGCCGACATCTGGCGGTTGCCCACGGCCGTCTGGGCCACCGGCACCAACCCGGCGAACACCGTCCGCGAGCTCATCGCCGCGATCAGCGGCCAGGTCATCTCCCCCAGGCTGCACTCGTCGATCAAGACGCCGGCTGCTGTCGCCGGCGCCGCGCTGGTGTTCACCGCCACCCCGCTGGTGCCGGCATCCGTGCGGGCTTCGCGGCCGGCACGGTGGCTGCCGCTGGCCCACGCTCGAGCGGCGCTGCGGCTCGTGGACGCCGAGATCCTCGCACTCACCCAGCAACCGCCGAGCCGCGGTCGACGCGCCGGCCACCTGAGCTCCGTCGCATCGGTTGGTCATGCCGCGCGTCGCTGACCTGGACCGGGGCACGCCGCCGACCCCGGTAGGCAAGCAGGCGGAGATGCTCGACCTGCCCGACAAGGCGGTGCGAGACAGCGACCGCAGTGGCTTGCGGGACCTGGACCGCATGGTCGAGCAGCGCCGCGACCTGACCCGCTTCAAGCGCGACCAGGAGCGGGCGCTGCCCAGAGACGGCACCGGCGTCGTCCGCGGCC
>JBBSAM010000151.1:0-2229 GCA_038252255.1 Acidimicrobiia bacterium | reverse complement strand
GACGATCAGCACCAGGGGTGTGAAGAAGTCACCGTGTTGTCCGCCGCGGGCCGAGGTGGCGTCGGTGCCGGCTTCGACCATCGCTTCGGCGACCTCGGCGAGCCAGGCCTGCAGCAGAGCGGTCGCGGCGGCGATCGTCGGAAGGTGAGTGACCCGGCTGGGGTTGAGCCCGGTGAGGTCCTGTCCCCAGCCGACGAGGGTGAGCTCCAAGGTGTCCGACCAAAGGTTGGTGGCCAGGTCGACCGCGAGGTGCGTCAGGTACTCACGGCACATCGCCGGCGGCCCCATGACGTGCAAGGCCTGCGCGCGTTCCAGATCCAGCAGGAACGCGCGATCAGAGGTGACGGCCACCGTGGCCAACGCGGGCAGTGGAGCTGCCTGGACACCGCCGTCGTCGACGGAGGACGGATCGACGGTAGTCGACAACACCCACTCCCGACCGTCCTGGATGAAGGGAGCCGGGGCAGTCAGCGGGCTAGCGAGCAGCACTCGGAGCTCGTCGTCTTTGACCACTGCGCCGATCACGTCAGGGAAGGCTGCGGAGTCGGCCGCGGTCAGCATCGCGCGCAGTGACCGATCCACCCACAGTGGATCGTGACCGTCGACGTGTCGGTCTCGCAGTGCTTTCTCCACCCGAGCGGAGGCCAGGTCGGCAACCGGGACCCGACCGGGGCGGCGGCCCCGGGCGTTGCGGCGGCGGCGGGCGATGATCCCGGCCAGCACTGCAGCCAGGGTCAGCCCGGCGGCGCCGCTGAGCAGTCCGGCCGCGGCCAAGGAGTCATCGTCTTCGACCGAGGCCGGTGTGGTTGCACTCGGGGTTGGCGCGGCGGCCGGCGCACCCGCCGGGGCGGTGGGGGCGCTGGGTGCAGCTGCGGTGGCAGGAGCGGCGGCGGATGCGGCGGGTTCGGGTTCGGTGACAGGCGCAGCCGGGACGGTGTCCGCCCGGGGCTCCGGTGCCCGCGACGCACTGGTGGACTCAGGTGAGCTTGCCGGGGTGGGAGCTGTCTGCTGGGGAATCGGCGCCGCAGCGATGGCCGGACCGGCCGCCTCGATCGACGGGGTGGCCGGGATATACAGCACCTGGCCGACGTCGAGGTAGTCCGCGTCGCTCAGCTGGTTGGCTGCGGCCAGCTGCGGGTAGGCCTCTGCCGATCCCAGCTCCTGCTGGGCGATGCCGGACAGGGTGTCACCCGGCTGGACGGTGACGGTATGGGCAGGTGCCGCCGGCCGGACGGCGGGGACGGCGGGGGCGGGGACCTTGGCGTCGTCGGGCAGGGCGAGCACCCAGGCGGTTTCGAGCCACACGTCCGCGGTGCTGAGTCGACCACCGTCAGCCTGAGGGCGGTCCCGGTTCAGCTCGACGATCTCGGAGTACCGCAGTGGGTCGCCCAGGGCGGTGCCCGCGATGTCCCACAGGGTGTCTCCCGACCTCACCTGCCATGCCGGGCCGATCGGCATCGATGACGGCGCGGACGCGGGTCGGGGGAGGCCAGGTGCGGACGCCTGCTGCGAAGCTGCCGGCGCGGCCGAACTCAGCGAGGCGGTGGCCACGACACCGTCGGTGAGCCGCGGCTGCAGAACGGGAAGCGATGTCCCGGCGGGAGAGCTGGCCATGGCCATGCCTGGTGTGAGCAGCGAGGTGGCCAAGACGGCGCCGACCAGGACGGTTGCGGCGCCTTGAGCGGCCCGCATCACGGGGATCCGAAGCAGTTGTCCACGCACAGCGCTCACGCTGCGGCCGCCGCCGCGGAGGTCGGCCAGTGCTGCCGCCACTTCCACCAGCACGGCCAGCGTGAACACGAGCCACGCGATCCAACCGACAACGACCAAGGCGCCCATGAACAACGCGCCGGTGTCCTGCTCGGTCAGCGCCCGCCACGACTCGTTCAGCGACGGGATGTGGTCGGGCAGCAGCGGCCGCCCCCACGTCCACAGCGCGATGGGTGCGGCGACCACCAGGCCCACCAGCACCAGCAGTGCAGCCAGCCGCCGCAGCACCGTCATCACGTCACTCCCCCACTCGGTAGAACACGTCGGCGAAGCCTTCGCCTTGGACGGCGAGGTCGTCGACGCCGATGATGCTCAGGACCTTGGTCGGTTCGGCCCAGGAGACCTCGACCTGGACTCGGTCGCCGCTGAACGTGACCGAGCCGGTGAGATCCTCGGCGGCCAGGTAGTCCTGTGCGGCTTGCCGAGCTGCCGTGGCCGACCAGTTGCCCGCCGATCCGG
>JBBSAM010000150.1:0-2231 GCA_038252255.1 Acidimicrobiia bacterium | reverse complement strand
TGATTGCAGTGGGTGGGACGTTTGTAGCCCTGTCGCTGATCGGCCCACTGCTCGCGAGCCTTGTTGGTCAACGGACAATTGAGACATCGAGCGGCGCAGCGATTCCCTTTCTCCTTGTCGGATCGTTTGCGGTAGTCCTAGCGGGACCTTCCTGGCTATTCCGCTGTTGAGTGGTAAACGTGCTGCTCAGGGGTGGTTTAGGAAGTGGTGATTTGTATCACCCAAGTCTCAGCGTTTGGGGGCGTAGGTGTCGAGTTCGAAGAGGTCGAACAGGCGTTTTTGGGTGGGGTCGGTGTCGGTGAGGATTCGTTGGGCGCGGGGTCGGCCTTTGTTTCCGGTGGGGTAGAGCAGGACGGTCTCTTCGATGCCGCCCAAGGTGGCCAGGAGCTCGCGGACGGACAGGTCCAGGCCAGCCTGGTGGGCCTGTCGGCGCATCAGGTGGGCGACGGCGAGGGCCAGGACGCAGTAGAAGACGTGGACCCGGATCTTGGGATCGGTCCAGTGGAACATCGGGGAGAACCCGATCACGTGGGGGTCTTTGAGCTGGCGGAACCCGGACTCGACGTCGTTTTGGGAGCGGTAGCCGGCGACGACCTCGGTGACGCTCCAGTGGTCGTGGTCGGTCACGAGCAGGCGTTTGCCGAAGATCTCGGTCTCCAGGGCGGCCCGGGCGGCCGGGTCGATCTGCCAGGTCAGCCGCAGCTTCGCCGGTGTCTTGCCGGTCAGTTCGGTGCTCAGGACCCGGGCGACCCAGCGGGGACCGGTGATTGTGGTGATCGCGGCTTGGACGGCGGCACGGTTGCGGCGGGTCTTGCCGCGGCCCAGCGTGGCGGCGAGCTCGTTCAGGGCCTGGGCGGTCTTGGCCAGGGTCTGGTCGAACCCGGCGGACTGTTTGGCGTGCAGCGTTTCGGAGTGGGTCAGGACGACCCGCCGGTCGGTGCCGAAGACCATGGCGCGGGTGTCGCAGGCGGACAGTCCGGGGAACTTCTTAGGGTCCACCGGGCGTCGCCGCCGGGCTGGTAGGGCGAGCAGGTCTGGGAAGTCACTGGGTGGTAGCGATCCGACGAAGTGCAGCCCGGTCTCGGCCAGGTGGGCGAAGTTGCTGGCGGAGTTCTGGCCGGCGTCAAACACCACCGTCGGCGCCTGGGTGGTCTTACCCTCACCGCGGCGGGCGACGTCCTGTTCGTGGGTGTCGAACAGTGTGGCGTAGCGGGTGGTGAGCTCGTCCAGGACGGTGGTGAACTGGCTGACGTCGTTGCGGTTGCCGGGGTAGGTGTGGCTGGCGACCGGGATCGCGCCGTCACGGGTCACCACCAACCCGAGGCCGACCAGTCGCAGGTCATTGCGTTTCTGCTTGGCGTGACCACGCGCGGCGATCGGGGCCCGGTCGTTGCCGCTGTCGATGAACGTTGCGAAGTTCGTCATGTCCAACGCCAAACCGGACAGGTCAAGGCCGAACTGCGTGACCATCATGGTGCTGATCGCCCGCTCGGCCGCGGCGAGCTTGTCGGTGTCCAGGGCGTCCATCGCCTCCCAGAACCGGCGGTGGTCGGTTGCTGCTACGGGCACCTTGGTGAACCGCGGCCCGGCGGTAGTGGCCCACCAGGCCTCGAAGGCCAGCTTGCTGCACGGCGCCACCACCCGGTTCAAGGTCGCCAAGGCCAGGTAGGTCCCGACCGACGCGCCGGCGTCCGAACGCCGGGGCCGGCACACCCCATCGATCGTCTCGGCGACCTTCAACCGCTCCAAGATCCCCCACACCGCGGCCAGGTCGCCGAACTTCTTGTGCTGGGTGCGCTCCGGGCTGCCGGCCGGGGCACCGGAAAGGCGGGCCATCACCTCCTCGGCGCTGCCCAGGTACTGCTGGTCCACGATGCGTGGCTTGCCGTTCACCCGGGCCGACTCCACCAAGTAGTAGTAGGTCTGGTTCCCGCGCTTCTTACCCACGATTGATGCCATATATGGGTAATACACTATTGGGTCGATCATGTCCAGCACCGACACGCGCATTTACGCAGGTCAACGAAGGTTTTCAGCTGCTGCCAACGCCACCCGGCCCGATCAGAATCCGGATAGCCAGGAAACTCCCGCTAGGACTCGGCCTCGCCATGCGGGAAGGGCGCCGAACCGACCGGTAAGGGTCGGCCTACGAGGCGCCCTCTCGGTCAGCCCCGTCGGTTCCTCGTTGACCCGTGAAGGCCATCGGTCAGTCGGCCGCGAGTGACCTACAG
>JBBSAM010000149.1:0-2270 GCA_038252255.1 Acidimicrobiia bacterium | reverse complement strand
GGAGCGATGTGCTCGTGCAGGAACTTCCCGAGATGCTCGGCGTCGATCTTGGGCACTACTTCGAGGCGGCAACGACCGAACGCCTGCTCCTTGGACTCGACCGCGATGACCACATAGGCCTTGCCAGGCGCTCCGCGGCCTCGTTTTCCGCCTGTCTTGACGCCGCCGATGAAGGTCTCGTCGACCTCGACGTCGCCGCTGAGCAGGTCCAGCGAGGTGCGCCCCATCGCTGTCCGCAGCTTGTGGCACATCGCCCAGGCCGTCTCGTAGGAGCCGAGCCCGAGCAGCGGCTTGAGCGATGCGGCGCTGACGCCGTTCTTCGTCACGGCCATCAGCCACGCGGCCTCGAACCACACCGTCAGCGGCGTGCGGGTGTCCTGGAAGATCGTGCCGGCGAGCACGCGGACGCGCTTGCGGCAACCGCCGCAGGACCAGCCGCCCGCCGGCAGACGCCAGCCGTTCTCGGAATCACAGTGGGTGCAGCGGAAGCCGTCAGGCCAGCGCAGCCAGTCCAGATAGTCCAGGCACGCCTGGTCGTCCGGGAACCACGCTCGTACGGCAGCGAGGTTGCCCGGGTAGTGCACCCCGGCCACCGGCGATCCCAAACTCATACCCGCAGGTTACTGCCGTGATCCGGATAGCCCTTTTTCCTTTACGTCGCGGACTCCAAGCTGTGCTCCCGCAAAGCCATGGGCCACATCGACAGTAACTACGGACGGTTCGTGACCGTGATGCCCCGCACCCGCGCGGAGGACGGCGCGTTCCGCAAGCACCTGCAGACCCACCCGCCGCTCTGGACCGAAGCCTTTCGCCGGCCAGGGAAGCGAATCGGTGACCCGGACGAGGTCTACTCCACGACGCCCGCGCCGCTGCCCTCAGCCGAGGGCTACCGCATCGTGTGGGTGCACTCGACCGCCAAGGCCAGCCGCGACGCCCACGCCCGAGCCGGCCGGATCGACGCCGGCATCGCCGCGATTGAGGCTATGGACGCCAAACTCGCTGGGCCACGGAGCCGGTTCAAGACCCGTGTCGCCGTCGAACAAGCCGCGAACGAAGCACTTGTCGGCGCCGGCGCCGACCGGTGGGTCAGCATCACCGTGGCCGAGACGACCAGCAAGAGCTACAAGCAGGCCCGCGCCGGCCGGCCCGGCCCCAACACCAGCTACCGCGAAGTCGCCAGCACCCGGTTCACCCTCACCCACGACATCAAGCTCGAGATGATCCGTCACGACGCCGCCAGCGACGGCGCCTTCCCGCTCATCACCAACGATCGCGTCCTGGGCGACGCCGAGGTGCTGGCGGCCTACCGCTACCAGCCGAACCTTGAACGCCGACACCACCTGCTCAAGAGCGTCCAAGACGCCGCCCCCGTGCTGCTCCACAACCCCGCCAGGATCGAGGCATTGTTCTGCTGCCAGTTCCTGGCCCTGCTCATCAGCGCGCTCATCGAACGCGAAGTCCGCACCGGCATGCAGCACGCCGACCTCACCAAAATCCGGCTCTACCCAGAGTTCCGGAACTGCACTTCGCCCTCCACCGAACGGATCCTGGAGATCTTCGCGACCCTCAACCGCCACCAGCTGCACCACCACGGCGTCCCGATCAAGACCTTCCACCCCGAGCTGACCGCCCAACAAGAGCAGGTCCTCGAGCTCATGAACCTCGCCCCCAGCGCCTACACCCAGCTCACCTAATCACCAAGATATGCCGCGCGAGATGTGCGGAACGTCAGATAGACGACCACCGGCAGCGGTTTGATCAGGCCCTGCCCGTCCTTGTCGATCAGCCACCGGTCGAGGGCATCAATCGGGTGAGTTGTCATCGCAGCACCTTCGGCTTAGACCGGGACCAGTGCGGACCAGGCAGCCTGCTTGATCCGGGCGGGCTCATCGGTGGTGAGCAGCCGGGTAGCGCGGGCCTGGGTCTTGTCGCCCTTGGTGCGCACCGGCGCGAAGTGGTCGACGTACTCGACCACGCTCTGGTAGCCGGCCCACGCGGTGCCGCGAACGCCGGCTTGGGTGTCGGCGTGGTGGAACAGGTGCCAGAGCCGGCCCGAGCGTTCACGGGCAGCGTTGCGGGGCCGCAGCGGGGGCGTCCTCGGGTGTGGTGGCGAAGGACACGACAGACGCATCGTCACGAAGACCTGCCGTCCCCCGCGAAGGGATCCCGCAGTGTCGAAGATGGCCCCCGACTCGTCCGCGAGTCGGTTGAGGAACTCGGCGTGCTCCTCGTTCTGCAAGGGCGTGTAGCCGGAGCCGACGACGCCGAGT
>JBBSAM010000148.1:0-2276 GCA_038252255.1 Acidimicrobiia bacterium | reverse complement strand
GTGGCCGCGCCGTTCATGGCCGGTGCCGAGCTGGGTCTGGGGGTGGACGGCTTGGCCGCCATGGTGCTGCCGGCGGTCGCTGTCGTGTCGGCGTTGGTGCTGCTGGGGTCTACTGGCACCCCCGCGCTTCGCACGGCGCGGTTCCACGGACTCATGCTCCTGTTCGTGGCGGCGGTGCTGATGACGGTGGTGGCCACCACTTTGCCCACCCTGTTGATGTCGTGGGAGGTGATGGGGGCGACGTCGTTCGCGCTGATCGGCTACCACTGGCGCGACCAGGAGACGGTCAGCTCGGGCACGACGGCGTTCCTGACTACCCGGGGGGCGGACCTCGGTCTCTACGTGGCGGCAGGTGCCGCACTGGCCGGGGGAGCAGGCCTCGAGCTCAACTCCCTTCCGCACGCGTCCGGCGGCTGGCGCGATGTCGTGGCCGCTGGACTGTTGGTGGCCGGGCTGGGGAAAGCGGCCCAGCTGCCGTTCTCGTTCTGGCTGTCGCGGGCCATGCACGGTCCCAGCCCGGTGAGCGCACTCTTGCACTCGGCCGCGATGGTCGCGATGGGTGGCTACCTGCTGCTTCGGGTGGCCCCGACGCTGGCGGCGACGGGCTGGGCCGACACCGCGGCGGCCTGGACGGGCGCCGCCACCGCGGTGCTGCTGGGTCTGGTCGCGCTGGCCCAGAGTGATCTCAAGCAGCTCCTGGCCGCCTCGACCGCCGCCCAGCTCGGCTTCGTCGTGCTGGCGGCCGGGGTCGGTGCGACCGCGGGCGGCACCACCCACCTAATCGCGCACGCTGCGGTCAAGGCCGGGCTGTTCCTGGCCGCCGGAATCTGGCTCGAGGCGCTCGGCACCAAACGACTGGCTTCCCTGACAGGGGCGGCCAGGCTCTGGCCTGTGGTCGGTGCGTGCGCCACGGCGGGCCTGCTCTCCCTGGCGGGACTGCCGCCGCTGGCCCTGTGGGCAACCAAGGACACCGTGCTGGCCGCCGCCGCGGAGCAGTCACCCGCCCTCTACGTCACCGGGCTGCTCGGGGCGGCACTGTCGGCCGCGTACGCCACCAAGGCGCTGGTCGTGCTGATCCGCCGCCTGCCCGAGGACGCGGAGTCACGGTGGGACGACGAGCGCGACGGCACCCGGAAACCGCCGACGACCGCGTGGCTCCCACTCGTCCCGCTGGCGGCAGGAGCCGTCGTCCTCGGTGTGCTCGCGCTCCCGCCGCTGTTCGGGCGGGTGGACGACCTCGTGGGCGGCGCCGCGCTGGAGCCGGGGGCCGTCGAGCTGCTGGCCTCGGCGCTAATCGCGGTCGCTGTCATCGCGCTGACGGTGGTGACGATGCAGAGCGCCCGAAGCAGGCGGTTCACCTGGCCCCGGGCGCTCACGGACTGGCTGTTCCTCGAGCAGCTCGCGCACCGCGCTGTCGTCCGGCCCGTGGAGGGGCTCGCGCACCGGCTTGCCCACCTGGACGACGCCGTGCTGGACCGAGGCGTCGAGGCGACCGCGCGTGGGACGGTGCGGCTGGCCCGCGGCGTGGCGCTCGTCGATGACCGCGCCATCGACGGCTCCGTCGGGGCGGTCGTAGCCGGCGTACGACGCCTCGGCGGACTGGCCCGGAGACCGCAGACCGGCCAGCTCCATCAGTACTACCTCCAAGCGCTGGCCGTGCTGGCCGTCGTCCTCCTCGTCCTCGTCCTCGTGAGGTGAACGTGCTCTCTGTCCTGATCTTCCTTCCGCTGCTGGCAGCCGCGGGGCTGCTGGTCCCGCGGATCGGTGACCGGCTCGCGCGCGGGGTCTTCGTCGCGGTCGCGGCAGTCGAGGTCGCACTCGCCGCGCTGGCATGGGCGCGGTACGAGACCCCGGCGTACGGCGCGTTGGCGTTGGAGGAGCGGGCCCGCTGGATCCCGGGCGTCGGGTCGAGCTACCACGTTGGGGTCGATGGGCTGTCCCTGCCGTTGGTGATGATGACCACGCTCGTCTTCCTCGCCTGCGCGGTCTTCGCGATCCGCGAGCAGCGACGGCCGCGGTTACAGGCAGCGCTGTTCCTGTTCCTGGAGGCGGCAAGCCTGGGCCTGTTCGTGTCCGCGGACCTGATCTTGTTCTTCGTCTTCTTCGACCTCTCGATCGTGGCCATGTACTTCTCGATCAGCGGGTGGGGACACGGGAACGCCGCCCGGTCGGCGCTGAAGTTCTTCCTCTACACCTTCCTGGGCTCGCTGGCACTCCTGCTCGGCTTCGTGGGCCTGTACGTCGCCTCCGACCCGCACACCTTCGACATGGTCGAG
>JBBSAM010000147.1:0-2278 GCA_038252255.1 Acidimicrobiia bacterium | reverse complement strand
GTAACTGGTCAGCTTGTGGCGGGTAGCCAGGGGTTTCCGCTGGTCAGGCGGGTGAGGGCGCCGAGTGTCGTGAGGCCGTGCTTGGCGGCGGTCGCGGTGTAGGACCGGATCGCAGCGAATTCTCTCGCGCCGGCCAGGGTGCGCATGCAACCGGAGATCTTCTGACGGATTTTTGCCATGCGTATCGTTTGTTCTGCCGCGTTGTTCGTGAACGGGACAGCCGGGTCGGTGGTGAAGCGTAGGTAGTCGTCGGCACGTTTGACGATTCGCCGGGCCAGGGCCCGGTGTTTTTGGTCGACCTTGGTGACCGGGTCGGTGTTCTGGCCGATCAAGGCACCGTGGCGGATGAGTTTCGCTTGGGTCGTCAGGACCTCGGCGCTGATCTGGGTGGCGCCGGTCGCTGCGGCGGCGTCGGCGGCGACGGTGAGCACGAGTAGGGCGTCGGTGACCTGCTCGGCCCAGCACCAACCTGGTACTCCGCCGTGGCGGCACCGGCCGCCGTGGTGGTGGTCGGTCACCGCGACCAGTTCCCGTAGCAGGTGCGCCCCGCACAGGGAGTGGGTGGCGCCGGTGTAGTTGTCGTAGGGAGCGAACGCGTCGTGCACGAGGGTGCCGGTGAAGGTCGGCAGCACCCCCATGGCGTCCATCGCGACCCGGCCGCGCGCCAGGTGGGCGCCCAGCAGCGTGAACGCGGGCGTGGACGCGGAGTGCAACCACGCCAAGCGCCCCTGGCAGCGCAGCCCGGTCTCATCCACGTGCAGCACCGGTGCACCGGCGAGGTGGGTCGTGACCGATTGCAGGAACGGGCCCAGCCCGGCAGCGGCACGGGTGGTGGCCGCGGCGACGGTCGCCGCCGAAACGGGGGCGTTGAACAGCTCCGAGAGCGCGTCGGCGGTGCGTGCGCGGGACAGGAACTGGCCGTGGAACAGGTACACCATGATCGCCGACGCCACCGGCCCGTACTGCACGGGGGCGGTGACCTGGTCCGGGGCGGGGCCGCAGGTGATGATCCCGCAGGTGCAGCGCCGACTGATGAGCTGGTGCTCGGTGATGTCCAGGTCGATGGGGGGCAGGTCGAACACCTGCCGGCGCGTCACCCCGGTCTGGGGTGAACCGCCCAGGTCCGCCCCGCACCCCGAACACGCCGACGGCTCATGGCGCACCACGACGTCGGGGTCGGCCACCTGGGTCAGCGTCGTGCCGCGGTGACCGGCTTGCCCACCGGGCTTGCGCCGGGACGGCTTACGCAGCGACTTCGGGGCGGGCTTGGCAAGACCGTCTGTGGAGGGCGGCTTGGAGGAGTTCTTCGAGTTCGCGCCGACCTGCGCCTCCAACTCGACGACCCGCGCCCGCAGGGCTTTGTTCTCCGCCTCAAGCACCGCGAACTTCTCGGTCATCACGGAAAGCTTCTCGTTCAGTTCTACGAGTTGATGGGCCAGCGCACGGACCGTTTCGGCGAGTTCGGAATAGGTCGGTATGCTCACAAAGCAATTCTCTCGCACCCAGGGAGAATTGCTGGCCGACACGCCGCACAGCGAAACAAATAGATACTAGTGGATGCGTCCAATCACGTCCGGAGCAACAAACCAATCAGCCCACAGAACGAGCCCGGTCGTCAATGCGGCTCACGCAACCCCTCAGCAGCCCTGACAACCTGACCAGTTACGTCTGGAAAGCCGTTCAAGGCCATCTACCACCACGGCCGCCCGACACCCACCCACTGGGCTGCCACCGCCTGCGCACCGCGGACCGGGACTGCTTCGACGGCATCCTGGCCAGGCTCGTCACCGGCTGCTCATGGGACGTCGCAGCCCGGCTCTGCCGGGTCAGTGAGACCACCCTGCGCGCCCGGCGCACCGAATGGCTGGCCGCCGGGGTGTTCGACAAGCTCGTCGAAGAGGCCATCGCCGGCTACGACAAGATCATCGGCCTGGATCTGTCCGAGGTCGCCGTCGACGGCAGCCTGCACAAGGCACCCTGCGGTGGTGAAGGGACCGGCCCAAACCCCACGGACAGAGGGAAGGTCGGGTGGAAATGGTCGGTTGCCACGGACCTGTTCGGGATCCCCGTCGGCTGGGTCATCGACGGCGCGAACCGCAACGACTCCATCCTGCTCGAACCGACCCTGCAGGCCGTCGCCACCCGCGGACTACTCCTCGACATCGAGACCCTGCACCTGGACCGTGGCTACGACAGCGACCTCACCACGCAACGCTGCCACGGCCTCGGGGTCACCGACATCGTCTGCGCCAAGAAGAAGCGGAAGCGCGAGGCCAAG
>JBBSAM010000146.1:0-2283 GCA_038252255.1 Acidimicrobiia bacterium | reverse complement strand
GGCGAAGTAGTCGATCTGCGCCGAGTACTCCTCGCCGCGCAGGTAGAACCAGACTTCCTCGCTGAGATCGGTCGTGTAGCGCACCGTCCAGCCTTCGCCGACTTCGGGCAGGGCAGGGTGCCTTTCGCGCAGGAAGAGCTGGCACTCCTGGCGATCAGCGGTGAGCCGGCCGTGGGTACCCCAAACGCTGATCCTGGTCGACATCTTGCGAAAGCTCTCGTCGCTCCAGTTGACGCAGAGCTGGCCGCTGGCGCCGCTGGCGAAGTGCATGGTGCTGTAGACCTCGTCGTCGACGTCGCGCGAGAAGACGCTGTTGCGCACGACGCCGCCCACCGACGTCGGCACGCCGACGATGAAGTTGACGAGGTCGATGGCGTGGCAGGCGTAGTCGTAAAGAGCGCCGCCGCCTTCGTTCTTGGCCGAGCGCCAGGTGCCGCCCTTCCTACGCAGCACGACCGGCCCGTAGGCCTCGGCGCGGACGTGGTGGACGTCGCCGAGCGCGCCCGACTTGACCAGGCGCGCCGCTTCCTTGAACGCACCGACGAAGCGGTAGTGGTAGCCGACCTGGGTGACGAGCGACTTGGCGCGGGCGAGGTCGACGAGCTCCTGGCCGGCCGCGACGTCGAGCACGAACGGCTTCTCGCAGAAGACGTGCAAGCCGCGATCGAGCGCCTTCTTCACCATCGGCGCGTGCAGCTTCGAGGGCGTTGCGACGACGAGGGCGTCGAGCTGCTCCGAATCGAGCATCCTGTCGAAGTCGGCATAGCACTTCAGGCCGGCGTGCTTGCTCAGGATGTCGGTGAGATAGGCGGTCGCGTCGCAACCGGCGACGAGGTCGATCTCGGGATGGGCGCGGACGATGGACAGGTGGGACAGGCCCATCTTGCCCAGGCCCACCATGGCGGTGCGGATCATGTGTCGGTCTTGCGAAAGGCGGGAGCGCGGTAGAGGCCGATGCCGTCGAGCAGCACGAGCCAGAAGAACTCCATGTCGCGGAGGTAGCGGCGCCAGTAGCGCTTGGGTTCGGTGGTGATGCGGTAGAGCCACTCGAGGCCGTTTCTCGTCATCCAGCGCGGCGCGCGGACGACAGCATCGGCCTCGTAGTCGATCGTCGCGCCCACCCCCATCAGGATCTTCACGTTCGGCATTGCTTCGCGATACCTGTCCATCCAGATTTCCTGCTTGGGCGCGCCCAGGCCGACGATCAGGACGGTGGCGCTGGAGGCGTTGATCTCTGCGATCGCCTCGGCGATCTCCTTCTCGTCGCTGACGAAGCTCATCGACGGGCCGCGCGCTCCGACCACCACTTCGCGGCCTTCGCGTGCGTTGATGCGCTCGCGTGCCTTCTGGGCGATGCCGGGCGCCGCGCCGAGCAGGTAGACCTTGACGTCGGGGTTGTCGCGGTGGTGGTGGCAGAAGGTTGGCACGATGTCGGAGCCCGAGACCTTCTCCTGGATGCGCCGGCCGATCCAGCCGAGCGACCAGTAGACGTACTTGCTGTCGGACGTGATGAAGTCGGCCTTGCGGTAGGCCGAGAAGAACGCGGCGTTGCGCTGCAGGTGATAGAGGTGGTCGGGGTTGAGCGTGAACACCATGCCGCTGTCGAGGCGCTGCATGAGTTGGCTCATGGTGAGGTCGTCGACCCACACGTTGAGAAGGCGGGAGCGCGGCCAGTCTTTTGCGGGAGGGGCTTCGTGGGCTCGCTGTGCGGTCATTGAAAGGTGGACGTTTCGTTTCGAAACCGCAGCGATTTTACGGGGGGCCCTGTCGACATTGAGTCGAGAATGAGGTCGTATCGAGACATTCATGACCGAACGACCGGTCAGCACGATCCATGCCGCACCCGCTCGAGCTGTTCGACAAGATCGTCGTGATCAATCTCGCGACCCGCGACGATCGGCGGCGCGAGATGGACGAGCAGCTGCGGCGCATCGGCCTTGCGCTCGACTCGCCGCTCGTCGAGCTCTTCGCCGCCGTGCGTCCCGTGGATCGTGGCGACTTTCCGAGCATCGGCGCGCGGGGGTGCTTCATGAGCCACCTGGGCGTTCTGAAGCTCGCCGCCTCCCGAAAGCTCGATGCGGTTCTCATCGTCGAGGACGATCTCAATTTCTCGGACGATTTCATGCAGCGCATTCCAGCCGTGGTCGATCGACTACGGGGCCGTGACTGGTCGATGTTCTATGGCGGCTATCGCCTCGACCGGCCTGTGCCCGAGGCTCGTGGCGGCTGTGCTGAGCTGCCGGCGGACGCGGGAGTGCAGACATCGCACTTCGTCGCGGTTCG
>JBBSAM010000145.1:0-2289 GCA_038252255.1 Acidimicrobiia bacterium | reverse complement strand
GTATCCGCTGCGTCGACCCCGTTCTTCCGGGACGTGCGGCGTGATGGCACCGTGGATGCGTGACGACAGCCGTGCGATCAGCTCGCCGACGCCTGCTCTGGCGGCGGCGGGATCGTGATCCAGCCGATCTCGATCTCGAGCTGAGCGGCGTCCAAGCGAGCGCGGGTCGCGGTCCAGTACTTGGGCGCGAGCTCGATGTAGCGGTCTCGCGGCCACTGCGGGAGGGCGCGGAAGAGGTCGCGGAGATACTGCTCGGGATCGAGCCCGTGGAGGCGAGCGGATGCGACCAGGGTGAGGAGGTTTCCGGCGGCCTGGGCGTGGTCATCGCTGCCGCAGAACAGCCACGCCTTTCTTCCAGTCGCGACCCTGCGCAACTCGCGCTCGGACTGGTTGTTGGTCAGCTTGAGCCGGCCGTCGTCGAAGAAGCGCGTCAGTGCTCCGCGCTGGCGAACGGCGTAGCCGAGGGCGGAGCGGAGCAGCCCGCGCTGATCCTTGACCCGCTCGTACTCGGCCTCGACGAACGCGAAGAACGCGTCGACGTGGGGGCGGAGGTGCAGCTCGCGGAGCGACTTGATCTCGGGATGCGGGAGCTTCTTCCAGCCTCGATCGAGCGCGAACATGCGCATGATCCGCGCGAGCATCTCGCGCGCGATCGGATCCTTGGACGTGATCGCGACTTCCCAGGCCTTGGTCCGGAGGTGACTCCAGCAACCGACCTCGTGGCGAACGGCGCGATCGGGCTCAGGCCCATCGTCGTCGCGGACACGCTCCTCGGGCGGACGGAACAGGAAGTCGTAGACGCTCTTGGCGTCGGCCTGCACGTAGCCCGAGAACCCGTGGAACATCTTGCCGACGGCGGCCGAGGTCTCGCGGGCGGTGTACTCGAAGAAGATGTGGTCGGCGTCGGCGATCTGAACGAAGAAGTGGCCTCGCCGGCACGCGCGGCGCGGCTGGTCGCGATCAGGGATCGGCTGGATCAGGATGCCGGTAGCGTCGGTCGCGATGCAGAACGCCGTGCGGAGCGCTTCCTGACGCATGGCCTCGACGACGGTCGCGCCGACCGTGCCGCCGAGCTGCTCGAGCCAGCGCGACATCGTGCCGCGATCGATGCGGAACCCAGCTCGGGCGAAGATCTCCTCGAGCCGATAGAGCGGCATGCCGAAGGCGAACTTGCTGCTCGCGATGTGCGCCCACACCGACGCGGTCACGATCGAACGGTCGATCATCTCGGGGGGCAGCGGCGCGGTGATGATTCGGGCCATCGGGGGCTCGGATGCTTGCGTAGCATCCGAGTCCGACACCGCCTCGGCGGCGGACTCCTCGCGATACTTGATCCGCTCGGTCACGACGCGCACCCAACCCGCGCGCCGCCACATCATCCGGCTCGCCTCCTCGGTCCCGATCCGGTCGGCGGTGGTGTCGAGAGTCGGATCGGTCAGCGCGATCCGCTCCTCGGGAACGTCCTCGTCACGGAGATCGCGGCGCCCAGTCGGCGTGCGCTTGCCACGACCGTCACCGGAGCCGGAGCCGCCGGAATCGGCGCTCGTGTTTGCGTCTGTGCTCGCGCTTGTCGGCGCACCGGCGAGTGCGTCGAGGGCCGCGAGCGTCGCCGCGAACTCGAGCTCGAGCTGCGTGGTGTCGATGCGCTCGGCTTTCGCGACGAACAGGCGCCGCCGGATCAGCTCGAGCTGCTGCTCCAGGGCCTGGTAGGCGCCCAGGAGCAGGTCGTGTTTGCGCTCCAGCTGTGCGCGGAGCTCGCGCTCGGTGGCGAGCTCGGTCTCCAGCTCGACGACACGACTGCGGGCCGTGCTCGCGTCGTCGAGGGGAATCACGCTGCTCACGTCGGATTCCTATCCGGAACGGATCGCGCTGTCGATCCCCGGCGATCAGAATTCGATCAGTGCGTGACGGTGCGCGTGGTGCGAGTACGACGCGACGGTGCAGGCTCGAGATCGATGCCGTCGAGCAGGTCCTCGAGAACCCGCTCCTCGATCACCACCGCGGCCTCGCCATCCGGCGCCGTCGGGATCCGGAACGTCCCGGCGTCCAAGCGTTTGTAGAACAGGCACAGCCCGGTGCCGTCGAAGAAAACCACCTTGAGGGCCGAACGTCGCTTGCCGAAGAACACGAATAGCGCGCCACTGCGCGCGCTGCGGCCGAGCTTCTCGGCGACGACACCCGATAAGCGCTCGAATCCCCATCTCAAGTCGATCGGCTCCAGACCGACGAACACCTCCACGCCGTGCGGGATCATCGGGCACCGCCGATCCCGAGCGCGCCGAACACGGC
>JBBSAM010000144.1:0-2290 GCA_038252255.1 Acidimicrobiia bacterium | reverse complement strand
GGCCGAAGAAGTAGGGGGCTCTGTGGATGACTGGCGCTACCGACCCGCTCTGAACGGCCCAGGCATCTGGGAGTCTGCAGATGTGCCGGTCTTCGAGGAGCCGCCGCTGCCGACGCAGATCGGCCGCGCGCAGTACGGTCGTGACGCGAAGGGTCGCTACCGCTCAGGCCCGCAAGGATTCATGGACGACGAGGACATAGCCGCCTACTCTCGAGGCAGCGATCTCGGGCGGCCGTTCCGCGATGACCTGGACGAAGACGTGCTTCGGTACTGGGCCGGCGAAGAGACCTGGAAGCCTTTCCTGTAGGAGTCGATGTGGCAGCGATCATCCCGTTCCTTGAGAACCCCGACGACCCCTCCGAGACGAAGATCAACGAGCGTGAGTTCAACCTCACGCCCGCCCAGTCCGCGCGAGGCGGCACGGTAGAGGAGCCGCGCATCAAGAGGGCGCTGGTCGTGCTCCAGGGGCTCAGCGATCCACCCCGGAGGGTGTCCAGCCTCCCGGAGCTCGCCATCGACGATCTCACGTCGGCGACGCTCGATCAGAGCCATGCGGAGCTCACGAGCACCACCTGGATCCGCAACGTCGTGATGGACCAGCTGATCGGCCGGAAGTACACGGTCGTGCGCACTACGACGGACACGGGGCAGCAGGAGACCCACCTCGAGATGGACCGGGTGCTCGTCAAGCCTGGCGAGACCGTGCTCGCCTGGAACCCCCCGGCTTCGCCGACTGCGCGCCGCTTCAAGGTGCTCTCGTGGACCTCGAAGATGGCCGCGCCGTCGTTCTCGCTTCCCGCAGGCGCGCCGCAGACGGGCGGTTCGTGTCCGGGGGCCATCGGCGGTCAGTCCGTGGTCCCCGTCGAGGAGCTCCTCGCCGGCGCGCGCTTCGTGCGCGCGGTGACAGGACAGGCGGTGCGACTGCAGCAGACGATCTGCGGCGTGTGCTACGCGACCGGTGGTCAGTACGCGACGAGCCAGGTGCAGTTCGCCCAGGCACTGCGCTTCGCCTGGGCGCGCGACGCGGCAGCTGACGTGACCCGCAACGGCTCGACGCGTCTCTACGTCTTCGGTCCGAAGGCGAAGATGTGGGTCGAGGTCATGGTCGAAGCGATCAACAACGCGAACTTTTACCTCGACGGCCGCGAGAAGAAGGGCGAAGACGGCGCGCCCACGACGACGCTTCTACCCGAGCGGCATCAGGGTCGCTTCTTCCGCATCCACGACAGCGGCGACTTCTTCAACGCTGGCTACCTGGCGATGTGGAAGGCCGTTGCGGCGCGGCTGCCCGACATCCGTTTCTGGGCTCCTTCACGCATCTGGGCGACTTCCTGGGGCGTGGCGGCTGTGGACGAGATCAACGGACCGGCAGAGCAGTCGAACCTGATCATTCGCCCCAGCGCGTACCACATGAACGAGGGCCCACCGCCCCGAAAGAATCTCGGCATCGGCTGGTCCGATGGCTCCAGCGCGGTGAAGGACACGCTCAAGGGCTGGGCAGGTGCGGCGAAGGTCTTCGACTGGGACTGCCGCACCTACGCCATCAAGGACAAGAAGCTCTCGGCGAAGCACACCTGCCGTCACGCAGAGGCACCGATGGCAGACGGCATCACACCCTCGGGCAAGCTCGGCTGCCGCGCGTGCTGGCTGCATCCAAACAAGCGAATCAACTACACGGTGCACTGATGGCGAAGCAGACTATCGATGACTGCGGGACGGGCGGATGTCTCATCCGCCGCGCGCCTGCGAAGTTCAACATCCGGCCGACCTACCCTGGCTTCAACTACACGACGAAGTCCGAGCCGTGCCCGTCGAAGCGCAAGACATGCCCCGTGCAGGTCTTCTTCGATAAGGGCCAGCCGAAGCTGCGCTTCTGCCGCCAGGCCGGCAGCAAGGAGCCTGGCTACACGATCCCGGTGGCGACGGCGCAGGAGGCGCAGAAGCTATCCGCTGCGGCGTGCGCGTGCTGGGCGAAGACGAAGTCCTTCAAGGGGTGCAAGGTCGCGTCACTCCCTCTCGGCCGCGTTCGCCGCCCGCGATGAAGCTCTCCGACCTCGTCGTGCTCGTCGACCGCGCGCTCGAGGGAGCGCCCTTCGACATCACGGACGCCTGGCGCATCGTGCGCGGCTACCTACGCCGCCGCGAGCGTCCAAGCCAGGTGCTGCCCGAGGTCGAGGAGCCCATCACGGCGAAGCAGCACTTCATCGCGGCGTCAGAGGCGCTGAAGAAGACGGAGGAGTGAATGCGCGTTCGGCTCTACCGCAACCTCTCGCCGCAGTACCGCGCGCGC
>JBBSAM010000143.1:0-2363 GCA_038252255.1 Acidimicrobiia bacterium | reverse complement strand
TCCTTCCGCCGCGCGACATCCCCACTCCGGGGATCGAGAGTCGCCGCCACCTCGCCGATCTCCGCGACGTACCGGCGAATCGTCGCGTGCTCGTCCCGGACCTGGTCCAAGCCGCGGTCGATGCACCCGGCTAACCGGTCGAGTTGCGACTGGGCGAACCCCCCTTTTTCTCGTCCGGATTCCTCCGGATCGAGTCGCGGACGCCCGTCGACGCCTCCGCCATCCGCAAGCCCGGCGGATGCAGCGGCCCGCCTCGGTCGTCGTCGAGAATCCCCCGCACGGCGGCGCAATAATCCAGCACGACCCGGCCCGCCGCGTCGTCGACCGGAGGCGTCGGTCCGTCGGACGCGCGCTCCTCAACCGGCGGGTCCACGAGCGCGGGGGACTCCGGCGGGGACGGGCGTCGCTTCTTCAACACCGCTCGTTCGACGGTCCGCAAGCCCCGGACCTTCCGCCGCATCTGCACCTTGGCATGGCTGTCGGCCTCCAGCACCGGCTCGGCCACGTCCCGCAGGAAATGATTGTCGCAATAGCGGTGCGGCACGTCCGGAAACTCGGCCGCGATCGAGGTCGCGAAGGCGTCCCGACGGTCCGTGACCCACAACGCGACCGGCTTGCCCAAGTCCTGGGCCCAGTCCTTGGCCTCGGCGATCAGCCGTCGCACCTCGTCGGCCGTCGCCGACGGCAACGCCTCGGCGAACCAGACCCGCTCGCCCGTCCGTTCCCGCACCACGTACAGCGCCTCGTGCCCCTTCTCCGGCTGGAGACCGTCGATGGACAACACGAGTCGGTCCGCGGTGGCGTCGTGCCGACGAAGCGACTCGGGGTCTTGTCGACGAGCCGCGAGCATGACTTGGTAACGCCGCGCGTACGTCGCGAGGGCATCGTCCGAGAGCGTGATGCCGTGGTCGTCCCGGAGGTCGGTTCGGATCCGGGTGATCGACCGGTGACGCGAGAACCGCCGCTGCCCGATCCGGCAGAACACGTCCCAGCCGATCGCCCACCGCGGCGGCGCGATCGAGACTTCGAGTTCCGGACGCTTGGTCCGGGCGTGTCCCGGACAGCCGCGCTCGGGGCAGTGGTCGAGCCGGCACCGCAGTTCCACCGGCCCCTCGGGCGTGTGCAGACGCCGATACCGATGATCGCAGACGTACATCGTGCGACCGCAGACCGAGCACGCGCGATCGACGACGTCGAGTTCCCACTCCGCGAAATCGGTACCCGCTGGCCAATGGTAAGGCATCCTGCCGACCTTTCGGCCAGGCTCCGTTCGGTTGCAACCCCGACGAGAGAATATGCGAGAAAAGCACTGCGTTCTAGGCCGTGTTGATTAAAGCTAGAGCATTTTCAATTTCATTGTTTCGCGTACCCGGAATGCTGGAAGTAATGTAAGGCATCGGTTCTCGTGATCCAGTCGAGGGACTCGCCGAAGGCGTTCTCCAGGGCGTCGATCGTACGGAGTTCCCGGCGGCGGAGTTCGTTCTTGATCTTCGAGAAGACTTGTTCGATCGGGTTGAAGTCCGGGCTGTACGGCGGCAAGTAGAGGACGCGGGCATCCCGCGCTTGCACCGCTTCGGCCACGCCGCGGACTTTGTGCGTCGGCAGGTTATCGAGCACGAGGATGTCGCCGGAACGCAAGTTCGGAGCCAGTTCCTGTTCGACGTACTTCCGGAAGAGTTCGCCGTTGAGGGCGCCGTCAACGACCATCGGCGCGAACAGTCCATCGAGCCGGAATGCGGCGACGAAGGTGGTGGTTTTCCAGTGGCCGTGGGGGACGAAATCGAGCACGCGCTGATCGGTTGGCCCCCAGCCGTAGAGACGAGTCATCGTGGTTTTGCCGAAGGTTTCGTCGAAGAACACGAGGCGGCGGGGGTCGATCCCGGCCGCAAAGACTTTCCAGATGACGCGGTCGGCGGCGACATCGGGCCGGTTCTGCTCGGCGGCGTGGATCGTTTTTTTTTGAGGCTGATCTTGAGTTCGCGGAGGGCGATCCAGAGGTTGGCGACGGAGGTCTCCAACTTCAGGTCGCGTTTGAGGTCTTCGAGGGTGGTGCCCGGCTTGGCCGTGACCCGGGCGCGGATGCGGTCGCCCTCGCGTTCGGCCAATGTCGTCCGCTTGTTGGCGCGGGATTTCGGCTCGATCGAGGCACCCGATTTGTGCAGGGCTTTGATGGAGCGGACCCAGGCACCGCTGACGCCGAGAACCTCGGCGACCTCGGAGGTGGTCATGCCGTCGTCGGTGAGCGCGATCACGCGATAGCGGAATTCCGCGGGTAGCGTCTTCATCGTCGGCACCTCCGGGGGATGCCGACGACGATAGCCGATCCCTAAGATCGGCGCAAGAATGAAATTCAAAGTGCTCTA
>JBBSAM010000142.1:0-2404 GCA_038252255.1 Acidimicrobiia bacterium | reverse complement strand
CTCAGACCTCCGGAAGTAGGGCGGGGAAACCGCGTTGACGTGGGGTTTTCGGATCCGACACGCCGCCTGTAATCTGTTGAGATTGATGACCGGGTCGGTAGCCTTGGGGGATGTCGCAGCAGGGCGAGTTTGATGGGATGCCGGAGCCGGGTGTGCTGGCCCGGATGGTCGACGCGGACCGGTGTGTGGTGGTCTTCGGCCGGGCGGTGCTCTACCGCTTCGACGTTGCTGACATCGGTATGCGCAACCTGGCGATCGTGGCGTTGACCGACGCGGGCCGTCGCGTTGATGAGGTCGCGGCGGTGTTCGGGTTGACCCCGACGTATGTCTCGATGCTGCGGGGCCGGGCGGCCCGGGCGGGCTCGGCCGGTTTGGTCCGGCGGCGCGGCCGCCCGCCCAAGCTCAATGCCCACCAGCAGGCGCAGGCCGCCCGATGGGCGGGCCAGGGACGCTCTCAGGAGTGGATCGGCCAGCGCTTGGGGGTGGCTCGTTCGGTCATCGGCCGGGTGCTGGCCGACGCCGCCTCGGTGCCGGTCCAGCCGCCGCTGAGCCCCGCGGAACCGGCCGACGCCGAGCCTGTCGAGACCGACCTGGCGCAGGTGGAGTTGCCGCAGGTGGAGCTGGCCGAGGCTGGCGCGGCGGCCTCGGAGCGTGCCGGTGCTGGTTCGGCGCGCATCCAGGTCGGGCGCCATGGGTGCCGGTACGCCGGCGCGATGCTGCTGCACGCCTACCTGGATCGGGTTGGTGCCGGGGCGGTTTTCGCCACGGTGTCCGGCGGGCCGGCCCGCCGCTACGACGACCTGGCGGTGTTGACCACCGCGACGTTGGGGTTCGCGTTGGGGACCTGCACCGTGGAGGGGACCAAGCACCTGCGCCGGACCGAGGCTGGCGTCGCGGTCGGGCTCTCGGGCATCCCGGAGCTGCGTACGCTGCGGACCCGGCTGGGCGCGCTGGCCGATGGCACCGATCCGTTGGCGCTGCAGCGGGTCTTTGCCGCCGGGATGCTCAAGTGTGACCCCGCACCGGATCCGGTGTACTTCGTCGATGACCACTTCGTGGCCTATAGCGGTGCCCGGCCGGTCGCCAAGGGGTGGAACACCAAACGCCGCCACGCCCAGCCCGGACGGGACGACACTCTGGTGGTCGACGCCCGCGGCCGGGCAGTGGTCTTCGGCTCCGGGCAGCCGACCGGGCTGGTATCGACCCTGCCCGGCGTCCTGACTCAGCTACGGGAGGTGCTCGGCCCGGACGCCCCCGTCATGTTGGGCTTCGACCGGGGCGGGGCGTTCCCGAAAGCGTTCGCCGCCTGCCGCGCTGCGGGCGCGCACTGGCTCACCTACCGGCGGGCGCCGCTGGTGGAGGCGACCGCAGCACCGCGACGGTCGTGGACCCTGCGCGACGGGAAACGGGTAGCCGTGATGCTGGCCGACGAGATCGTGCACCTTCCCAAGTACGGCCAGGCCCGCCAGCTCACCTTGTTCGAGGACCGTGGCCCGGTCCTGCAGGTGCTGACCAGCGACACCAAAGCCACCGGCGCCGCGTTGTTGTGCTGGCTGCGGGCCCGGTGGCGGATCGAGAACATGTTCAAGTACGCGAGCGCGCACAACGGCATCGATACCCTGGCCGACTACGGGATGGACATCGGCCCCGACACCCGCAAAGTCAAGAACCCGGCCCGGGTCGACGCCAACAAAACCGTCGCCGCCGCCGGCGCCGAGCTCGCCACCTCCGAACGCGCACTACCCCAGCTCCTGGCTGGGACTGGCACCCCGAAGCAGAAGAACGCCGCGCTACCAGGGGTGTACGCCCGGATCCAGGCCGCGACCGCAGCCCTCGGCGACGCCAAGACCGCACAGCGGCCCATCCCAGCCAAGGTCCTGGCCACGGACCTGGACCCGGACGCCAAACTTGCCCGCCCACACCTGGCCCGCCGCGGCCTACAAATGGTGCTACGACTGCTCGCGTTCAACGCCGAAGCCTGGCTCGCCGAACACTTCAACGCCTACCTGGCCGACCCCGACGAGTACCGGGCCATCGTGCGTAACCTGCTCCACCTGCCCGGGCACGTCGAATACACACGCAACGCGATTACGGTCACCCTGGACCGGCCCGATACCCCCCGAGTCGCCCGCGCCCTGCAGCTGCTCACCCAAGAGCTCAACGCCACACCAGCGACCATTCCCGGAGACCGCCGCCCACTGACCTACCGACTCGCCGAGGCGCAAATCTCAACGGTGAGCTGATCCCTACTTCCGGAGGTCTGAGACTTCGCGATCAACAAACCTGCCGGACAGCCGTGTCCGAACCTGAAGCCGGACTTCCACTGTGGCATTCACACACGCCTGCGGGACGAGGGCTTCCGGGGTTGCACCGTCTACGACTGCTTCGGCGCTGGACAGAACGT
>JBBSAM010000141.1:0-2405 GCA_038252255.1 Acidimicrobiia bacterium | reverse complement strand
GTAACCGCCCGGCGAATCACGTTGCGAGTCGGGTGGGCGCGTAACGCGGTGCGTCCCCCGGATTCGGGGATCGGCGGGTTCGACGGGAGTTGATCGGTGTGGAGGTTTACCCGGCCGCCGCCGCCGGGATGGGGTGGTCGCGGGTACGGTTCAGCAGCCAGCGGTCGGGGAGCCAGTCGGCCAACACCTCGGCGGTCGGCTTGTCGCCCAGGGCGAACAACCCCGGCAACGCCTCCCGCAGGTACGCGAACGGGTCGATCCCCAGGTGCTTGCACGTCCCAATGACCGAGTACAAGACAGCCGCCGTCTGACCGCCTACCGCGCTGCCGATCACGCCCCAGTTGTTCCGCCCCAACGCGATCGCTCGCAGCGTCCGCTCGGAGAGGTTGTTATCGATCGCCAGGTACCCCTGCTCCAGGTAACGCTTCAACGCCGCCCAGTTATTCGACGCGTACCCGATCGCCGTTCCCAGCGGCGACTTCGGCAACGCATGAGGCTTCTGCTCGGCCAGCCACTTCTCCAACTCGTCCCACACCGGCCTGGCGTCGCGTTGCCGCATCGCCCGACGTTCCTCCTCACGCTGCCGACGCTGCTCCCGTTGCACCGGATCGTCCGACGGCGGCCGCAGCGGCGGTAACGCCCGCTCCACGGCGTACAGCCGGCCGAACAACTCCACCGCCGTGGCCGCCCGCGTGTCGCCGGCGTCGCTCGCGGCCACGAACTTGCGGCGGGCGTGGGCCACGCAGCACACGTGCTTCACCCGGTCGGCGCCGTACAGCCCCTCGTACTGGGCCAGCGCGTCCGCCTGCAAGTAGCCCTTGTAACCCCCGAGGAATCGCGTCGGCCCGGCGGCCGTGTGGTCGGTCGTGAAGTCGAACACCACGTACGGGTAATCGGCGTCGCCGATGCACGTCCACAGGTACGCCTTCTTCGTCCGGGGGCACCCCGGCACCCGCAGCTTCACCGGCGTGTCGTCGCCGTGGATCACCCGCGACAGCAGCAACCGCGTGTGCATCAGGTCGTACAGCGGGGTCAGCAACTCCGACGCGCCGAAGAGCCAGTCGCCCAGTGTCGCAGTCGCGATCGTCACACCGGACCGGGCCAGCTGACCGGCGAGTCGATGCACGGGCGTGTGATCAGCGAACTCGGCGATGACGACGTGGGCCAGCAGCCCGGGACCGCACAACCCCCTGGCGATCGGACCGACCTGCGGCGGACCGGCGGTGGCCAGCCGTTGCTCCACCGGCACGGTCGTGGGATCGCAGTGGCGGCAGGCGTAGCTCTTCTCGACGGTGCGGAGGACGAAGAATTTGGCGGGTTCCAGGTCGAGTTGCTCGGCCGTCTGCTCGCCGATGCACGCCCGCGGCCGGCCGCAACACGGGCACAACTTCTCGGCCGCGGTCAGGTCATGGACGACCTCGCGGCGTTCGAGGTGCGCGGGCAGCGGCGAACGCCCATGCTCGTCACGCCGACGCTTCGGCTTGTCGGCGGCCGGCGGCGGCGGGCGGCGTTCGCTGCGGCGGCCGAAGCGGTGCTTCAGGGCGGCGTCGAGCCGGGCCGTCAGTTCGGCCACCCGGGCTTCGAGTTCCCGGTTCCGGACGAGCAGTTCCCGCACCATCGCCTGGAGCGTGGGAACGTCGGTCGGGAGCGGAGCCGTGGGATCGAGCGGCGGGGCGTCCATGCCCGAATGATGACGCGGCCCGCGGTCTCGCGCCAGCACAATCTGTCACGCCCGGGTCGGCGACTCGAAGCGCTCGAAGCGGCGGACGCGGGACAGGTCGATGCCGTCGAGGATCATGGCGAACTGGGCGGCGGTCAACTCGATGCCGGCGGCGGTGGCTTCGGGGAAGTGATACCTCCCGGCTTCCAGTCGCTGGCACCAAAGACAGTATCCGTGACCGCTCCAGTACAGAACCTTGACGCGGTTCGCGGATCGATTGGTGAAGACGAACAGGTGGCCGCTCATGGGGTCGGCGGCGAGCTGGGTGCGGACCAGGCTGGCCAGCCCGTCGAACCCGAGGCGGAGATCGACGGCGGCCGCGAACCAGAGCTTGGTGGTGGGCGGGACGGTCAGCACGGCCACCCCTCCACCCCGCGGACGACGGCGACGATGACCTCCGGGCGGGCGTCGGGCGGGAAGCGGAGGGCGGCTCCCGACGGGAGGACCAGTTCGATGGGCGTCGGGGGCGTGGGCGATGGTGCGACGCGGAGTGGCACGACGGCGGGGACGCGGGCGGCCGGCGGCGGGGCGGCCGGGGCGAGTCGCCGTCGCCACAGGTAGAAGTCGGACTCGGACACGCCCTCGGCGGCGCAGAACCCGACGACGGTGAGGTCGCCGGCGGCGAAGCGGGCGAGCCGCTCGATCCACCGGGCGGTGGCAACCGGATCGAACCCCGAGAGAGCAG
>JBBSAM010000140.1:0-2443 GCA_038252255.1 Acidimicrobiia bacterium | reverse complement strand
TGCGGAGTTGACGGCGCTCGCTGAAATTCCCCAGTAACGCTCATCGAATTTCCCCACCCGTGTGGCACCGCCAACGGGGGCGGGTCTCCCTTGAAGCTGATGGTCTCTGACCACGCATCGGCTATCGAAGGAGACCCGCTTTCTCATGCTGACATGGGAGGACGATGTGGAAGTACATGCCCTACGCAAACGAGGCTGGACGATCTCGGCGATCGCCAGACACACCGGCCGTGACCGCAAGACCATCCGCGGCTATCTGAACGGCACCAGCACCCCCGGGGTGCGCCGACACCATGACGTGGATCCGTTCGAGGCGTTCTTGGCCTACGTCACTGCAAGGTTGCTCGACGATCCGCATCTGTGGGTGCGGACGCTGTGCGATGAACTCGAGACCCTTGGGTACGCGATGTCCTATCAGACGCTGACCCGCCAGGTCCGCGAACGCAAGCTACGGCCGGTGTGCCAGGCGTGCTTGACCGCCACGGAGCGCCCCAATGCCGTCATCGAGCACCCGCCTGGTGAAGAGACACAATGGGATTGGGTGGATCTACCCAACCCGCCGCTGTCGTGGGGTTGGGGGTCGATGGCGCACTTGTTCGTCGGCACGCTGGCGTGCTCGGCCAAGTGGCGCGGTGTGCTGGCACCGGAGATGACCCAACCCCGGGTCGTCGACGGGCTGGACCGGATCTGCCGGGGACTGGGCGGGGTGAGCCGGGTGTGGCGTTTCGATCGGATGGCTACGGTGTGTCACCCGGAGTCCGGGCGGGTGACCGCGAGCTTCGCCGGGGTGGCCAAGCACTACGGGGTGTCGGTGGCGATCTGCCCGCCGCGGCGCGGCAACCGCAAGGGTGCGGTAGAGAAGTCCAATCACACTGCCGCGCAACGCTGGTGGCGCACTCTGGCCGACGATGTCACCGTCGAGCAGGCCCAGGACGGTCTCGACGAGTTCTGCCGTCGTCGCGGTGACACCCGGCTACGGACCACCGCCGAGGGGAAGGTCTCGGTGAGCACTCTCGCCGGCCAGGAGGGGTTGCATCCGATGCCGGCGCAACCGTATCCGGCGATCCTGACGACCGGGCGGGTGGTGTCGCGGCAAGCGTTGGTGTCCTATCGAGGCAACCGCTACTCGGTGCCACCGGAGCTCGCCTCGGCCAACGTGAGCGTCACCCAGGTGCTCGGCACCGACGTCATCGACGTCGTGACCGCTTCGGGGATCATCATTGCGCGGCACCGCCTGGCCGCCGACGGGACCGGGGTGATGGTCCGCGATCACGGCCACGTCTACGCACTCGAGCAAGCCGCGATGGCGGGTGCCAACACGGGCAGGCCGCACCGCCGCAAGGAACGCATCCCGCCCGGACCGGAGGCTCTCGCTGCGGCTGCAGCGCTGCGCCTCGATCACCACGCACCGAAAATCCCCAGTAGTGCCGCCATGGACTCTCATTGCACCACAACGCAATCCCCCGACAGTGCCGTGCTCTACGACCTGTCGGTCTACGAACGCGCCGCCCGCGGAAGGAACACCCTGTCATGACCAAACACATCACCAGCGACTCCACGAATCGTCTGCCATCGCCGAACACCGCTGAGGCGGCGAGCCTGTATCAACGGCTGCGGGGGCATCTGGCCGTGCTGAAACTGCACGACGCGGCCGAGGCGCTGCCATCGGTCCTGGACCAAGCCGCCGCCGAGGAATTGTCCATGACTGCCGCCCTGGACCGACTGCTCTCCATCGAAGTCGAGGCCACCGAAGCACGTCGATTGGCCGGGCGGTTGCGCTTCGCGTGCCTGCCCACACCAGCCTCGTTGGAGGACTTCGACTACGACGCCGCCGCCGGGGTCGATCGCAAGATGATCGAGGAACTGGCGACCTGCCGGTACCTCGAGACCGCGACGAACGTCCTGCTGATCGGTCCGCCCGGAGTCGGGAAGACGCATCTGTCCGTCGGATTGGCAAGGGCTGCAGCGCATGCCGGGTATCGGACGTACTTCACCACCGCCGCCGACCTCGCCGCCCGGTGTCATCGTGCGGCAATCGAAGGCCGGTGGGCCACCACGATGCGGTTCTACGCCGGCCCGACGCTGCTGGTGATCGACGAACTGGGCTACCTCCCTCTCCCCGGTGAAGCGGCAGCGGCGTTGTTTCAGGTTGTCTCCCAACGCTATATGAAGACTTCCATCGTGATGACCACCAACCGCGGCGTCGGATCATGGGGCGAAGTCCTCGGCGACAACACCGTCGCCGCCGCGATGCTCGACCGCCTCCTGCACCGCTCGGTCGTGCTCAACCTCGACGGCGACTCCTACCGCCTACGAGACCACAACGCCCGCGCCGAGAAGCTCCGCCGAACTACCACCGGAACCCGACGACCACTACAGTGAAGGCGCTCACATGTGGGGATTTTCAGAGAGCACCACTGGGGAATTTCGATGAGCGCCGTCA
>JBBSAM010000139.1:0-2458 GCA_038252255.1 Acidimicrobiia bacterium | reverse complement strand
GGCCCGGTCTGAGCTTCGCTTGCCTCGAGCCCTAAAGGGGCGATCCGAAATCGCCCGAGTCCGACGCGACAGGCTGGCGCTCGATGCGACGCAACACGTCGACCGCGTGAGCCGAGCTCTCCGGCGTCAGCGGCGAATGGGTCCGGCAGATGCGCTGCAGCCTCTCGACCGCTGACCAGGCAGCGGGGCGATCGCGCCGGGCCGCTTCGACGAAGGTGGCCAACTCGGCGTCGGCGGGCAGGGTGTGGGCAATGGCAACCTCAGGCTCGATGTCAAACGTTCCTGCCACTGTATGCACGATATGTCGCCGGGTCGGTGCGCCAGCACACATAGGAGCGCGGAGCGCGCCTCGGCGAGCGCGAGCAAGACCAGCTTGCGCGGCGGGAGTCCACCGAATATCGGCGACCACGCGGCCGGATACCCCTCGCGTCCGCATGTTCGCTGGCAGACAGACGGAACCGCACGTCCGGCGCAAAGTCGATATCTCAAAGCAAGGAAACGTCATGCTGCGCAGCGCGAAGGAGATGGAAGGCTATGCCGTCGAAGGGACCGACGGCGTCATCGGTCACGTCAAGGATTTCTACCTCGACGACGAGAAGTGGGTGGTCCGCTATCTGGTCGTCGATACGGGTGGCTGGCTGTCGAGCCGAAAGGTGCTGGTGTCGCCCATTGCCATGGGCACGCCGAACCCGGAGCAGAGGCGGTTTGCGGCGTCGATCAGCCGGGAGCAGGTCAGGAAGAGCCCCGACATCGACACCGACAAGCCGGTGTCCCGACAGCACGAGATGACGTACTCGGGCTACTACGACTACCCGTATTACTGGGGCGGGGCCGGTTATTGGGGCGGCGGAATGTATCCGAACCTGACGATGCCGGGCTACGGCGTGCTCGGTGGCTCGTATGCCGGTTCGGTCGAGGGGCAACGCGAAACGGCACGACGCCAGACGGCCGAGCACGCCGGCGACGATCCGCACCTGCGCAGCTGCAACGCCATCATCGGGTATCACATTCACGCGAGCGACGGCGACATCGGCCATGTCGCCGGCATGCTGATCGACGAGGAGACGTGGGCTGTCCGCTATCTGGTCGTCGACACGAGCAACTGGTGGCTCGGGCACCAGGTTCTCATCGCGCCGCAATGGAGCGACACCGTGAGCTGGTTCGACAAGACCGTCGCCGTCTCGATGACACGGCAGGCCGTCAAGGATGCCCCGGTCTACGACCCGGAGGCCGCCCTGAGCCGCGATGCCGAGCATGGACTCCACATGCACTATGGGCGGGACGGCTACTGGACCGACCATCCGGTTCGTGAAGACGAGATCTCGCGCATCTAGGCGCGCGTGCACGAGGGCCCCAGCATGCTACGCAACGTCATCAGGTCCTGGTCGCGCCGCGATGGATCGCCGACATCAGCTGGCTCGATGCCACCGTGTCGGTCGACGTGACACGGCAAGCAGTCAAGGACGCCCCGACCTACGACGCGAAGGCCTTTGCCAACCCGAGAGCAGGAGCGCCGCCTGTTCGACCACTACGGTCGCGACGACCCACGGGCCCCGGGTGCGGCGCCGCCCTCCTCCTGACGAAAGTTCCGATGTTCAAGACCGAACTGCCATTGCCCGAGTTGGCGATGCTCGTGGGCACTCGCGGACTGCTCGGGGCGGGTCTCGGCCTGCTGCTCGCCGACCGCCTCGACGTCGATCAGCGCCGAGCCGTCGGCTGGACCCTGGTGGGCATCGGGGTCCTGACCACGGTTCCCCTGGCACGCATGGTGTTCAACCGTCGAAGTCGCCTGACGGGTTGACGCTTCTCGGGGTGTGCCGGGGATCGTGTTTCTCGAAGACGCTGGCGAGCGCGCGCTCGAGCTTGCGCAAGGCGCCCTGGATGGCCTGATGCGCCGTACCGGCGCGATCCTTGACGAAGACGGGCTCCAGACCGACCGGCCGCGCTTCGAGCGTGCATTGAATATCGTCCGGGCCGGACTTGGCGGCACCGTTCGCGTCGGTCAGGTGAGCCTCGACGCGTGTGATCCGTTCGCCGTAATGGCCCAGCGCCTCCTTCACGACCGACTCCAGGTGGTCGGACATGGCCTCGCGGCCGTCGGTGTGAGAGTCCGTGTTCAGAAGAATTTGCATGGTTCAGTCAAGGTGGTTGCGAATCCGCTGGTCCTGGTCGCGGCTGACGAGTCTATGGGCGCTCGGCCTGCCAGGGTGCCGTGGCGAAGACGCGGTCCCAGAAGCCGCTCGTGACGCCGTAGTGCCCACCGCGCCCGGCGGGCCGGTGATGCTGCGAGTGCCGACGCTTGCAGGCACGGGCCCAGCCGCTCGAGGGCCGCCAGTGGTGTGCCGCGTGATGCATGGTCGAGTAGGCGAGGTAGCCCGCCAGGACGCCCAGCGTCAGCGCGCCCGCGCGCAAGGGGCCCGCCCACAGAAGCGCCGGAAGGAGGACGACGGCGACGATC
>JBBSAM010000138.1:0-2459 GCA_038252255.1 Acidimicrobiia bacterium | reverse complement strand
GCTTTGGGTGCCGGTTGTTGGTGGTTCAAATCCACTCACCCCGACCCTTAAATCACCCCGGCTGGAGTGGCGCTTCCTCAGTAGCCAAGGGGAACATCAATGGGTCGCGGACGACACGAGCCCTCGAGCGAAACTGAGCCACCGCGCCCGCCGAGCGCGGATTGCGTCCGACCGAGAACGTAAACCTTCCAATTCAGGCCCGCGCTATCTTGGGCCGGCGGACCCTCAGGACTAAATTGACACCCGCGAAAAACGGGCCGATTTCAGCACGGAAGGTAACGCCTGACGCCGACCATCCCGCGCACCTATCAGACATCTTGCACCCCGCTGCCCTCCGCCAAACCTCAGCCAGCGCTCGCCGAACTCGTCGCGACGAGCTCAGTCAGACCCTGGAGCAGCGACAGCAGCGCATCCGCCGTGCTCGGCGGCGCGGAAATGGTGACCGTGCCGTCCGGCGCTCGCGTCACCTGGAGCGCTCGGAGGAGCTCGGCAACATTCTTCGGTGGAGCGCCACTCTTGGTCAACGACGCATCGCTGGGAAGCGCGTCGGTCAGGGCTGCGTCGAGTGCGGAGTCAGCCCTCGTGGGCGACTCGTCGGCGTCGCTCTGGTCTTCCGCGTTGAGGGGGGGCGCGGCGGCCGCGGGGAGGTCAGGGAGCGGCGCAACGAGCTTCTCGACGTCGGAGAGGAAGGAGCCTTGGCCCTCGAAGCGCACGGAGTCGGTCGTGCCGTCGAAGAGGCCTCCGAAGAGCGCTTTCTTCGTCGCGATCAAGGCGGCAATGCGGGCCTCGATCCCCTGCTCGGTCACCAGGTTGTAAACATCAATCGGGGACTTTTGTCCTAGGCGATGGATGCGCCCGACTCGCTGCTCGACCACTGCTGGATTCCAGGGGAGCTCGAGATTGATGCACGCGCTCGCTGCGTGCTGAAGATTGAGCCCGACCCCGCCTGCGTCGGACAGGAGCATCACGCTGGTCTTCGGATCGTCGTGAAATTCTACGATGCTCTGGGTCCGTTGCCGTGGAGACTCGGCACCCGTGAAGAACACCGCGCGCTGGCCGGCGTCACCCAGCACGTCTTCCAGGCTCCACGCAGCGAGCCGCAGCATGCGCCGCCACTGGCTAAACACGACGACCTTCCGCCCTTGTTCGAGAACGACATCGCGGATGATTCGACGGAGCTCCGCGAGCTTCGGCATGAA
Source organism: Acidimicrobiia bacterium (assembly GCA_038252255.1). Taxonomy (GTDB): domain Bacteria; phylum Actinomycetota; class Acidimicrobiia; order IMCC26256; family JAENVU01; genus Chersky-806. The sequence continues at coordinate 1,260 of JBBSAM010000138.1, read as the reverse complement.
AAGCCCCTCAAGCAATGCCGGCTCGGGCCGCGAGCCCTGGAGCGCAGGCCATACCTCGTCAAAGCGCAGCTGCCCGAGGCCGTTCGAGATGATCCGTTGCGTCGTGAGGAGTGACATGAGCTTCAAGAACTCGGGCTGACGAAGCGGACGGCGAGCAGCCGTTGAAATGAGCGTCGCAATCGGCTGGATCAGCTCGTCGTGCTCGAGCTGCTGCTCGCGCGTCATCGCCACGGGGACGCGGGTGTCGGTGCGTGAAGGGAGCTGGGTGAGAACCTCACGGCGGATCCGTCGCAGCATGCACGGCGCCATCCTAGCCCGCAGGGTGTCGAGATTCCGCGCGCCCGTTCTACCGGCGCCGCCGTCTCCTTCGCGGAACGTATGCCACGGCTCGAGCCGCCATTTGGGCGTGAGCGCGATGTCGTCCACCCAGTCAAGCACGCTCGCCAGCTCTTCGAGGCGATTCTCCATGGGCGTCCCTGTAAGAACGAGCCGATAGCTCGGCGTCAGGCTCTTCACGTAGACAGCCGTCTTCGTCGCATAGTTCTTGATGCGTTGCGCCTCGTCCAGCACGACCACGTCGGGCGAGAACTCGTGGACAAGCAAGAGATCCTTCAGCAGCTGCTCGTAGCCAATGATGAGGAACGGGGTCTTTGGCTGCCGATAGACGCGGGTGCGAGACTCGGGAGAGCCGTCCACGCTCGTGATCGCGATGTCGGTCGTCGCTTGCCATTCACGGACCCACTGGGGCTTGAGCGCGGCTGGCACGATCAGGAGCCCGCGGCGCACTTTCTTCGAGCGGTGGAGAACGTGGCAAGCGGCGATGGCCTGCGTCGTCTTGCCGAGTCCCATATCGTCGGCCAGGAGCAGGCGACCGTGCGTGATGAATCGCTCAACACCCTCGAGCTGGTAGGGGTAGAGCTTCCGGCCAAGGCTATCTAGCTGCCCGAGCAGGCGAGGTGCTTCCGCGCGGCCACGTCGCACTCGCTTGCTACGCTCGAGCTCCTCGGCAACGAGCGCTCTCACGGCTGGCTCGATCGCGACTCCGCTGGACGCGTCAGCCATGAGGCGGGCGAGGTCTTCAAGCAGATTATGTCGGCGCTCCGGGTCGTGCAGGAGCTGTTCTGGGAGTGTCCAGACCTCCAGCTCGGGGCGAGGGCTCTGACTCGCCGATCCAAGGAGTGCAGCGCGAGGTGTGCGGGCGGGGGCGGGAGCGACTCCGCCACGCTTCTTCTTCTTCGCAGTGAGGCCTGCGAGCGCGAG
>JBBSAM010000137.1:0-2461 GCA_038252255.1 Acidimicrobiia bacterium | reverse complement strand
GCCGGGACGTGCAGCAGGTCGAGGACCTGCTGTTGCAGCGGGGTGAGCGTCGGCTCGAAGGTCTGCACGACCTCTTCGCCCCTGACGAGGTGGTGGCGGGCGACGCCGCTGAAGATCTCGAGGATCCTCGGGGCGCTCGGGGCGGGGCAGTTGCGGAGCTCTGGGTAGAGGGGGATGCCGGCGAGAGCCTCGGCCTGCATCGAGGTCCGGATCTCGCGTTCGACGAGCGCCCCGGTGAGCAGGGCGAGGAAGTGGCACAGCATGAGCGCTTCGATGCGGTGCGGGGTCTCGAGGTAGACGGGAGCAACCTCCTGGGGACCCTTGAGCATGTGGTTGCGCCGCTCGAGGTTGGGCTGGTAGCGGTAGGCGGCGAGCACCTCGGCGGGGGTCATCGCCTGATCGTTGGTGACGGTCGGGAAGCATCCGTCGGTGACGGCGTCGCAGGCGACCGTGTCAGCGCGAACCTGGGCGATGATGGTGAAGACCGGCTTCTCGCTGCGTCGGTAGCGGGTGGCGGTGCCTGGCCGGCCGCGGCGTTCCTGGCGAAAGGTCTCTTCGGCCGACTCGGTCACCTCGAAGCCGACCCAGCGCTGCGCGCCGGCCTCGGCGAGGAGGGCGGCGGCGGCCTGCTCGGCGGCCACCTTCGTCTTGAGGCGCGACCTGGGGCTCGAGAGGCGGGCCTGCAGCACCTCGATGGCGGCCAGCCCCGCTTCGATGCGGGCCGCTCGTGTGCTCGCGTCGCGGGCCGCCTTGGAGCTGGAGTGGACCCAGATCACCCGGTAGCCGTCGAGTGAGGGCGCCGGCGCCTCGAAGACGCGCCACACCTCGTCGGCATCCCCGGGGCGCGCGCCTGTGCGGCGGTCGGCCTCCACCCAGGCGGGCGCATGGGTCTGCGCCCAGTCGCGGAACCACGTGTCCTCGCGCCGGCCGTGGGGCACGACGGTGACGAAGCGCCCGCCGTGGGTTGCGATGTGGCCCATGGCCTGCTTCGAGCACAGCTTGGAGTCCGCCACGTACAGGAAGTCGGCCCGACCCACGAGAGACCGCAGCTCATCCCAGGTCGGGATGTGGGTGAGGTCGTCGGGGGTGTTGCCGTCGGCCACCCGGTAGGCGACCGGCACCGCCCCGTCCGCGGAGACGGTGAGGATCCACAGCAATTGCTTGAGGTCGGGCCGGTGGTCCTTGTTGTGGCCGTGGACGATCGCCGGGGTCGCCTTGCCGCCGCGGGTCCGGCCGTCGGCCGACGCGTACGCGCCGGTCAGCGTGACGGTGGTCGAGTCGTTGTGCAGCTGGGAGACCTCGACGTCGAAGTCGCGGATCACCGAGAGCACCGTCTCGGTGATCAGGCTGGCCCGGTCCGCGTCGAAGAGGCGGTCGAGCATGCGACCGACCCGGTCGTCGTTGAACGCCGAGGCGTCGCCGGGCTCGAGCCCGAGCAGGGCGGGGTCGTAGGGCGCCACCCACTCGCCGAGCGCGTAGACCGGCCGGTGGCGCGCCACGATGTTGCGCACCACCACCCCGATCACCGCTGCCGGCGCGAGGCGCAGCCGGGCGTCGTCGTGCGGCAGGTAGCGCTCCAGACGGTCGGACAGGCCCATGCGTTCGAGGAACCAGTTGACGATCGGCAGACACCCGATGGTCTCGCTGCGCAGCGTGAAGCGCTCCTGTGCCGGCATCGCCTGCCTCCTTGACGTCGGTCGCCCTATCGGTCAGTATACCTGCTGACAGACAGCGAGGCAAGGATCCCCGACGAAGGACGCAAAGGTGGCCAGCCGACTCGAGCGCTACGAGCGCACGTACCGATCCCTCATCGCCGAACTCGCCGACATCGGCTTCATCAGCCTCGGCAGCGTCGTGGTCCGGGAGACCTCGTGCGGCAAGCCTGGCTGCCGCTGCCAGGGCGACCCGCCCCGGCGCCACGGCCCGTACTACCAGTGGAGCCGCGCCGTGGCGGGCAAGACCGTGAGCCGCCGGCTCGACGAGCGCGAGGCCGAACTCTACCGCGGCTGGATCGCCAACAGGCGGCACCTCGAGCGCATCGTCGCCCAGATGGAGGAGGTGTCAGCAGCAGCCGGCGAGATCCTTCTCCGTCAACCGGCCACGCCAGAGCCATCGGGCCGAGTGAAGCGTTGACCGGGGACCGTGGGGGCGCATATCGGTCACCAGAAGTGCGGAACGTCAGCTATGGGCGTCGGCGCCCAAGCGATCGCAAGGAAGCGATGCGCGCCCGACGGACCGTCTACATCGTCATCTTCCTGGTCGCGAGTGTCGTTGCCGCCGGGGTCTACTACCTCGCCCAGCCGCGGCTCGAGCTCGTTCGGGCCCGGTCCGACATCCCGGTCCTGACCCAGATTACCGCGGACATGGTCGAGCTCGTGCGGGTCAGCCCACTCGATGCGCCGGCGAACACGGTCCGCTCGCTCGACGCGGTCGTCGGCCGGTATGCGGCCCTGCCGATCCT
>JBBSAM010000136.1:0-2476 GCA_038252255.1 Acidimicrobiia bacterium | reverse complement strand
TCTCCTGGTCGGCCTGCCGGCCGCCCTGCTTGCCCTGGGCGCCAACCCGATCCCGCACGCCCTGCCCACTCTCGAGCAGATCCGCACCGCCTTGAGCACCCCCGACGACGGCACGCTGGCCCTGGGCGCCATCAAGATCATCGCCTGGACGGCGTGGGCGTTCCTGGCAGCCAGCATCCTGTTTGAGGTCGCCTCCCGGATTCGTGGCGTCCGTACCCCACACCTGCCCGGTCTGCGGGTGCCCCAACTGGCTGCAGGGCAACTCATCAGCGCTGCCGTGTTGCTGTTCGTGGTGGCCCCCGTCGGCGTCCAGTCAGCGACCACAACCACCCCGGCCGCCCGCACCGCATCCGTGGCTGCGACCTCAGCCGGCCCTACCCACGCAACCGGCGCTGCCCGGCCGGCCGGCGCCGCCGCCGCGCACACCTCGTCGCGAGGGGCGACGGCCACGTACACCGTCAAGACGGGGGACAGCCTGCGTTCTATCGCCGGCCACCACCTCGGGGACCCGGAGCGCTGGAGCGCGATCCTGGCCCTCAACCCAGACCTGTTGGGCCACCCGGACCTGATCTACCCCGGGACCGTCCTGGCCATGCCCGAGGCGATCGGGTCCAGCGCCGGCGCCGTCGCTGGACACGCCTACACCGTGCACAAGGGCGACACCCTCAGCGGCATCGCCCAACGAGAGCTCGGCGGCGCCGACGCCTACCCGGCGATCTTCCAAGCCAGCAGCGACACGCTCCAGCCCGGCGGCGCCCACCTGCGCGACCCGGACGTGATCGACGTCGGATGGACCCTGACCATCCCCGCCGCGACAGTCACACCGCCGGCGCCGGCTCCCGCTCCGCCGGCTCCTGCAGTCACGGTCAGCCCTGCCCCGGTCAGCCCGACGCCGCCAGCGGCCGCGGGCCAGCCCAGCGGGGGAAGTGCGCAGATCTCAAGCAGCCACCGACCCGACCGTGACGTCAAGGCGGGCTCGACTGACTCGACCAGCCAGGCACACGCGCCGGCCCGGGCGTCTGCCACCCAAATCGGCACCGACGAGCAGGGCGAGCACCAGCAGGCACCGTGGATGCTCGAAGGCCTCACCGGGGCGGGGGCCATGCTCGCCGGGTCGATGTTCCTGCTGCTGCGCCGCCGCCGACGCAACCAGTTCCGTTCCCGACGGCCCGGGCGCACCATCGCCGCACCACAGATGTTGTTGGCGCCGGTGGAGAAGACTCTCACCGCTGTGGGGACCACGACCGCGCCCACAGTGGAGCACATGGACCAGTTGTTGCGCCGGCTCGGCGCCCGCGCCGGACGGGACGGCACGGCGATGCCCGAGCTGGGAGCCGTCGAACTCACCGCCGGCGCCATCGTCCTGCACCTGAGCAAACCCGCCCAGCTGCCAGCACCCTGGTCGGGCAGCTCCGACCAGATGCACTGGAGCATCCCCCCGGGTGAGGACCTCCAGAGGGTGGGGCCAGCAGGCCCCGACCAACCCGCGCCATACCCACTGCTGGTCGTCATCGGTGTCAGCGACCAAGACCATGTCTGGCTGCTCAACCTCGAAGATCTCGACGTCACGATCACCGGCGACCCCACCTATGGCCGCGACGTCGCCCGCCACCTCGCCGCCGAGATTGCCTGCAATCCCTGGTCGGCCGGAGTGCGCGTCGACTGTGTCGGTGTCGGCGAAGAGGTCGCTCCGATGCACCCGGACCGCATTCGCGTCCACGGCGCGGAGGTCGTCGCCGAAGCCCTCACCGACGCGGTCGCCACCATCGACCGCACCCGAAGCCTCGACCTCGACGTCGTCACCGCCCGGGCCAGCCAAGCCGGCGCGGACACCTGGCCGGCACGGCTGCTGCTCATCGACGCCGGCAACGACCCTGCGGCCCTGTCCCAGCTGCTGACCTTGGTCCACGAGCATGCTGGCCGCACCGGCACCTCAGTGGTCGTCGCTGGGTCTCGACCCGACACTCCCGGCGTTACCCTGCACGTCACCGGCGACGGGCGCCTGTGCATGCGCGAAGCCGGCCTGGACCTGATCGCCGCCGGGCTGACCAGCGATGAGGCTGCGGGTTGCGCCTCGCTGCTGGCCCAAGCGAGGACCTCGACGACGCACCGATCCCTGCTGACCCCGACGCCACCGACGGGTGGCGCGCCTGGTCCAACAACGCCGGGTCGCTGCGTCCGGAGCACACGCTGCCGCGCGACGCCGAGGACACCGACCCCACGCAGGAGGCCAGCAGCCTGCTGCAGGACGAAGATGAGGCCTACGTGGAGGTGGCCGCGACCACCTCCGAGGACCTCGCCACGCTCGCCCCACGGGTGACCTCCTCGGTACGCCAGCAGGTCGAGGATGCCGACCCCACGCTCGACCGGGACGTGGCCGCGTGGTTCTCCGACAACTGCCCCCTGCCGCGGCTGAGCCTGCTCGGCCCAGTTCGGGCACGCACCCGAGGCACGCCCCTGACCAAGGGGAAGCCCT
>JBBSAM010000135.1:0-2542 GCA_038252255.1 Acidimicrobiia bacterium | reverse complement strand
GCGGCCTGCGCCGCGTGTTCGACCCCGCGGGCATCAGCGGTCTGCGCCGCAACCCCCGCAGCACCAAGCTGTTCACCGCCGTCATCGTCCTGGTCATCCTGGCCGGGGTCATCGCGGCGATGGTGCAGCGATGATCCGCCGCCTGCTCATCGCCGCCGCGCTGACCGTCATCGCCCTGAGCGTGCTGTCGACCACGGCCGTCGAGCTGGACATCCCATCCGCCGGCGTCATCCTGGGCGTGCTCACCCTGAGTGTCCCGGCGGCTCTGGCCGGCACGGCCGGCGTCACCGTCCTCGGCCGACTGATCGGCCGCGGCGCCCGCACCACGTGGCGACAACTGCGGCGCGCTCGCCGTCTGGGCGCATGAACCCGGCACTGCGCCGGGACCTGATCATGATCGGGTCCCTGGTCGTCGCCATCGTCGTTTCCCTGATCACGGTGCGCACCGTCGCCGGCTCGTCCAATGCCCCCGACCCTGCCGCGGTCTCGGTCATCACCTCGACCACGACGGCGGCGGCCTCACGGATCGCCCTCGTTCCGTCCCGCCCCATCCCGGCCACTTCGACGGTCGCCACGAGCAACCCCCTAGCGCCCGCACCGCCGGCCGCCGGCTCGCTGCGAACCGTCCAGCTGAGCGCGGGAGCGACCGTGAACCCCCGCCCGCCGACGACCGTCACCGCCCGCCCCGCGCCGACCACTGACCTGCCCGCTGCGCTTCCCGCTGCGCCCACCGGACAGCCCGATCCCGCGGACCCCGCCCAGATCACCGCCGCGTGGCTGAACGCACTGTGCGCGTACGACTTTCGACAATCCGACCCGACCGCCCACCAACTGCGCGCGCATGCCTTCGGGGACACCGCCATGCCCGCCCAGGACGACCCATTCACCTTCGACCCCACCTCCTGGACCACCGTCACCACCCAGCGCCTGTCCTCGGCCTGCACCGACATCACCGTCGACGTGGATCCCCCGCCGATCGATCGGCCCGGCCTGAGCACCGCGCGCATCACCGCCATCCAGGTCCTGGCCGTCGACGACACCCCCATGCAGCAACTGCCGCTGCTGCTAACCCGCGCCCTGACCCAAGACCCGACCGGCGCTTGGCGGGTCGGCGCCCCCGTCACAGCGAACTGATGGTGCCCCCGAACCTGGCGCGGTACGCCCGGCGCCGTGCGACGCGCTGGGCCGTCGGCGTGGCCGCAGGCGCCGTCGTGACCTCGCCGGTCGCAATCGTCATCCTGCTGCTGCTGGTCGTGGTGATCATCCTGGCGTCGGCGAACCAACCGGCTGCCATGCAAGCCGCGGCGGCCACCCCCACTGGCGCCTACGCCTGCACCGTCGCCGCCGCACCAACCACTCCAGCACCGGCGACTGGCGCCCCCGACCCGGCCACGTCAACGGCGGCAGCCCCGACCGCCGCTGCGGGTGACTACGCCGGCACGACCTTCACCGCCCAGCAGGTCCAGGTCGCCGGCACGATCGTCGCGGTGGCCCAGCAAATGGCCATCACCCGACGCGGCGCTCAGATAGCCCTGGCCGTGGCCATGCAGGAGTCCACCCTGAATCCGCAGGCGGTCAACGGCCCCTGGGTCGGGCTGTTCCAGCAGTCACCAGACCTGTACACCGCCTACGACCGACGAGACCCCGCCGGCGCCACCCGGATGTTCCTCACCGAACTCCAGCGGCGGGTTCCCGACTACGACGCCGACCCCCGCCAGGACTGGGAGATCGGTGAGGTGGTCCAAGAGTCCGGAGTCGGCCGCAACGTGGAACGCTGGCAGACCGCGGCCACCGCGCTGACCGCCGTCCTGTACACCGGCGCCGCCCCGGCCACCGCGGGCACCACCTGCCTGACCGACATCAACGGGGCGAGCACCACGTTCGACCCGGGCAACATCGTCAGCGACCAGGTCTTCTACAACACCACCGCCATGACCCCTAAGCAGATCCAGGACTTCATCAACACCCAGGGCGCCAACTGCACCGGCACCTGGTGCCTCAAGAACCTGCGCGTGTCCTTTGAGCAGCAGCCCGCGGACCCCTACTGCGCCGCCGTGCCGGCCGGCAGCAACATCACCGCCGTCGAGGCCCTGGCGCGGTTCTCCGCCGCCTGCGGCATCAACCCCCAGGTGATGCTGGTGACCCTGCAGAAAGAGTCCCAGCTGCTCACCAGGACCGACCCGACGGCCACGTCCTACAACGCGGCGTTCGGCTGGCACTGTCCCGACACCGGCACCGGCGGATCGGCCAACTGCGATCCGGCCTACGCCGGGTTCTTCAACCAGGGCTACGGCATGGCCAAGCAGTGGGCCCGCTACCGCGTCGACCCCACCAAGTACCGATACCGGGCCGGGCAGACCACCGAGATCCTCTGGAACGTCGAGCAATCCGGCTGCGGCGGGGCGCCAGTCACCATCGCCAACCAGGCCACCGCTTCGCTGTACAACTACACCCCCTACCAGCCCAACGCCGCGTCCTTGGCGGCGTACCCGGGGGAGGGGGACGCCTGCTCCAGCTACGGCAACCGCAACTTCTTCCGCAT
>JBBSAM010000134.1:0-2564 GCA_038252255.1 Acidimicrobiia bacterium | reverse complement strand
TGATGAACCAAATCGCGGCGAACCAGGTCGTCAACGGCGTCCGGGTGCGGTGAAAAATGGTCCCAGCGGTCACCGAGGTCTGGCGGCTACACAAGGTACACATCCAGCGGCCCTTCGCGGTCCGCCATCCAGACGCCTCGCCACACGCGGGACAGACAAATCCTTCTGGCCATCGCAACCGCTCCAAGAAGACGACGCAAGCCGCGTCATCAGGAAACCACGCCAGCAACTCTTCGAACGTCCGCGGGTAATCGACACCGCCGACCGGATGCAATACAACAGCCTCTGACATCCCCAAATACTACTTGACTTAAGCAGCTACCCAGTACTGACGTTCGCTTTCTACGACTTACAGTCATGATCTGGTTCATTACCGCGTGTATCGCGGCGCACCACGCGCGGTTACGTCTGGAGGAGCCGCCGGCCTGGCACCCCCTCCTATGACAGGGAGCCCTGGCGGTTACGGCGCCCCCCGTGGTCGACCCTGCTCCCGTCGTCCCCGCGGTGCGCGGGCAACCATTGCGCAGCCGCGCTGGTCTAGACGGTATGAGTGGTCCCCGACCACTTGACGGGGCCGGGGCCTCTCTCGCAAGTTGACGTGGATTGTCGGCAGGGAGAAGGCCCTGTCGACACCACAGTTGCGGGAGGCCCCGGTGTTCAGTGAGCGTACGAGTGTCGGTCTTGATGTGCATGCCCGGTCCATCGTGGGGTGTGGTTTGGACACGGTGACCGGTGCGGTGTCGCGGCATCGGGTGAGCCCGACGTTCGCGGGTGTGTCGGCGTGGTTGGCGGAGTTGCCGACGCCGGTCGCGGTGACTTACGAGGCCGGCCCGACGGGGTACGGGTTGGCCCGGGCGTTGACCGCGGCGGGGATCCGGTGTGTGGTGGCGGCACCGTCGAAACTTCAACGCCCGCCCGGTGATCGGGTGAAAACAGATGCGCGCGACGCCCGGCACTTAGCCAATTTGTTGCGGATGGATCAGATCGTCGAGGTCCGGGTGCCCGGGGTGGAACAGGAAGCGGCGAGGGACCTGGTGCGGGCCCGGGAGGACGTCCGCGGTGATCTGATGCGGGACCGGCACCGGTTGTCGAAACTGTTGCTGCGGCAGGGGATTCTGTATTCCGGTGGGCACCCCTGGACCGGGGTGCACGAGGTCTGGTTGCGTGGTCAGCGGTTCGACCTGCCGGGTTTGCAGTTGGCGTTCGACTCGGCGTTCGAGGCGGTGCTGCTCACCACCGCCCGGCGGAACCGGTTGGACGCGGCGATCACCGAGATGGCGTTTCACAGTGAGTACACCCCGGTGGTGCGCCGGTTGTGTTGCCTGCGCGGGGTGGCCACCCTGACCGGGTTCGCCCTTGCCGTGGAGATCGGTGACTGGCAGCGGTTCACCGGCTCGACTATCGGCGCGTACCTGGGTTTGGTGCCCACCGAGCATTCCTCCGGCGGGAACCGCTCCCAAGGCTCGATCACCAAGACCGGGAACACCCACGCCCGCCGCCTGCTGGTCGAGGCCGCCTGGCACCACCGCCCCGCATACCGGCCGGGCTTGACGATGCGGGCCAGGTGGGACCAGGCGCCGGCGGCGGCGCGGGCCCGCGGCCATGAAGGGAACCACCGGTTACATCACCGCTGGGACGTGTTCACCGAGCGGAAGAAGAGGCCGGTCATCGCCGACGTCGCGGTCGCCCGGGAGTTGGCCGGTTGGTGCTGGTCGCTCGCCGTGATGGACGACTGAGCCGGGGCGACGTCATGATCAACGCGCACCCCTTTGCGGCGATGCTGACCGGGCCGGCACCGGACCGATCCCCGTCGCGGGACGACCCAGGGACGACGACCCCGTGCCCGGTATGCCGACGGTGTTTCGTGCCGGTCGGCCGGCAGGTGTTCTGCAGCACGGCCTGCCGAAAGACCGCGTTCCGTCGCCGGCGCCAGCAGGGCGGCCCCACGGTCACCGTGCCGACCGCCCGGCCCCGCCGGGAGATCACCGTCTACGAATGCCCCGACTGCGGTGAACGACTCCTGGGCGAGCAACGCTGCCCGGACTGTCACACCTTCGCCCGCCGGATCGGTGAGGGCGGCGCATGTCCCCACTGTGATGGGCCTGTCGCGGTAACGGATCTGCTCGACCAAGCGGTGATCACCACGACCCCCGCTGCCGCCGCCCCGGGCGGGCCCCGCACCAGGCGTGGCTCACCATGACCAGGTCACCGGCGGTCCGCGCCGCGCACGCTACGGGGCCGCCCCTCCAGCCTCAAGGGTCGCTCCGCGATCGCTCCGCGACGGCCTCCGGCCGCCCTTGACCCCGGAGCCTCTACGGCCCCTGCCAGGCCGGAGACACGGGCAGGCCCAGGGGGCCTGCCCACGGTGGCGCGCGGCGCTCAGCATCGACTCAACGAGAACACAAAGCCACCAGGCGGTGACGGACGAGGAGTGGCAACGCGAGGAGTGAACCCGCGATCTAGCTATGAGTAGCAACGGTTTTCGTTGCCACACTCGCCTTCTAGACAAGCGGAACGCTCCAGCCGAATAGTCCGTCCTGCGGTACCCAACCCGCGAATATCAG
>JBBSAM010000133.1:0-2602 GCA_038252255.1 Acidimicrobiia bacterium | reverse complement strand
GCAAGTACAGCTGGGAGCACCGCCCCGCGACGAGCCTGTCGTGGTCGATGGGGCTCTAGGCCGTTGCCGAGGGCCCGCGCCGCTGCCCGTCGATTCTTCCGCATGGAGCTCCGGGATCGGGGGGGTTGGCGCCATTTCGGGAAATCGAGACCTATGACGAAGTCGTGTTGGCGCATGCCGTATTCGTCATAGGTCTTCCGACGAGAAAACGACGGACTCGCTCGAAAGGATTGGCAAAGCCAATGGGTGCAGATCTCTTTTGGCGACGGAATTCCTGGGGTTTTGAATGCGGCGTGAAGAGAGAAGGAGCCACTTCTGCCACTGTATCGGTTGCTAGACACGATACACAGAAAGGCCCCTTCGCATGGAAGCGTACAAGATCGCCGCGCCGACCGCACCCTTCGACGCATGCCGCGCGCAGCTTGAGCAGATGATCGCTCGCGTCTCCGCACCCGACAGCCTGCGCGAGCGCCACTCGGACACCGAGGAGTACATCGCTACGGCTGGTCGTGAGCTGCAACGACGGATGCTGCAGGAGCAGATGGACCTGCGTGGCGCCGCTGAGCGTCGCGTATCCGTGCGCGGCGACGACGGGGTTCGGCGCACGAGCGCGCGCGTGCGCACACGAGGGCTCACGAGCTTGTTCGGCGGGGTGAGCGTCGCGCGCCTCGTCTACGAGGCGGCGGCGATGGACTACCGCGCGCCGCTGGACGCGACGCTCAACCTGCCGACCGAGAGCTACTCGCACTCGCTGCGGCGGCTCGCGGCGGCCAAGGCGGCGATCACGTCCTTCGACGAGGCGGTGGAGGAGATCGAGAGCGCCACCGGCGTGACGGTTCCGAAGCGGCAGCTGGAGCAACTGGTGCAGCGTGCCGCCGAGGACTTCACGCAGTTCTACGAATCGTCGTCGCCGCACGACGACGATCCGGACGACCTGCTGGTGCTCACGTTCGACGCCAAGGGCATCGTGATGCTCAAGCGCGATCTGCGGCCTGCAACGCGCAAGGCCGCCGAGGCAAAGGCGAAGCGTCGCGACCGACCGATGAAGCGACTCGCGCGTGGAGAGAAGCGCAACCGAAAACGCATGGCGGAGGTCGCCGCCGTCTACGCGATCGCGCCGTTTCCTCGCACGACCGACGATGTCGTGCGGGAGCTCGGACCGGTACGCGACCTCGACGCGCAGCGCAGGCGGCCACGCCCGAGCAACAAGCGCGTCTGGGCGAGCGTCGTCGAGGACGCGCAGACGGTCATCGAGACCACGTTCCAAGAAGCGCTCCGTCGCGACCCGCAGAAACGTCGCCGGTGGGTCGTGCTGCTCGACGGCAACGAGACGCAGATCGATCAGGTGCGGCGCGGCGCCCACAAGCACGGCGTGCACGTCACCATCGTGCTCGATCTGATCCACGTGCTCGAATACCTGTGGAAGGCCGCCTACTGCTTCCACGCGGACGGCACCCCGCAGGCCGAGGCGTGGGTGCAGCACCGGCTGCGCATGCTGCTCGACGGAACGTCGGCGAGCGACGTGGCCGCTGGAATGACCCGCAGCGCCACGCTGCAGAGTCTCGTCGAGCGCGCCGCCGTCGACCGCTGCGCCGACTACCTCCTCAACAACGCCCTCTTCATCCGTTACGCGGAAGCGCTTCACGACGGACTCCCCATCGCCACCGGCGTCATCGAGGGCGCCTGCCGATATCTCGTCAAGGACCGCATGGACCGCACAGGAGCGCGCTGGTCACTCGTCGGGGCCGAAGCCGTCCTCCGCCTGCGTGCCCTCCGTACGAATGGCGACTTCGACGACTACTGGACGTTTCACCTCGACGCCGAATACCGACGACGCCATGCATCACGATACGAGGGTGATGTCCCGGACCCACTCGCGCACATTCGCCCGAATCGTCCCCCACGACTTCGCCGGGTGAAGTGATGCCGGAAAAGAGCCGCACCCTTCGGCTTATACGACGCACCTTGCTCCGACATGAGCGATGCAGACGGGCCTCCCGAGTTCCGCACTCCTCCTTCAACGCGTGCTGCGCCCCCTACCCCGCCGCGATTGTCGAAGCACTCCGGTGCTGGCTTCGACGATGTTGCCTTCGCCGTGAAATGAGCGGCTCGGCTCGCGGATTGTTTCTCTGTCGAGGCTGCAGGCTTCACTTCATGTTGCGGCCCGCGTTGTTGCTCCCTGCTGCGCGGCTTCCGCCGCCTCACAGGCTTTCGACGTCCCGCTCGGCCGTCGGAATCTCTTCCGCTCGGCTGGGACCTGCTACCCGGCGCTCCGGCGCTTACCTGGACGGGACTCTCACCCGTTGGAGAAGCGCAGCGTGGACCCGGAGCAACGCCCGCTATCGCGGGCGCGGAGCCGGGTCCTTCACGGCGCACCATTCCGTCGAGCATAGCCTTTCACGTCGCCGTTGTACGGCGAGGCGCGAAAATGCGCGCAATCAATCCAATGTCGGTACACGAACACCGCGGGGGCGAAGGCGAGGCCGGTCGGGTTGGGACGATTCCGTCTCGTGCGGTACAGCGAGTGAGGCCATGCAGCTCCCTCGCTTCCACGATCGCCCGTCGGACGCCGACGCGACCACCGAGTACCGCGGTCGGATCG
>JBBSAM010000132.1:0-2622 GCA_038252255.1 Acidimicrobiia bacterium | reverse complement strand
GGAAGAGAGGAAGCAGATGCAGTGGAACCTGCGGCTGCGCGCCGCCGAGCGAGGGATCTGGAAGTCGGCCGAGGTGCGACGGATGCTCGCCGCCGCGGGGTTGGAGATCTCTGCTGGGAAGATGTCTTCGTGGTGGGCCGGCACCCCGCTCACCATGCGGCTGGACGACCTCGACGTGCTGTGCTCGGTGCTGGGGTGCACGTTGAACGACCTGATGAGCCTCGAGCCGGAGAAAGTCGCCGCTCGTCGTCCCCGCGCCATCGAGGCCGCCAACGGCGACGACCACGCCGGGCACCAGGGCGGACCGAGCGGTAATAGTGGAGCGGGTGGCCGCGCCCCCGCGGTGCCGCCACGACTGGGGACGCCACGGTCAAGGCCGCCGCTGTAGGCGTGCTGGACCGGTCGGATTGAACAGCGAGTGGGACAGGGCACGAGAGCATGCCGGGACCGGGACCCAACGCGCCGCTGCGGCTGCCACCGAAGTGCAACCGCTGTCAGGTCAACCGTGTCGCGTGGACCAGCCCCCGCGTCGACTTCTGCTACGACTGCCTTCCAGGCGGCCCCTTGGCGACGCCCCCTTGCGTGCGCTGCGGGAGCCACGAGGACTACTTCAGCCAAGGCCTGTGCAGCCGCTGCCATCCCCGCAGCCCCGAACACATCGGCTCCTGCCGGGGATGCCTGGCCTGGGGTGTTTACCCCCGCTACAACTGGACCTGCTGGTCGTGCAAGTGGTGGGAAACCCACTACCCCAAAGGAACCTGCGCCCACTGCGGCCGCGTCACCCGCGTCAGCGACACCCGCGCGTGTCGCCTCTGTCTTGAGAATGCCCGACGCGAACAGAGACCCGGCCGCGCCCTCGACGTAGCCACCGCGAACCGGCACGGTCAGCAACTGTTCTTCGCCAACATGATGTTCAAGCGGCGCGTCACCTCGATGCCCGACTACGTCAGCTGGGACGGCCGCTGGTCGAAGAAGAACAAGAACCAGCTGCCCTACCGGCCCGGCACCGGGTTCGACGAGAACGCGATGGAGCAGCTGGCCCTGTTCGACATGGCGCCCGACCCTGAGGCGCTGCGCCAGCGGGTCCTGGTCGAGGACAGCGATCTGACCCGCTACTGCGCCGCCATCGTGGCCGACCACGCCCACCGTTACGGCTGGAGCGTGCGACAGCGCAACACGGTGATGCGGACCCTGCGGATGCTGCAGGCCGTGCGGCCCACCCCGACTGCCAAGATCCGCGCCAGCGACATCGTCTCCTTGCGCCGCTATGACGGCACGATCTCCTCCACCATCGACGTCCTGGCCGAAGCCGGCCTGCTCATCGAAGACGTCCCCACCCGCGTGGAGAAGTACTTCACCGCAACGTTCATCGCCGACGGCGCCCTGCCGCCTCAGATGGAACAGCACCTGCGCCTGTGGCTGCAGATCATGCTCGGCGGCTCGCGCCAGTCGCCCCGCCAGATCCCACGCGACCCGGCAACCGTCGAACTCCACATCCGCGGCCTCGCGCCCGTGGTCCAGGCCTGGGCCGAGGACGGTCACCAGTCCTTCGCCGAGATCACCAAAGGCGACATCCTCGCCGCTCTCGCGGCACTGCCGCCAGGGACCACCCATCGCCACTTCGCCGAGAACGGATTGAAGTCGCTGTTCAAGATCCTCAAGGGACGCCGGCTCGTGTTCGCAAATCCCACGCGAGGCCTCACCCTGACCCCTGTCGCTACCAATATCCCGCTGCCGCTGAACACCGCCCTGATCCGCGCCGAGCTGAACAACCCGAACCCCGCCGTCGCGCTGGCAGTCGCCCTGATCGCCTTCCACGCCTTGACCGGCAAACAGGTCCGCGAGCTGAAGCTGACCGACATCGTCGACGGACGCCTCCGCCTCGGTAACCGCGACATCCCGCTCGCTGCGCCCGTGCGAACCCGGCTCGCCGCCTGGCTCGACCACCGCAACAGCACGTGGCCGGCCAGCGCCAACCCCCACCTGCTCATCAACCGACGCACCGCGCCCCGGCTCATTGCCGGCGGCCACTCCTTCCCCTGGAAGAACAGCGCTCTGCGCCCCCAGGTCCTGCGCGAGGACCGCATCCTCCACGAGATCCACGCCACCGGCGGCGACGTACGCCGCCTCTGCGACCTCTTCGGTCTCAGCGTCGAAGGAGCAACCCGCTACCTCAAGACCCTCGAACATGCTGACCTCACTTCCGGCGAGGTCGCCACAGACAACGGGACCGCGACCGCCGCCTCGGCCGACCACCCGAACGGACTCGGCTGAAAGAATCGCGCCCGTAACGACCGCGTCAGGCGACTTCGAGGCGACGACGGACGAGTTTCGCGTCGTCGCGGTTCCCAAACCCGCCCTCGTGACCGACATGCCATGAAGCCGACAGTTCGGCGAACTGGACCGTCCACGCCGGACCAACCCGCCGAAGGCGTGCAAGTTCGACGAGAAACCGTCAGAAATCGTGCGAAGAGTCATAGGGCGCCCTTGATGGCTTCGTTTGTCCAGGTCAGACGCTGTTCGGTGGGGTGCAGCACGGTCTGCACCTTGTAGGTGCGGTCACCGACGCACCACAGCGCACGGCCCTTGCCCTGCATACCCCACCCGGTGAGGAGGTCCCGC
>JBBSAM010000131.1:0-2687 GCA_038252255.1 Acidimicrobiia bacterium | reverse complement strand
GTCCGACCGGGCCTAATACCGTCCACGTAACTGAGCTTGACGAGGGCATGGGGTCCACGATCGGTGGCGGCCAGGTAGCGACATGAACGATGGGCCTCAGTGGACCTGCAGGTCGACAATCCCGGGTCCGGGATGACGCACGGCCACAACATCTTCCACGCCGAAGCGGGAACGATGATGGCCCTGTACGACCTGGAAGTTGTCGGCTACGTATCCCATGCCCGTCAGTCGAGAAGGAGCCAGAGCGGCCCAGCGGCCAGCCCCATCACGACAGTGGCCGCCGCGGCGACGTAGGCCGCCACCGGGGCACCGCGTTGGCCGTTGCCGGTCTCGACGAGCTCGTCGAGATGAGCGGCCGGCCGTAGGGCTGCCCGGATCCAGCGCAGGTAGTAGAAGAGGCTGACCAGCGTGTTGACGGCCACGGCGACTGCGAGCCAGGCCAGGCCCGCGTCCCAGGTCGCCCCCATCGTGGTGAGCTTGCCGACGAAGACCGCGGTCGGCGGTGTCCCGACGAGTCCGAGCAGTGCCACGACGAGGGCCGCGGTGAGGCCGGGCCGTGTCGTGGCGAAGCCCGCCCATTGCTCGATTGCGCGGCGATCGGGTTGCGCGGCGGCGACCGCGAACGCGGCCAGGTTCGTGAGGGCGTAGCCGGCCAGGAAGAACAGCAGGGCAGGCTGGCCCAGGTCGCTGAGCCTGGTCACGGCTGCGGCGGCGAGCAGGTAGCCCACCTGGCTGACCGTCGACCAGCCCAGGAGTCGGCGTACGTCGCTTTGGGCCAGGGCGGCGAGGTTGCCGATGGTCATGCTGGCCACCGCGAGGACCCCCAGCACCGTGGCCCAGCGCACCTCACCCGGCAGTACGGCGATCAGGCGGGTGATCGCGACCAGTGCTCCGATCTTGGGCACGGTCGTGAGGAAAGCCGCGGCGGTCACCGATGCGCCCTGGGTGGCATCGGGCACCCAGAAGTGGCCCGGGACGCCGCCGGCCTTGAACAGCAGGCCGGTCAGCACCAGGAGTCCGCCGGCGCCCACCGCCGACGAGGGGGCGTCGCCGAGCTCCGCTGCGAGGGCCGGGTATCCGGCGTGACCGGCGAGCCCGTAGAGCAGGACGGCCCCGAGCATCAGGAGGATGCCGAACAAGGCGCCGAACAGGTAGGTCTTCAGGGTGGCCTCTGCCGAGTCCGGTCGGGCCATGATCCCGACGAGACCGTAGAGCGGGATGCTGGAGAGCAGGAACGCCACGACCAGCAGGGCAAGATCGGTGCAGCCCGCGAGCAGCAGTGCGCCGGTTCCGCCCCAGAGCAGCAGGCTGTAGGTCTCGCTCTCCCGGGGGTGGTCGCGGACCTCCCCCGACGCAATCAGCAGGATCAGCAGGAGCGACACGGTCACCGTGACGCGGGCCGCACCGGTCGAGGCGTCGACGGTGAAGGTGCCGGAGAATGCCGTCCGGGCGTTGCCCGCCCACGCCACCAGGCCCGCGACGAGGCTGGCCACCGTGGCGGCAGCCGCCACGAGTCGCAGCCGCCACTGACGGGTCCGCGGGGTGAACGACCCGCCGACGAGCGTGACCATCCCGCCGAGGAAGAGCAGCGCTTCGGGCAGCACGGCCACGAGGTCAGCACCCATCGCGCCTGCTCACCGCCCCACGAGGTGCGCGAGCATCGCGGCACCAGGCTCGATCACGTCCAGCAGCGTGCGCGGCAGCACCCCGATGAACACCGACACCACGAGCAGCAGAGCGACCGGCGCCCACTCCCGGGTCGTGACGTCGGTGAAACCCACCGAAAGGCCTGCGGTCGGCCCGGTGAAAACACGCTGCAGCGCACGCAGGAACAGGGCCGCCGTGATCAGGATCCCGACCACGGCCACCGCAGTGACGGGAACCGTCGCGATGCTGCCGGCGAAGATCTGGAACTCGGCGATGAACCCGGACAGCGCCGGGAGCCCCAGCGACCCGAACGCCGCCACGGTGAAGAGCGTGGCGTAGCGCGGCGCCGTCGCGGCGAGCCCGCCGTATCCATCGAGGTCGTACTTCCCGGTCCGCTCGAACATGCTGCCGGCAAGCAGGAACAGGGCAGCGGTGAGCAGTCCGTGACTGACCATCTGGGTGACCGCACCGGTCACCGCGACCCGACGTGCCTCGTCCGCGCCGTCTGACAGCACCCCGGCGGCACCTACGGCGAGGACGACGTAGCCCATGTGGTTGACCGAGGTGTAGGCGATCATTCGTTTCAGGTCGGTCTGCGCGAAGGCTACGAGTGCGCCCCAGAGCACCGAGACGATCCCGACCGCGATCACGACCGGCGCCCAGGCCCGCCAGGCGTCGGGCAGCATCGGCATCGCGATCCGGACGAAGCCGTAGGTGCCCATCTTCAGCATCACCCCCGCGAGGACGGCGGAGCCGATCGCCGGGGCATCGCTGTGCGCGGGGGGGAGCCAGGTGTGGAACGGGAAGGTCGGGGTCTTCACGGCGAGTCCGAGCAGCAGCGCCGCCAGGACGAGCCCACCAGCGACGCCGCGCCCCTGCAACGGCGGGTGGGTGGCGAGCTCGACCATGTCGAAGGTGTGCGGGTCGGAGGCGACGTACAGGCCCACGAAGCCGAGCAGGAGTGCCAGCGAGCCCAGGAAGGTGTAGAGGAAGAACTTCAGCGCCGACCGGGCGGCGTTCCCGTGTCCCCACCCGCTGAT
>JBBSAM010000130.1:0-2701 GCA_038252255.1 Acidimicrobiia bacterium | reverse complement strand
TGTCGCCTGCCATGAGCATGGGACCGCTGTAGTCGGTTTTCTGCCAGCTTCATGGGACCACCTGGGTTGCCAGTCATGGGACCACCCGGCGCGCCGCGTCGAGGGTTCCTCGGCCTGCTCGTTGACTCGCCACGTCTTGTTCATCGACGTGGAGGTCATCAAGCGTGGGATTCAGGGAGGTCAGTGTGGTTGAGGTGCGTGAGGTGCTGCGCGGTTGGCTCGAGGGCGCCGGGCTGCGCAAGGTCGCCGAGCGGGCGGGGGTGGACCGCAAGACCGCCCGCCGCTACGTCGCTGCGGCCGAAGCCGAAGGCCTCGTGCGAGAGGCCGGTGTCGAGGCGTTGACCGATGGACTGGTCGGCGCGGTGGTCGCCGCGGTCCGCCCGGCGCGGCCGAACGGGCACGGCCAGGCGTGGGCTCTGCTGCTCGCCCGGCAGGACCAGATCGCGGCGTGGGTGCGGGGCGGTCCTGGCCAGGACGCGCTGTCGGTGGTGAAGATCGAGGAGCTGCTGGCCCGGCAGGGCTGCAAGGTGCCCTATCGCACCCTGCACCGGTTCGCGGTCGATCGGTGCGGGTTCCGGGTCAGGTCCACCACGATGCGCATCAACGACGGCGAACCCGGGGTGGAGTGCCAGATCGACTTCGCCCAGATGGGGTTCATCCTCGACCCCGAGACCGGGAAGAAGCGCCGGGTGCACGCGCTGATCTTCACCGCCGTGGTGAGCCGGCACATGTTCGTGTGGTTGACCTACTCCCAGACCCTTGCCGCGATGATCGCCGGCTGCGAGGCGGCCTGGGACTTCTTCGGCGGTGTCTTCAAGGTCCTGATCCCCGACAACCTCAAGGCCGTGGTCACCACCGCGGACGCGGTCAACCCCCGGCTGGGCGTCGGCTGGTTGGACTACTCCCAGCATGTCGGGTTCGCCACCGACCCCGCCCGGGTCCGGACCCCTCAGGACAAGCCGAGGGTCGAGCGGGTGGTCCAGTACGTGCGCGGCAACTTCTGGGCCGGGGAGACCTTCACCGACCTGGCCGAGGCCCAGGCCCGCGTCGAGGTGTGGTGCGCGCAGCGGGCCGGGATGCGGATCCACGGCACCACCGCGCAGCGGCCGGTCGAGATGTTCAACCAGATCGAGGCCTCGTGTCTGCTCACCGTCCCCGAGCCCTATGACGTGCCGAGGTTCACCCGGGTCAAGGTCCATCGCGACTTCCACGTCGAGGTCGCCCGGGCGCTCTACTCCCTGCCACAGCAGTGGATCGGGCACCACCTCGAGGCCCGAGCCGACAGCGAGCTGGTCAAGCTCTACGCGCGTGGACAGCTGGTCAAGACCCACCCCAGGCAGCCCCCGGGCGGACGCTCCACCGACCGCGACGACCTGCCGGCCGAGAAGGCCGGGTATGCGATGCGGGACCTGGCCGCGCTGATCGCCCAGTGCGCCAGCCATGGTGAGAACCTCGGGATCTATGCCGAGCGGCTCCTCGACGACCCGCTGCCCTGGACCCGGATGCGGGCCGTCTACCGGCTCCTCGGTCTGGTCCGCCGCTACGGACCCGGGCCGGTCGAGACCGCCTGCACCCGCTCGCTGGACCTCGACGTCGTCTCGGTGGCGAAGATCGCCTCGATGCTCGAGAAGGCGATCGAGCGCGAACAACCGGTGCTGCCCGCCGCAGCCGGCGCACCCGGATCAACGGGCCGGTTCGCCCGCGACCCGGCCGAGTACGCCACCCGCGGCACCACCCAGCTGAGGCTGATCCCCGGCGGCGCAAGCCCCACCAACCCAACATCTGACCCAGAACTGGAGACCACCCCATGACCACCACAACCACGAGCACCACCACTGCGACCAGCGGACCGCTCGACCCGGTCGGGGCCGACCTGATGCGGACCCTGCGGGCGTTGAAGCTCGGCGGGCTCAAGGACACCCTGCCCGAGCGGCTCGCCCTGGCACGAGCACGCAAGATGGGCCACGCCGCGTTCCTGCAGCTCCTCCTCTCCGATGAGGTCACCCGCCGCGAGTCCCGCTCAGCGATGCTGCGCGCCCGCACCGCCGGCCTGGACCCAGCCATGCGCCTAGACACCTGGGACGAACCCGACGACCTCACCTATGACCGGATGCTGCTCTCGGACCTGACCAGCCTGCGGTTCGCCGAGGCCGGCCACGGGGTCCTCATCTTGGGGCCCGTCGGAGTCGGGAAAACACACCTCGCGACCGCCCTGGGCCACATCGGGATCCGACGCCGTCTCAGTGTCCACACCTCACGCGCCGACAAGCTCTTCACCCGTCTCCGCGCCGCCCGCCTGGACAACAGCCTCGAGGCAGAGATGCGCAAACTCGCCCGAGTCGACCTGCTCATCCTCGACGACTTCGCACTGCGCAGGCTCGATGCGACCGAGACCAACGACTTCTACGAGCTCATCGTCGAGCGGCACCGCAAGGCAGCCACCATCGTGACCTCGAACCGCGAGCCGGCCGAGTGGATGTCGATGATGAGCGACGCGCTGCTCGCCCAGTCCGCCATCGACCGGCTCACCTCAGGAGCACACACCCTGGTCATCGAAGGCCCCTCCTACCGACAACGAGACCGGCTCAACCAGCGCGCCGCCGTTGACACCGAAAGCGGGACCCTGTGATGCTCACCGACACCTCCAGGTGGTCCCATGCTCGTGGCAACGAGGTGGTCCCATACCGCTGGCAAGCGACAC
>JBBSAM010000129.1:0-2716 GCA_038252255.1 Acidimicrobiia bacterium | reverse complement strand
GGCCCGGCTGACGTTTCGGTGGGTCGCAATGTGGGCCGGTGGCTGAGATCAGGAACTCCGAGCCGTCGTCAGGTCGGCCACCTCGAGGCACCGTGGAAGCGTCTGTCGGTTGGGCGCTCGTGATCGGTGGTGTCTGCGCCGCGATCCTGTGGGCACCCATAGCCCTGCTCCAGGGCGGCATTGTCATGATCGACGCACCACTGCCCGACGACGCCCTCCGGGCCGGCGTGTGGTCGGCAACGGCCGCCGCCGCGCTCCTCCTACTCTCGACAACCGGAGTAGTCCTTGGTGTTGGAATCTTGTCTCGCGGCCGGTCAGGCTTGAATCGGGCACTGGCATGGGTCGGTTTCGGTGTCGCGGGCGTGGCGGCACTCGTCCAGCAGGTCTGGCTCATCGGTGCAGGGGCCCTGGTGGCACTCGTGGTGGTGCTCTTCGTCTTCCGGCATCCAGTCGCTGATGGCACCAGCCCACGCCCTTGACAGCGGCTAGATGCGGGCGAGCGTAGCCGCCCTCAACACGGCTATGAGCGGGCACCTTGGCGGCGGCGCTTCGTGGTTTCAGCGGTGGGCCACGTCGTGCTCGCGGCGAGCGATCGGGGCCAGGCACCCCGGAGCGACAAGCCAGGCCACGCCTGCGGCCGTCGCTCCGCCGCCGACCGCGACGAGCCAACCGCCCGCGGAGAACGATGCACCGAAGAGCAGCCACGGGATCGCCAGCGCGCCCGCAGTCGGCAACGGCGCGAACAGCGCGCGCATCGCTGACAGGCCGGGCCGAGCGCTGGCCCGACGCACAGCGAAGAGCGCAACAGCGGTCAGGGCCTGAACCACGACACCGGCGACGACGCCGACCATGGCCCCGATGGAGAAGAAGTCCGCGTCACCGGACAGCAGGGCCGCCACGAGACCGCCGATCAGCAGCCCAGCCACGACGCCCACCCAAAGCAGGCGTCCCACCACCGAGACGCCGGCGTCTGCGCGCGCCGCATGGATTCTCGGACCAGCGGGAACTCGGCCAGCGCTCACGAGCCGATCTTGGCTCACTGAGGACGCCCCGGCCAGCGACCGCACCCCTCCGACGATCTTCGGCTACCGGGCACGCAAGGCTTCCTTGTCTGGCACGCTCGAGGGCGTGGACATCAGGGCAGTCGACCCGCGCCCTCCCTGTCAGTCTTGGGTGAGACGCCCCGGGCTTCGGGGTTTGGCTAGTAGGGCATGACTGGAGACCCAACGTGATCAGCAGTAACCCGTCCGACGAGGACACCAGCGAGGCCGTGCCCGACGTGGCGGTCCCCGATCCGGCGCCCCGTCCGACCCGGCGCTCGTTCACCGCGGCGTACAAGGCGAAGATCGTCGCGGCGTACGAGGCCGCCCCCCACGGGGAGAAGTCCGGGGTCCTGCGCCGAGAGGGCCTCTACCATTCCCACGTCAAAGAATGGACGACCGCTCGCGACGCGGGCGCATTGTCTGGGCTGACCGACGCGCGCACCTCGGCAAAACGCCCGCACAAGTCGGCGCCACCGGGTGAGACCGCACGATTACGTGCGGAAAACGCCCGCCTGACCGCCGATCTGACCCGAACCCGCACGGCTTTGGACATTATGGGAAAAGTACACGCGCTCTTGGAGACATTGTCCGAGAGCGCGGACACCCCGACGCCGTCACCGAAATCATGACCGCCGCGTTCGACACCCTGCTCGGCCTCGGGGTCGCCACCATGGTGGCGTGCAAGCTGACCGGACGGTCCCGCGCCACCCACTACCGCCGGCTGCGCCCACCCCAGACGCGCCGCCCCCCGATCCCGCAAGCCGACCGCACCCCGCCCCCGCAGACACTGACCCCGGCCGAGCGCGCGGCTGTCCTGGTCGCGTTGAACACCGGCCCGAACGCGGACCTGTCGATCGGGCAGGTGTGGGTTCGTGAGCTCGACGAAGGCCGCTACTGGTGCTCCCTGTCGAGCATGTACCGGATTGCTCGCGCTGCCGGTCAGACCCGGGAACGACGCTCCCAGGCGACCCATCCAGCGAAGGTCAAACCCGAACTCCTCGCCGACGCACCCTCTCAAGTTTGGTCGTGGGACATCACGAAGCTGCGCGGCCCGTCCAAGGGCGTGTGGTTCCACCTATACGTCCTGATCGACATCTACTCCCGCTACAACCCCGCCTGGATCGTCTCGCCCCGCGAGGACTCCGAGCTTGCGAAGGACTTCATCAGCGAGGCGATCCGCATCAACGGCACCGCCCCGCACACCGTGCACGCCGACAGGGGCACCTCGATGACGTCCAAGCCCGTCTCCGCGCTGCTCGTCGACCTCGGCATCACCCGATCCCATTCCCGGCCCCGGGTCTCGAATGACAACCCCTTTAGCGAAGCGCAATTCAAGACCATGAAGTATTTGCACGACTTCCCCGGACACTTCAATACCGTCCAGGAAGCACGCACATTCTGTGAAGGATTCTTCACCGAATACAACCACGTCCACCGCCACTCGGGCATCGGCTGGCACACACCCGCATCGGTCCATTTCGGGACCTCCGACGCGATCGACGAGGCACGCCAGGTGACCCTCGACGCGGCCTACACCGCACACCCCGAACGATTCGCCCGCCGGCCCGCGACCCCGAAAATCCCCCGGCAGTCCTGGATCAACGAACCTCAACCAGGACTACAGAGCACCTGATCGACGAACTGTCTCACTTGACTTGACAGATTCCGGCGCG
>JBBSAM010000128.1:0-2762 GCA_038252255.1 Acidimicrobiia bacterium | reverse complement strand
TGCGGGTTTCGCCTGACGTGATCACCCAGTTCGCCGCGACGTGATCACCGGAGTGCCGCTCGTTTCGCGGCGACGTGATCACCCAGACCGGGGGGTGTGATCGGGGGTCTCTTCAGCGCTTGTCCGTTCCTTTCTCCTTCCGAATCGATGGACCCAAGAGATCGAGCTTGTATGCGTTGTGGACGACGCGATCCAAGATGGCGTCCGCCATCGTCGGGTCTCCGATCCATTCGTGCCACTTCTTGACGTCGAGCTGGCTCGTCACGATCGTCGACAGGCGCCCGTAGCGATCCTCCATCACCTCGAGGAGGTCCGCGCGCTGCGACTCCTTCGGCGTCCCCAGCCCGAGGTCGTCGAGGATCAAGAGCTCCGACTTCGCCAGGCGTTCCAGGACGCGTCGGTGCGTGCCGTCGGCGCGCGCCAAGGCCAGCTCGTCGAAGAGGCGCGGCAAGCGACGGTACGAGACGCGCAGACCCTTCCTGCATGCGGCCTGACCCAGCGCCGACGCGAGGTAGCTCTTGCCCACTCCGGTCAAGCCGGTGATGAGCACGTTCAGGTGTTCGCCGATCCAGGTGCACGACCCGAGCTGGCGCACCATCGCCTTCTCCAGCCCGCGCGCCGGCGAGGCCCTCACGTCTTCGATGCACGCGTTCGGAATCCGCAGGTCGGCGTCCCGCAACAGCCGCGAGAGGCGCCGGTTGTCGCGCGCCATGTGCTCGGCGTCGACGAGCAGCGCGAAGCGCTCGTCGAAGCTCAACGCGCCAATCTTCGCGTCCTTCTGTTGCACCATCCACGCCTCGGCCATCGCGGCGAGGCGCATGTCGTAGAGCTTCTCGTTCGTGGGTTCGTTCAACACTCGTCTCTCTCCTCAGTTGAAGTACTCGGGACCGCGCACGTTGGCGTGCTCGATCGGTGCCCTCTCCGCCGGCTCCTCGCCGGGGATCGGCATCGTCTCTGCGCCGAGCTTCAGCATTCGCTCGACCGGCTTGTAGCTGTTCGCTCCGAAGCGCAGCGCCAGCGCGCACGCAGCCTCCGTCCTCTGTTCGCCGTACTTCTTCGCGACGCTCTTGAGACCGAGGGCCGAGCGCACCGCCATCTCTCGGTACGGGTTCGCGTTCAGGATCCGCGCGACCATCGCCGCGCACATCGGGCCGACGCTCCCTGACCACTCCGTCACGTCGGCCTCGGCGTCGCAGTGCGCACGATGCGACGGAGGCATGTGCTCGGGCGTCGTCGTCTTGCCGTGCTGCTCGTGGCTCCGCGCGTGCGAAGCAGCGCGGTTGCCGCGGTGGAAGACCTCGACCGTGCTCGCCGTCAGCCGCACCTCGATCTCCTCGCGGCACAGCACGTAGGGCACCGAGTAGAAGTGGTCGTCGATGCGTACATGGTAGTCGTGGTCGACCGTCGCGCGGCTCCACGCGCTGACCACGTACGGTTCGCTCGGCAGCGCGTGGAGCGCAGCGCGCTCGTACCGATCGAACAGCTCGCGCCGACTCACTCCGCCCATCCGCTTCATCGGGCGAGCGTTCATGTCCTCCAGCAGCTCCGCGATCCGCGCGTTCAGCGACTCCAGCGAGAAGAACACCTCGTTCCGGATGCGCGCGAGGATCCACCGCTGCGCGACCTGCACCGCCACCTCGACCTTCGCCTTGTCGCGCGGATGGTTCGGGCGGGCGGGGACGATCGCCGTGTTGTAGTGCCGCCCGAGCTCTGCGTACGTCCGATTGATCGTCGGCTCGTACCGGCATGAGACTGTCACTGCGCTCTTCAGCTGATCGGGGACTGTCATCTTCGGCACGCCGCCGAAGTACTCGAACGCCTTCACGTGCGACGCGACGAAGTCCGGCACCCGTTGAGTCAGCGTCGCCGTCGCAAACGTGAGGTTCGACGCGCCGAGCACCGCCACGAAGAGCTCGACATCGATCTGCGCGCCCGTCTGCGGGTCGATGTAGTGAGGCCTCCTCCCCGAGTAGTCGACGAAGCCCTTCTCGCCGGCCCTGTGGACCTGGCGCATCACCAAGCCCTGCCGGCCGTGCCAGACGCGGTAGCGATCGCAGAACGTCGTGTAGCGGTACCCGTCGGGATTCGCGGCGAGGTACTCGAGGTGCAGCAGCTCGAGGGTCACCCCCGCGCGTCGCAGCTCGCAGTGGATCCAGACCGGATCAGGCTCCGCGCGATCGGAGCGCGTGAACTTCGGTCCACCGTAGAGTCGGTGCTCGAGCTCGGTCTCGCTGAGAGCGTCCACCAGCTCCCACGTGAGCCCGGCCGCCTTCGCACGGTTCACCGCCTTGCTCACCACCCCCGTGCTCGCCTTCGTCGCGCGAGAGGCCTCGCGAACCGTCAGGCCCAAGGCCCAGCGGGCTCGAAGAATTTCCTTTGTCTTACTCATCGAAAGTCGCTCCATGGTTTCCTCGGGCTCCCTCTCGGAGCGCCGGGGATGGCGCTCCTCTCGGAGCGCCGGCAATGGCCGTGGCCGTCTTCTGCGTCACCGTGTCGAACGCGATCCCCACCGAGGCCCTCGCGCCCCGGCGACCCCGCCGTTCACGTTCCCGATCCCGGCGTTCACGTCCGCGATCCGAGCGTTCACGCTGGCGATCCCAGCGTTCACGTCGGCGATCCAGGCGTTCACATCCCGGCGATCTGAGCGTTCACGTCCCGGCGATCTGAGCGTTCACGTCCCGGCGATCTGAGCGTTCACGTCCGCGATCCGAGCGTTCACGTCCCGGCGATCTGAGCGTTCACGCGACCGCGAAATCCGCACC
>JBBSAM010000127.1:0-2787 GCA_038252255.1 Acidimicrobiia bacterium | reverse complement strand
GAGCGGAGCGCGTGACGAAGCATGATCGAAGTGTCGTCGCCATCCCCGCCCGGCGAGACAGCCAAGAAGTCCCGCTCCGGGTCGGTGATGGTCAGCGCCGGGCGCCTCCCGCCGCGACCGACTGCTGCGGCGTGGTGAGCCACCCTGTTGTATCTGCGTTGGAACCCGTAGCGGATTCGGGACCACCGTGCCATCGTAGGTGGCACTGAACTGCGGCAGATTCGCGGCATGGCTCTCGCGCTCCCTGAACGACCCGCCGTGCGCCCGACCTGCCCGCAGCATCCCGGCAGCCGGATCCAGCTCGACGGCTACGCGGTCGCCCGGTGGAGCGACGCCCACCGCCGTCCCCGCTACCGCTGCGTGCCCGGACCCGGCATGCGGGGCCACGTCTTCACCCTCCCGGTCCCCGTTCGCCAGCCGACCGCGGCCCACCCCGACGCCGGCGGCGCGTGCCCGAACTGCGACCACGTCTTCGAGCGCCACGAGGGGATCCGGTGCGGGCGGGGCTTCGTCTTCGGCCACCAGGAGGTCGCCCGCCTGTTCATCCACATCGGCGAGGGGATGAGCCTGCGCGACGCGAGCTGCGAGCTGCGCGAGCACGTGCTCAAGACGAGCAACCGCAGGGCCGGCGCGCCGCAGTTCAAGCGCATCCGCCGGGGCGACACGAGCCGGCAGGCCAACCTCGCGGTGAACTACCTCGACGCCTACGCGCTCGACGTCCTCACGGAGCTGATGCCGAGGACCTGGCCGCGGGTGCTGATCCTCGACTCGACGACGCTCATGGCGACTGGCTACCGCCCGCCGTCCGCGGCGGAGCTGGCTGCGGGCGCAAGCCCCGACGAGGAGAAGCTCGTCCGCAACCTCAAGGCCGGCACGATCCTCGTGGCGATGGACGGGACGCACCACAAGACCGTGCCCGTGCTGCTCCAGGTCCAGGGCGGCAAGGACACGGAGAGCTGGAAGGCGTTCTTCTCGACGCTCGAGGGCGAGCCCGCGTGGGTCATCGCCGACCTCGACTCCGCGATCGCGCGAGCGGTCAGGGAGACCTGGCCGATGGCGATTCTCTACCACTCGCGCCACCACATCGAGGAGCTGATGCGCAAGCGTGCGCTCGAGGACGGGATCGCCGAGCGGATCCGGCTCGAGCAACCGATCCCGGTCCAGCGCCGCGTCGCCTGGACGGGCGGGACGGTGCGCCGCTGGGGCGACCACCCGCTCTACGCGGCGATGAAGGGCGCGCAGCGCGGGCCCGAGGAGTGGGCGACGTTCAAGGACGCCATCGCCCGCCATGTCCCGCCCGACAGGCTTGCCCTGCGGTCCTGGGTGGCGACCAACGAGCTGCTGATCGTCCGCCAGTGGCGGATCGCCCGCGAGCACGGTCCGATCCCGCTCTCGACGGGATCCCTCGAGGGCAAGATCGCCGAGTGGCTCGCGCCGATCAAGCGCCGGGCGGGGCGCTGGCAGAACGCCCGCCGGCTCAACCTCGTGCTCGGCCTCATCACGCTCAAGGGCCGCGGCCTCACCCGCGAGGCGCGCTACGCCAAGGTTGTGCGCGCGCAGTTCGAGCGAAACGCGAACGCGTCGCACCTCGCCGCCGACAATCGGCTGCCGAGCGAGACCTACCGCGGCACGACCCGGCAGATGAGCTGGTGGCGGACCTGGCAGGACCGCGACGAGGCGTCCATCCCGCGGCTCGTGTTCGACTCCGACCGTCGCTCACGCCGGCGGGCGATGGACGAGCACCTCGAGTGGGTGCGGGAGCGCAAGCGCAGGCTCTACGAGGAGGATCTCGACCTCCGCCAGTTCCACGGCCTCCCGATCCCTCCGACGGGCCGCCCGAGGAACCCGAGGCCGCGGGTCCTCACGCCGACGAAGGGCAGGTTCCTCCACCAGTTCGAGGACTTCCTCCTCGAGTGGGACTACGACTTCAACGGCGACCTCGACCCGATGACGATCCCCGCGAGCAGCACCAAGCGGGTGATCTGGCGCTGCCTCCTCAACGACAACCACGTCTGGGAGACGAGGCTCACGGACCGCATCTACCACGGCTCGTTCTGCCCGTTCCATATGGGCAACCGCGTCCATCCGAGAGAGTCGCTCGCCGCCTACTTCCCCGACCTTGCGCTCGAGTGGCATCCGACGAAGAACACCAAGCACGCCGACGAGGTCACCCGCGCATCGGGTTACGACGCGCACTGGATCTGCGAGTTCGGCCACGAGTGGCAGGCGGTCGTCTACCAGCGGACGCTGTCCCAGACCGGCTGCCCGGAGTGCGTCCGGCTGGCGCAGCCGGGGAAGGCGAAGGCTGCGGTCGCGCGTCGCCGACAGCGGATCGAGGCGGAGGCCGAGGAGCAGGTCGCCGCGCTGCCGCCGGCGTCCTGACGGTCAGGCGGCGCGCACCCGCCGAAGCCAGACGACGAGCGACGCTGCCAGCAGGACCATCGCGCCGAGGCTGGCCCCGCCAACCACCAGGGGACGGAGATACTCGGGGTCGCCGAGACCGAAGCCGCCACTGACCAAGTCCCGCAGGGTTGCCCCGGACCACGCGACACCGATCGCGGCAACCAGCATGCCCACGATCGGTCCGCGACGCGTTCCCGTCCAGATGGAGATCGCCAGGCCGAACCCAGCGACGGCAAGAAGCAGGAAGAGCCACCCGAAGCAAGCCGAAGACCCCGCAGAGCGCGTCGCAGCTCTGGAACGAGGTGAGGAGGGAGACGGTCTGCACGGCGTCGAGGAGCGGGAGCACTGACACGGCGGTCAGAAGGACCGCTGCCGTCCGCTCGG
>JBBSAM010000126.1:0-2790 GCA_038252255.1 Acidimicrobiia bacterium | reverse complement strand
TGGCGAAGGCGCCGCGCCAACCAGAGCGCAGGTCGGCCCAGGTTGGCACACTGGGGCTGTGAGCTCACCACATACGCCTCCGGGGTGGCCACAGTCAGTGCCGCCTCCACAGTCCCCGGGCTGGCAGGAGCCGGCCATGTTCTGGCTGCTGGACCACTGCCCCTCGGACTATCGCGGGTACCGCGGATGGCGCAAGAACCCGATCGCCCTGGCGTGGGTCGCGGTGCGGCACATAGATGCCCAACTCGAGGCGATGCGCGCGGCCTATCGTGAGGTCCGGGTCGACCTCGGCGATCTGGTCGGTCCCGAGGCACTCAGCCAGATCCAGTCAGATCTGGAGGCGGAGGGCCTGCGGCTGCGGGCCTCCGCGCGCGGCGCCAGGCTGGTGTACGAGGCACTGCAGGGAAAGCGCTACATCCCGAGGCTCTGAGGCCCTGTGCAGGGTAGCCTCACCTTCAAGCAAGAACGTGCGAGGTGGCCTGGGTGTCCTGCTGGTTCTGGCGGGAGTGCTCTGGACCCTTCAGGGCCAGGGCTATGTGGGAACAAAGGGCCAGGGGATGACGGGCGTGACGTTGTGGGCCATCGTCAGTCCGATCGTGGCGATCGTCGGCGGGTGGCTGGTGGTCAGAAGTCTCCGCGTCTCTCGTTGAACGCGACGCGCCGGCCTGAAGGAGGCAAGGCTCAGCCCTTTTCTGCGCCCCCGTTGGCGCCGCGGACGAAGTACCGCACGAGGATCCGGGCTACGGTGCGTGCCGCCTGTTGGAACCGCCTGACATGCTGTCGTCGTGACGACGGATGCTCCGCGGGTGATCGGCATGATCGGTGGGATGAGCTGGGAGTCCAGCGCTGAGTACTACCGCCTGGGGACCACCGTGGTATCCGCCCGCAACCGGGTGGTGCGCAACAGCTTGGCCTTCGCGGCCTTGGCCAGCAGCGCCTCGTTGCAGCCCTCTACGGCTGCCGTGCCGCAGCGGGTCGTCAGCTTCATCAACGTCGTCGGGTGCGGGACGTTGCCGTCAATGGGGATCCGGCAGAACCGCCGCCAGGTGATCGAGTCGCTGACCTCACGGCACAGGCTCTCGTAGCCCTGGCGGGTGCCTGCTCCGGGTCGAGCAAGGTGGTGACCAGCCGTATCGGCGGCTCCTGCTGTCCGCGGGTTGGGTGGGACAGGGTGTACTCGACCACCCGGACGGTGATCGGCGCCCCAGGGTTGCCCCGGGGTGGTTGCAGGGCCGAGAGGTAGGACCCGTCAGGACATGCCTCAACCACCGGCAGGACAGCGTTGGACTTGGTCCGCCAGCACAGCTGCGCCCCCGTAGCTGCTGCGGCCTGCCACGGCTCGTAACCGCAGAACCCTCGGTCGACCAGCAGGAGCATCCCCTCGCCCAGCAGCTTGAACAGGCCACGGGCCAACGTGGTCTCCCCGGTCGTGCAGGTGTCCCCGGATGCTCAAGAACTCATTGATCACTTGTAAACAATCGGCCAACCCGTTGACTTCGAGTCTGGCATCGCGGATGAGGAAGCGCTGTCGTGTGGAACCGCTGGCTGGGCGCTGGGCGGCTCGACGCTCAGGAGCGTCACCGAGATCGGCCGGGGAGTACTACATCGGGTAGACGTTGCCGACCTCGGCGACCCACCAGGTGCTCGTGATCCGAACGAGGGTGATGTTAACCCCCCAGCCGACCTCGGCGAGCCCGGATGCCTGCTCGGAGACGGCGAGCGGACCGATTCCCCCGTCGAAGTACAAGGCGCCCGGTTCGATGCGCTCGATCATGAGGTAGTCCTCGACGAGGTCTTCCTTGTCGAGGGCGGCGGGATCGAAGTCGGGCACGGCTCGGCTCTGGTCGTGCAGGAGGTTGGCGAGGCGTTCGGCGCGGGGCAGGTCGCGCGCGGCGTCTGTTCCTCGGTCGACGGCGATCTGCGCCTCGTCGTCGCTTACGTAGCCGTGTTCGTAAAGCCAGGTGGCGAGCTTCTTGGTGACCGTGCCCGCCGAGCGCAGTAGCTCCTGGCCGGCCATCACCTTTCGGAGCATGAAGTAGCCGAGGAACTCTGCGAGGTTCCCCAGGATGTGCTCCGGGCCGAAGAGATGGCAGAACCCCTCCTCGTCCCCGGCCTGATACGCCTGGTCGAAGCGCTTGCGGTCGGCCTCGTCGAGCGACTCGTACGCGTAGCCGTTCAGGCAGGCACGAAGGAGTTCCACGATGTCTTCGTAGTTGCGCAACGCGTGGGCCGAGAGGCGCTGGTCCTGGTCCTGTAAGAACGCATCGAGCACCTGGTCGATGGTGGTGACCTCTGTTGTCACTGGCCCATCTTGGCATTGACGCGTCTGGACCGGTTCGAGCTCGTCGCCGTGGGCCTCAGGTGTCGCCGGTGGCCGGCGCGCCGGTGGGGCTGCCCCGCTTGGCCGGCAGGGTCAGGGCGGGGGTGTTGGTGAGCTGAGCAGGCGCTGGTAGTCGCGGCGCAGGGGGTAGAGGTAGACGTCTTTGACGGGCAGTGCGTGCTCGTTGTAGCGGTCGAGCTTGCCTCGGCCTTTGGTCGTGCCGACATGGATCCAGTTCGCCGCCTTGTAGCTCGCCCCGGTGAACCGGGGCGTCTCGATGAAGGTCTCGATGAGCACTGGGGCGTAGCCGTAGGCGCCCTGCCAGTGCGACGGGAGGCGCCGGGCAGCGCGGCACAGGACGAACGAGGCGAGGTTCTGTACGCGCACATGCGGCAGGATCAAGAAGCGGGCGTTGCCGACCACGAGGTGCAGCCGGGCCGCCCTGGTGGCTTTGTCCCAGCCGATGTGGG
>JBBSAM010000125.1:0-2907 GCA_038252255.1 Acidimicrobiia bacterium | reverse complement strand
ATCGACCTGCGAAGACGCTGTCCGTCGTCGCAAGAGGGCCGAGCGACGCGAGCGACGCTCCACCATCACCTCGCGCGCGGCTCCGCCGCGGAGCCTTCGTCCGAATCGCCTTCGACTTCACCGAGCTCGTCATCGTGTCCTGCCCTTCGTCTTGAGCGCCTCAGCGGCCCCCACCAATCCATTCCAGAAACCGAGGCCCTGGCCGACCAGGACCTGAATCGCGCCGGAGATCCCGTCGATGATGTCGTCGTGCACGCCGTACGGGAACGCATCGGCCTCGGCGAGAACCTCGCCGTTCCACCCGGCCCGCCGCATGTAGAAGTCGCCGCGCTCGACGATCGGCGACCACACGTTCGCGAACACCCGCTTCGCTCGAGACGACCCCCGCTCGGGCTTCGCCATGTCGGGATCGAGACTCCCCGCTCCGAATGAATCCTCGATCTGCACGGAGAAGCCCGTGAGCGCGTCCCGCGTGATCTCCGCGTCTGTCTTGCCGGCGCCGCCGGTGTCCTGCCAGAGACCGATCTCGACGCGAACGCCGTCGGAGACCGCCGTGCGCTGGACGAAGCGGAGCACTTTCACGGGGCCCGAGCGCATGCTCGCGAGGTCGTCCATGTAAATCTCGCCGCCCTCGCAGAGCGACACGCGTGGAGCGCGCGACCAGTCCGGATCCGGATGCTTCGGCGTCGGCGACGTCGCAGCGCGGTCCCAGAACCGCACGGTGCGCACGATCTTCGATGGCGGCCCGTCGACGATCTTGAACTCCGACCGCTTGAACACGTCGCCGGCGGAGTCGCGCACGAGCCAGTTGCCTCCGCGATCCTTGCCCTTCTCGTTCTTCTCGCCGAGGAGTCGTGCCCGGTCGGCTCTCGACGCGACCTGCAGATTCGCCCGGTAGTGAGGGTTCGCGCGCTCGAGCGCCGGGTTGTCGTCGAGGCTCGCAACGATGAACGTGAAGCTCAGAGCCTTCTGCCGCGGATAGTCGATCAGGGCGTCGGCCTCGCTGTCGTACCACGCGAGCGACTCGTCCTCCGGATCGCGCACGAACCACCGCACGACTCCGCTCCGCTCCGGGATCGCGTAGCCGTCCGACCCGATCCACCACCGCACGAGCTCGAAGAGCCACGAGTCGGGGAGCGGGTTGCACGTCGCTCGGATGCGCGGCTGCAGGCCGCTCGTCGAGCGAAGACGCGTGAACATGTACCACCACTGCCGGCCGGTGAATTGCTGCAGCTCGTCGAACCCGATGAGGTCGTAC
Organism: Acidimicrobiia bacterium; assembly: GCA_038252255.1. Lineage (GTDB taxonomy): Bacteria > Actinomycetota > Acidimicrobiia > IMCC26256 > JAENVU01 > Chersky-806. The sequence continues at coordinate 1,649 of JBBSAM010000125.1, read as the reverse complement.
TCCGTGCCGTCGTGGGAGAAGATCGAGCTCTCGCGCTGCAGGTGTCTGAACTCGATGCGGTGCCGGTCCTCGAGCGCCCGCGAGCTCGCCTCGAACACCCAATCGAGCGATGGCGTCGTGCGCGGCTTCCCGCCGAACGCTCGATACATCGACTGCGACTTGTCCCAGATCTGGCCGCCTCGCTTGAGATCCTTCTCGTTCCGCCGGAACAGCACCGCGTGCATGCCACGCACGCGCTCGAGCGCGGTGAGCTTCGCGGGCTCGTAGAGCAGCGAGATCGACTTCCCGCCGCCGGCGCCGCCCCCGATTATCGCGATCTGCGCGGTCGTCGTCGCGAAGACGGTCTGCGGTCCCGCCTGCGGTCCGACGATGTCCTCGACGAGCTGCTCCGCGGCGCTCATCCATGGAGACCCGCGTCAGCCTTGTTGACGACCAGCCGGAAGCGCTGCGAGCCCGGCGAACTCGCCGACGCGGGAACCTCCGGGGCAGCGGGCGCGATCGGGTCCTCCACTCGAGGCGCGGGTGCCGGCACGAAGCGGCCAGGCCCTACCTCGCCACAGATGAGGGCGGCGAGCTTCGTTGCTGCGATGCGGTCGCGCGCGGTCTCCTTCGTGTCGCGCGCGATCGCCATCATCAGTTCGACGCGCTGCGTGGTCGTGCCGACCCTCCGGTTCGGCTTCACCACCACCGGCACGCGTTCGCGCTTCGCGGGTCCCTTCCGCCCCGGCCGGAGCGGCGGAGGCTCGATCCCGCGCTTCTCGATCGCGGCGCGCACCTCGGCGTTCCGGAGGAGCTTCGACCCTTCGGCCCTCAACGCCGCGACCGAGCCGGAAAACCCGGCCGCGCGCATCGCGTCGAGCGTCTTTCCCGGTCGCCATCGATCGGCGAACGCTAGCCGCTTCTCAGTCAGCATTTTTTCTCGAGGTTGGGTTGGAAATTCGCGTCCAGACACGAGCCGGCGGCGGGGGAGTGTTTTGCCTTACGCCGGGGGGGGGCCACGCAGCCTCGATGGTCGTGAGGGCCATGAACTCCTCGAGGAGCGAGACCTGCGTCTCCACGAGGTACAGGCGGGCCAGGGCGGGCGTGTCGTAGCCGACGCGGAGGAAGCACGCCGACTGGTGGAACTGGTCGTGACAGCCGTTGAGGGCCGAGCAGAGGGGCACGGTGCGGAGGTCGCTGCACTTCTGCCCGACACCTCGAGGACCGAAGTGGTGAGGCTCGCTCGGGCCCGGAGCTCCGCACACGCAACACGGTCGGACGCGCACGTGCTCGAGGTAGTTCTCGGAGCGGATGGGCCCGAACTTCGAGGGACGCCTCGGCACGGTGCGCTTCTTCGACCGCGAGGAGCGCGGCGCGGTGCGCTCCCCGATGGTCACGCGGACGCGTCGAGCAGGCACGTCGACCACGTCCGACCCACGTCCCCATGCCTGCACGCGGATGCGGCGGCCGCCATCGAGCACCTCGAGCACAGACCCGCGCACGTACGAGCCGAGGCCCTTGGTGGGCTTGAACTCGATCGCGTCGCCCTTCTTCACGAGCGGACCCGGCGAGGCCCGGGGCCCGTGCGGAACGAGAACCCGCGACCGTCCGAGTGCATCGAGAGCGAGGTCGCAGGCCCGAACATCGAGCCCACCGCGTCGCTCTGGATT
>JBBSAM010000124.1:0-2914 GCA_038252255.1 Acidimicrobiia bacterium | reverse complement strand
AGCTCGCGAACGTTCCCTGGCCACGCATAGGCGAGGAGCTTTCTCGCCACTGCGCCCGATAGGCCCACGATCCGCTTGCCACTCCGCGCGGCGAAGCGCACCAGGAAATGTTGTGCGAGGAGAAGGATATCGTTGCCGCGCGCCCGTAGCGGCGGCAGCTCCACGCGGACCACGTTGATCCGGTAAAAGAGGTCCTCGCGAAAACATATAGGCGATTGCACGTCGGCCCCGCGGGCCGAGGCCGACGCAGGGCGTAAGGATGCCGGGGCCGTCGTGGAATCGGCCTGTTGAACGGAGCCGGTTCGCGGCGCGCGCGGCGCTGACTATGGGGAAGTTGGGTACTGGGGCGCTCGCGATCGGATGCGGATCGAGGACGCGGTTGCGCTCGAAGCCAATCGCGACGTGGCGGGCGCGGGGCAAGGGGCGGTGGCCACGGGTGCGAGGCCGTTGGGCTGCGCGGTTTCGCGCGCGAGATGGGCGTCCCCGCGAGGCGCAGGCGGATCGATCCCTGGCTCGGCGGTGCGGGAGCCTCGGGGAAGCGGAGGTCGGAAGCGCGTAGCGATCATGAGGAGTCGAGGCCGGCCACGGTGGGCGTCCAGTTCGGAGGCAGGGGTCGGCGATGGAGGAGTCCGCCGCCACAGAGGGGACAGGGGCGAGCCTCGTCGCCAGTGAGCGCATCGAGGATGTCTCGGCCGGACGGCGCCGTGCTCGTCGCGTGTGTCGCGCGCTCTTCGAGCAGGTCCCGCGCTTGCGCGAGCTTGGTGTTCACGTTGCCGGGTGCAAGCAGTCCGAAGTGGCGCATCTTGACGAAGCCCGCGGGCAGGACGTGCAGCAGGAACCGGCGAAGGAATTCGGTCGGCGCGAGGGCGAGGGTCTTGCCGTTCTTCGTGCGGAAGGTGACGGCATCGTCGCGCAGTGAGACGAGGCGGCTGTTGGCGATGCCGACGCGATGGGTGTAGCGACCGAGATAGCGGTAGACCTGCTGGGCGCCGCCGAAGGCGCGCTTGGCGTAGACGACCCAGTCCTTTCTCGCGAGCACGTTCATGAGGCGATCGAAGCCCTGCGGATCGTCGAAGCCGTGGAAGCCCGCGAAGACGCCGCGCGCGTAGGCCTTGCGCAGACCGTCGAGGAACTTGCCGCGGAAGAGGGCGCCCATGACCTTGACGGGGAAGAGGAACTTCTTGCGGGAGTCGATCCAGCTGCGCCCGTCGAGCGCGAGCCCTCCGCCGGTGACGATGCAGTGGACATGCGGGTGGAAGAGAAGCTCGCGCGTCCACGTGTGGAGTACGGCCGTCAGTCCGAGCTGGGCGCCGAGGTACCGCTCTTCGCGGCCGAGCTCGAGGAGGGTCTGCGATGCGCACGCGAAGAGCATGCCGAAGAGCGCTTCGCGGCGAAAGCGCACGAGTGCACGTAGCTCCGCGGGAAGCGTGAAGACTGCATGGAAGTGACGGGCCGGCAGGATGCGTTCCTCGCGCTCGGCGATCCACTTCGCCTGCGCGAGGCCCTGGCACTTGGGGCAGTGCCGATTCCGACACGAGTTGTAGGAGGGCGTCGTGTGCGCGCACCGGTCGCACACGTCGAGGTGACCGCCCAGAGCGGCGGTGCGGCAGCGAACGATGTCGCGCAGCACCGCCGTCTGGTCGGACGTCAGGGCATAGCTTCGCCGACACGCCTCCCCATGCGCACGGACGATGTCCGCGAGCTCCAAGGAAGGCCGTCGCGGCGAAGGATTCGCCGCACAGACCACTGGGGTTGGGGCCGGTTACCCGAGCGCCTTCTTCCCCTCGGGTGTCCCGAGCAGATCGAGCGGGCTCTTGGTCTTCGCGAGCCTCGCGCGGCTGACCTGCGCGTAGCGCATCGTGGAGCGGATGGAGGCGTGACCGAGCAACGTCTGAATGACGCGAATGTCGGTGCCAGTCTCCATGAGGTGCGTCGCGAAGCTATGGCGAAGCGAGTGCGGCGTGGCGCGCTTGCTCAGCCCGGACGCCTTCACGGCCGTCTTGACCGCCGTGCGGACGCGGTCGGCCGAGATCGGCTTGGTCGCGTCCTCGGCCGGGAAGAGGAATGGCAGCGGCGGGCGGGCCGCCGCCCAGTAGCTTCGAAGAGCGAGCAGCAGCCTTTCGGGAAGCACGCCGCATCGCTCTCGATTACCTTTGCCGTGGCGAACGTGAAGGACGCCACGCGCAGCGTCGATGTCCGTGACGCGAAGTGCGCATGCCTCGCTGATGCGCAGCCCGGCGCCGTACATCACCATGGCCACGGCGCGGAACATCGGATTGCTCATCGCCCCGAGCAGCTTCTCGATCTCGCTGCCGCTGAGCACGACCGCCAGCTTCACGGGCTGCCTCGGCCACGCCATCCACGCCACGACGTCGGGCTTGCCCAGCGTCACGGCGTAGAAGAAGCGGATGCCCGCCATCTGCACCTTCAGCACCGACGCGCCGCACTTGCGCTTCTTTCGCATATGCTCGACGTAGGCGCGTACCTGCTCCTGCCCCATCCGCTCGGGCGGACGGCCGAAGTGCTCGGCGAATCGCTTCACCGCCGAGAGGTACTGCGACCTGGTTCCGTCGGCATAGCCGTGGAGCTCGAGATCCTGTTTCATCCGATCGCGCTGCTTTGTCATCGCCGTTCTCCTTTGTCCGGCGACACCGGGAAGGGTGCCGTCGGAGCCAGGAGACACGGCTTCGCGCTCGTCCTCTCTGGGTACGGCGACGCCTCACGGTGCCGCCGGCCCAGGGAGCGACGGTTATTCCCCGCCGGCTACGCGATCAGCCCCGCGCGCAGCACCACCGCCGCGAAGCGGCTTCGTTCAACGCCTTGTGGCGTTCGGGTGTGGGGGTCGTGGATTTTGCCCGTCGTGCCTGGGGCGCAAGATGGCGCAGACGACGCTGAACTTGAGCGAATGCGTTCT
>JBBSAM010000123.1:0-2969 GCA_038252255.1 Acidimicrobiia bacterium | reverse complement strand
GTCGGCCTGATCAGGGTCGCCGGGCCGAAGGGTCCGCGCACCGCCATGGTCAGGTTCCAGACCACGCTTCACCAGACCCTCGTCCTGCCCTTCGGCGAGGGCGAGGTCAGCGTCACCATCCCCCCCCCCAAGCAAGGAGCCGCCAAGTGAACCGAACCGTGATCCTCACCAGCGTCAAACCCGACCCTCAGGGCGGGCCGTTCCCGACCATGGCCCTCGGGATGGGGTTCGACGCCCAGACCCACGAGGTCATCGAGTTCGCCGGGGACATCCGCATGATGCGGGATCTCGGCGAGTTCATCACCAGCCCCGGCTGCGACGACTACGTCGCGGTCCGGGTCGAGGACTGGCAAGTCCTCGCCGTGTTCCCCCCCATCGCCTGACCCCGGGCTGACCGCCGGGGCCTGAATGAGGCAGGTCACAAGGAGCAAGGAGCGCCCACCGTGGCAAACATCCCCAAACTGCCCTCAGGGGCAGACCTGATCGCCGAGGACCCACAGGCCCACGACGGGCCTCGTGACTTCGGCCCGTACTGCCGGGTCGAGACTGACCCGGTCACTGGAGACCGAGCCCTCGCCGGGCAGAAGTCGAGCACGATCATCGCCATCGTCCACCCGTCTGGTGGCGGGATCGACGTCGACCTCGACCGCCTCAACCGCCTGTTGTCCGCACAGGCCCACACCGCGAGCGCCATCGTCCCGTACCTGAACCGCTTCATCGAGGGGTCAGGTCAGAAGGTCGAGAAGTACTGGCGGACCAAGACCTACCGGCTCGTGGGGGCAACGGCCCTCCCAGAGGGCATCACGACGGTGGTCACCAAGGGGCGCAAGCCCCTGACCCCGTTCTTCACCCCGGCGATGGTGACGGCAGCGACGAGCGTGACACCCGAGAAGACCTCGGAGGGTCTGACCGCGTTCACCAACGTGGCGGGAACGGTCACGGCAGCGGTCGAGGCCCTCGCCTCGTTCGACGCCGAGCCCGAGCCCGAGCCCGAGCCCGTCGCCAAGGTCCCCGCCGTCGTCGGTGGGACCAAGGCGACCGACATCCCGGGAGTCGTGCTGCTCCCCAAGGTGGCGGTCAAGCCCGCTGGCAAGGGCTACGTCAAGGTCGGGTCCATCGTCACGCGGGAGTCGGATCTCTCGACGCTGCGAGACGCTTGGGCGCTTCGCCAGTCTGGTGTCCCCAGCGCCGTGCTGGTCACCGGGCCGTCAGGCACCGCCAAGACGGCGCTCGTGTCGGCCTTCGCGGCCAGCCTCGGTGTTCCCCTGCTGAAGGTGGACGCCGGGGCCATCCGCACCGCTGACGACTGGGCCGGGGCCTTCCGTCAGGACCCCAACACGAAGGTCTGGGCTCATCGTTGGTCCCCCTTCGCTCAGGTGCTGCGGGCCGGTCAGCCGTGCATCGTCCTCATCGACGACATCACCCGCACCGAGTCCGTTCAGGCGCTCAACGCCATGATCGGGCTGCTCGACTGGACCGGCTCCCTGCTGGTCCCCGATGCCAACGACGTGCTGACGATGCCCGCCGGGGTCCTCGTCATCGCGACCGCGAACATCGGACCCGAGTTCGTCGGGACGCTCCCGCTCGACGGAGCGGTGCGCCAGCGGTTCCCCTACGGGGTCCGCACCGACTACCCGGCACCGAAGATCGAGTCGGCCCTGTTGGCCGACCTGACCGGGGTGGACAAGGCCGTGGCCGAGCGCCTCGTGGCGATGGCCTCGATGCAGCGCCAGAACCGCGAGGACCCGCAGATGTACCCGTCGGGCCAGATCATCAGCACCCGTGTGCTGGTGGACATCGCCCGCCGGATCACGGTCTGCGACGCCTCGCCCTCGGACGCTGTCTGGTCGTCCCTCAGGGGTCAGTTCGATCCCGGCGACGAGACCGCCCTGACCATCTGCGTCGAGACGCAGTTCCCCAAGGTCTACGACCTCGACGACCCCGACGACGTCACCGAGGTCGAGGACCCCGGGCGTTGGGACTGCCCTCGGTGCTTGGTCTCCAACAACATCGCCGGGGACGTGCCCTACTGCCCACGGTGTGGTGGCAACAAGCCCGAGACCGAGCCCGACCTGTTCACCCTCAAGCCGTAGCCGAAACCACCCTGACCCTCAGGGTGGTCGTCCGGGGCTGATCGCCCGGGCCTGATGAGGCAGATCGAAGCAAGGAGCAACACATGCTGACGGTGTTTGAGGACGCCTTCGGTGGGAAGAAGCGACGAGGTGTGTCGTTCGAAACCTACTGGGCGGCGCTCAACAAGAAAGGGCGCTACCACGCCCGCCACGACAACGCTGGCCGGGCCGACGAGATCGCCGACTCGGTCACCGATGTCCTCGCAGCGGTCCAGAGCGTCGTGGACGGGCTCGTGAGCCCGGACGGTGGGCGCTACGTTGTGTCGTTCGACGCCGCGCAGTCTGGTGCTGGCACCAGCCTTCGCGACCGGAAGATCGTCATCACGTCCGGGCCGCTGTTCGACAAGACCCTGTCGCTGGGCGACATCGCGACCGTCCTGACGGGCTTCGTGGCCCACGAGGCCGGTCACGCCGAGATCAGTGTCGCCACCGAGGCGATGATCGTGCGGCGCTGGCGCAAGCCATCCACGAATGCGTACGACAGGGGGACCGCCAAGGTCCCGCCGGTCGTGAAGGTTCTCGCGAATCTGCTCGACGACGTGGCGCTGGAGAAGCGCCAGATGACCATGTACCCGGGGATCGCCTCGGTCTTCCCGGCAACCCTGACGTGGGTCGCCGAGAAGGTGATCAGGACAGCGTCCAAGCGGGCCGTCGGGGCCTACAAGGGCATGTCCTCACTCGACCGGATCAACTTCGCCATCGACGCCGTGCGGTACGCACGGTTCTACAAGTGGGTCGGCAACGCGCCGACACGCCGCGAGCGAGTCTGGTGGCAGGACTGGGCCGCTGAGTTCAGCGACTACGAGAACGTGGACGTCAGGGAGCGCGGCATCGACG
>JBBSAM010000122.1:0-3014 GCA_038252255.1 Acidimicrobiia bacterium | reverse complement strand
CGACCTTCTCGATCCCGGGGGCAAGGTCGGTGATGGTGGCACCACTGGTTCGACGACCGAGCGCCGCGGTGATCTCGCCGAGGCCGTGATGGTGAAGCTCTGCAGGGGCGTGGTCGAGATCGCTCGCGGTGGCGATCGAGCCGTCGATGACGTAGACGCGGGTCTCGCGGCGAGCGCGGGTGATCGCGACATAGCCCTCCTCGAATCCGGACATGTCGGTGGGGTGGTAACGGCCGACCTCGTGGGTGGCGCCCTGGACGCCGTAGGTCGTGCGGGCGTAGCCGTGATCCAGGTGCCCTCCAACGAGATAGCGGTGCGGGAGGCGAATGACGCCTTCGCGTTCGAACTCGACAGTGATTTCGTCGACATCGGGGTGGAGCGCTGTGATCCGGCCGGGACTGCCGTTGCGGACGAAGCCGCTGCGGGCTCCTGGCAGCGTGCGGTCGTTGCGGCGCGCGACGACGTCGTCACCGACCATGAACTCGCGGCCCGCCACGACCAAGGTCTCTCCTTGGAGGTCCCCGTTCTCCTTGAGGAGTGAGCGGGCCCGCTCGTTGAGCGCGCGGCGAGTCGAGTTCGGACCGGCGATCATCGGGTCCGCCCTGCCCTCGGCAACGCGTTGGGCGTACCAGTCGGCAACCATCGCATCGAAGGACTCGCCCGCGGTCGCGGAACGCACCACGCGTCCCGCGTCGTCGTAGCGAGCCAACGAATCGCCGACCCGACCCTCGCGGTAGTCGTCGATCGCGAGTCGATCGTCGGGATCGGACTGACGGTTGTTCTCAACGAGACGGGTGAGTTCAGGTCCGGCCGCGCTACAGAGACGGACGAAGAGACCACCAACGTCGACGGCACCGTGCTGGTCGGGATCGCCCACGAGCATCACCGCTCCATCAACGCGCCGAGCGTGGTGCGCGAGGCGAGCGAGCGCGCGAGTTCCGAGCATTGATGCTTCGTCGACGACGATAACGCACCCGTGCACGAGGCCGTGCTCGTCGAGGTCGAGCAGGACACGGGCAACGGTGGTCGCCGGCATGCCGGTTGATCGCGCGAAGCCAGCCGCGTTCTCGAGCTCCGCTGCGGCGCTGGCCGATACCGCGCACCCGATGATCGGCACCCCGGCATCGACGTGCGCCGCGACGATCGCTTCCGTCGCGAAGGTCTTCCCCGCGCCGGGTCGGCCCGCGACCGGAAGCATGAACGCCTCGGTCGTGCACGCTGTCCCGACCATGCTGGCCTGCTCGTCGGAGAGTCCGGGCCTCGCCGCGAGCACGCCATCGAGTGCTCCCGAGTCGACTCCGAGGGTGTTGCCGCGAGTCAGTTCGCCCGCGGCCAGGAGGTCGGCCTCGATCGATGCGATCTCGGGGGTGGTCCAGAGTCGCTGGGTGATCGAACGACGCGATGATGACGCGGCGATCGTCTCGGGAAGTGGGGGCAGATCGAGCGAGCCGGCGCGATCGACCAGCTGCACGAACCGAGACGCGAGGAATACGTCCGCGAGCTGTTCGATCGTCTCGGCTGGCGCGGAGGAGTTCACGGCGCTGGCGATCGCCTGGATGGCGTCGGTGCGCGAGAACGTCGCGGATCGTTCGGTCAACCCGTGCGGGCCGGCCAGTGCCCCGAACAGCTCGTCTCGCTCGATGGCAGGTTCGCTGTCCGCCTTGGCACTTCCGAAACAGGTGGCGATCGTCGACCCGTCGACCCCCAGGCGTTCGGCTTCGGCTTGCCAGTGCTGTCGGAGTGCGTCCGTGTCGACGCCGTAGTCCTTCGCATGGCGGGTCTGGAGCGTCGCGACCTGCGCGGCGCGCGCGGACGACGTCCCGGCCTCGGCCATTGCGGCTTCGATCTCCTGGCGTCGCTGCGAGAAATGACGCACCAACTCGGTCGGGACTCCCAGCACCTCAGCCGAGCCCTGCACGACCGGTCCGAACTCCACACCCAAACGCGACGCGAGCAGGTGGCGGAGATGCGCTTGGTAGAGATGGCCCGCGGCTCGGGCGTGTTCGAACAGACCTGCACCGGGGATCGCCCGCCACACGCGACCCTTCTCGGGGACCTGCACGCGGGTCATGTTCGCGGTCACGACATGGGTGTGCAGCAGCGGGTCGCCGGCCCGGCTGGTGCGATGATCGAACGCGGCGGCGACGATCCCGTCACTCGCGAGCAACCGCCGATCGCCTCCCCCGGCGCGGGCGAACACTGCTCGGTCCTCGTAGTACCGGACGACTTCATCGACCGCCTCACGATGCGCCTCGCGGATCTCGGCCCGTCGCCCATCGTCCGCGAGAGCCCACAGGACACTCACGCTCTTCGGCGGGCGCAGGGTCAGGTCATAGCCCGGCCGGAACCGAGTACGTGGCCGAGATGCGGCGAAGCGATCGAGCTCGGTGCGAGGGACCCCCCACGCGGAGCTACCAATGCGACCGTTACCCTCGCGGCGCGACCCGAGGAGATACGCCGACGGCTGGGGCACCACGTCACCCTCCCCCGATTCAGCCAGGCGCTGCCGGTAGCGATCGCCCTCCGCGAGCAACGTGCGCACATACCGGGCCGAGACCCCGAGGTACGAGGCCGCCCGGGCCGTCTCGAGCTCAGCCTCCGACTCGCCCCCCGATTCACCACGCGACCGTGGCGCGGACCCATGGCGGACAAGGAGCTGCTCCGTATGCGGATGGCGACCCGCGAGCAGCCGTCGGAAGTGCTCCGGATCGACCGTGCCCGCGAGCCCGAGCTCCGCGGCGAGGGACCCGACCCACCGGCCCTGCGCCTCGCCCCGCCCCGCGTAGTAGTCCTCAGCCGAGGACGCGACTTCCCCGACGTAGTACTCGCCCGCTCCCGAACCCAGCTTCCCGACGTTCAGCACAACAACGTCTATGCGCATCGCGAACCCCAAACGCGACGGCGCGACGCCCTCGGCCGCTTCCGCTTAGCGGAAGCGGCAAGATGCTCCTATGGATCGTCAAGGGCTGATCCGGGTGAGTTCGAGGTAGATCTCGCGGGCGACGTAGCGCTTT
>JBBSAM010000121.1:0-3050 GCA_038252255.1 Acidimicrobiia bacterium | reverse complement strand
CGCAACCCGAGCGGTGATCAGAAGGGCGGTTCGGCGTCTTCGTCGGTGTCCCACGGGTTGCTGACCCGCGTGTGGTTGTCGCCTGTGTCGCCGTCCTGGGGCTGGCTGTTGTTGTCGGCGTCGGGGTACGGCGTGCCGATCTGGACCGTATCGAGTTTGGTGGACAGGCAGTTGATTCTGCCCGGGTCAGCAGACCGGAGGAACGGTTATGGGATCGACACGTCGACGGTTCACCGATGAATACAAGCAGCACGCAGTAAGATTGGTGCTCGATTCGGGCGACCCGGTCGCCGAGATCGCCCGCAGTATCGGTGTGCACGAAATGACGTTACGGAAATGGGTGAAAAAGGCACGCGACGACGGCGAGGAATCTGCCCGGCCGTTGGATGAAGGCGAACGGGCCGAGCTCGAACGCCTCCGAAAAGATGTCTCCCGGTTCCGGATGGAGGCCGAGTTTGCAAAAAAAGTGGCGGCCTGGTTCGCGAAAGACCAGCAGTGATCTTCGCTGCGATCGCGGACTGGGCAGATAGCGACGAGTTCCCCGTCGACTTCAAGTGCACCGAGCTCGGGGTCTCCCGCTCCGGGTACTACGCGTGGCGGACTCGTCCGGTCAGCCACCGCGCCTTGACCGACATCGATCTGACCTGCCGGATCCGACGGATCCACGCCGGCGGCCGCGGCAATCCCGGCGTGCGCCGGGTCCGGGCCGGCCTGGCCGCTGAGGGCATCCGCTGCGGACTGGGCCGTATCTGGCGCCTCATGCGAGCCGCGGAGCTGCAAGGACGTCACCCGAAGGCGTGGAAACGAACCACCATCAAGGGCGAGAAGCCCGTCAGCGCTCCCGACCTCATCGGACGGAACTTCACCGCACCAACCCCGAACGTCGCCTGGTGCGGGGACATCACGTACATCAAGACATGGACCGGCTGGGCTTACCTCGCGACCGTGATTGATCTCCATTCACGGGCGGTCGTCGGCTGGTCGATCGCCGACCACATGCGCACCAGCTTGATCACCGACGCGCTGGACATGGCCCTGGCGCGACGAAACCCGCCGGCCGGAATTGTGTTTCATTCCGACCGAGGAACGCAGTACACCAGCGGGGAATTCGACGAGTACTGCCGCAAGCGGAAAATTCGCCGGTCCATGGGGCGCACCGGGGTGTGCTGGGACAATGCCGTCGCGGAATCATTCTTCGCGACCTACAAGAAAGAGCTCATCCACACCCGGCCATGGCCGACGATCCAACAACTCAAGACCGCGACATTTTCCTGGATTGAAACTTACTACAATCGCATCCGAAGGCATTCGACGCTCAGCTACTTGACACCACTGGAATACGAGCTAGGATTTAGACACATTCACGAACTCGCCGCCTAAACGGTGTCCACAAAATCGATATCAGTCCAGTCCGCTTTTCCCAAGACACAGGCCGAAGCGTCCCGCACCCTTGACGCATGACGACAACGATCAGAACCCATCCCGGCGTCTGGCCCACCCTGTCCTACCGCGACGCCGAGACCGCACTGCGGTTCCTGGTGGACGTCCTCGGTTTCACCGAGGTCGTCGTGATGCGCGGTGGCGAGCGCCCGATCGAGCACGCGGAGCTGGCCTGGCCCGACGGCGGCGGTGTGATGTTCGGCAGCGAGCCGCGCGTCGAACGCTGGTCCGGGCGCGCGGGCGGGCCCGGGTCCTGCACCGCGTACCTCTCCGCCGACGACGTCCAGGCCGTGGCCGACCGCGTGACCCGGGCCGGCTGGGAGATGCTGCGACCGCTCGCCGAGACCGACTATGGCAGCAAGGAGTGCGCGTTCCTCGACCCCGAGGGCAACGCATGGAGTGTCGGCACCTATCGGGGCGGCAACGCCGGCTGAGCAACACCAGAGGTGTCAGGGTCGCATTTCCGTGCCGTTGATGCGAACATGTGTTCGTGAGCGCTGTCGTCGCGGGGACCGAGGCGACGATCCTGCATGCGGACCTGGACGCCTTTTTCGCCTCCGTCGAGCAACGGGACGATCCCCGCCTACGAGGCAGACCGGTGATCGTGGGGGGCGGGGTGGTCCTCGCGGCCAGCTACGAAGCCAAGGCGCGGGGGGTGAAGGGCGCGATGGGCGGTGCTCGCGCCCGGGCACTATGCCCGGAGGCCGTCGTCGTCGAGCCGCGCATGGCGGCGTACGCGCGGGCCAGCAAGGACGTCTTCGAGGTCTTCCGGCGGACCACCCCGCTGGTGGAGGGGCTCTCCATCGACGAGGCGTTCCTCGACGTCGGCGGCCTGGCGCGGGTGTCAGGGCAACCGGCGGAGATCGCCGCGAAGCTGCGGCAGGAGGTGAAGGACTGCGTCGGCCTGCCGATCACTGTCGGCGTCGCCCGGACGAAGTTCCTGGCCAAGGTCGCCAGCGGGGTGGCCAAGCCCGACGGGCTGCTGGTCGTGCCGCCGGCCGGGGAGCTGGCATTCCTGCACCCGTTGCCCGTCCAGCGGCTGTGGGGGGTGGGCCCGAAGAGCACCGCCAGACTTCACGAACTCGGAATCTTCACCGTCGGGCAGGTCGCCGGACTGGGTGAGGCCGGCCTGGTCTCGATCCTCGGGCAAGGGTCCGGGCGGCATCTGCATGCGCTGGCGCACAACCGCGATCCCCGCCGGGTGCGTGTCGGGCAGCGGCGTGGGTCGATCGGCTCGCAGCATGCCATGGGCCGCGGCATCAGCCGGCGGACATCGACGCCGTGGTCGTCGGACTCGTCGACCGGGTGACCCGGCGCATGCGCAAGGCCGACCGGGGCGGGCGAACGGTCGTCCTCCGGCTCCGATTCGACGACTTCAGCCGGGTCACCCGGTCCCGCACTCTCGGCCGCGCGTCCGCCGACACCGCAACCATTCTCGGGACCGTACGCGGCTTGGTCGACGTCGCGATGCCAGGGTCGGGTAGCCGGAGGGGTTTCACCCTCCGGCTCCCACAGATCCCGGCGTGACCGTCTCCGGTCACCGGGCTCTTGTCATCCTGATCACCAGGCGGCGCGAACCCATCTCCAGTGCGCAAACCGCGTCGGAGTGG
>JBBSAM010000120.1:0-3050 GCA_038252255.1 Acidimicrobiia bacterium | reverse complement strand
CGGGCTGGGTGAGCCGTTGTGGTGGACGCTGCGCCGCCCGGCCCGGCCGTTGGCCTACGACGCGGCGCGCATGGTGTTCACCCGCGCGAACGCCGCGTTGGGAGCGAACTGGACGTTGCACGATCTTCGGCATTCCGCGCTCAAGCGGATGGCCCGGGATCCGCACCTGACCCTCGCCGACGTGCAGTGGGTTGCCGGCCACGCCCACATCACGTCCACGGAGATCTATCTCGAGCCCGCTGCCGAGGAGGTCCTCGCGCATGTCCTGGCGCACCACGAGCGGCAGCGGACTGAGCGGAGCAAGCCACCGGCGCCGCCTGCGCCGGGCTACCGGCCGGAGGTGCTGGCAACGCTGTTCGGCGTGTCAACCCCTGCCGGAGCGGCCCGATGAGCGTTGTTGCGCCCGACTGGACGGTCGAGGAGATCGACACCGCCGCCGGGGTCGGGTCCGCGGATGCAGCGGGGCCGGTGACGTGGCGGCCGCGGCCGGCGGCGGGGACCTGGTGGCAGACCCTGCAGCACCGGGACGAACTGACAACGAGATTGCTCGCATTGTTCACCGTCCCCAGCGAGGCCCGCACCCGGGACAAGACCCGGCGGCGCGGCCTGACCAAGCTGCTCGACTGGCTCGAACGCCTGCCCGGGGACACCTGGCAGGACCGGTGGCTGGCCAGCGGAGCGGACCGCGCCGGATTCGAGTGGACCGATCTGCTGCTGCAGGGGCGTGGTCCGATCGGTCATCACCACCGCGACGAGTTGTGCTGCGGGATGTTGCTGCTGGTCTGCGGGCAGGTCATCCGGCCCGGCTACGGGTGGTTGCTGCGGCAACGCCAGCCGCTGATGCTCGCCGAGGCCCGGACGGTCCTGGACGCGGACGGATTCCGACGGCTGGAGGACGAGGCCCGCGATGCGGCCGGTTGGGCCAGATCCGATGCCCTGGGCAAGATCACCTGGATGGTGATCCGCAAGGGCGGCCCGGTCCGCGACATCACCGTCGGCGACTGCGGCGAGCTGACCGGAGCACTTCAGGAGCACCACTTCCGGGGCAGCGCCGGCCGGCCGCTGTTCTACGCACTCCTGAAGAAGACCGGTGTGCTCCCCGCGGGTGCGCCGGAGCGGCTGCGGGTGCTGCGACTGGATGGTCGCCGCAGCATCGAGCAGATCGTCGACGGGTACGGCATCGCGTGTCGGCCGGTCCGGGATCTGCTGGTCGAGTACCTCACCGAGCGGGCTCCCGACCTGGACCACACCTCCCTGCGTGCCGTCGCCCGCAACCTGTGCCGGCTGTTCTGGCGTGACCTGGAGGTCCATTACCCCGGCATCGACTCGCTGCGGCTGTCACCCCAGGTCGCGCGGGCATGGAAGGAGCGACTGGCCCATATCCGGGACACCGACGGGCAGCCGCTGCGGCCCCGGGTGAACTACCGCAGCGAACTGGTCTACGTCCGGGCCTTCTACCAGGACATCGCCCGGTGGGCCGCCGACGACCCGGCCCGGTGGGCGCCCTGGGTGGTGCCGTGCCCGATCAAGGCCGCGGAATGCACGATGAAGAAGACCAGATCGCGGGTCAAGTCCCGGATGGACCAGCGGACCAGGACCCAACTGCCGCTGCTGCCCTCGCTGCTGCGGGCCGTCGAGCAGCACCGCAAGGACGCCGAAGAACGCGTCAACACCGCTCGCGACCTGCCGGCCGGGGATCGGTTCACCCTGGCGGGTAACGACTTTCAGCGTTGCCGTCCCGGTGACTCCGGCCGCGTCTACGCGACCGATCTGACTACCCGCATTCGACGCAACCTCACTCATGAGGAGGAGGCGGCGTTCTGGTCGTGGGCGACCGTGGAAGTGTTGCGACACACAGGAATTCGAATTGAGGAGATGCTGGAACTCACTCATCACAGCTTCATCGCCTACACCCTTCCCACCACCGGCGAGGTCGTGCCCATGCTTCAGGTCGCCCCATCAAAAACCGACGCCGAGCGACTGCTAATGATCTCCCCGGAACTCGCCGAGGTCCTGACCGCGATCATCTTCCGGGTCCGCGGCGGCCGAGCGGCCCTGCCGCTGGTCAGCGCCTACGACGTCTTCGAGCAGACCTGGAGCCCGCCACTGCCGTTCCTGTTCCAACGCCGGTACGGCACCGAGGACCGACCGCTGACCCGCAGCTACATCCGCGAATGCCTCGTCGCGACCTCGCAAGCCGCCCAGATCGCCGTCGCCGGCGAACCGCTCGAGTGGCGACCCCACGACTTCCGCCGGCTCTTCGTGACCGACGCCATCCGCTCCGGCCTGCCCCCACACATCGCGGCCAAAATCTGCGGTCACCAGCAGTTGGACACCACCATGGGCTACGCCGCGATCTACCCCGAAGACGTGATCTCTCATCATCGGGCCTTCATCGCCCGCCGCCGAGCCGAACGGCCGAGCGAGGAATACCGCGACATCACCACCCAGGAATGGGACGAATTCCTCGGCCACTTCGAGCTGCGGAAAGTCGCCCTGGGCAGCTGCGGCCGCGACTTCGGAACCCCCTGCGCGCATGAAAACGCCTGTGTCAGATGTCCTTTGCTCCGGGTTGACCCAGCCCAGATGCCGAGGCTTCAAGAGATCCGCGGCAACCTCGTCGACCGACTCCAAGAAGCTAAGGACCAGGGCTGGCTCGGTGAAGTCGCCGCGATCCAGACCACACTCACCGCCGCCGACCAGAAACTCGCCGCCATGCGCTCGCTGGCCGCCACAGAGCTCCACACCCACCTGGGGATGCCCAAATTCCGCTCCGCAACCGGGGACGATCGGGCGCACCCGACTGACATAGCAAGCCCGACCCACCTGCACCCGCCGCTTCGCTGACCGCGGCGTGAGAGCCGGCTGGAACTGAAGCCACGGATCGCGAACCTCCCGGCACCGTTGTCCACCACAGGCCCAAACATGAAGTGCCACGACACGCCCGAATGCCGCACTCCACCAGGATTTTTTTCCTCGTAACCCAGGGTTACAGCGACGATCGAACCAAGCGTCGACCTGCGCCAAGATCAGTTCGGATAAGCAGGCGT
>JBBSAM010000119.1:0-3055 GCA_038252255.1 Acidimicrobiia bacterium | reverse complement strand
CGCTGCTCGTGTTGCTGCGCGCCGAGCTGCGCCGACTGCCGCGCGACTACCGCGGCGCGCTCGTGGTCGACGCGTACCTCGTGGACCTGGCCACCGCGACCGGCAACATCGCCGCGGTTGGATCCGCGCTCGACGACCTGCGCGCCTACTGCCCGCAGGCCCGCATCGGCATCGAGGTCAACGCCACGGAGCGGCTGGTACCCCACGTCGCCGCCGTTGCGTCGCGACTCGACCTCGTTGTCGCGCTCGGCACTCCCGAGGGGCGGCTCGACACCCTGCGCGACAGTCTCGATGCGGGCACCGAGCTGGTCGTGAAGACCGGTGTGCTCCCGCGCGAGCTCCTCGAGCTGGCCTGGGACGAGCCGGCGCGTTGGGCCGGGAACGGGAGCCGCCTCGTGGTGCACTGGCCGGGTACGCCCGGTCTACGGGTCGCGCACCGGGACGCGCTCGAGCAGGCCGGGCTCGCGGCCGGGACCGGGTCCTTGAGTGGAGCGGGCCTGGTGGCGGGTTCGAGCCGCAACTCCAGCGGAGCGTGGCCCGAGCGGCCCGGTCCGCAGGACCAGGAGCAGGAGTGATGACGAACCTCGGCGTGGTGACGAACCTCGGAGTCCAGGCGGCGCTCGTCGCGCTCGGCGGCGTCGGGATGTTCCTCGTGGTGTTCGAGCTGTCGCGCCGCGGCTTGCTCTCGCTGCGGTACGCGCTCGGCTGGATGGGTGTCTCGGTCCTGCTGGTCGCAGCCGGCGCGCTGCTCGTCCTCGTCGGCGGGCTGTCCGACTCGCTGCCGTTCACCCCGACGGGGCTCCTCGCCGCGGTCGGTCTCGCGTTCGTGCTGCTCATCACGCTGCAGCTGTCCATCTCGCTCTCAGGCCAGCAGGACGCGATCCGCCAGCTGAGCGAAGCCAACGCGCTCTTGGAAGAACGCGTCAGCCACCTCGAGCACGAGGTCCAGAGCAAGGTCGAGCACTAGGCGTCACGCGGCCTTGCGACGCATGACGAACAGATGGTGCAAGGCCGCCGCGTTGCGCCAGAACCGGTGGTCGTCCTCGTAGTCCCAGAGCCGTGCGAGCACGGAGTCCGGTAGGAGGCTCTGCTTCCAGATGCCGCCGGTGAGCACGTAGCTCGGCCCGCCGAATGCGCCCAGCTCGAACACCTCGAGCCCGGGGAACTCGCGCTCGAACGTCGTGCGGTCGCGTTCGAGCAGCAGGTAGCTCATCGCCTGGTTCGACGACATCGGATCGGTGCTCTCGAACTCCCAGGTCGCGGTCTGCTCGTCGAACGGCTCGGGATGGAACCGCTTGTACATGATCTTGGCGACGGGACTCCAGTACGGCTCGACGACGACGAGCGCGCCGCCGGGCGTGAGCACGCGCTCGAGCTCGGAGAAGAAGCGGCGGATGCGCGGGATGTGGTGGATGACGTGCATGCCGAAGACCACGTCCACGCTGTCGTCCCGGAAGGGCGCGTCCTGCGCGTCGAAGACGAGGTCGAGTCCGGTGAGATACCGGATGTCGGACGCGACGATCGTGGGATCGAGCTCGGGGAGAAAGCCGCCGCCGGAGCCCAGCTCGATCCGGACGCGTGCATCCGGCACGTACTCGGCCGCGGCATCGAGCATCTTGGCGTAGACCTGCTCGTAGACCCGCCGCAGCGACGGCTTCGTGCGCAGGATCTCCCGCTGGACCTCACCGGCTTCCTCGGATCCGAGATCGATCCCGCGCGCCAGGGGCTCGGTCCACCCACCGCGGCGCATGACGAGTGAGTTTCGCGCAGGCCTGCCGGCGGTCCGGCGACCATCACGCGGAAGCGGCGGGCCCGAAGGTCCGCCGCCTCTGCTGACGCGTTCCGCTTCTTCTGACTACCCGACGCTGACCGACCAGGTGACGGTGCGGGCGGTCGGGTTGG
The DNA here is from genome assembly GCA_038252255.1 of Acidimicrobiia bacterium. GTDB lineage: Bacteria > Actinomycetota > Acidimicrobiia > IMCC26256 > JAENVU01 > Chersky-806. The sequence goes on along the minus strand of JBBSAM010000119.1, from coordinate 1,153 downwards.
ACGACGGGGTGGACTGCAGCGAGATCGTGTCGCCCGCGTTCCACACCGTGGTGTCCGTGTCCGAGCACGTCGTCGTGGCGTTCCCCGAGACCGCGCAGGCCAAGGGCGTGGAGCTGCCGTTCCGCAGGACCGTGAACGTGTAGGTCTTGCCACTTCCGGGGTTGCCGGAGAGACGGACCTGCAGGTTGTTGACGACGCCGCCGAACGGGATCGGCACCGCGACCGTGGCGCTGCTGGTCTGCACCGCGAAGGAACCGGCCGGCACGAAGTTCGAAGCTGTCGTGCTCAGTGACCCCGTCCCGGAGCCGCCACCGAAGATCGCCTGACCCGTCGAACCGGTTGCACCCGTCGCGCCGCCGACTCCCTCGGGCCCGGTGGGACCGGTGGGACCATCGGCACCCGTCGGGCCGGCTGCGCCGACGGCACCGTCCGTGCCGTTCGTACCGGCAGCACCGGTCGCACCCGTCGGGCCAGCCGGACCCTCCGGACCTTGCGGACCGGTCGGACCAGCCGGACCGGTGTCGCCGGCCGAGCCCGTGGAACCGGTCGCACCCGTCGCACCCGTCGCACCGGTGTTGGTCGCCGCGCCATCGGCACCGGTCGCACCCGTCGCACCGTCCGTGCCGTTGGTGCCGGCCGGACCGGTGGGACCGGTCGGGCCTTCCGGACCCTGCGGACCGGTCGGACCCGCGGCACCGTCAGCACCGGCGGCGCCCGTCGCCCCGTTGGTTCCGTTGGTCCCGTCAGCACCCGTAGCGCCAGTGGCACCGTCGACACCGTTCGTGCCGTCAGCACCCGTCGCGCCGGTGGCACCGTCGACACCGTTCGTGCCGTTCGTGCCGTTGGTGCCGTTGGTGCCGTCAGCACCCGTGGCACCCGTCGCACCGGTCGGGCCCTGCGGACCAGTCGGACCGACCGGACCGGTCGCGCCTACCGCACCGTCGGCACCCGTGGCACCAGTAGATCCCGTGGCACCGACATCACCGTTCGTTCCGTTGGTTCCGTCAGCACCCGTAGCGCCCGTCGCACCGTCGCTGCCATTCGTGCCGTTGGCACCGTCGGCGCCCGTGGCACCAGTAGCGCCCGTAGCACCGTCGACACCGTTCGTGCCGTTGGTGCCGTCAGCACCCGTGGCACCCGTCGCACCGGTCGG
>JBBSAM010000118.1:0-3064 GCA_038252255.1 Acidimicrobiia bacterium | reverse complement strand
GCCCTCCGGAGATCTACGGCTAGGACCGCCGGAGGGCACCGACCCAGCCGCGGTCGAGCAATCGCCCTCCGGAGATCTACGGCTAGGACCGCCGGAGGGCACCGACCCAGCCGCGGTCGAGCAATCGCCCTCCGGAGATCTTCGGCTACGCCGTGATCTTGGCGACCTCGGCGTCAAAGCGGTCCCCGGACGGCGCCCCGAAGTAGCGGGCGACGATCGTTCCCCGGCGGTTGATGAAGAACGTCTGGGGGAGCGCGCGCACGCCGTAGGCGCGGCCGACGGGATCACCGTCACCGCCCTGGGCGAGGGTCCAGTTCGCGTGCTGCTGCTTCGCGAAGCGGCGCGCGTCGTCGGTCAGGTCCTTGTAGGTGATCCCGACGATCTCGAGTCCCTGCGCCCGGTACTTCGCCTGCGCGGCGCGGAAGGTCGGGAACTCCTTGCGGCACGGGATGCACCACGAGGCCCAGAAGTTGACGATCACCGGCTTCCCCCGCAGGTCCGCGAGCCGGACGCGCCCGGCGCCGCGTAACCGGGCAAGGTCGAAGTCCGGGGCCGGCGAACCCCGGGGTGCGACTCCCGCGACGGAGGTCCTCACCGGCGCGGACTCGGACTTCGGCGCCTTGCCGTCGTCGGCCCGGATCACCGCGATCACCGCGACCGCAGCGAGCACGACCACCGCGACGAGGGCAAGGGTGCCGATGCCGGGACGCCGGCGGCGGCCCGGCTCAGACGGTGCGGACGAGGGTGTCGACGGCAATGGCCGCGAAGAGCAGTGCGAGATAGAGGTTCGAGAAGGTGAAGAGCTTGATCGCGCGCTGCGGCGTCGGGTCGCCGTGGAGCCGGATCGCCTGGACGATGAACATGAGTCCGAGCACCGTCGCCGCCGAGGCGTAGCCCCAGCTGAGCGTCGACACGGGCACGAGCGCGAGCGAAACGCCGGTCACCACGAAGGAGTACACGACGATCTGGCGTGCGGCAGCCGGGATGCCCGCTACGACCGGCAGCATCGGGATCCCCGCGGCGCGGTAGTCGTCGCGGTACCGGATCGACAGCGCCCAGAAGTGCGGCGGCGTCCAGAAGAAGATGATGGCGAACATGAGCCACGCGGGCACTGCCAGCGACCCGGTCACCGCCGCCCAACCGACCAGCACGGGCACCGCCCCGGCGGCGCCGCCGATGACGATGTTCTGGGTGCTGCGCGGCTTCAGCCACAACGTGTACACGAACACGTAGAACAACGTCGCGCTCACGGCCAGCGACGCGGAGAGCAGGTTCACCGTGGACCAGAGGAGCGCGAACGCGCCGGCTTCGAGCACGAGCCCGAACACCAACGCGCCGGTCGGGTTGATGTCCCCGGCGGGCAGCGGGCGTCCGTGCGTGCGCCGCATCATGCTGTCGCGGTCACGCTCGATCCAGCAGTTGATCGTGTTGGCGCCACCGGCGGCCATGGACCCCCCGAGCAGCACGATCCCGACGAGCCACAACGCGGGAAGGCCCTTGTCCGCGAGCACCATGGCCGGGACGGTCGTGACGAGGAGCAGCTCGATGACCCGCGGCTTCGTGAGCAGGAAGTACGCCCGGAGCCTCGAGCGGGATCGGGTGCTCGACGGGGAGGCGGCGGCGGCTTCAGCCGAGGCCGGCGCCGAGTCCGCCGTCGGCGCTGGCTCCGCTGTCGGCGCCAGATCGTCCGGGAGCGCGGCCACGGAGCGACGGTAGCAGGGCGGTCGCGCGCTCAACGAAGCACCCCCCGGCCCACCCCGCTCAGGAACGCAGGGTGGCGCCGTTGCGAAGTGCGGAGCCCGGAGCGACCCGGACGACCGGTATCCTGCGCCCATGGCCGACCCGGCACCGCTCCGTGCCGCATCCCGGGACACCGGGCGCGGCGACGACACGAAACAGTCGATCCGGATGGCCGCGGACCGGCTCCTCGTGCAGCCGTCGGGAGAGCTCGGGGAGCGGAAGTCGCGCGCCGGCATCCTCATCCCGGCCACTGCCAACGTCGATCGTCGCCTGGTCTGGGCCGAGGTCATCCAGGTGGGCCCGACGGTCCGCAACGTCGAAGCCGGTGACCACGTCCTGTTCGCGCCCGATGCCGGCTTCGAGGTGGAGATCCGCGCCGAGGAGTACCTGATCCTCCGGGAGCGCGATGTGCACGCGACCGCTTCGGAGCGGGCGACGGGCCAGACCGGCCTCTACCTCTGACCCGACGAACTGCCGACGAACACGTGAGTCACTGCTGATGGAGATCCGCTTCGACGGCAAGGTCGCGCTCATCACGGGCTCGTCGCGCGGCATCGGGTTGGCGATCGCCACCGAGCTCGCGGCCGGGGGAGCGAGCGTGATGCTGTCGTCGCGCAAGCCGGATGCTCTCGAAGCCGCGGCAGCCGGGATCGACGGCGACGTCGCGTGGTTCGCGGCCAACGCGGGTGAGCCGGATCAGGCGGAGGCGTGCGTAGCGGCGACGCTCGAACGCTTCGGTGCGCTCGACCTGCTCGTGAACAACGCGGCGACGAACCCGTACATGGGCCCGACGATCGACATCGACCTGGCCCGGCTCGACAAGACGATCGCCGTCAACTGGCGCGCCCCGCTCTACTGGTCGCAGCTGGCGTGGCGCGCCGCGATGCAGGAGCACGGTGGCGCGATCCTCAACGTGGCATCGATCGGCGGCCTCTCGGTCGAGCCCACGATCGGCGCGTACAACGCGACCAAGGCGGCGTTGCTCCACCTCACCCGGACGCTCGCGGCGGAGCTCGGACCCGGAGTACGGGTCAACGCGATCGCCCCCGGCCTGGTGAAGACGGACATGGCACGCGCGCTCTGGGAGGAGCACGGAGAGGCCATGGCCCGCGCCTTGCCGCTGAAGCGCCTCGGCGAGCCCGTCGACATCGCCCGGGCCGCGGCGTTCCTGTGCTCGGACGCCGCCTCGTGGATCACCGGCACCACGCTCGTCGTAGACGGCGGCGCCCTCCTCCACTGACCCACACCCCCGTTTTTGGGGGGGGGGGGTGGCCGCCAGGGGGGCCGCCGTCGGCCACAACGGCCGAGGGCGGGGGGGGGCCGG
>JBBSAM010000117.1:0-3069 GCA_038252255.1 Acidimicrobiia bacterium | reverse complement strand
CGTGCGCCGCGTCGGCCGTGCGTCCCGAGGACGACCACGTCGGCGTGCCAGGCCTTGATCTGCTCGCTCACACACTCGCCGATGCGGGATTCCAGCCCCTCGACGAGCTCCTCGTCCACCGGCAGGCCGTTCGCTTCGACACGCTTTCGCGCTTCGTCAAGAATCCTCTGGCCATCCGCTTTCAGTATCCTGCGGAGGTCGGCCGACATGTCTGAATAGCCTTCAGCCTCGAAGACGAAGGGCATCTCGTTGACCACGTGAATCAGACGCACTCGGCCGCCGGTGAGCTTGGCCAGCTTGACGGCCTCGTCGAGCCCGAGCATGGACGTGGCGCTGCCGTCGACGGGGACGAGAATCCGCTGGTACATGCCGGTCTCCTGAGAATGGGAAGAGCACAGTCTCCGCGGTCGTGAGGCGATCCGCTTTGCGCTGAATCAACGGGAGATGGCGCCCATGCGCGCCCCTTCGCGCGATCAGTGCACGACCCAGGACCCGCCACGGACTCGTCGTCGGACGCGGAACGGCGCTTGCCGACCGTCGGCTGCTTGATATCGGTCAAGGCGCCCACCGACGTTCCTGGATGAAATGCGCCCATGGACACGACGTCGCCTGCGGGCCTGGGCCCCATCGATTTCGACGAGGTGCGCGGTCAGATGCTGACCGCCCCGGGCTTTCCGCACTTCTGCATCGACAATTTTCTCGTCCCCAGTCTTGCCGCATCGGTGAGCAAGGCATTCCCGTCGTATGCCGACGCACAGCGACTGGGCGTCTCCTTTGCCGGCGTCAATGAAAAGCGCAAGACCCAGATCACCGACCGCGCGGTGTTCCCCGAGCCGATCGGAGCGCTGCACGACCTGCTCGCCTCGGACGCGTTCGTGGAGCGGATGTCCTATATCTCCGGCATCCCGAATCTGCTGGCCGATCCACGCCTGGTCGGCGGGGGCATCCACGAGACGAATCATGGCGGCCATCTCGACGTCCATGTCGACTTCAACGTCCATGACGACACGGGGCTCTTCCGTCGCCTCAACATCCTGGTCTACTTCAACGAAGAGTGGCCCGACGCCTACGGCGGCGTCCTTGATCTCTGGGATGCCGATGTGCGACGCTGCGTCGCGGGGATCGCGCCCCTGTTCAACCGGGCCGCGGGCTTCGCGACCAGTGCGACCAGCTGGCACGGCGTCACTGCCGTGACCTGTCCGCCCGATCGCATGCGGCGCTCGTTCGCGGCCTACTACTACTCGGCCGAGCCGCCACCGGGCTGGGACGGCGTAAGGCGATCGACGGTCTTTCGCGCAAGGCCGCAGGAACACTGGAAGGGAAAGGTCGCCATGCCTGTGGAGCGCGCACTTCAGGGCGTTCGCGAAACGTGGACGGCAGCGAGGCGCCGGCTCGGCGGCGGTGGCCCCGACTAGGATCGCCGGCTTCGACAAGCGGCGCTGGCACAGCCGATCCGCTCGCTCCCCGACTGCGGGTTTTCGACCCACCGAAACACGGGGCGACCCTCGGCGGCGAGCGGGGGCGAGAAGCCACGGCGACGCGTCAATGGGCCATCAGGACCGGTATCGTCATGGAACGAAGGATCGAACGGGTGACGCCACCGAACGCCCACTCGCGCGCACGCCAGTGGCCGAAACATCCCATGACCAGAAGATCGGCCGAGACTTCGGCAACGAACGAGAGCAAGGCCTCGCCCGGATCGCGAGTGGCGGCCTTGCGATGCACGATGCGGTGCACGCCATGCAGCTCGAAGAAATGATCGATGCCGAACGAGTCCTCCGGCACATCGTCTCCAGCTTCCTCCCACTGCGCCACATGGACAACCTCGCAGCGCAAGAGCATCGGAAGCGCCGCGCGCACCGCATGGGCCGACTCACGGGTGTTCTTCCATGCCACGGCTGCGACGCGGGGATAGGCAACCGGAGCGCCCTTGAACGGCACGATGAGTGCGGGTCGGCCGCTGTCCATGATCGCGGACGGCACGAACGACGCGGTCAGACCATCCCTGGTCTCGCTTCCGGGCTCGAACTGACCCAGAACCAGCAGGTCGGCAAACCGAATTCGTCGTGCCAGCTCTTGGTCGTGTTGCAAGGCAAGCTCGGCCCAGGACGGCCGGGGTTGCAGGCCGGCCGTGACGCCATTGAACTGCGCTCGAGCGCTGGCGCACTTGTCTTCCTCGCTCTTGCGAAGGCGCACGAGCGAGGCGGTGTCTCCTGCCACGGTGAAGACGAACTCGTCGCCGACGGACGACACCGCGTACAACCCGGTCAGCTCCGCCTCGTGCCTTTGTGCAAGCAAGCTGGCAAGGAGCAGTCGATCCGCGGCAGCGGATGACGAGTCCAGGTGGACGAGAATCGAACGGAAATCATCCACTGTGGCCCGCAGTGCGGATGCAGGAGCGATGCGCTCAATGTAGGAAGCGCATCCAATGCGCACCTTGATCGACGTCAACCTTGATCGACTTCCATGGGTTCGTCACCGTCGTCGGTGACGACGACGAGCGCCAGCACGCTGCACGCGCCAACGAAGCGCGGTTGGGTCGATCGCTTTCGCCAGAACGGCTTCCGGCGTCCCCTTGACCGCGACCCAGCGGCCGGCCGCACCGACGCCTTCGGCCTGCGTCGCGCTGTCGATTTCGGCCGTCATCGGCGCGGTTGCGATGACGCAAGGGCAGAGAGCCTGAGGCGGCCGAACGCTTGCGCTGAATCAAGTCGGCGACGCCGATACTTGCTAGATTGGCTACGCTCACTGGAGCCCGCCATGGCAGACATGAACCTTCGAGCCGCTGCGAACGCAGCTTCCATCCCCTCGCCGTCGTCGACCTGGCTCGGCCCGTGGACCGATGTGCAGCGGATGCAGTGGCAAACGCTCCTGGAGTGGCAGAACTCGATGATCGCTTTCCAGAAGGATCTATGGGATCAGTGGGCCTGCCGCTACGGGGGCGGCGTGCCGATCGACGGCTGATCGCGCCGACACGGCACCTCGATCAGGCGCGACATGCGGCTGACCTTCCTCGGCGCGACCGGCACCGTCACCGGGTCGAAGACCCTCCTGGAGCACGATGGGCGG
>JBBSAM010000116.1:0-3093 GCA_038252255.1 Acidimicrobiia bacterium | reverse complement strand
CCGGAATCGCAACGGCGTCCTCACCTTCGGCGGCTCATGATCGTTCAGGTCCTCGGTTGCTCCGGCTCCATCGCGGCCGGCTGCAGAACCACCTCGTTCCTCGTCGACGACGACATCCTGATCGACGCCGGCACGGGCGTGGGCGACATGCCGCTCGATGCGCTCGGCCGCATCCAGCACATCCTGGTCACCCATTCGCACCTCGACCACATCCTGTCGATCGGCCTCCTGGCCGACAGCGTGATGCGCGAGCGCAAGGAGGCACCCCGCGCGCCGATTCAGGTGCACGCGCTGCCCGAGACGCTGGCGGCGCTGCGCACGCACATCTTCAACGGCGTCATCTGGCCCGACTTCACCCGGCTGCCGAGCGCCGAGCAGCCGATGCTCGCGCTCGTGCCGATTGCCGTAGGCGACGTCCTCGAGCTGAACGGCAAGCGGATCGAGGTGCTGTCGGCCTCGCACACCGTCCCCGCGGTGGGCTACGCGGTCGACGGCGGCGCCACCGGCTGGTGGGTCTTCACCGGTGACACCGGCCCGAACCCCGCGCTCTGGGAGCGGCTCGCGCAGATGCGAGTCGCCCACCTCGTCATCGAGACCGCGTTCAGCGACGAGGAGCGCCAGCTCGCCCGCATCAGCCGACACCTGTGCCCGGCCGCGCTCGGCCACGAACTGCAGCATCTCGCGGGCAGCGTCGAGGTGCACATCACCCACATCAAGCCGGGCGAGCGCGAGGCGGTGATGGCCGAGATCGCCAAGCTCGGCTCGCCGCATCGGATCCGGGCGCTCGAGATCGGCGACGTGATGAAGTTGGCGGACGAGCAGAAGCGGGCTTACGGCTGAGAGCGACGCCGGGAGCGTGCTCGTGACGGATTGCGTCGGGGACGACCCGATCCGAACCCCCTAGCGGCCCCACGTGACCGTTTGTGTCACGTCAGGAGGTGCAGTTCACGAATTCTTGGCCCGATGGGCGTGGCATGGGCCCTGCAATGAACTGAGGGTCTTTATCCCTCTACTTCAATTCGGAGTCATCCATGAAGCGTTCCATTCAAAAGGGTTTCACCCTCATCGAGTTGATGATCGTCGTTGCGATCATCGGCATTTTGGCTGCGGTTGCGCTGCCGGCTTACCAGGACTACACGGTCCGCGCGAAGGTCACGGAAGGCGTGATTGCCATGACGTCGCCGAAGACGCTGATCAGCGAAGCGTTCCAGACGGACGGACTGCCTGGCGTCGTGGCTGCCGCGGCTACCTACGCTGCCATCCCGGCCGCTCAGAAGTCGTCGAAGTACGTCGCTGACATCACTACCGCTGCCACGGGAATCATCACGCTGACGACTGCCGGCGCAGCTTCGGGCCTGCCGACGGTTGCGCAAGCTAAGACGCTGAATCTGTCGCCGAACGTGAACAACGTTGCTTTGGTCGCGGGCGCGACCGGCGCGATTGACTGGGCGTGCTCAAGCACGAGCGCCACGACCGCCACCAACAAGGGTCTGGCCAGCCACCCGCTAGGCACGTTGCCCGCGAAGTATGCGCCGGCCGAATGCCGCTGAGCTCTAGCAGCTCGTCCTCAACAGAAAGGGCGCTTCGGCGCCTTTTCCTGTTGTGGCCCCAGCACAGCGGGGTCAGATGCTGGCGCGACTAGATTGGCGCCGCAGGTTCGCGGCTGCCGGCATTCACCTGCTGGTGTCGGCCGCACTCGCCGGACTGGCAGCGATCCTGGTCTTCTGGCTCTGGTTCCCGGGCCCGTTTCGCCGCCTCGCCGGCGGACGCGATCTCTTCCTTCTAGTGACATCGGTGGACGTGGTCCTGGGCCCTTGCCTCACGTTCGCGGTATTCAACGTCGCCAAGGGCATCCGGCATCTGCGGCGCGACCTCGCGATCATCGGGCTGATCCAAGCCGCCGCCCTGGTCTACGGGCTGCGCACCGTCTACATCGTGCGGCCCGTCGCGATGGTTTTCGAGGTCGACCGCTTTCGCCTCGTGACCGCCAGCGACGTGAGCACCGAGGAATCGATCAAGGGCCCACTCGAATACCGGAAGCTTCCTTCCACCGGTCCCTGGCTGCTCGGAACACGCCGGCCCCGGAGCGGCAACGAGCACAACGATGCCCTGTTCGCCGGCCTTGCCGGGCTGGACGTCGGCTATCGGCCGCTTTTCTGGCAGCCCTACGAAAAGTCCGTGCCCGCCGCGCTCGAGCGCTCCCGGCCGCTGGCGCTCCTGCTGGAGCAATACCCCCAGCGTGCCGACGAGTTGCGGCGGAGCCTGGAGGACATCGACGCTGATGCCGCCACGGATCGCTTCCTACCGACGATCGCTCGCGGCGACTGGTCGGCCGTCATCGACAGGGACGGCCGGGTCCTCGGGTATCTTCCGGTCGATGGCTTCTTCTGACATCGCCCGTTCCCCTACTTCGACCCGGACCGAAACAGCGATCGACCGACCGGTGACATGGGCGGTGATGGCCTCGCTGGCGATCGCCTTCCCCACGCTGATCGCCTTCAACGTCCCCCCATCGGCGACGTTCCTGAACCAGGCCGCCGCGTACGTCGGCTGGGGCGCCTTTCTCCTCGTGCTTGGCGCATCGATGCCGAGCCGCCCCTGGCCGCGTTCGCCCGGCGCGATTGCGCTGATCGCGGCAATGTCACTGCTCTTCGTGCTGGCGCTCGTCGCCTCGGCATGGCGATCGGTCCCCTGGTCGCTCTCCCTGTCGACCGCCGGCACGATCCTGAGCGCAATCCTCGCAATCGCCATGGGCGCGGCGGCGATGCGCGCCGGCTTCGGCGAGAAGGCGTTCACGGCGGTCTGCATCGCCCTCGTCGTCGCCGGCGTCGCCTGCAGCGCGATCGGCCTGATCCAGGTGTTCCTGCCCAGCGTGCCCGACGGCACCTGGATCGCGCCATCGAGCATTCCGGGCCGGGCGACCGGCAACCTGCGCCAGCCGAACCACCTGAGCAGCCTGCTGCTCTGGTCGATCGTCGGCGCGGTGTGGCTGGGCGAGCGACGGGTCTTGCCGCGCGTCGTCGTCGCACCGCTCGTGCTGCTGTTCGCGTGGGGCGTGCTGCTCACCGCGTCGCGCACGGGCGCCGTCGGCAT
>JBBSAM010000115.1:0-3279 GCA_038252255.1 Acidimicrobiia bacterium | reverse complement strand
GCCGACCGCACTGGCCAGGACCTGCACGTTGTCTGAGACCCGATCCATCGAGACCTGGGCGACCAGGAATCGCCGATCCTTGGCCAGGTCACCAATGACGCCCAACATCACCGTCTTTCCCAGTCCGCGAGCACCCGTGAAGACCACACTGCCAGCAGTCGCCTCACCGGAGTTCGCCACGCGCGTCAAGACTGCGCCGGCCCGCGCCAGCTGTGACTCACGCCCGACCAGCACGGCAGGACGCGCACCGAAGCCTGGCTTGTACGGACTATCCAGCGCCATGAGGTTCCTTAGAGTCACTTAGATTCACGGATTTGTCTAAGTCAGTCTAAGTACTCCGGCAGGTCTCAGTCCAGAGGAGGATCCACGTGGGGAAGCGGTGACTGGCGACGGCCCGTGAGGGTGGAGTTTCGCAGTCCTTGCTGGTGTTATGCGGCGTAGGCGAGCGTGTCGAGGATCGTCTCGGTGATTTTCGCTTCTTCGGCTGGTGAGCGTGACATGGTGGTAATTCGTTGGGACCAGAGCGCTTTGCGCAGGGCGGCGAGGGCGTCGAGGAAGCTGGGGGTGGCCTTGGTGGGGTACCAGGGCCGTGGTGTCCAGGTGGCTCCGCTGGGGTGGGTGCTCAGGTACCAGCACCAGGTGGTGGCGTGCAGCCACAGGGACAGGGCGGCGGCGCGTTCGGGGCCGCGGCGTTTCCAGGACTGGGGTTGGTGGCCGCCGAGGTTTTGCTTGACGTCGCGGAAGCAGACCTCGATGGCCCAGCGGGTGGCGTAGCGGGCGACGACCTGGCCACCGGTGGCGTTCAGGTCGGTGGTGAAGAAGTAGTCATCGGGCTGCCGTCCCTCGGGGTCGCGGACGATGACCAGCCGGACCAGGTGGTGCTTGTTGACTCGGTACCAGAGGACGTCGCGGACGTGGACCAGGGCAGTCATGGTGGTGCCGCGGACATCGACCCGCACGGCCGCCCAGGACCGGTCGGGCAGGGTCTCGGACAGTTGTGTGGGGGTGGGCAGGCGTTCGCCCTTGGTGCGGGGGCGTCCACGTGTTCCGGTGTGGGCTGGCGCCGGCTGGTATAGGGCGGCGTCGCGGCGCATCCGGGAGGTGATCTGGGTGCGGGGCAGGCTGGCCCCGGCCAGGGTGGCGTAGGCGCCGTCGGCGACCAGGTGCAGGTAGCGTTCGGGTAGCCAGCCGGCGATCTGGGTGAGCATCGCGGTGGCGTGGGCCACGGTGGTGATCGGGTCGTGTTTGCGGTGGATCCGCACGTTGATCGGGACCGCGACCGGGGTCCCGCCCCACGGTGGGTGGATCGTCAGGGTGATCACGACCAGGTTCAGGCCGCGGGCGTAGACCACTTTGCCGATGGTGGAACGTACCGCGTCGCGGAAGACCCCCGCGCCTTCGATCTTGGGTCCGGCGTGGTGGAACAACGTGTCGTCACAGGCCAGTTCGAGCACGTCGGTGGGGGCGAAGCGCTCGATCAGGTGAGTGGCCAGCACCTGCCACAGCCGGTCCATCGACCAGGCGCCATCGCACGAACCGGTGGTAGGCGTCATGGGCGCGCCGACCGGCGGGGTCGGCCACCGCGATCATGGCGGTGATGGTGCGCCGTCCCGGCGCGCAGACCCAGCCGGTGAGCAGGTCGGTGAAGATCGCGAAGCTCGGCGCGGTGAACCCCGCGCGGGTCAGGCCGAGCAGCGCCGCGAAGCCGGTCACCGGGACCGGCGCCGGGCGGCGCGGTCGGCGGCGACCTGTTCGGTCAACGCGGTCAGGCCGGTGTTGGCCAGTTCCTCCAGTTCGGCTCTGGCCAGGCGGTAGCGCTGCAACGCCGCGGTGACCGCGTCCACGTCGGACTCGGCGAGCATCACCACCCGGGTCCGGCCGTGTTCGGAGTAGCTGAGCGCCGGCGCCTCGTGACGCTGTTCGCCTTGGGCGCAGTGGCAGCCGGGCTTACCGCAGCGGCGACGCAGCGTGACCAGCGAGCCACGCAGCATCCGCGGCACCCGGGTCTTCCTCGAGCTCATCGGTGTCATCATTGCACTCCTGCTCTGTTTGTGTGCTCACAAACAGAATGGGCGATGCGCGTGCCGTATCAAGGGAACGGGACCGGCGTGTCCGGTGCGTTGTCGCCGCGAAGAGACACCACGGCCAGGAGCCGGCCGAGGACGAGGACCGCAGGACGGTCAACCGGCAGCAGTCACGAACTCAAAAGTGCGAAACTCCACTGAGGACCATCCGCCGGAAATGTCCAGATAGCCCAGAGGGAGTACGACAACTACTTCGGTAAGAAGCCGACTTCAGACACCACAGTGCGCGGCGAGCGTGGCCAATACCGACCGCGCGGGCCGGACTGCACTCACGGCTACCCCGGATCGACGCTTGATCACGAGGAGCCCGGCCGGTGGCAAGGGACGCCCGCGACGACGGCCCCGTGACGGCGGTCATGCGCGGGACGGGCCGGAGGACTGGGTCCTCCCTGTACTAAACGGGACTTTCCCGGCGGATGGTCCTCACGGGCCGACAGCCGGCGCCCACCGGCCTATTGCCACCTTAGGGCTCTCCACTTAACCGGAGTTGTGCTGGTCATGGCGTCGCCAGGGGCGGGTAGCGCGGGGGCGGTCGATGCTGGGCGGGTGCCCGGTCGCTCCGGGCGGCCGTGGCGGCGCTGTGCGGGACTGGTGTCGTTTGATCAACTGCTGGTAGCGGACCGGGTCGTGACCGACGGCGAGTTGGAGTACTCGCAGGAAGACCAGGCCGCGGCTGCGTGAACGGCGACGGTTGAACCGGAAGCAGAACTCGTCCAGGTAGCCGGGTAGGTGCTCGATGCCCACCGCGCCTTGGTGGGTGGAAAGCAGCCATCGTTTGGCCAGCGACGCTACGCGGTGCACGCCGGGCAGCAGCTTGCCGATGTCCTCGCCCAGCGCCTTGGCGGCGCGCTGGCTGCGCCGATCATGCGTGTAGCCGACCTTGTCGATGCCCAGGTAACCGGACCATCCGTCGGTGATCACCGTGGACCCCGGGACGACGTTGTCGGTGATGAACGTGTGCAGCGTGCTGGCGGAGCCATCCGGGATGACGCGCATCCGGCACCGTCCGAAACCCTTGGGCGGCTTGACTTCCACAGCAACGGCGACCAGCGCCTTCTTGCCCTTGGCCCGACCGCCGGCCAGCCCGGCCTCCTCACCGCCGATATAGGTCTCGTCGACCTCCACCTGCCCGGACAGCAGTTCTCGACCGGGCCGGATCAGCACCGAACGCAGCCGGTGCAACATCGCCCACGCG
>JBBSAM010000114.1:0-3320 GCA_038252255.1 Acidimicrobiia bacterium | reverse complement strand
TGTTGTACGTCTCGCGGGGTGACGATGTAGGCGTCTTCCTCGGTGACGATGGGTTTTAGCGCGACCGGATTTGGTGTCCGGCCGTCGGCGGCGTCAGGCTGACGATGTCCGGATAGACGAATGGCCCGGCGTGCGATCTTTGCGGATCACGCCGGGCCATTCTGACGCGTAAAGGCGCGCTGATGCTCACGGTAAGTCATGATTCTGTTGTTGTCGAGTTGGACCTCATGGTCGGGCGCGTGGTCTGCCCGGATTGTGGTGGCCGATTACGCCCGTGGGGGTGGGCCCGGGCGCGTGTGATCCGCGATGGCCTCGGCACGGATTGGGCTTGTCGTCGCCTTCGCCCGCGCAGGTCGAGGTGCGCGGCCTGCCGCGGCACGCATGTGCTCCTCGAGGTGCGGCTGGCCGGGCGGCGAGCCGATGCGGCCGAGGTGATCGCGGCGGCGATCGAGGCGAAGACCGTGCTGGGCTGGGGCCACCGGAAAATCGCCGCGGGCTGCGGAAGACCGGCCTCGACGGTCCGTGGCTGGTTGCGCGCATTCACCGTCTCGGCCGGTGCGATCGGCGAGCGGTTCATGGGGTTGTTGGTGCGGGATGCCCCCGATCCTGTGGTGCTTTGGCCCAAACCTGCTGGCACCGTCCGGGGTGAGGCGTTGTCGGTGTTAATGGCGTACGCCGAGGGACTGGGGCGCCGGTTTGCCGCGACCGTCACGGTGACGTGGATCCAGGCGGGCATCGCCGCCACGAATGGGCGGCTTTTTTGCTCGAGCTGGTGGGCTGCGGGTCCCAACACCAACCGGCCCTTACGCCCGGGCGTGGTCGGCGGGAAGGGTGGCAGGAGCGCCTGCCACATCCCTGTGGTGGGCGTCTTCCCTGTTTGAGAGGACCTTTCATGCCCGCAACACCGCCGACCCTGCCGACCCTGCCGCCGACGCTGACACCGGTGGTGCCCCGTGATTGCCCGGTGAGTCCCGCCGTGTCCTTGCTCGTGCCGGTCGGATCAACGTCGGAAACGGCAGTGCGCCGCGACCGGATGGAGAAGATCGCCCTGTTCCGGTATCAGCTCATCCGCGCTGCCGCCGATGCCAGCGTCACGACGCGGCAGCGCGGTCCGATGGTCAGGGACCTCGCGGCGCTGGTGCATCCGGGTCCGTTCGGCGGCACGGTGACGGTTTCCAAAGACACCATCGACCGGTGGATTCGGGCCTGGCGGGCCGGCGGGTTCGACGCGTTGAAACCCCGTGGCCGCGCCCAGGGCGCCGTCACCCCGGCGCAGATCCTGTCCTTGGCCGCGACGCTGAAACGCGAACGGCCCGCCCGCACCTCAGCGCAGGTGCGGCGCATCATGATCGACACCCTCGGCGACGCCCCGAGCGAGTCGACGTTGCTGCGGCACTTTCGCACGCTGGAACTCCCGACCGGAGTCCGCGAGGTGTTCGGCCGGTTCGAGGCGGACTACCCCAACGAAATATGGGTCGGTGACGGCCTCCACGGCCCCCGGATCAACGGGCGGAAAACGTATCTGTTCGCGTTCCTCGACGACCATACCCGCCTCGTCACGGCGGCCCGGTGGGCCTACGCCGAAGACTCCGTCCGGTTGACTGCGGCCCTCCGACCGGCGTTGGAATCCCGCGGCATTCCGGGCACGATATATGTCGATAACGGGAGCGCTTTTGTTGATGAGTCCCTTGCTCGGACCTGCGCGCGCCTCGGAATTCGCTTGACGCATTCGAAGCCGTATCGTCCGCAGGGCCGCGGGAAGATCGAGCGGTTCTTCAATACCGTCAACTCGCAATTCCTGACCGAAATCACCACCGTCGACGCTGCGACCGGCGAGGTCGATGCTGGGGTGGGCAGCATGGTGACGTCGCTGGATGAGTTGAATGCGTTGTTCAGTTCGTGGGTGGAGATGGTTTACCACCAGGCCGTGCACTCCACGACGGGGCAAACACCGTTGCAACGCTGGGATGCCAGCTGGGCCGGCCGCAAGCCGGTGCGGAAGTCGCGGGACGAGATCGCGGAAGCGTTCCGGTGGTCGACGATTCGCACGGTGACGAAGTCTGCGACGGTCTCCCTGCAGTCCAACACCTACCAGGTTGATCAGCTCCTCGTCGGCAAGCGGGTGGAGCTGGTCTATGACCCCTTCGACCTTGCGGGACTGATCACCGTCTCGGCCGGTAACGGCGTCCCGGCCGGCATCGCCGTGCTCAGCGAAATTCGCCGCCACGTCCACAAGAAGGCCGCGTCCGCCGCGGCCGACAGCATCGAGACCGGCGCGAAGAACGCCGCCTCCGGCATTGACTACCTGCGCCTGGTCGAGACCCGGCACAAGGGCACCATGGCTGGCGAGCCAATCAGCTTCGTCAAAGCGTCCACCTCGAAGCGGCCCGCGGTCGTCTTCGTGCCGAGCGTCCAGGAGACGACCCGATGAGTATCGACACCCTGCAGTCCCATTACGGCTTCACCCGCATGCCTTTCGCCCGCGACATTCCGCCGCAAGCGCTGCACCCGCACCCCTCGCATCGGGAAGCGATCGCCCGCATCGATTGGTGCGTCAGCCAACGCCAGCTCGGCGTGATCAGCGGGGAAGTCGGCGCCGGGAAAACCGTCGCCGTCCGGGCTGCTCTCGCCCAGTTGGAACCCTCCCGGCACCAGGTCATCTACATCCCCGACCCGACGATCACGACGCGTGGCATCCACACCCGCATCGTCACCGCGCTCGGCGGAACCCCGGCGTTCTTCTCCGGAGTGCTCGCCTCGCAAACCGCAGCGCTGCTCGCCGGGGAACTCGACGAACGCGCCCGCCTGCCCGTGGTCGTGATCGATGAAGCACACCTGCTCACCAACACCGATTTGGAAGCGCTCCGCATGCTGACGAACAGCGATATGGACACGGGGTCGCACTTCGCGATGCTGCTCATCGGGCAGCCGACCCTGCGGCGCCGCCTCAAGCTCGCGGTGCTCTCAGCGCTGGATCAACGCATCTCCACGCGTTACACAATCACCGGGATGAACGCAGTCGACACCACCGACTACGTCCGGCAGCATTTGAAGTTCGCGGGCCGGTCCGACCCGCTCTTCTCCGACGATGCGATCCATGCCATCCACCTCGCTTCGCGGGGCTATCCGCGGGCGGTGAACAACCTTGCGGTTGCCGCTTTGATTGCGACCTATGCCGCCGACAAAGCCATCGTCGACCTGGCCGCCGCGCAGTCGGCGATCACCGAGAACAGCGAATGAGCTCGCGTCACCACTGACGACCGCCACGTCACCGCACCGATGAAAGCCCCGCCGGAATCCACCGGCGGGGCTTTTTCATG
>JBBSAM010000113.1:0-3321 GCA_038252255.1 Acidimicrobiia bacterium | reverse complement strand
CTTCCAGCGCGACCGAAACGACATCGGCCACCAGAGATCCAACCACATCACCGGCGCGGATCCGTCGAGCAACCGCAGCGCGTGGATCCAGCATCCGGCGAGGACACTGTCCCGGATCAAGGCCGCTCGCAAAGCAGGTCACCGAACGCCGGGCGGATCACATGCATCGCGCGGTAGCCGTGTGGAGCGTCGATCGTGTAGTCCCGCTGCGAGATGCCCTCGCGCGCTGGACCGCCGTGCGGACCGTACCCGCCGCCGTTACCAGAGATCGTCGAGATCGTGCGCCTCGTGTCGTCGTACGTGATGCACACCGTCACGTGCTGGCCGTAGCGGTCGCGACCATCTCCGACGATCACGACGTCTCCAGCACGTGGAGTGAATGACAGCCCGGCGCCGGGATGGAGTCCCTGATACAGTCGGCGGTCTGCGGCGACTGGCGGTCGTGGGTTTTTGTGCTCATTCCAGCTCTGATAACAGGCCCACGCGACGAGCCGCATCGTCGAGGCAAACCAGACCTGCAGCCATCGAGGATCAAGGCCAGCGTGCGCCCAGCACCATCCGGCAGTGATGCCACACCACTGCGGCGCGGATCGCCCGCCGAGGTACCCGCCGGCCGGCAGCCACCCGCAGAATCGGATGATGTCGCTGATCGTCGCGAGACATTCCGCCGTGCGTGGATTCGACGACGTGATCGGAAAGTCGACGATGTCCAGCGCCCACAGGCGGAGCGCCTCGTTGGCTGCGCGCTGGCCTGCGATCTCGAGCGCGTCGGTCACCTGCGCACCGGCTCTCGCCCGCACGTCCTCGCGGTGTGGCCCTGCTCGCGGTAGGCCGAGCAGCAATACCCGCTCCGGCCCGGCTTCGTGCCCGCCCGCCTCACGTGTCCGCGATCGTCGACCTCCCAGCTCGAGCTGGCTGGAATGATCGTCTTGAAGCTCTCCGCGTCAGCGCGACGCCGAGCAGCCCAGCTCACTGGACCCGCTCCGGCACCTTGCACACTGCGACGGCCATCCGTATCCAGACGCCGCACATCGCGTAGGCGTCCATCACGCGCGCGACGTTGAGCCTGGTGCAGCTGCCTGGTGTCATATCACTCGGGTCGGAGCAGACCATCAGGCCCGGTGTCGTGCAGCTCAGAGGAGGCAGGGTCCGCAAGCACGGCTCCGTCGGAGACGGAAGGTAGCGGATCTCCGGTGGGAGCGGCGGCTTGGGATGCGAGCAGGCGACGCAGGCGGCCAGCGACATCATCAGCGGCCAGGTCAGCATTCGGGTTCGCGGCGATCTCATTGACGTATGCCTCCAGTGCCTTCGAGCGTTCGTGCTCGGCGGCGAGTGCCTTGGTTGCGGCGTCCCGTTCGTACTCTGCCCGCTCCGCGCGGACCGCAGCGACGTTGGCCGCAGCGAGCGCGGCGAACTCTCCGCGACTAGCGGCGAGGATCTTCGTGGTCGTCCAGATCGCGAATCCAATCACGGCGAGGCAGACCGCAGCGAGAGCGATCACCTCGACCATCACAACACCCCCAGGATCCAGCAGAGGAACGCCGAGAACACGATCCCGACTGCGACGAGCAGCGCGGCCTCTCCGACGTAGCGCCACCAGCTCATCGCGTCACGTCCCAATCGCAGAGCCGCAGCCACTCGAGCATCGGGCAGCTCGGGCACTTGAATGCCGGGCTGACCTTGCCGCTGTCTGCGATCGTGTGCGTCTCGCTGATCACGTGGCGCGTCGAGCAGATTGGGCAGCTCAACGTGACTGTCTCCGGTTGCTGCGGCACGCCCTGGTCCGCGACGACGCAATACTCACCGCCCGCGAGGTCAGCGGGCGCGCCGAGGTTGAACAGGATCAGGTGAATCACGTCGATGCGGCCTGCTCGCCAGCCGCGCCCTTCGTGGTCGAGTGCAGCACGCCAGCGATGGCGGCACCGGCCGCGAACAGCGCAGCGGTCACCGATCCGCCGCCGACGAGCACATCGTATCCGGCAGCGCCCACTGCGCCGATGCCGGCCACGATCATCGCGGTCTTGCCGACGGAGAGCCGGCGCGCGATCCAGCCGATACCGGGCAGCCCGGCGAACTTGTCGCGACCGTAGGCGAGGCCCTTGGTCAGCGCGACGAGGACGAAGAACACGAGCATCGCCCAGCCGCTCTTTTTGGCGATCTTGGCCTGGTCGATCGCGGTTGCCGGGTGCTCGATCGGATCGACCACGGAATCGCTCGGCTTGGTCTCGACGGTAACGGTGGTCGTGGTGGTCACGCCTGATCCGGATCCGTCGCTGACTCCAGCATCGATCATCGGCGCGATCACAGCGGTGTCTGCCCATACGGGAGAGGTGAGGCAGAGCAGAGAGAGGCAGAGGACGATGCGCTTCATGATTCGGGATCCTTCGTGGTTGGGTCGTCGACGAGCGGATGCGCGCCGGTGTGGTGATGCAGGTCGGCGATGGTCTTCTCGAGCTCGGCGATAGTCTTCCTGTTCTCCTCGACCGACGAGCCGAGGCTCTCCTCAATCCGGTACATCCGGCGCGAGAACGTGCGGATATTCTCAAGCTCGCCGTTGAGATCGCGGAGGCCCTTGCTGATATTCGCGAGCACCTCGCGCGTCATCACAGACTCGCGCTTGAGGTCGATCAGCAATCCGTAGAATCGCTGCATGAGGTCGATGGGGATCGATACGTCTGTCATGACTCTCCTGTCAGCACTTCTGCACCAAGGTCGCGACGAACCCGCCCGCAGCGACGAGCAGCGTCGCGCCGGCGACCCACCACGCTTTGGCGATCTCGCGTTTGCTCTCCTTGGCCTTGACGGCCTCGAGGGCATCGGCCTTGGCCACCTCGAGCTTCGTCATGCCCTCGGCCTTGTCGAGCTCAAGCTTGGTGGTGACGGTCATCGTGTGTGTCTGCAGCGCTGCGGGCAGCGTCGTCAGCAACACGTCGAGCTTGCCGTCCATGTTGGCCGTGACGACCTCGAGCGCGCCGATCCGATCGCCGAACTCGTTACGGATCTCAGTGATGCCGCTGACCGCCGCCTCGCTGTGGTCCGCGGCACGCTTGGAGCGCTCGGCGATTTTCTCGGTCACCGAGCGGACATCGACGCCTTGCACGGGCGTGCCAGGCCGGGCGAACTGGCGCCTGGACGCCACCTCTTGCCCTAGGAGCGCGAGCTCGGACCCGGGCAGCGGCGCCGAGGTCTGGCGGTCGTCGCGGTCGCGGGGCATCAGGGAGCCCTGCCGGCGCTTTGGAGGGTCATCTGCCACTGAAGGCAGCGTCCCACCGGCGCCTGGACGGGGCGATTTACGCCGCGGGCGCCGCGGAATGCGGCACT
>JBBSAM010000112.1:0-3329 GCA_038252255.1 Acidimicrobiia bacterium | reverse complement strand
GGGCTCGGTTCTCGGTGACGAGCCGCGGGCGTTCGGCAGCGGACATAGCGGACAGCGCAGCGAAGGCCTCTCCGGAACCGACTGGTGCCAGGCCGGCGTCTGAAAGTCGTTGAGATTGCCGACCGACTTCATCGAAACGGTCTGGTGGAACAGCTCAAGTGCCTGCTCGGATCGGATTCCGAGCAGACGACGCAAGGTGGCTATGTCAGCGTTATTGGGCCCCACTGTGACGGAGTTATTTGGCCCCACCTTGGTCGCTTCGACGATTGAAGTGACGGAGGTATTTGGCCCCATCTGCGACACGCCCGGGGTGGTGTGACAGGGCGTGTTGGCCCCTTCCCGGTCGCTCCGGCGTGATGCTGTTAGCAACCACGGATGTTGGGGGCCGGTTTGGGGTCGAGGGTGGAACTGTATGAGGCGATCCGCCGTGATGCCCGCCGGGAGGATCTGGGGATCCGGGAGTTGGCGACCCGTCACGGGGTGCACCGGCGTACGGTCCGTCAGGCGTTGGCCTCGCCGACGCCACCGCCGCGGAAACCGCGGAGTTTCCCGGCGCCGCGGTTGGACGGAGCCAAACCGTTGGTCGATGCGATGTTGCGCGAGGATCTGGATGCGCCTCGCAAGCAGCGTCACACCGCGCGGCGGGTGCTGGCCCGGCTGGTCGACGAGCATCAGCTCGAGGTGTCCTATTCCTCGGTGCGCGACTACGTCGCCAAGCGGCGGCCCGAGATCGCCGCGGAGGCCGGTCGGGCCGTGGAGTGCGGGTACGTCCCGCAGACGCATCTACCCGGAGCCGAAGCGGAGGTCGACTTCGCTGATCTGTGGATCGATCTGCGGGGGGTGCGCACGAAGGTGTTCCTGTTCACGCTGCGGCTGTCCTGCAGCGGGCGGGCGGTGCACAAGGCGTTCGGCACCCAGGGCCAGGAGGCGTTCCTCGACGGCCATCAGCATGCGTTCTCCGAGCTGGGCGGGGTACCGTTCGACAAGATTCGCTACGACAACCTCAAATCAGCGGTGTCACGGGTCCTGTTCGGCCGCAACCGAACTGAGTCGGATCGGTGGGTGCAGTTCCGGTCCCACATGGGCTTTGATGCGTTCTACTGCCAACCCGGAGTCGGCGGGGCCCACGAGAAGGGTGGGGTGGAAGGAGAAGGCGGCCGGTTCCGGCGCACCCACCTCGTGCCCGTCCCGAAAGTCGACAGCTTGGCCGAACTGAACGCCCGACTGCTGGAGGCCGACCGTGCTGATGATCACCGCCGGATCACCAACCGGGTCCGCACCGTCGGCCAGGACTTCGCCCTGGAGGCACCGCTGCTGCGGCCGCTGCCCAGCGAGGAGTTCCAGACCGGGTTGAGCTTGGAGCCGTTGGTGGATCGCTACGCCCGGATCACGGTGCGCCAGTCGACCTATTCGGTGCCGGCCCGGTTCATCGGCCGCCGGATCCGGGTGCTGCTCAGCGCCGATGAGGTGATCGCGTTCGACCGCCGCGTCGAGGTGGCCCGCCACGAACGGTCCACGGTGAAGGGCTCGACCACGGTGGTGCTGGATCACTACCTGGAGATCCTGGCGCGCAAGCCCGGCGCACTGGCCGGGGCCACCGCGCTGGTCCAGGCCCGTAAGTCCGGGGTGTTCACCGCCGCCCACGAGGCGTTCTGGGCGGCGGCCCGGCGCGCTCACGGCGACGCGCACGGCACCCGTGAGCTGGTCGAGGTGCTGCTGTTGCACCGCCACCTGGCCCACGCCGATGTGGTGGACGGGCTGGCGGCAGCGACCGCGGTGGGCTCGGCTCGCGCCGACGTGGTGGCTGTCGAGGCCCGCCGGATCGCCGATACCCGTTCTGCCCCAGCCGATGTCGACGAAGCGGTGCGGGTACCCACCGAGCGGGTGATCAGCCTGACCGAGCGACGCTTGGGGGATCCCGCCGCGGTGATCGCCGGGCTTCCCGCCGACACCCGGCCACTGCCCACGGTGGCCGCCTACGACGAGTTGTTGACCCGGCGCACCGCGCAGCAGACAACTTCGGCTGAAGGGTCGGAGGTGTCATGAGTAGCCAGCCCACCCGCCGCCGTCGGGCGATGACCGAGCAGGCCGCCGACACCGCGGTCGATCAAGCGTGTCGCTCACTGCGGCTGCCCACCATCCGGTCCCGCTTCACCGAGATCGCCGACGCCGCTGAACGCGAGCAGCTGACCTACCGCGGGTTCCTCGCCGAGCTGCTGCTCGCCGAGTGCGATGACCGGGACCGCCGCCGCACGGTGCGCCGGGTGCATGCGGCGGGGTTTCCCCGCGAGAAGTGCCTCGCTGACTTCGATTACGACGCGAACCCGGCCATCAACGCGGCGACCATCCACACCCTGGCGCGCTGCGAGTGGATCAAGAAGGGCCAGCCGTTGTGTTTGATCGGTGACTCCGGCACCGGCAAGACCCATCTGCTCATCGGGTTGGGAACTGCTGCAGCCCAAGACGGCTTCCGGGTCCGCTACACCCTGGCCACCAAACTGGTCAACGAACTCGTCGAAGCCGCCGATGAGCGCCAACTCGCCAAGACCATCGCCCGCTACGGCCGTGTAGATCTGCTCTGCATCGACGAGCTGGGCTACATGCAACTCGACCGTCGCGGCGCCGAGATGCTCTTCCAGGTCCTCACCGAACGGGAGGAAACCGCCAGCGTCGCGATCGCCAGCAACGAGTCCTTCTCCGGCTGGACGAAGACGTTCACCGACCCGCGGCTCTGTGCGGCCATAGTGGATCGTTTGACGTTCGCGGGCAACATCATTGAGACCGGCACCGAGTCCTACCGCCTCGCCCACGCCCGCACAACCCGGGCCACCACCTGATCCCCACCCTTCGTCGAAGGAGATCCGTATGCACTACGAATTCCAGCCCGCCGACGCACCCGATCCCGCCGATCCCGACATCGCGTTCAGCATCCCGCCCGAACAGATCACCACCGAGCTCCTCGAACTCTGCGAGCAGTTCTTCCGCGACGCCAGCCCCGTGGTGCACACCGAGCTTGACCAGTTCCTCACCGAGCACGGTCACCAGGGCGGTCTCGGCTGGTTCATCGACGCCCTGGGCTTCACCACCCTCAACCGCACCGCCCAGGCGAACAACGTTGGCGGCCCGTCACGATGAGGTGGGGCCAATTTACTCCGTCACAGTGGGGCCGATTTACCTTGACACAACCATCCCAGACCGCGACATCGACGGCCTACCCCGTCGGTGCCAACACGATCACGCGGCGGGTGGGGTGATGCGCCGCGGCGGCCAACGCGCGCAAAACCACCCGACACGGATCAACACGCCTAACTTTTCAGGTCGAAGTAGCT
>JBBSAM010000111.1:0-3380 GCA_038252255.1 Acidimicrobiia bacterium | reverse complement strand
GCCGGCGGACGTCCCTCGGGCTGACGGGTGCCGGGTCCGAAGCCTCGGCCTGCGGTGGCGCGAGACCGAGAGTGCGATGGGGCCGGCCGCGGTTGTCGTGCCCGACATACGTCCGAAGCATCCGGTCGAGATGCCAGCGACCGAGGTGGATCAGTGACCAGTCGAGGCACTCCCGGCGCACAGTCCGGACGAACCGCTCCGCGAAGGCATTGGCGTGAGCCTTCGACTGCCCGCGGTGCCGGCGGTGAGGGGCGATTCGTCGTCAACCACCCCTTCCATCCCCTGAACGGCCAGGCGTTCGACCTCGTCGGATACGCCCACACCTGGGGCGAGCACCGGGTCTTCTTCCGCGAGCCCGGCCACGATCGGGTGCGCTCGCTCCCGGCGGGCTGGACCGACGTGGAGGGGCCGGATCCGTTCCTCGTGCTCGCCGCCGGACGGACGTGCTTCCGCGTTGCGGACCTCCTCGCCCTGGCCACCCTGCTCGCAGAGCTCGATCGGAGGCGTCAATGAGATTATGCCGGTGTCGTCATGCTCATTACGCCGAAGTTCGACTGGTTAACCCGGCTGCTCGATCGAAGGCTGTACGTTGTTCGTGCGTGTTAGAGCGCAACGGACTCGACAACCCGGTTGACACGACTGGCTGGCGCGGCATAATGTACATCACACACAGTCAGGAGGTCCCGGGTGGATGCCGCAGACGACAAGACCGCCACGCTCCGTCGCCACCACGCGTTGAACTCGCGGCCGGAGGCGGTGACCGACCCGGCCTTCGGAGGGGCCAATCCCTTCTTCGATCGCCGCGATCTGGTCCAGGTCAAGTACGAGATGCTGCGCCGGGCGCATCAGGAGGGCCAGCCGGTGACGAGCGCGGCGACCGCCTTCGGCTTCTCGCGGCAGGGGTTCTATGCGGCAGCGGCGCTGTTCGAGGATGGTGGCCTGCCGGGTCTCGTGCCCCAGCGGCCGGGACCGCGGCGGGCTCACAAGCTCTCCGTGCCGATCGTCGAGGCGCTCGAGGCCAGTCTCGCCGGCGACCCCTCCCTGAGCTCGGCGGACCTCGCCCGGATCGCGTCGGAGCGGTTCGGGATCAGCGTCCATCGGCGCAGCGTCGAGCGGGCCCTGGGACGGCGAAAAAGGGGGCGGCGTCTGCCGCCGTGAGCGTCACCGCAGCGCCCGCGGAGTTGGAGCGCACGTATGAGGCGCTGCGTGCCCAGGCCGTCGGGGCGATTCCCGCCGTCACCCCGCGCGGCCTTGGCCTGCTGCGCCGCGCGGGCGTCGTCGCGTGGATGATCGCGTGCCCGCCGGCAGGCCCGGTGGCGCGACCCAGCCGGCCCGCCGGCGATGCGCCGCTGACGACGTTTGCCGACGTCGGCTCCGAGTTGGTGCGGGTCCTGACCGAGATGGCGCTGGGGAGCGGAAGGAGATGGCACACGTGAACAGCGAGCAGCACGGAAAGATCACGGCAGGGCACCTGGCGCGGCTGGCGTACGTGTATGTCCGCCAGAGCACACTGCGCCAGGTCCTCGAGAACACCGAGAGCACCAAGCGCCAGTACGCGCTGCGCGAGCGGGCAGTCGCGTTCGGCTGGCCACCCGACCGGATCGTCGTCATCGACAGCGATCTCGGGCGCTCGGGCGCCGACAGCGACCGCGAGGGCTTCGCACGCCTCGTCGCCGCGGTCGGCTTGGGCGAGGTCGGAGTGGTGCTCGGCCTCGAAGTCAGCCGCCTCGCCCGCAGCTCGACCGACTGGCACCGGCTGCTCGAGATCTGCGCCCTCACCGATACGCTCATCTGTGACGAGGACGGCCTGTATGACCCCGGGCACTTCAACGATCGCCTGCTGCTCGGCCTGAAGGGCACGATGAGCGAGGCCGAGCTGCACGTCCTGCGGGCTCGCCTGCTCGGCGGCCAGCGGGCCAAGGCCAGCCGGGGCGAGCTCGAGATGCGCCTGCCGACAGGGCTCGTGACCGATCCCGCCGGACGGGTCGTGCTCGACCCCGACGCGGGTGTCCAGGCCGCGGTACGGACGTTCTTCGCGACGTTCCGGCGGACCGGCTCGGCGACCGCAACGGTCCGTCACTTCCGTGAGCAGGGCCTCCTCTTCCCACGCCGCCTCGCGAGCGGACCGCACACGGGCGAACTCGCCTGGGGATCGCTGTTGCACAGTCGAGCGCTGCGGACGCTCAAGAACCCGCGCTACACGGGTGCGTTCGTGTATGGCCGCACGAGAGTCCGCCGGACGGCCGGCGGCGAGACCCGCGTCCCGCTGCCGCGCGAACAGTGGCACACCCTGCTCCTGGGCGCCCATGCCGGGTACATCGGCTGGGAGGAATACGAGGCCAACCTGCGCCGGCTCGCCGAGAACGCCCAGGCCCACGGCACCGAGCGGCGCAAGAGCCCGCCGCGGGAGGGCCCCGCGCTGCTTCAGGGTTTGGTCCTCTGCGGCCGCTGCGGCGAGCGGATGACCGTCCGCTACGCCGCGAGCCACGCTGAGCTCGTCCCCGTCTACGTCTGCCAGCGCCAGGCCATCGAGCACGCCCAGCCGCTGTGCGCCCGGTTGGTCGGGCGGGACATCGATCGTGCCATCGGCGAGCTGCTCGTGGAGACCGTCAGCCCGCTGGCCCTCGAGGTCGCCCTGGGCGTCGAGGCCGAGCTCACCGCCCGGGCCACCGAGGCCGATCGCCTCCGGCGCGGGCAGATCGAACGGGCGCGCTACGAGGCCGAGCTGGCCCAGCGCCGCTACCTGCGCGTCGACCCCGACAACCGCCTGGTGGCCGACTCGCTCGAAGCCGACTGGAACCACAAGCTGCGCGCCCTCGACGCCGCCCGCGACGAATACGAGCGCCAGCGTCCCGAGAGCGGGCATCTGCTCGATCCGGAGCGCCGGCGCGAGGTGCTCGCGCTCGCCATCGACTTCCCGAGGCTTTGGGCCGACCCCGCCACGCCACAGCGCGAGCGCAAGCGCATGGTGCGCCTGCTCCTCGAGGACGTCACCCTGCTGCGGAGCGACGACGTCGTCGTCCAGGTGCGGTTCCGCGGCGGCGCGACGAGGAGCCTCCACCTGCCGCTGCCGCGCGACGCCGCGGAACTCCGCAAGACCGATCCGGCCGTGATCGAGCTGATCGACCGCCTGCTCGACAACCATACCGAGGTCCAGATCGCCACCATCCTCAACGAGCGCGGTCTCCGGCCCGGCGTCGCCGATCGGTTCAGCCACTGCATCATCACGGACCTGCGCCACGCCTACGGCCTCACCGACCGCTACACCCGCCTGCGGCGCCAGGGCCTGCTGACCCTCGGGGAGATCTCAGAGCTGCTCGGCGCTGACCCGGGTACGGTGAAGGAGTGGGCCACCGCCGGCCGCCTCGCCTCCCGCGTCT
>JBBSAM010000110.1:0-3403 GCA_038252255.1 Acidimicrobiia bacterium | reverse complement strand
GCCGGTCGCCCATTCGGCAGCCCGCGGTGCAAGCGGCAACCGATCACCGGGGAAGCGGATCGCTGCGAATCTCTCATCGATCGGTCTGGGCAGCCAGGATGGCCGCCGTTCGTTGGTGTAGTTCCTTCGCGCGGGCGTCCACCTCGTCCAGGACGTCGCTGACGCCGGCGATGTCTTTCAGGTCCGCCCGGCGCCGTTCCCACGCCCGCTGCGCGTCATCCCGGCTATACACCACCCGGGTCGCCACCGGGCTCGGTGCCGGCTGCTGTTCGGGTTCGTCGTCGGTGTCGACGGGTAGGTCACGGTGCGCGCCGACGTCCCCGGCGAGCAGGTCCCGGGCCCGGGTGGACAGTGAGTGCGGCGTCAGGCGCCGGACCGGGAACGGCACGTAGCCCCATTGGTCGATCGGCGGCAGCAACGGCACCACCAACGTCGCGGGGTCCAGTGCGCGGGTGGACCGGCACAGGTGCGGTGAGCCGCTGGTCACCGGCTGCGCCTTCTTCAGGGCTTGGGCGGTGTCCCGGTTGCTGGGGTGGGTAACGACCAGGTCCAGCAACCGCAACCATCGGGTGATCGCGCACGGCCCGCACAGCACCGGGTCCGAGTCCGGCGCGATCACCCATCCGCCGGCAGCGTTCTCAACCCGCGCGGTGCCGTCGGCCATGGTGATGTCGCCGGCGGTGAGGGTGGCCAGGTGGCGGTACGGCACCCCCGCCGCCTGGGACAGCACGAGCAGGCACCGGTCCCGCCGACCGAACATCCCCCGCGTCCACCCCGAACTGGGCAAGGCCCGCATGGCGGTCTCGACCGCTGCTGCGATGGCCGGTGGTTGATGCGGTGGTTCGCCGGTGGAACGACCGAGAGCAGCCCGCACGAGCGGTGACTCCCCGGGCCGCGGATACCCAGCGGTGCTGTGGCGGTGGTCGATGGCGGCGACCCGCCGCCGCTGGGTGGCCGCGGCGGCGGGGCAGTCGGTGAGGAAGGACAGCACGGTGTCCGGGTCGGCCGGTAGTTCCCGTTCGCCGGTGGTGGAGCACCAGTCGGTGAACAGCGCCCAGTCCCCCGCGTACGCCGCCGTCGTTCGGGGCGACAACATCCGCGCCGTATGGCTTGCCGTCGTCATCTACAAGCCGATGCGGGTAACGGCGTTACCGGTCAGGGGGGCGTGTTCGCGGGCGTAGACCTCGAGCATGCCCGGGTTGCGGTGCCCGGTCTGGCGCATGATGGAGTGGGCGTCCGCGCCGGCCCGGAAGGCCTCGGTGACGAAACCCGACCGCAGCGAGTGTCCCCCCATGAGCTGGGTGTGGGCGGGGGTGAACCCGGCCTGGTCGGCGCGGCGCCTGATCATCTCGTTCACCGCATGCCCGGTCATCGCCCCGGCCCCGATCCCGCCGGTCTTGTGCACCGACGGGAACAGCACCCGCCCGGGATCCGGCGGTTCGGGCAGGCGGGTGCTCCGGCAGACGTGCAGCAGCTCGACCTCGGCGTCCTCTCCCCCGGTGCGGCCGGTGGCTTCGGCTTGCCGGCGGAGCACCCGCATCACCGCCCGGCGCCGGCCGGCCGGGTCGGTGGTATCAGAGGCTTGCAGGATCTGCCGCCACCGCACGAACGCGCACGGCGGGCACGTGGCGGGGTCACGCCCGAACGGCAGCGCCTTCACCTGCCCGTGCCCTTCTTGGTCGGTTTTGGAGGTCCGGAGCCGGACGTGCAGACCGTCGGTTCTGTGCAGGGTCACGTCGGCCAACGTGAGGGCGACGAGTTCGCTGCGGCGGCTCGCGCCGGCGAACCCCGTCAACAGCACCGCCATGTCCCGCCTGGCTGCCACCCCAGCCGGCCACTCCCCCGCCGAGCTCTCGATGCAGGTCATCAGGGTGCGGATGTCCTCCAGCAGCAGCGGTGCCCGCCGCACCGGAGGCGATGCCCTGATGCGGCGGATCCCGGACAACGCCCGCCGGACGACCTCGGAGCGGCCGGGTGCGTCCATGCCGGCGGCGGTGTGGAACTGGTTGATGCTGGAGACCCACCGGGTCAACGTGGCCGGGGCGTACCGCCAGCGCCCGACCCCGGTCATCTCCGCGGCAGCCTCGGTGACGTAATGCGCGACCACCAACGGATCCGCCGGAAGGAAGCAGAACCCCCGATCCCCCGCCCATCCGGTGAACCTTGCCCAGTCCGACCGGTACGCCGCCTTCGTGTTCGATGCCGTGGAGGCGTCCACCGCGGCGAGCACATCGGCCATGGCCTGCTCTGACAGCACCGGTGTTCCACCAGTCGAGACCGCGGAAGAGTCGAGGTCGGTCGCGGTGAGCTCCGCCAGCCGCAGCAGCCGGGCGCTCGACAGGTCCTCCCCCGGCATCTGCGGTGCGGCAAGTGAACCCTGGGATACCAGCTCGTCCAGCCGGTGCGGGGCGGAACAGGCATCCGCGGCCACGCCTTCGAGGGGTTCCGGCACCGTGCACCTCCCCCGCCGATCGGCTGTTGTCGCAGTTCAGCACGCCGCACCGACACCCGGTGTCCCGTGCCGCCGATGTTGACAGTGCAGGCGTGCTCAGCTGCCAGATTCCTGGCACGGATTCGAGGCTATGTGTGCCAAGGAAGTCGGCAGTGAAATCACCGCGGACACGCCGTGAGCACCTACAACGAGTGCGATGTCCGACTTACTGACACGCTGCGTGGCGCACTGCCAGCTCACTGACAAGATGCGCGGCGCACTGCCATTTTCCCTGGCACGGTGTCCCGTGACACCCAAGTTGGCCATTTTCGCCCGCGATGGCCATGTTTCCGGGGGCTCTGCCGGGGCGCCGTTGCCGAAATTGTTGGCCAGGTTCCGGGTGAAGATTCTGCTTGGGCCCCGCGGAGCGCGCCCGTCCGTCCGTAAACCCGCAGGTCACCCGGTCACCTGGTTCCCATTCTTGGCCAATCGCGCTCGTCTTGGCCAGGCCACTGGCCAACAACCCTGTCAATGCGCCAACATGCCTGTCACGGGACACACGGGACACCCGGTGTCCCGTGCCAGGAAACTTGGGAGTGCGACCGCCGTTACTGTCACGTTTCTGGCACGCTCTCCGGTGGCCGCGTGCCACGGTTCTTGACAGGGTTTTGTCGCTCGGGTGAACGCGCTGCCTCGGCGCCAGCCCGCTGACCAGCGCAGACCGCGCGCGTACTCCCCCGAAGCCGGCACAGCTCCCCTGCTACTCCCAAGAAGTTGGCACAGCTCCCATTTTCGCTGGCACGGGACACCCGGTGTCCCGTGCCAAGCAAGTTGGCACCTGTGCCGTGCTCCGGTGCCAAGTTTCTGGCACGGATCGAGCGCATTTTGTGCCGGCCATATTGGCACCGGGTGTCCCGCTCCCAGGGGCCACATGTTTCTTCGTCGCGGTGATGCGTGGTGCCATCGTGCCTG
>JBBSAM010000109.1:0-3414 GCA_038252255.1 Acidimicrobiia bacterium | reverse complement strand
GCGGCTCTCGTAGTAGATGGGAACCGTCGCGCCGTCCTGCACCGCGCGCTGGATGTCGTAGACGCTGATGTACTCGCCGAAGACCGAGCGCGTATTCTTGTCCGTCGACTCGATGGGCGTTCCGGTGAAGCCGATGAACGACGCATTCGGCAGCGCGTCGCGCATGTGGCGGGCGAAGCCGTCGATGAAGTCGTACTGGCTCCGGTGTGCCTCGTCGGCGATGACGACGATGTTCTCGCGAGCAGAAAGAAGTGGGAATGTGTCCCCGCGGGTTTCCGGCAGGAACTTCTGGATGGTCGTGAACACCACGCCGCCGGCGGCCACCGTGAGCAGCTCGCGGACGTGGGCGCGGTCCCGTGCTTGCTCCGGGCTCTGTCGCAAGAGTTCCTTGCAGCGAGAAAATGTGCCGAAGAGCTGCTCGTCGAGATCGTTGCGGTCTGTGATCACGATCAGCGTCGGGTTCTGCATGTCGGGGTGCAGCACCACGCGTCCGGCGTAGAACGCCATCGTGAGGCTCTTACCCGATCCCTGCGTGTGCCAGACGACGCCAACGCGACGGCTCCCGGCGGGACGCGAAGCCGCGATGGTCGCGTCGACGGCGCGCGCCACCGCGTGGAACTGGTGGTAGCCCGCCATCTTCTTGATAACCGTGTCGCCGTCGCTTTCGTAGACGACGAAATAGCGGATCAGATCGAGGAAGCGCCGCTTGTCGAAGACCCCGCGAATGAGGACCTCGAGCTGGGTGAGGGTCGAGGGAGCGAGGTCTTCTCCTTCGATCGTGCGCCACGGGAGAAAGCGCTCGCGGTTCGAGGAGAGCGTACCGACGCGGGCCTCGAGCCCGTCCGAGACGACCAGCACCTCGTTGAACACGAAGAGCGCCGGCAGCTCAGCCTTGTAGGTCTGGAGCTGCTGAAAGGCGTTCCAGATGGTCGCGTTCTCGGAGGCCGCGTTCTTCAGCTCAAGCACAGCGAGCGGGAGGCCGTTCACGAAGACGACGACGTCCGGTCGGCGTGTATGCCCGAACTCGGTCACGGTGAACTGGTTGACGACGAGCCAGTTGTTCTGTTCGGGCGCGTCGAAGTCGAGCACGCGCACCGGGTCGTAGCCGATGGTCCCGTCGGTGCGCAGGTACTCCACGCTCACGCCGTTCACGAGGTAGTAGTGCAGCTCGTGGTTCGCATCGACGAGCTGGGGCGAA
Organism: Acidimicrobiia bacterium; assembly: GCA_038252255.1. GTDB lineage: Bacteria > Actinomycetota > Acidimicrobiia > IMCC26256 > JAENVU01 > Chersky-806. The sequence goes on along the minus strand of JBBSAM010000109.1, from coordinate 2,216 downwards.
GAGATGCGCGTGAGCTTGCGGAACGCCTCGTCGAGTGCCTCGTCCGGGACGGTCGGGTTCAGACGGCGCAGGGCCTCGCGGAGGCGGCCTTCGAGTAGCACCTCCTCATAGCGCGTGCGCTCTGCGGCGGGTTCGCCTGGAGCGATCGAAGGGCCGGCGACGACGGCGTAGCCGAGCGCGCCGAACCATTCGAGCGCGGCCTCTTCGACGACGGATTCGGTGAACGGGGTGGTCATCGACTGTCCCGGACGTCTTTAAGGGCGCGAAGGTCCACGAGGCTGATGGTGGGTTGCGTGGACGTCACGGCTTCTTTCTCCTGCCAGGTGTACCCTTCTCTGGCTTCAGTCCCTCACCGAGGCGCCTGACTGCCTCGACGGCGCGATCGAAGTCCGAGACGAACTCGCGGTCCTGTCGAACGCGGAACACCTCGTACTCGGACTCGGCCTTCAGCTTCGCTTCGAGCGCCGACACTCGCCCCTTGTCCGCGAGGATCGGGTACGCCTGCAGCTCGAGGACTTGGTTCAAGAAGGCCGCCCAGTCGGGCATCTTCATGAGGATGCCGCGGCGCGCGCGGTTCTCGGCAAGGTCGAGATACGCCGACACGATCTCGTCGAGCTCGCGCAGCTCTGCTTCGCTCAGGTAGTTCTTGGCGATCGCAACGTCGCTCCTGAGCACTTTGCCTTCGGGAGCCTGCTTCCACGACGTGAGACCCATCTGCGGCTCGCGAGCGTCGGCGGCCTCAGCGATGCGCTCAGCGGCGGTCTGTCCGGTGATCGCCCAGTGCAGCTTGTTCTGCACCGCTGCGAAGAAGTCACGGGTGAGCGGCGCGTTCGCGTCGTAGTCGACCGAGGTCGCGTAGATGTCGGTGACCTTCTGGTAGAAGCGCCGCTCGCTGGCGCGGATCTCGCGGATCCGCTCGATGAGGCCGTCGAAGTAGTCATTGCCAAAGACCGTGGTGCCCTGCTTGAGGCGCTCGTCGTCGAGCACGAAGCCCTTGGTGATCAGCTCACGCAACACGCCCGTCGCCCAGATGCGAAACTGCGTCGCCTCGTAGCTGTTGACGCGGTAACCGACGGCGATGACAGCGTCGAGGTTGTAGAAATCGATCGTACGGGTGACCTCGCGCTCGCCCTCGCGTTGAACCATTTCCATTTTGGAAACAGTTGCAGACGCCTCCAACTCGCCCGAATCAAGAACGTTCTTGAGGTGCTTGGCGATGGCGGGCACGCCTACGGCGAACAGCTCCGAGAGTGCACGCTGCGTCAGCCATACCGTCTCGTCGCGCACGAGCACCCCGACCTTCACGACGCCCTTGGGCGACCTGTAAAGGACGAGATCGCTCGGGGTGATGGGGCCTTTGGAGGAGGTGCTCATGCCACGGCCTCCGCTTCGCGCTCTGCGTGTGCGACGGAAAGTTCGCCCGAGAGCAGGCGAGGGAGGAGTTGGTTGCGTAGCGTGCCGAGAGCGTGCGCGGCATCGTCGTGTCTGGCCGCAAGCTCGAGAAGGGGTCCGACAGCGACTTCGAAGGTGCGGACGAGAGGTCGCGGCGGGATTAACAGGGGCACCGACTCGAACTGCCCCTTGTTGAGGTTCTTGGTGACGGAGCCGCCGAGCGATCGAGCTTCAATCTGCGGTGAGAGTTCGCGGAGCGCGAATAGGAGCCAGGCCCACGCTGCTGCGTCTTTTGGAACTATCGTGTTGATCTGCTGGTTCGTGTGGCTTGGGTATCGCACAAGGGCAACAAGCCCGACCGTGGCAATGCAACTCACTGCAATGCTCCGAGGAGGCACCAGCTTTCCCGGCTGCCCCTCGTGGCCAGCTTTGGATAACCCGTCTTGCGCCGTGGAAACCCAGAGCCGTCCGCGCATGTCGGGGATCTTGATGAAGGGGTAAGTCATCCCGAACAGGTTCGGCTCTGCCTTGGACGGTGTTTTCCCCGTGATGATGTCTCCGCACGCTCCGATCGATTCGGCACGCCAGCCCTTCGGAATCCGCCCCAACTCCGACTCCACGAACTCGCTCGGGAACAGCTTCGCCGTCTCCGCGTCCATCCCGCTCGGCTGACGGCCCTCGGACTTCGCGCGGACGGGGTCGAAGTCGACGAACCACGATTTGAAGAGCGCCCGCGCCATGGCCTCGAGCGTCTCGTTCATCCGGCGGTTCAGCTCGATCTTGTCGTCGAGGGTGCCGAGGATGTGGGCGATGGCCTCCTGGGT
>JBBSAM010000108.1:0-3431 GCA_038252255.1 Acidimicrobiia bacterium | reverse complement strand
GTGGACTGCACCACGGGATGCAACAGCTCAGGCACAGGCACCGGCGTCGGAGTGCAAGCCCCGAGGACGCCAGGCGCCCACTTCAACATCACGGTTCGCAACGGCACGATCCAGGGCATGGGCTCTCACGGCATCGAGCTCACGGGCGACTCGAGCCTGGTCGAGCACGTAGATGTGCGCAGCAATGGCGGCAATGGCATCTCTCTCATCGACAGCGGCGATGCCGGCCGCGGCGGCGCCAGCTCGGTGCGTCACAGCATGTCGCTTCGCAATGGCGGTGCCGGAATCAGCATCACCCGGGGGGTGGTCAGCTTCAACACTTCGAGCCTCAACGCATCGACAGGAATCTTCGTGCAGACCGGGAGTGCGCTCTACAACTTCATCAGCGACAACGTCGGTGGATTGAAGATGGAGTCCGGCAACTACATCGGCAACCACATGACGGCCAATTCGGGCGCCGCCGTCTTCGGCGGCTTGAATCAGGGCCAGAACCTGTGCAACGGCTCGAGCTGCGGCAATGTGGTGTTCTGACCCGCCGCTCCCGAACGCTTCAATACGACTGGGCCATCTGTGAAAGTCATCCTGTTCATCTACGGCGTCGTGAGCTATGCGCTCGGCGTCGCATCGTTGCTCTACCTGATCTGCTTTCTCGACAACATCGTGGTGCCGAAAACCATCGATTCCGCCGCGGTCGGCGCGTTGATGCCGGCGGTGCTGGTCGACCTGATCCTCATCGGCCTGTTCGCGATGCAGCACAGCGTCATGGCGCGTCCGGGGTTCAAGGCACTCTGGACTCGGGTCGTGCCGACGTCGGCCGAACGCAGCACCTACGTGCTCATGACGGGCGCGGTGCTCGCGTTGCTGTTCTGGCAGTGGCAACCGATCCCGACCGTGGTCTGGAACGTGGAAGACGCTGTCGGCCGAGGTCTCCTGAACGGCTTGTTCTGGCTGGGGTGGGCGATCCTCTTCGCGTCCACCTTCATGATCAACCACTTCGATCTGTTCGGCCTGCGTCAGGTCTACCTGCGCCTGAGAAGCCGACCCTACCAGCCGGTGCCATTCGTCGAAGTGGCGCTGTACCGCTTCGTGCGTCATCCGATCATGCTCGGGGTGTTGATCGGCATCTGGGCGACGCCTTTCATGACCATCGGCCATCTGCTCTTCGCGGGCGCCTTGACCGGCTACGTCTTCCTCGGAATCCTTCTGGAAGAACGCGACACGCGTGAAGCGCTCGGCGAGACCTACGATCGTTACCGGCTGGCGACGTCGATGATATTGCCGCTTCCGCGGCGCAGGCGTGAGCGGACGCCGATGAGCGGTCGGTGATCGTCCAAGCGGTGGCCGTCCGCGTCGATCGACAAGCCCCTTGTGCCCGGCGCGTCTGTGATCGACGACAGGCACGCTAGAAGAACGGGTCGATTCTCTCCGTCCGAGCCCTGGCCGCGATCTACTTGCTGTCGAGGTCACTGATCAAGGCCTTCATCTCGCCGATCTCCCGGCGCTGAGCCTCGATGATTCCGTCCGCCAGCTTGCGCACGCGCGGGTCCTTGATGTGAGCTCGCTCGCTCGTCAGGATGGCGATCGAATGGTGCGGAATCATGGCCCGCATATAGGCCACGTCATCCACTGTGGCCTGGCTTCGCACCAGCCACAAGGACACCGCGAAGACGGCGGCACTGCCGATCAGGATTGCGAGGTTCTTTTGCCGGTCGGGGTACATCGCCAGCATGAAGGCGAGCATGACGACCGCCATGGTGGCTCCCATCACCAGGGCCATGTAAGCACGCGTCTCGCTGAAGAAGACGTGATCCAGTGCATAGGTGTTCAGGTACATCAGGCCGAACATCACGACGGTGGACGTCGCGATCATCACGCCGAATTTCGAGTACTTCATCATTTCTGTGCTCCTTGAGGGCTTGTGCTGGTGCGGGGCGCGGCGTGGTCGTGGTGATCGGCCTCGCTCCCTTGTTCATGGTCGTGGTCGTGATCGGCGCCCTCGTCATGAGCACCACCAGGGTCGTGGTGATGCCCACCGCTGTGGGCGACCATTTCCCTGTATTGATCCGCGTCGAGCTTCGGCAGCTCCTGAAGGAACGCTGTCATGTTCCACACGTATTCGTCGCTCACGCTCTTGCCCCAGGCCGGCATGCCCGAGGCCTTGATGCCATGCTTGATGACCCAGAAGGCGTGTGCAGGCTCGACCTTTTCCTTCGACAGGTTCGGCGGAGTGGGGTACAGGCCCTTGCTGAGCTCGCTTTCGGCCATGCCCGGCGCCAGATGGCAGCCGGCGCACATCGCGTCGTAGTTGCCCGCCCCCTGGACGATCCGCGTCGTCTCGGAAAGGTCGGGGACCTGCAGGCCGGCGGATCGGGTTTCGATCGACCGCTCGCGCATCGTCTCGATGAGCGAGCCGACCGCCGCCGTGTGCGGCTCGTCGGCCGCGAAGTTGTAGGCGCCTGTGCCGACGAACAGTGCGAAGGCGGCCGCCGCGCCGAGGATCAGCACAGCGACAGTGGTCAATACGTGCTTGAAGGTGGGTGTCATGGTGTGTGATCCTCAGAACCAGATGCGAAGACCCGCCACGACGCGCGTCTCCTGAACCGGGTGGCCGGCGTCGCGGGCGTAGCGCGCCGTGTTGGCGAACTTGCGGTTCCAGACCACGCCCACGTAGGGCGCGAATTTGCGCGAGAACTCGTAGCGCAGCCGCAGGCCGGCGTCGACGTCCGACAGGCCGGCCCCGACCTCGCGGTCGGGATCGTCCTTGCCGTACAGGCTCACCTTGACATCGGGCTGGAGGACGAGCCGCTGCGTGATCAGGAGGTCGTACTCACCCTCCAAGCGCAGCGCCGTCCGCCCGTTCTGCCCGACGTAGCCGGTGGCCTGGATGTCGAACCAGTACGGCGACAACCCCTGGAAGCCGAAGGATGCCCAGGTGCGACCGGGTCCGTCGCCGAAGTCGTGGCGAACGCCCGCCTGCAGTCCCCAGTACGTCGCGATCGCGCGGTTCCAGAGCGCCTCGGTGCGAGTGGCGCCCAGGCGGCCATTGGAACGTTCTCCATCGACCTTGAGCCACAACTTGTCGAGGTCACCACCGACCCACGCCTGGGCATCGACGGCCTGGCCGTGGCCGTCGCTGCTGTGGAACTGCTCGATGCGGTCGAGCAGCACATGGACGTGAGTCGCGTCGTCGGCCATGTCCATCCCGGGCATGTGACCGTTCTCGAGGCCGTCGGCGTAGCCGTCCGGATCGCGGGCGTCGGCAGGCGGTGGACCGCCTTGCATGGACTTCTTCATGGCGTCCACGTCCATCGCCGACCCTTTCGTCGCATCCGGCATGACCTTCACGCTTTCCCCGGGCTTCGGGGACGTCCCTTCCATCTGGCCGTGATCCATGGCCGGCATCGAGCCCTGGTCCGTTGCAGGTGGCTTGT
>JBBSAM010000107.1:0-3546 GCA_038252255.1 Acidimicrobiia bacterium | reverse complement strand
GGCGTGCTCGTGGATGCAGGGGGTGGAGAACGCTCTTGCGCAGGTTCCGATGGACACCTTCCTTCGTTCGAAGTGGCCGAGGAATTCGGTCCATTCCTCTTCGGTGGGAACCCGGTATTCGTCGCTGGGTCGCAGCGACCGTCGCCGGGCCAGGAATGCGAGGTGAGCCTGGATCGCCTCGTCGGGGTAGACGGCCTTGTAGCCGAGGGTGACGTTGATGTCCTGGTGGCCGGCGATGATCTGGGCGATGTGCGGGGGCAGTCCGTTGAGGATGGCGTCGGTGATGAAGATTCTTCGGAAGTCGTGGGGTGTGTAGCGCAGCGGCCGACCTTCCACCGGGTCGACGAGGCCGGCCCGGGTCACCGCGGCGTTGAGCATCTTCAGGACGGTGCTGTGGGCGAACGCGCGGTTCTCCGAGTCGATGCGGCGCTGCAACAGTCGCGGTGCCGGCGGCAGCCAGACCCGTTCGTATTCGTCGTAGGCGCAGACCAGCGGGACCGCAGCGAGGGGGCCACGGACCCGTGTGACGACCTGGGCGAGCACGTCTGCCAGTTCCGGGTTGATGACTAGGAGCCGTTCCTTGTCGGTCTTGGACGGCGCGATCTGCAGCAGCGGGATCAGTTCGCTGGTGGTGGGCAGCCGGTACTGCACCAGGCTGTGATGGCTGAGCTCTAGGAGCTCCTCGATGCGAATACCCGTGTGCCGTAACACTTCCACGATCGTCCAGACCCAGAAGGCATGCTCCTCTTCGACGCCGAGGTTACGAAGTTTGCCGGTGGCATCGTCGGCCCAGACCCCGTCGACCCGGGCCCGGCGGACGAAGACCGACCCCTCCCCGACGAAGGATTGTCCCGGCTCCGCGTTCCGGGCCGCGTCGAGCAGCTCCTTGGTGTGCTTGCGGTGCCGGTCGAGGGCGTTGACCAGTGCGGGGAGCGCGGGTAGCCGCTGACGGGTGCGGGCGTCCATGCGGGCCTTGCGTTGACGGGTGATCTTCCGCAGGATTCCCTCCTCGGCGCTGACCGGGCAGGGCGCCACCCACGCCGCCCAGCGGCCCGGGTCCTCGACCGCCCAGTGGGCCAGGTCCAGGTAGAAGGCCCGCACCGGGGACAGGCACTCGCGGTAGCTCAGCCGCGTGAGGACAACCTCGGTGCTGACACCGGTCTCGGACCGCACCTTCTTGGTCGTGGTCTGCAGGCGCTGCTTCCACCCGCGGACGACGTCGGCGGGCAGGTGCAGACTGCTGATGCCTGGATGATGCCTTTCGATGTCGGCCCAGAAGCGGTTGCCCAGCAGGTTGGCCAGCGTTTCCAGGCTGTTGTAGTCCAACGCGGGTTGGCGCTCTTTGAGGTAGTCGACCAGCAGGTCACGCAATGGGCGGCAGGCCAGGTTGTAGCGGTCGATCATCTGCTCGGGGGTGCGTTGGCCGGGGGTGCGTAGCTGCCGCAACATCGGCGGCGCCTTCGCGCCGAGGATCCCCGTCTCGTGCAGGGTCCGATAGAACAGTGTGGTCCCGTCACCGACCCGGCCGTGCACGGCGGACTCGGCGTCGAACAGCTCGACCACGTCTCCCGCGGTGATCTCGGCGACGGTGCCGCCCTTCGCCGCCATGATCACCGTGCTGCGGTGCAGCACCCGTGACAGAACCCGTTCCGGCACATCGGGTTTCGTAATCGCGTACGCGCGTAGACGGGCGAACCCCTCCGGGTCCCGGCAGGTGCTGAACGCGCGGACCAACGCACCCTGGCCCATCGCCCGCGACAGCAGCCACGACATCGACGGGCGCAGGAGGTCGGCGCTGATCACCATCCGCATCGCCACGCCCAGGAAGTCCTGGTGCCAACTGCAGGTGTGACCCTTCTCGGTCCTCCACCGGCCCTGGACCTGCCGCCAGCCCAGCCCGGCCACCTCGGACTCGACCGTCAGCCACCGCTGCTGCCAGGTCTTCCCCGGGTAACCAGCCAGCCAGTCCAGCAGCAGCCCCACCCCGATGAGTCGCTTTCGCTGCGCGTCCGGGTTGTCCACGACGAAGGGAGCCGCGCCCAGCAACTCCAGCACCTCGGCCCGACCCAGCCCGGTCGCCGGCCACGACACCCCCACGGGACGTGGTGGGAACTCGCCCAGCGGCGCCCACCGCGCCGCCGTCGGGGTGCGCGCCGCAGACGGCGTCGACACCACAGCGTGTTCGACAACGGCGACGCTCACGACAGCGTCGTTCCGAACAGGACATCCAGCGACTCGGGCCGGTAACCGGGCGCAGCCGGTGGGGTTACCCGCTCGGCCGCCCGCCGGGTCTGCTCGCTGTGATGGGCCAGCAATCGCCGGATCACGTCCTCCTTGCGGGGCGTCAGGTAGATCTGGGTCGTACTGAGCTGGGCGTGGCCCAACACCGACTGCACATCGGTCAGCGGAAGCCCGGGGTCCTCGGCCATCCGGTAGGCCGCGGTGTGGCGCAGCGAATGCAATGTCGCCGCGGTCCCAGCCCGCTGGTTGACCCGCTCGAACATGCGGTGCACACCGTGATAGGTCAACGGCCGCAACGGGGGCCGAAACGTCCACCACAGCGGCTGCCGGGCCCCGCGGGGGATCAGCCCCTGCATCTGCACCTGGTAGAGCCGCAGCCACACGAACGCGTCCGTGGACGCCGGCAGCTCCTGGATCCGGCGACTTCCCTTGCGGACCACCGAGACCAACTGCCGCCCAGGGTGAACGCCACCCACCGTGGCGGACAACAGCTCCGAGGCCCGCGCCCCGGTCGAGACGTAGAACGCCACCAACGCCCGGTCCCGATGCGACCGCAGCCCGGCGAAGATCTCATTGAACTCCTCATCGGGAACCGCCCGAGGAACCCGTGACGCCAGCCTCGGCCGGTAAAGACCGCTGCCTACATTCTGATGCGGCTCCATCGGGTTGTGATGCGCATGCGCCCGAGCACCACGACGGGAACGGTCCAACGGGAACGGATTGAGCACCGGGCCCGTGCCGGCGTCACGGTGGAAGTCGTAAAAGCCACGCAGCACCGTCTCGCTATGCACCACCACCGCAACCGAATACGGCGCACCGGCCGCGGCACGGCCAGGCGGCCCACGGTCCCCTTCATCCCGCCGACGCCAGTGCGGCCGGGCCGGCTTACCGGCCACCTGCAGCCAACGACAGAAATCCCGGGCCTCGACACGCGTCGCCCGGTCCCACGCCACCCCGACCGCCCACAAAAACCGGAACCAACGCAAAAGGTCCATCCCATACGAACGAACGGTGGCCTCCGATCGTCCGGCCGCCTGCAGATCCGCCAAGAAGGCCGCCACCCCCTGCACGGCATCACCGTCCGGGTCGACCAGCCGCCACGGCTCCCACCGGTCACCGGTCTCCCGCAGAGCACCCACCTGCGCGATCAGAAGGCTGCCCAGATCCCGCGGAGTCTCGCTCCCGCCTTGCTCTGTCATGAGCCCAGACCGTAACCACAACAGCCACCAAAACGATGGAGGCTCACCCACGGCGATTCGTCTCTGACCTGCTAAGACACCTCGGGTAGTTCAGTCAATAGGCAGT
>JBBSAM010000106.1:0-3620 GCA_038252255.1 Acidimicrobiia bacterium | reverse complement strand
CCGGCGTCCAGCCCGTCGAGCGGGTAGGGCTTCGCGGACTCGTAGCCCAGGTGCAGCGCGGACAGGGCCCGACGGGCCTGGATGAACCTAGTCGCGTTGGCCACCAACGGGATTCGCGGCAGCATCTTCTTCAAATCTGACACGAACCTGGTCCGGTAGTCCGGGCAGTACAGCAGCCCGTACACGTAGAAGACGTCATCCCTGGTGATGTCCTGCCCGTATGCCGTCTGGAACCGTGCCAGCGCTTCGTCCCGAACTTCACGCAGGTGCAATCATGTTGGTCGCTGAGCACGGGAGTGCAGCACATAACCCGGCTGAATGGCAGATTGCGGTGGAGGTGTTGCGGTACTTCGTTGCGGTATAGGTGCGGACGGGTGGGTGACAGAGCGTTCCGGCGTCCGGCGCTGTGGAGGGAGTTGAACTGCAAACCTCCCGATTTCAGTTGGCGAACGGCCAGACTTGTGAGGAAACGACAGGCCACTTCCGGGACGGCATGGGTGTCGAGTATGTAGCGTAGGTCGCTGACCGGAGCCCAGCCAATGTCCCCAGCGAAGGAGGTTGCCGGTGGCTACGTTGTTGCTCTTCCTTGTTGCGTCGCTCGGCGCAGTGCTGGCCCTCCGGTTGCTGGCCCGCTGGACCGCAGTGTCGGTGAGTCCCTTGGACGTCGAGCCGTGGCTGTCGGGACATCCCCCGACCGAACACGCACTGTCGAGATACCACGCCCGCTGGTACACGGCCAGCGTGGTGTTCCTCGCCTTCGACGTCGAGATGCTGTTCATGTATCCCTGGGCGGTCGTCGTGGGACACCTCGGATCTGGGGCCGTGGTCGAGATGTTCGGCTTCTTGCTGATGCTGTTGCTGGCCGTGGGCTGGGCGCGCCGCGAGGGGGTGTTCCGGTGGGCCTGATCGACCTCTTGACCAGGGCCGCAGGCTCCGGTGCTCATGTCCTGGTCGCTGAGGTTCCGGGCGCGTTTCGGGAGCGGGTGGCCCTCGAGCGTGCTCTTCACCGCATGTGCTGGTGCATCGCCGAGTCCGTTGCGGACGCCGACGTGCTGGCGGTGGTCGGTGAGCCCGACGAGGCTTTCGCCGCCGTGGTCGAGCACGTGTGGGCCCAGATGTCGGAGCCACGGGTGCGGTTCCAGCTGCGCGACGAGACTGACGCGGAGGCGCTGCTCAGCGAGGCTCACGAGCAACTGCGCAGCGGTCCGAAACATCTCACCGAGACCGTCCTGCGGCGCGGCTTCCCCCCGTCTGCCGACGACGTGGCGCACGGCCACGGTGACTACGACAGCGACGCCCACGACGGACACGCGGGTCACAGCGAGCATGACGACCACGAGGAGAATGGCGACCACGGCGGTGGTGGCGGGCATGACCACTCCGCGATGATGCCGGACGGGATTCCGCTCGCCGAGGGTGCCGAGGATCGTGACGGACTGGAGATGGACGAGCTCCACTTGCCATTGGGTCCGGTGCTCGCGCACTGGCCCGCGGGTGTTGTCCTGCGCGTCACGCTGCACGGCGACGTCGTTGTTGATGCTGAGATCGAGCAGCTTGCCGCCGGGCCGGGAGCCAGCTCGGCTCAGGACGATGCGACCACACGTGCAGCGCGCCTTCTCGACGCAGCCGCCTCGGTGCTGGCGCTCGCCGGTCTCCCAGCCGAGTCCGCGCGAACGCGCAGGTTGCGTGACCGCTGCCTCGACGGTGAGCTGGGCGACAGCAGTGAGGTAGCCAGGCTCGGCGGAAGTGTCGGTCGCCAGCGAGTGCTGCGTTGGTCGCTGGGCGGACTCACGGTCACCGAAAGGAGTGGCGGTTCCGAGCAGCTCCACGACCGTCTCATGAACTTGTTCGACAGGGCACGGGCCGAGCTCGACGGGGAGGCCCCGCGTCAGGTGGTGTCCGGGACTCAGGCGCTGCTCGAGCTCGTCCGTGGCCGCGAGCTCGCAACGGTCAGGCTGTGGCTGGCGGCGATGATGCCGGACCTCGCCCAGCACGAACTTTCGGGGGCCGCGAATGGATGACTCGCTGTCCCTGGCCTACGTGGTACCCGTGATGGCAGGTCTCGCGGTCCTCTCGCTGTCGGTGGCCGGCGTATCCGCAGCCCTCGACGCCCGCGATGGGGGGCGGGCATTCCGCACGGGTCTGACGATCCCTCTCCGTGAGACGGCACGGCTGTTGCGCCAGCGCCCGCGCCGCACCGTCTCGGCCGACCGGCTGCTGTGGCGGTCCGCCTCCTCCGCGGTGATCCCGTTGGCGGTCCTGATCGTGGCGTTCGTGCCTCTGGGCGGCCATGCCCTGGTGGACCACCCGTTGGGGGTGGTCTGGATCAATGCGCTCGACGTGGTGGCCTGGGCCGTGATGTGGCTCCTCGGGTGGGGAGCGAACTCCGTCACGGGGCTGGTGGGCGGCTACCGGTTCCTCGCGCTGGCCCTGGGTTACGAGCTTCCGCTGATGTTCGCCCTCACCGCCCCGGCGATCGCGGCAGGCAGCCTGGACCTGGCGGAGATCTCCGCCGCCCAGGACGGGTTGTGGTTCGTCCTGTGGGCGCCGGTGGCCTTCGCGGCGTACTGCTGGGGCGTCCTCGGTTTCTCGGTGCGGCCACCGATGGACCCTGGCGTCGGCACCGACATCAACGGCGGGATCCTCACGGAGCTCGCCGGGGTGGACCGTCTGCTGGTGCTGTCGGGCCGCTATGCCCTGCTGGTCGCGGGTTCGGCGGCTGCGGTCCCGCTGTTCCTGGGTGGGGGCGACGGCCCGCTGCTCCCTGGCTGGGTGTGGGTGTTGGTCAAGACCCTTGTCCTGAGCGTCCTGCTCGTGCTCGTTGGTCGCCGGGTGCCGACTCTTCGTCCCGACAAGCTCCTCGAGCTCGGCTGGGTGGTGGTGCTCCCGCTCGTGGTCGCGCAGGACCTGGTCGTCTCTGTCATCGTTGTCGCCACCAACTGAAATCTGCTTCCGCCCGAAAGGAGATCCGATGACCCTGGCTCTCACCGACGTTGGGTTCTGGGTGTGCGCTGTCGTGTCCGTGGTGGCAGGTGCCTTGGTGTTCTACGTCGACTCGATGGCGCGGGCCACCTATGCGCTGGCGGTGTCCTTCGTCGCGGTCGGGGTGGCGCTGTTGCTCCTGGGCCAGGCCTACATGGGGGTGATCGTGATCTTGATGATGGTCATGGAGATGGCCGTAATGGCGGTCTACATGGTCATGTTCATGGGCATGAACCCGGCGCTGATGCCGATGAGCATGGTCCACTCGCACCGATCGTCGATCGCGGCCGCGGTCGGCACCTTCCTGCTCCTGGGCGCCGGTGCGGTGCTCGTGCCGTGGCCCGCCCGGCGCGGGGCACCCGCTGGCGACGTCACGGCGGCGCTGGGGAAGGCGATCATGGAGTCGCACATGATCGTGATGATCGCGATGGGCCCGGTGATGGTCGCCACGATCGTGGCCGGCGTCGTCCTGTCCTCGCACCGCACCCGCTACGACCGGCTCGGCGACGACCTGGACCGGCGTCCGGCGCACGACCCCCAGCCGGGGGGTGCGGGTCGATGACGCTGGAGACCGTGCTGCTCGTGGCCGCTGCACTGATCGCGGTGGGGGTCTATGGCGCCCTGTCGCAGCAGGTGGT
>JBBSAM010000105.1:0-3636 GCA_038252255.1 Acidimicrobiia bacterium | reverse complement strand
GTCGATGCCGACTAGCACATCTTGCCACGCTGCGAGATCGCGAAGCGCGGGAGGCGCCTCGGACGGCAGTACACCACCGGTCGTGTAGGGCAGTTCGCTATTGCTTGTGTCGGGGACATTGGGCGACACCGTGACCCAGCCGACGGCGCCAGACGGCGCCGGAAGCGTGAGCGCGTCACCCTCAAAGCACAGGTAGAACACGTCGGCCGGCGCACCGGCGTCGATGTCGCCGGTGGCCCACAGACGCAGCATCAGCCGTCCTGCGCCGGTGAGGGGCGGCGGAGAGACGTGTACGGTGAGCCCCACGGTCGGAGTGGCGTTTGTGCCAGTGCTCGCCGGGGGGCTCAGTGCGGAGCGGTGTTCGAAGCCGTCGGCGTCGTAGAAGACCCAGCCGGCCACGATGTTGTGGGTGCTGGTCGGGGTCGCGAACCAACCGCCGTCTACGCCGCCAAGCTCTCGACGCGGGCGCTCGGGCGCGCAATGGATGCTGTTCTCCATTGCGCGGACGCCGTCACACACGGCGTGAAAGCCACCGTGCGCGCTCACCCCGCCCCCCGCGTTCAGCCATCGCAGCGGGCGGCACGCCGATCGGAAGCCGACGCGTGCAACGTCGATCCCATTGTCGACCGGGTCAAGGCCGGAGCTGTTGCGCAGCAGTGGCGCGCGAATGTAGACCTCAGCGGCCGTGAGAAGCTGGTCTTCCACCACCGACGAGCGAACCATCGATGTCAGCCGACGCGGCTTAAATCCATTCTTCGCGAGCTCCAGCGGGTACGGCGAGTAGCCCAAGCTCGCACAACCGTCGTTGAAGAGACGCGCCACGGGAACGTGACGCGAGGCCGCGCCGATGCCATCTCGCACAACGAGTAGCCCAGCGCTCTGAAGCGATATCCACTCTTGCACCCCCGGGATAGTTGATGCGCCCTCCGTGCTCCACTTCACGAGGAACGGACACACACCGTCTGAGTTGTCAGCCGCGAGCAGAAACGGCTTGCTGACGAGCTCGTATCCCGGACTCGTCGCAAGGCTCGAAGAGAAATACCCCGTTTGCGACGCAAGGCACGACTCGACGCACTTCGAACGGTAGCTCCCGCCGACCGCGTAGACCGACGCTGCGCCGGTGTCATCGCGCGAGACTGCCCACGACCACACAACGATCAAGCGATCGTTGCTGAACGTGTTGTCAAGACTCTTCTGCTCGACCGCGATGCGCCAATTCGCTATATTGCCGCCGATGCCGATGTCGGTCGCGTAGTTCGTCGCATCCTGCGTGCCGGCCGCCGTGAACGTAGCGAGCGTCGTTGCGTTCGAGAACGCCAGTAGAATCTGATTTGACGCAACGTTGCGGAATGTCGTCGTCCATACCCGGGTGGTTCCTGGGACGTGGCAGACGCCAATCGCCTTTACGTCCGTAAGCGCGTTCGGCCCCTGCGAAATGATCGCCAGCGTCACGCCGTCGATGCGCTTCATGGTCACGCCCGTTGTGTCGTAGATCGCTACGAAAGCAGCCGTGGTCGACACCGGGTCGGCCGCCACGCACAGGTCGTACCCGCTCACGGCTCCGCTGTGCAGGACGGTAAAGACCGACCATGCGTCGCTTGGTGTACCTGTGTCCCAGGTGTAAAACGCCATTGCCCCAGCACTGACTAAAGTCACGAGGAAACGCGTACCCAGTTGCACGACGCGTGGGTTTGTCGCATCCGTGGCGAGCGTGACGTCGAGCACTACAGCGCCCGTGGCTTCGTCGACGATGCGCGCGTAAATGATGCTGTCACTGCTATAGGCTATTGACGTGTTCGTGGGCAGGCTCGCCCACACAGCACAGAGGTATCCGCCGACGGTCGCCACGTCGGGGTCAAAGGCATCTGCGCTCGAGCGCACCAGTGGGTCAGTCGTCACGTCACAGGGACGGGGGGCAGTCGCGTTTAGTGGCTTGCCGATCGACCCATCCGCAGTCGGACGGGAGGTGAACCCGTCTTCTGCATGCGTGAACGCCCGCCCTTTGCGGGCGAACACGGCGTTCGGAAACGCGCCCGCACTCGCACTCGCGGTAAGCGTCCCAGCGCGGCGCTGCACGCGGCCGTCCTTGAGGAAGACACAGTCCGCCGCGTCAGCGAGGAGCGGCGACTGTGACTGCAGTTCGTCCGCGCCTTCGTTCAGGCCACCCGCGACGGGAAAATCAATGGTGCGGTCGGAGAGCGCCATCACCACACCTCCACGGCGATGATTGCCGGGCCCGACGCTGTCAGCGCGAGCCACTTGGTGTCATCGCTCGAGGGCGAGCGCGCCACCGTCACGCCGACCGTATCGATGTCCGCGATGCGCCAGCCGACGAGCTTCCGGCCGAGCTTGTGCGGGACGTCCACGGCCGTCGCCGACACTGACACGCTGCCGATGCGACGCGCCTGCGCGCCGTCTCCGATCTTCGCGTCGAGCTGGCGCACGGCGGCGTCCCGCGAGTCATCGCGGCGCATCGCCGACGGGTCGGCGGACAGGTCGAACACGCGACCAAGCCCACGCGGCGCGGCGCCCATCAGCGGCGCCCCAGCGCTCGTCGGCCACGGTAGCGGTCCTGGACCCGCGCGGGCGCGCCGTCATCGCGCGTACTGCTCAACTCGTCGATGCGCGCCTCCATGTCGTCGCGCTCGAGCCGGAGGTCACGCGTGTCGCTCTCTTCCTTACTCAGCATCGCGATGCACGTATCGAGGATGGCGTAGTGCTCCCAGCCGTTGATCCCGTCGAACACGTCATCGCCCAGTATCGGCGACCACGGGACATACCAGAGTGTGACAAGACGCGCAGCCTGCGGCGTCGGGTAAAAACTCACCCCCGGCCCCGCGATGTCGTACGCAAGCGGGCCTTCGTACGTCCACGGCACCGGCGAGGATAGGTAGTCAGCGCGCCGCGACCAATCGAGCGGGTGCAGCGTTCGTACGCGCCCGTCGATGGCCACGTCGATGCCGACGAGCTTGAAGAAATCGTCCGGCAGAACGAAGGTTGCGTTCACACTGTCGACGACCTGGTTGACGCTCGTCTTATAATACTGATCGCCCCGCGCGCGCACGAGCTTGCCCCAGAGTTTCGCGCAACTCTGGTTCAGGTAGCGGCCAAGCTCGTTATCGCTGACGAACTGGCTCCCTTCCTGTTCAGTGCGCTGGCGGCATTCGGCCTGCATCTCTGTGAGTGTGCGCGTGCGGGGCACTGGTCAGTCCTTGCAGGCGCGCACGAGGTCGCGCATCGCCGTTCCGAGTGCCTTCGGATCCTTGCTGTCGATGGCGTCGAGCACGGCGCGGCTCGAGGATTCGAGGGCGGCGCCCTCCATTTCCTCGTCGTCCATGTCGTCGTTATCGTCTTCGTCCGACGCGCCGCCATACCCGCTCGTCGGCTTGCCGAGAGCGAGCACCAGCGCCGCGCCAGCCTTGCGTGCGTCAGGCTTCACGGGGCTACCGCGGAATCCTTCAGCACGAGCTGAATGTAGATCTTGCTGCCGCTCGGCGGGTCAGCCGCGACGCCGGCGGCGTTGTAGAAGAAGTCGACGGTGCGGGCCGCCACGTCGCGCGCCTTCAGCACGAGTTGGCCATTCGTGCGCGTGACGAAGAGCAGCTGCGCGTCGGCGTAGAGCAACTCGGGATACGC
>JBBSAM010000104.1:0-3661 GCA_038252255.1 Acidimicrobiia bacterium | reverse complement strand
ACCAGTTCATCAGCCAAGTCACCGCGCAACTCATCGCCTCGCCGGTGGTGAACTTCGACGAGACCGGACTGCGCAGCGACGGCCGCCTGACGTGGCTGCACTCCGCGTCCACCGACAAATTCTCGCTACTGTTCAGCCACCGCCGCCGCGGCGTCGCGGCGATGAACGACATGGCCGTGCTCCCCACCTTCACCGGCATCGCCGTGCACGACGCCTGGGCCCCCTACGACACCTACACCAACGCCTCACACGCACTGTGCAATTCGCATGATGCGGAACCCGCGATTATGCGGACCGGGCGTGTGGGGCTGCGAGGGTGCCTGCGGTGGTGGCTTTCTGGCGCCGTGTTGCCGGACGGGTTCCGCATAATTGCGTGCTGCGGCTGATGATCCCCTTCGCTGGGCATGGCGCCCGGGGAGAGGAGTCGATCGGTGATGTCGAATCGGTCGGAGGTCAAGGTTGCGGGCCCGTTGGCCGTGTATGCGGCCGGGTTCGCCCGGGAGTTGCGGAGCCGCGGGTACACCGACCTGTCGGTCGCGGGGCAGCTGCGGTTGATGGCGCACGTAAGTCGGTGGTTGTCCGGGCAGGGCCTGGACGCGTCCGGTTTGACGCCCGAGCGGATCGAGGAATTTGCTGCCGTTCGACGGGCAGCGGGTTACCGGGGGCTGCGGACGGTGAGAGCGGTTGGTCCGCTGCGGGACTTCCTGCAGATGCAGGGTGCGTGCGTCCCACCGCCGGAACGTGGCCCGGTGGACGCCGAGGGCGAGCTGCTGCAGCGTTACCGGGGATACCTCGTCGGCGAACGTGGCCTGGTGGAGCGTGCGGTGGCGAGGCGGCTGCAGGCTGCGGCGCTGTTCCTGGCTGATTGTCCAGGGCCGGCGCGCGGCGGGCCTGAGCTCGGTGCGGCGGAGGTGGCCGCGTTCATTGCGCGTGAGCTGCCGCGGCGAGGCATCTCATCGGGCCAGGATCTGGCGACCGCGTTGCGGTCATTCCTGCGGTTCCTGCACCTGGAGGGTCTCATTGGCGCACCGCTGGCGCAGGCGGTGCCGCCGGTCGCCAGTCACCGGGGTACGGGTCTGCCACGTGGGATAGCGCCGGTGACGCTTGGGCTCCTGTTGACGAGCTGCGATCGGCGCACCGGGCAGGGACGCCGGGACTATGCGATCTTGTTGTTGTTGGCGCGGTTGGGCCTGCGCGCCGGTGAGGTCGCGCGGCTGCAGCTGGATGATATCGACTGGCGCACCGGCGATCTGGTGGTGCATGGAAAGGGCAGCCGCGAGGACCGGCTGCCGTTGCCCTGCGATGTCGGCACCGCGGTGGCCGGCTACCTGCGGCGGGGCCGGCCGCGCGCCGACACTCGAGCGGTGTTCCTCCGGGCGATCGCCCCGGCGGTCGCGTTAACCCCACCGGGGGTGACCTGGGTCGTCTACGCGGCGTGTGATCGAGCGGGGGTGCCCAAAGTCGGGGCGCACCGACTCCGGCATACCGCGGCGACAGAGATGCTCCGGGCGGGCGGGTCGCTGATCGAGGTGGGTCAGGTCCTTCGACACGCCAGGGTCGGCACGACCGCGATCTACGCTAAAGTCGACTTCGCCGCGCTGCGTCCGCTGGCTCCATCCTGGCCGGGGGCCACGCGGTGAGCGGGCAGCCGCTGCGATCCGCGTTGGTCGACTATCTCGCGGTGCGCCGATCCCTGGGCTTCAAACTGGCCCGTGATGGCCTCCTGCTTGAGCAGTTCGTCGGTTACTGCGAGCAGCGGGGCGCCGGTCGGGTCACCAGCGGGTTGGCCCTAGCGTGGGTCACCAG
This sequence comes from Acidimicrobiia bacterium, assembly GCA_038252255.1. GTDB lineage: Bacteria > Actinomycetota > Acidimicrobiia > IMCC26256 > JAENVU01 > Chersky-806. The sequence goes on along the minus strand of JBBSAM010000104.1, from coordinate 1,855 downwards.
CCCGGCAGATTCGTCCCCGTCGTGGCTGGCGATGCGACTGTCGGTGGTCCGCGGCTTCGCGAGCTGGTTGCAAGCCGGCGACCCGGCCACCGAGGTCCCGCCGCTGGGGTGGGTTCCACCACGCCACCGGACAAACCCATACCTCTACTCAGACACCGACATCGCGGCATTGTTGGCTGCGGCCCGGCGGGCGCGGTGGCCGCTGTCGGCGGCCACCTACGAAGCGTTGATCGGGCTTCTCGTGGTCTCGGGCCTGCGCATCGGGGAGGCGATCAGACTCGATCGGGCCGACGTGTCCTTGACCGACGGGCTTTTGACCGTCCGTGAGTCGAAATTCGGTCAGTCCCGGCAGATCCCGATCCATGCCACCACGGTGGCGGCACTGCGCCACTATTTGAAGCGCCGCGCGGCGCTGTCCCCGATCCCGGGTGAGCCGAGCTTGTTCGTCCATCCGGCCGGGAATCGGATCACCTACCCGAGCGTGCAGGCAATGTTCCATGTCCTGGTCGGGCGGGCAGGGCTCACACCTCGTTCACTGCACTGCAGGCCCACCATCCACGGGCTGCGTCACAGTTTCGCGGTAAACACCCTGATCGGCTGGTACCGCGACGGCGGCGATGTGCAGGCCCGGCTGCCGCTGCTGTCGACCTGGCTCGGGCACGGCGACCCGAAATGGACCTATTGGTATCTGTCGGCCTGCCCAGAGTTGCTCGAACTCGCCGGCGAGCGACTGGAAGCCTTCGTCGGGACGCCGTCATGACCGCGTTCGCGCCGACCCTGCAGGCGTTCTTCACGCAGTACCTGATCGGCCAGCGGCAGGCCAGCCCGCACACCGTGTCCGCGTATCGGGACGCCTTCCGGCTGTTGCTGACCTACATCGCCGACCATACCGGGAAGCCGCCGTCCCGGCTGGACTTCGACGACCTGGACGCCAGCACGATCAGCGCCTTCCTGACCCATCTGGAACGCGACCGCGGCGTCAGCGCCGCGACCCGCAACGCCCGACTGGCCGCGGTGCGGTCGCTGTTCCAGTTCGCGTCCTACCGCCACCCGGAGCACGCCGCGCTGATCGCCCGGGTACTGTCGATCCCCGCGAAACGCACCGACCGCCCGGTGGTCACCTTCCTCACCCGCCCGGAAATCGACGCGCTGCTCACTGCGCCCGACCGCAGCGCCTGGACCGGACGCCGCGATCACACGCTGCTCACCGTCGCCGTCCAGACCGGGCTTCGCGTTTCCGAGTTGACCGGCCTGCGCCGAGCCGACATCACGCTGGGTCGGGGCGCTCACGTCCGGGTCACCGGCAAGGGACGCAAGGAACGGGTCACCCCGCTTTCGAAGCACACTGCCGCCATCGTGCAGACCTGGCTCGACGAACGAGGCGGAACCCCCGAGGCCCCGCTCTTTTCCGGTCCGTCCGGGCACCCGCTGGGTCGGGACGCCATCCGCAAACTCGTCATCAAACACGCAACCACCGCCTCCACGGGTTGCGCGTCGATTGCAGCGAAACATGTTGGGGTGCATACACTGCGGCACTCCTGCGCAATGAATCTCCTCCAGGCCGGAGTCGATCTTGCAACCATCGCGATGTGGCTCGGCCACGAGGACCTACGCACGGTACAGATCTACCTGCACGCCGACCTCGCGATGAAGGAACGCGCACTAAACCGGACGACACCACCGGACACCGAACCAGGTCGATACCGGCCGTCCGACTCGATACTGACCTTCCTGACCAGCCTGTGATTATGCAGAACCGGTCCGGCAACACGGCGCCAGAAAGCCACCACCGCAGGCACCCTCGCAGCCCCACACGCCCGGTCCGCATAATCGCGGGTTCCGCATCATGCGAATT
>JBBSAM010000103.1:0-3667 GCA_038252255.1 Acidimicrobiia bacterium | reverse complement strand
CGGCGATCTGTTCGGCGTCTTTGCGCCTCACCGACCGGTTCGCCCAGCCCGCATCCCAGCGGGCCAACGGGGTTTGCCCGGTCGTGGAGTGCACGGCCCGGTGGTAGACCATCTCGACCCAGGAGGTGAACAACGCGTTCAACTCGTCCAGGCTGCTGATGGCACTGCCGGCAGCAGCCGATGCTGTGGTCGGCGTGGCGGTCGTGCCCGGTGCCGGATTGGTGGGGGTGTCGGTAGTGATTTCGGTCAGGAACTGCGAGGTGACGGTGTTGAAGAACCGTTCGATCTTCCCGCGGCCCTGGGGTTATCCGGCTAATCCTGGCCCAGTCCGGTGCCGTGAACCACCTTGATGAGCCGTCGCTCAGTTACGGCTGGTTGGGCTGGGGGCGCCGGAGTTTGCGGAGTTCCTCTTCGTGGCGTCGGACCTTGGCCGCGACGGCTTCCAGGCTGGCGCGGAGCTGGTCGAGCTGCACGGTCAAGCCTGTGAGGGTGTGTGCTTCGCGGGTTTGCTGCCGGTGTTCTTCCACGGCGGCGCGGAGCTCAGCTCGGCGGTAGAGGGTGGCCCGGCCGATGCCGGCGAGGCCCGCGACCGCGTCGAAGGTGACCGGTGCGTTCGCCCTAGCGAGCTCTTGGCAGGCCTGCTCGACCCGCTCGGTGAGGCTGCTGCTCATGCAGTGTCGCCTTGGGTCATGAGCTGGTCGATCCGGGCCACGAGCGCCTGGTGGCGGGTGGCTTCTTGTTCCCAGCCGCGGGCTTTCGCGTCAGCGGCGAGGGTCGCGGCGTCGCTGCGTTGGGCGGCCAGGATGGGCAGGAACGTGGCGTCGGTGCGCAGGCTCGGGCAGTGCTCGCAGATGTTGGCGTAGCTGCAGGCGCCTTGGGCTGCGGTGCGCACGCAGTAGCCGGCCGCGAGCCGCGTTTTCAGGTGCGGTGCCTCGCGCCAGTCCGCCCCGCCGGTGACGTCCAGCAGCGGCAGCGAGGTGCGTTCGCCGAGCACCGGGCCGAGGCGGGACTTGGCGAGGGTGAGTGCCTTTTCGTAGTCGGCGCGGACGGTGGCGTCGAACAGTCGGCCGTAGCGCAGGCTCATCTCGGCAGACACGTGCCCGAGTAGCGCCATCAGCGCCTGCAACGACACCCCGGAGTTGACCAGGGCTGTGGCATAAGTGTGCCTGAGCTGGTGTGGCGTGACCGGGGGCAGGCCGGCGTCGGCCGCGGCCCGGGACAGCTCACCGCGCAACGTGTCGACCGACAGCCTGCGGCCTTGGTGGGTCAGTAGGAAGTCGGCGAGCTTGCCGCTGCGCGGGTGCGGCAGCGGACGGCCTGGGGAGCGGTGCTCCACGATCCGGTCGATGAGCTCGAGGGTCTCCTCGTCGATCGGGACCATCCGTTCGGTGTCGAGCTTGCCCAGCGGCACTTTCAGCCAGGCACCGGAGCCGGGTATTTCGTGGACGCAGTCGATTTCGAGGTCGAGCAGCTCGCCGATCCGCATCCCGGTGGCGCGTAACAGCAGCAGTGCGTCGGCGCGCAGCCGCTGCGGTGAGGCGTGCAACGCCTCGGACAGGCGCCGATCATGGTCGGGGGGCAGGTAGCGGGGCAACGGCCGGGGGATCCGCGGGACGTCGCGGGTGAACACCAGCCGACGAGAGGGTGCCTCCACCCAACCCCACTCGATCACGTCATCGATCATCCGCCCGACGGTGAGGATCCGGCTGCGCCGTTCCGACGCCGACAAGATCGCGCCGGTGTGCGGGTGGCGGGCGGCGGCGACCGCGGCCAGGTAGGGCTCGAGGTGGCGTTGCCGGTCCAGCTCCGCCAGCGACGTCAAGGTCGGGTCATGGGCGGTGACGAACCGGGCGAAGTTCGCCAGCCGACTGGCCATGTGGGAGACCGTGGAGCGGGTGCGGGTGCCGGCGGCGCATTCGCAGTAGGCCACCAGCGACCGCCCGATCGCTTCCGGGACACCGGCGAAGTGCCGCTCCCATTGCCAGCGCAGGTGCGCGGAGTGCTTGGTCGCAACCGGTGTCACCGGAGCACCCAGGTGGTAGAGCACCGTGCGGGACGCCCGCAGCGCGGTGCGGTAGTGCTTCAGGGACTGGTCCTGCGCGAGCTCGCGGTCGGTGATCGCGGCGTCGAACTCGGCCAGGTGAGCGTCGGTCAGTGCGGTCAGGGGCAGGCCGGTCTGGATGAGCAGCCGCAACCCGATCTGACACGTCACGCCGTCCGCGACCCTGGTCGCGTAGCCGAGCTCGTTGGTGGCCGTGAGGAAGGCAGCGACCTGAGCGCCCAGTGCGCTGGTGGGGGCCTCCCGCAGCAGCGCCGGCATCTTGCGGGTGAGCAGGTAGTCATAGCCAGGGCGTAGCTCCCCTGCCAGCATCAGGTAGTTCAGCACCGGCCGGGTCGAGGGGTTCACCGACAACCGGACCGGCAGCGGTGCCTGCTCCCAGTCGTGCAGGTCGGGCCAGCGCTTCAGGAACGTGCGGGCGCCGCTCAGGAACGAGCTGTTCCCAGCACCGCGTGCGGTCAGTGAGGACAGGTAGCCCGCGAGCAGCTCGCCCGGCGCCGGCCGGGCCGCTGCGCTACTGGGCGCGCTGGCGAGCACGGGCGGCATCGTAGGCGGCGCGCACATGCGCCGGGGCGAGGTGGATGTAGGCGGCCGAGGAGTCGACGTGGTCGTGGCCCATCAGGGCCTGCAGGACCGCGAGGTCGACGCCGGCCTCGGCGAGTGCGGTGCCGAAGGAGTGCCGCAGCGCGTGCGGATGGCCGGCTGGCACGCCCGCCTTCTGCCGGTGATACCGGAAGATCGTCCGCAGCCCAGCTGGCGTCAGGGGCTGGCCCCGGTGCGGTCCTTTCGCGACCACGAACAGCGCCGTGCTGTCGGTCTCCGGTCGCTCGGCGAACAGGTAGGTCTGGATCAGCCCGGCGACGTCCGGGTCGACCGGGACGCGGCGTTCCTTGTCGCCCTTGCCGATCACCTTCACCCAGCCGCGCGGGATGTCGACGTCCCGGACGTTGAGGGTGAGGACCTCCGCCGAGCGCAGCCCGGAGAACAGCATCAGCCCGGCGAGGGCCCGGTCCCGGTCGGTGCGCAGGCTCCCGATCAAGGCGGTGACCTCCGCGCGGTCCAGGCCGCGTGGCAGCCGACGTGGTTCGCGGACCCGCAGCCGGGACCTGCTCTTGGGCCGGGTATCCAGATGAGCCAGCAGCCCGCCTCCTGCCCGGCCAGGTGCGCGTCGCGTGACGCCGCCACGAGGCACTGGGTTCCCGGCTTGCGGGTCCCGCATCTGCCAGTAGCCGAACAACCCCGAGATCGCCGCCATCCGCCGGTTGACCGTGGCCGGCGCGTAACCGGTGGCTCGGCCGCTCCGGATCGAGATCACGTTGCCGCCCGGCTGGTTCGGCAACGTCGCGGTACGGCAGAACGTCAAGAAGCGCAGCAGCACATCAGTCCGGACCTCGGCCAGACTCAGCTGCTCGCTGACCAGCCACCGGCAGAACGCCAGTAGGTCGTAGGCGTAGGACCGCACCGTCTGGGGCGAGTACCCGCGGTCGGTCAGGTAGCCCAGGAAGTCGTTCACCACCGCCAGCTCGGCTGACCCAGGTCCGACGAGCCACCACCGGCCGTCGCGCTGCTCGGCCCGCAACTGCTCCAGTTCACATCCCGTCGTCATGG
>JBBSAM010000102.1:0-3668 GCA_038252255.1 Acidimicrobiia bacterium | reverse complement strand
CAGGACGGAGCGCCCGAGACCCCCGGGCTCAAGCTAACGACGGGCTCCCAGCGCCATAGAAAAAGACGAGCTCTGCCCGGCCGGCACATCCCGATTCTCATTCGCCGAGAGCGGCCCCGCCAGGGGCCATCACAGCTAACGAACTCAGCGCGACGCAGCCGGGATCGGCGTACGTGATGGACGACCGAGGGACGCGAGATCCCCGCGCAGGCGATCGTGAAAGATCCGCGCCGGGAGCACAGTGAGGCTCGGGACCACCGGCGTGCCGCGTTGGTCATCATGGCCCGGGTCCGGTGGAGAATCACGGCAGGCGAGTGAACCGCCCTGGGTTACTTGGAGACTCTCCATCAGACCCAGTGCGGTTCAGTTCGTTCCACTCGTGTCCGGTCGGATGCGGTCAGCATGCGACGTCGAAGCAGCGGACAGCCTCCGGGAACCCATCGAGGTGCAGCGGCTCGCGCTCCTTGAAGCGGATCAGTTTGCCGATGCACAGCTCACGGACGGCAACCGATGCCGTGACGCCTCCCGGCAAAGCGATCCCACAGAGCCGAGCTGCGAGCTGAACGGTCGCGCCGAACAGGTCGTCACCGTCGGTGAGGGGTTCACCGGCGCTGATGCCGATGCGGACATCCACGGCGGTGTGCGCCTGCCGGTTGCGCTCGGCCAGCTCCCGTTGCATCTGCACGGCTGCCTCGACGGCGACAGACGGTGTGTCGAAGGACGCCATGATCCCGTCCCCCGTGTGCTTGATCTCCCGACCGCCGTGCGCCTCGATGCCCCCGCGCACGATCCGGTCGTGCTCGCGGACGAGGTCGGTGCTCGCCCGATCACCGAGACGCTGCGTGAGCGCGGTCGATCCGCAGATGTCGGTGAACAGGACGGCGCGGACGGCCGATGCCACGTACGGCGTCCCGACCGGGTGGGTCGGGAATGCGCCGAGGAACTCACTGACCGGGCCGGGCTCGACCTCGACGATGGTCGCAGCGAGCAGGCCATGCGCCTCACGGTGCACCGCCTCGACCGCGTCTCGGCTCGGGCCCTCGGCGAGGCAGAAGACCGTCTGGGCTGCAGGATCGAACCAGTAGGTCAGGTACCGCACGTCGTGGTTCTGCTGCACGCCCACGTCGGCCGCGTGGGCCGAGGCCAGATCTTCGGCGGTGGCGCCGGGGACATCATGGCGGTCCAAGTACAACGGCACGGCGTTGCTAGCCCTGCTCGCCGGTGGTGGGATCGATCACGGCGTGCACTTCGGTCACGACGTCGGCGGGGAAGCCACCAGCTGCAGCGTGCTCGCGAACGGCGTCCGGGTTCTCCGCGATGTACACGCAGTAGATCTTGTCGTCGGTCACGTAGCTCTGGACCCACTGGGCCCGACCACCCATCGTCGCGAGGACGCCGTTGGACGTCTGGCTGATCCCGCACAGCTCGTCCGGGGAGAGGGTCCCGGCGCCGGCGATGGCCCGTTCGATGACGTACTTCGGCATGCGCGTGCTCCTTGGTCAGATCCGATCCAGATGGTGCAGCGATCCTCCTTCGTGGCCGTGTGAACGCGCGTGTGACGAACCTGCCAGAATTCCGCGATGTCGCGAGTCTCGGTCCAGCTCCTCGGGAGTCCGACGGCCCGGATCGATGACATCGAGGTCGCCCCGCCCAAGGGAGCGAAGCCGTGGGGACTCCTGGCGTACCTCGCGGCGTCCGGGCGACCGCATCCGCGAACGGAGCTCGCTGAGCTGCTCTTCAGCGGGGCCGTCGACCCACTCGGCGCACTCCGATGGAACCTCGCCGCGATGCGCCGACTGCTCGACCGGCCGGATGCGTTCAAGGGGGATTCGATCCGGCTCGACCGATCCGACATTTCGGTCGACACCGTGGGCCAGGACCAGGGCGACGTGGACAGCGTCCTCTCCGGGGGATGCGGGCAGGAGCTGCTCGCGGGGCTCAGCTATCCCGACAGCCCGGTGTTCGAGCTCTGGCTCGTCGGTGAGCGCCAGCGGCTCCGTCGGCAAGCGCTGTCACTTGTACGCGAGCTGTCGCTCGACGCATTCGCCCGTGGCGACCACGAGCTCGCGATGCGCACCGCGAACGAGCTCGTCACGGTCGAACCATTCGACGAAGGCCATCACGCCCTGCTGATCCGTACGCTGGTGCTGAGCGGTGAACGTGATGCTGCGCAACGTCAGTTCGAGCAGTGCGCCAAGCTTCTCCGGACCGAGCTGGAGACCGAGCCGGGCCCCGCGGTCCTCGCCGCGGCCCATCTGGTTGGCCACACGGCGAACCCTGCGTCGAAGCTCGACTTCGACGAAGTCTTCGCACGGATGATCGTCGCGTGGCAGTCGTTCCTCGCGGGTGCGATCGACCACGGGCTCGACATGAGTCGCGGCACCGTAGCGATGTCCGACGTGCACGGCGACGTCACCCTGCGGATCACCGGTCGGCTGTTCCTGGCCGCCATGCTGAACATGGCGGTCCGCGGGTGGGACGAGGCGGTGACCACGACGGCGGAGGCCCGCCACCTCGCCGAGCAGGCCGGACGGAACGAGGAACAGGCCATCGCGCGGAGCATCCTGGCCGGGAGCGAGCTCATGCGAGGCGACTATCGGGCCGCGCTCACCCATGCCGAAGCTGGCGCCGCGATGTCCGACGCGCCCGGCGCCCTCGCCCTCAACCTCGCGTTTCAGAGCGCGGTCGAGTCCGATACCGGCCGCTCCGAAGGTGCTCTCGATCACGCGGTTGCCGCGGCGTCGCTCGCCGAGCTCAGTGGTGATCCGGTCCGATTGGCCTACGCGTACGCGTACGCCGGACACGCCGACATCGTCGCGGGTCGATACGAATCGGCGCGACCCCACGTGCAGCGAGCGATCGATGCGTGCTCGTCGGTTCTGGTGCTGAAGCCGTGGCCGATGGCGATGCTCGCCGAGCTCGACCTCCACGCCGGCTACCTCGACGTGTCGGCAGACATCGCGACGGAGGCCGACAGGCTCGCGATGGTGACGGGCATCTCGTACCAGCGTGCTCTCGCCCAGCGGGCGCTCGCGCTCGGCGAGGCGGCCGCGGGTCACGATGCGGCGGCACTCGATCGTCTCGTCCTGGCGCTCGGCCACGCCCGACGCACGAGCCAGCAGGGCTACGCCTTCCATTGGCCTGTGGCCTGGGTCCTCGAGTCGCTGGCGTGCATCTCAGCTCGGTCCCAGCCACGCGAAGCGAAACGCTGGGCCGTGGCCCTGAAGGACCACGCAGCGGCGACCGGCATGTCGACGTTCGCGGACCGCGCCGACCAGATGCTCGGGCTTGCGACAACATGATCGGGGCTTTGACCCAGCCGTGCTGTCGATCGCGTCTCTTTGCGACTCGCCCGTCGCTGGCGCGTGATACTCACTCCGGAAAGTGAGTCCTGCCCGCGCAGGCCACGGTGATCTCGCTCCAACGCGAGCAACGGAGGTTCGGCGCTATCAGCAGCGCGGCTCCGTCGCTCGAGCCGGATCTCACGCTCAGTAGGCTACGCACTTGGCGCGAAGGGCGTCGGGTTGTTGCTGAGGTGTGAATCACTGCGCCGCGTGGGTGCTGGGACGCGCGGGGGTGTGGGGGCGGCAGCCCCCGTTCGGGGCGGAGCTCCGATGGTCGGTGATCGTCGGTTTGTCAGGCGGCGACGGGTTCGAGTGTGACTTTGT
>JBBSAM010000101.1:0-3707 GCA_038252255.1 Acidimicrobiia bacterium | reverse complement strand
GCGCATCGACTACAACACCCGACGGCCGCACTCCAGCCTCGGCATGTTCACCCCAGCCGCGTACGCTGCGCGCTGGACCAATCTCCAACCCGAACCAGCACTCTCATAGCGAGCGGACCACCAATCGGGGTCAGGCCACCTCGACGAGCGATGGCAGCCGCCGTGGCCTCACGACCACCTGGACTGGCCCGACTACAGCGTCCCGAGCGACCCAGCCTTGGTCGTCGCCGCGCTCGAATCGTTGCTCCAGCGAGCCCGAGCTGGTCAACGCGTCGAGATCGGCTGCTACGGCGGACACGGCCGCACCGGGACCGCCTTGGCCTGTCTCGCCGTCCTCTGCGGCCACGCGCCAGACGAAGCCGTGAGCTGGGTCCGAGCCACGTACTGCGAACGTGCGGTCGAGACCGACGAGCAGGTGGCCTTCGCCCGTAGCCTCACGCCCTGAGCCCCGTGCCCGCATAAAGGGTGTCGCGTAACGCCGGGGGTCTGGGACGCACTCGCCAGATCCCTCGTGCCGGCGCTAACTCGATCGTGACCTGCTCACTACGAGAGCGACTGAGACGCATCGTGGCGGACGTCGATGAACAAGAAGTGCAGGTCAGCGTGCCTGGCGAACGTCAGCGGACAACCGCGATTGAACTCGCATGTGCGATAGATGTGCGATGAGAGTGGCGCCAGTTCCGCCACGCGTCGACGTTGTCTCCGTACGGCCAACCTCACAGTGTCGGAATGTCCCAGAGCGGAGTAGGCGGGTCAGATCGCGGACTCTTCCCGAGCCAGGGTTTTCACGTCGTCGTCGACGATGGCGCGGAGCAGTTCGCCCGAGTGTCGCCAGAACACCCTGATCAACCGACGTTGCGATCGGAAGGCCATGCGCGAGGCCACTCCGCGATCAACAAGCCGCATCCGGGCCACGATCGTGGTTCCCGCGTCCCCGTTCGGAGTGAAGTCGACAGTCTCTACACAGGGACGGCGACCCCCGAACCTGCCAACGAGGGGAACCATCGTGTGGGAGGTGAAGTACTCATACGGGCGCCAGTCCACGTATTCGCGAAAAGTGATCCCAGGTCCGTGGCTGCAGTGCGCCTCCGTGCCCTTGCCCCGTCGTCCCTGCGCGTTGGGCGTTTCGGGATCAGGCTCCTTGCTGAAATGCCGACACGCCCAACGGAGTCGTTCGGTCGGGTCCGTAAAGTACTTCCACGCCAGAGCGGGGGGGACCGGGACCTCGATCGTCGTAGTGAAGTCCGCGTCGCTCTCCGTGATGAACTCCCGGCGCGCTTCCCGCATCAGGCTCAGGGTGGGCTCGAGATCGTGGACAGCGCCAGCGATCTCACCGAAGGACTCGTAGTCCTCGGTGTGCGGCTCCGCACGGAAGCAGGACGGCGTCTGCGCGAGACACGCCTCGGTGAGTAGGAGGTAACCGGTGGTGCCGTGCTCGGTGTGCACGCTGTTCTTCAACAGACGGTGGGCCAGGATGACCGATGGTCCAGCGAGATCCTCACGGCCGCTGTCACGGTCAACGATGAACTCACCGAAGTGCACGACGAACTTCAGGCCAAGCGATCCCATTCGCGCGCACGCGGTGCAGCGGCACGTCGCCGAACGAGACATGTCGTCGAGACGGTTGGCGAACGCGACGTAGCAATATTCGACGAGCGTGACCAACTCCTCGCCGTCATTCAGCGCCGCTTCGTCGGCATAACAGAACACCGCGTCGCCCTCGAGCTTCACGAAGCTCATGGGAGGGGCAAGGCGCTCACGGATGTGCGAGGTCAGCTCATGAATGATCTCGTGCGCATGATCGAGCTCCGTGCCGGTGAGAAACGCGGTGTAGCCGGAGATGTCCGCCAGCAGCAGATAGCCCCGGCGAGGCCGACGATCTTCCCGCATTATTGCCACTCCGATTGGGACCCGAAATGCCGGGCAACGCTCGGCCTGGAACGATCAGCCATCGTTCGTCCGCGATCCTGCGAATCTCAGTACCGCGGCATCGTCGATGGGCACGCTAGACGAAGTGGCCGTTCGTGGCGCCGACAAGACGCTTGGTGCAGACGCGCGGCGCAGACATCGGTGGAGGGTGCAAGCGCGCCCGTTTGTCAGTCGCCGGAGAGGCTCACGTGCGCCGAGCTCGCCGGGTTCGGCCCTCGTTCTCAGTGCTTGATCCGAACACGGCGCTCCCCCGGGCCCGTTCGCCGCACGAGTTCGGAAAGATCCGCCCCAGAGCGCGGCGAGCCGGCAACCGCCACCGCCCACGTGCTCGGGAGCTGATAGCTCCGGTCGGCCGAACGCGACGCGTTCTGCGAGACAGAGCGTTGCACCGTGCACCGGACCGGCAGCGCGATTCCGCCGGCCACTTCCGCTGATTAGCGGAAGTGGCAAGATGCTCCTATGGATCGTCAAGGGCTGATCCGGGTGAGTTCGAGGTAGATCTCGCGGGCGACGTAGCGCTTTAGGCAGCGGATGATCTCGCGTTTGGAGAGTCCTTCGGCGGTGCGTCGTTCGACGTACGCGCGGGTGGGCGCGTGCCAGCGGAGCCGGGTGATCACGATCCGGTAGAGCGCGGCGTTGGCGTGACGGTCACCGGCCCGATTCAAACGATGCCGGGTGACGCGTCCACTGGACGCGGGGATCGGCGACGCGCCACACAGGTGCGCGAACGCGGCTTCGTTGCGGAACCGGTCGGGATTGTCACCCGCAGTGACGAGGAGTTGTCCCGCGGTGTCGGTCCCGACGCCATGCAACGCGACCAGGTTCGGCGCGACCGTCGCGACGAGCCGATCCAAGTGCAGGTCGAGCTCGCGAATCTCCACGGTCAGTCCCTGGTGACGACGCGCGAGGGACCGCAACGCGAGCCGAGTCGCTTCCACCGGATCCATCGGATCTCCCGGCCGGCACCGCCCCGCCGTGTCGACGAGCTCCTCGAGACTCAGCTCGCGGAGACGGTCGCGGAGCTCATCAGGCGCGGTCGCGACCAGCGCACGCAGCTGCAGCCCAGCCTGGGAACGGGCCTTCACCGCGGAACGGCGAGCCACACGCAACACCCGGATCGACTCGATCGTCCCCGTCCGGGTCTTCGGCGTCCCCGTCGCAGTCCCTGCTTGCACCGCCCGCGCCGCGGCTTCGGCGTCGAGCGGGTCGGACTTGCCGTGCCGGCGACGCGCTCGCCGATCCGGCCGGTCCACCTCCACCACCCTGACCCCCACCGCAGTCAAGTGTCGGGCGATCCCGGCTCCCCACGAACCGGTCCCCTCCACCCCGGCCGCGTCGATCGACCCGAACCCGGCCACCCAGCACTCGAGCCGGCGATGGCCCGCGCCCGTCGACGGGAACGACTCGGTCCCCAACCATCGTCCCTGCGCGTCGAGGACCGCCGCGACATGGACCTCGCCATGCGTGTCGATCCCCACCGTGACGAGCTCGTCTCGGTCTGTCATCGTGGTCATTGCCATCCTCTCGTTGAACAGGTGATGGCACGCACCCGCCCGGGACGACGGACAAGACAGCGACGGGCGCCTGATACCGCAGGCTCCTATGAGGTCACAACGCCCGACCAGGTGAGTGCAACGGTGACGGACCCGGGGACCAGTCGACGGATCTTGCCCAAGGCACCACGGCCGGTCTGTGAATGAGTCAGACAGGCCCCGGGACCATCACCAACCCCAGCGTCGCCGAGGCCCACCCATCCTCGCTGTCTGTGTCGATCCTGG
>JBBSAM010000100.1:0-3783 GCA_038252255.1 Acidimicrobiia bacterium | reverse complement strand
CTTCGCGCGGACGGGGTCGAAGTCGACGAACCACGATTTGAAGAGCGCCCGCGCCATGGCCTCGAGCGTCTCGTTCATCCGGCGGTTCAGCTCGATCTTGTCGTCGAGGGTGCCGAGGATGTGGGCGATGGCCTCCTGGGTCTCCCGGGGCGGCGCCACGACGAGCACCCGATTCATGTTCCCCTGGGTCAACTTCGGCATCGTCGAACCTGTAAGGAACGACGCGATGTCCGCTTCGCGCATCGCGTACATCAGGTACCGGGTAACGTTGTTCTTGCTAGCCCGAACGATGTGCGCGTGATTGTTGACCCAGAACTTGCCGGTGGCGATGAACGCGATCGGCGTCTGTCGGGTCTTCAAATTCTCGCCATCCTCAGCCACGAGGAGGTATTCGCCGTCGAAGAGGTACCCGTCGACGCGGTCCACCACTCCTGAGGCGCCGTAATAGGGATACGGTCCCGGCTTTCGCTCGGACTCCTTTACGGGAACTCGAACGGAGTCGAAGTTCTCCGTCAGCTCACCGAACGGCTTGACCGGCCAGCTACTCACGACGTTCCCCGCTCCTGCATCAACTGGGCATTGGTTTCAGCGCCCATACCCGAGCCCCCGCAGGTTCTTCCGGATCACCTTCTCGAGCTTCGCCCCCTCGGCGAACTGCTCCTCGAGCTTGCCGACGAGCCGAGCCATCTTCTCCTCGAACGGCTCGCCGTCGTCCTCGACCTCCTCCGCGCCCACGTAGCGACCAGGCGTCAGCACGTGTTGGTGCGCGCGGATTTCCTCGGTGGTGGCGCTCTTGCAGAAGCCCGCCACGTCCGCGTACTTGCCCGAGCCATCGCCGCGCCAGCGGTGGTACGTGTCCGTGATCGTCGCGATGTCGACGTCGGTCAGCTCGCGGTGTACGCGATCGATCAGCGTGCCCATTTTGCGTGCATCAATGAAGAGCGTCTCGTGCCGACGGTTGCGCATCTTCTTGCCGCGCCCACCGAGACCGTTCTTCTTGTCGCGCGCCAGGAACCAGAGGCACACGGGGATCTGCGTCGAGTAGAAGAGCTGACCGGGCATCGCGACCATGCAGTCGACGAGATCGCCCTCGACGAGGGCCTTCCGAATCTCACCCTCGCCCGACTGCTGCGACGACATGCTGCCGTTGGCGAGCACGAAGCCGGCAATGCCAGCCGGAGCGAGGTGATGCAGGAAGTGTTGTACCCAGGCGAAGTTCGCGTTGCCGGCAGGCGGCACGCCGTACTTCCAGCGCACATCTTCACGCAGGCGCTGGCCGCCCCAATCGCTGTCGTTGAAGGGCGGATTGGCGAGGATGTAGTCGGCCTTGAGGTCCTTGTGCGCGTCCCCGTGAAAGCTCTCGCCGTGGGCGATCTTCGCGTCGATGCCGCGGATAGCGAGGTTCAGCTTCGCGAGGCGCCAGGTGGTGTGGTTCGACTCCTGTCCGTAGATGCTCACGTCGCCGATGCGGCCGCCGTGCACCTCGACGAACTTCTCGCTCGAAACGAACATGCCGCCCGAGCCGCAGCACGGGTCGAAGACGCGACCCTTGTAGGGCGCGAGCATCTCGACGAGCACGCGCACCACGCACTGCGGCGTGTAGAACTGGCCGCCGTTCTTTCCTTCAGCCGACGCGAAGCGCGTGAGGAAGTACTCGTACACACGACCGAGCACATCGCGCGAGCGGTTCGCCTTGTCGCCGAGGCCGATGGTGCCGATGAGGTCGATGAGCTCACCGAGGCGCTGCTTGTCGAGCGCCGGGCGCGCGTAGTCCTTCGGCAGCACCCCCTTGAGCGCCGGGTTGTCGCGCTCGATGGCGACCATCGCGTCGTCGAGGAGCTTCCCGATCGTCGGCTGCTTCGCCTTGCCCTGGAGGTGCGACCAGCGCGCGTCCTTCGGCACCCAGAAGATGTTGTCGGCGCGGTACTCATCGGGGTCTTCCGGATCGGCGCCGGACTTCTTATCGGCGGCGAGCGCGGCGTGCTTCTCCTCGAACGCGTCCGAGATGTACTTGAGGAAGATCAGCCCGAGGACGACGTGCTTGTACTCGGCAGCGTCCATGTTGTTGCGGAGCTTGTCGGCGGCCTGCCAGAGCTTCGTCTCGAAGCCGAGCATCGCGCTCGACTGCTCGGCGGCACTGCCGTTCGCGCTCGGTGGCGCGGATTCGCGCACGGTGGGCTCGGCCTTCGCGGGCCGGCCGCGCTTCTTCGTTGCGTTCTCAGACTTCGCCATCGTGCTCCCCCTCATCGCCACGACCACGCGGCTGCGCGTCGAGCCACTGGTCCAACTCGGTCCGCTTGATGCGCCACTGCCCGCGTATCTTGAACGCAGGGATCTCACCCGCGTTCGCCATCGCGTACACGGTCTTCTCCGCGAGTTTGAGCAGCGCGGCGACCTCCTTGATGGTCAGGACCTCGTCGGGCATCAGGGCTCCATCATGGGCGGTACTCACGGATAGCGGCGGCATCAGACTCCAAGCAGCGGCATCCTATTCCGAAGCGGGAGTGCGCTCAACGGTTGTTCAGCATGCCGGAGCGCAATTTGCCTTAACCCCCCCCCCGGATTGAGCAGGCGGAAGGCACCCCGCTGCTCCACCCAGCTCCCGGCGTGCGCCACCGCCCTCAGCGCCCGCTCGCTCATGGCCTCGGCGCCATCGACCGCTTCGAGCGCAAGCACGGCCACCTGCAGGTCCGGCGCGACCAGCAACAGGTCGAGCAGCTGCGTCACCCGCGCCCGCGTGAGCCCGAGCTTGCGCGCCACGGCGGCCCGGTCGGCGACGACGCCCTGGTCGACGGCACCCTGCAGGTGGTGCGCGAGGGCGAGCATCCGCGGCGCTACCTTGGCCGGGCGACGGACGGGCTCTGCCTTCAGTGGCGCTGGTTCCTCGGCGAAGGTCACGCGCGAGCTGCGCCTGCGAAACAGCGCACCGGTCAGGACGTGGCGATCGTTGGGGGCCTCCGTCGTCAGCGCCGTCGTGGGCTGCTCGGGGTTCACGCCGCCGCCTTCGCGTCGGGGTGGAGGCCGGAGGCTACGCCCGTCAGTAGGTCAACGTCCTTTCTGCCAAGCCCTGGAGATCACGAGATCTTTCACTGTCGACCTTTGCCGTGGCCCGGATCTGGGTGTATCTTTTATCCCGGAGGATGCATACGTTATGAGCCGGCTCCACCTCGAACCCGGCCGCGTGTACCGCACGCGGGACTTGGCCGCCTGGAGCGCGAACCCGCCCCGGCTCGCCAAGCGCCTGGTCGACCAGGGGGAACTCGTACCGCTTGCCCACGGGCTGTTCGCGCGCCCGAAGCAGAGCAGGTTCGGCCCGGTGCCGCCGCTCGATGAGGAGATCATGCGCGCCTTCCTTGATGGCGGCCCCTTCGTGTTCACGGGGCCGGAGCGCTGGAACGTCCTCGGGCTCGGCACCACCGCCGTGTTCGCCGTGCCGCTCGTCTACAACACAAAGCGTTCGGGCACGTTCACGTTCGGCAACCGGCGCTTCGTGCTCCGGCGCGTCGCGTTCCCCGAGAACCCGCCCACCGAGTGGTTCGTCGTCGACTTGTTCGAGCACGCCGATCAAGCCGCCGCGTCGCCTGACGAGATCGCGCAGGTGCTCGCCCGTGCGCTCGCCCGAGATCGGTTCGATCGCGACCGCCTGCGCGAGATGGCGAAGCGCTACGGCTCCCGCGCCACCTACGCGCTCGTCGAGGGCGCTCTCCGAGAGAGCGCATCGTGAGCTTCGTCCACGAGAACGCCGAGGAGTTCGCCGACCTCGTTCAGATCGTCTCCGGCGAG
>JBBSAM010000099.1:0-3909 GCA_038252255.1 Acidimicrobiia bacterium | reverse complement strand
TGTTGGTCAACCTGTATCACGAGCCGCTCGGTGCGCCGATGCAGTACCGGGCGGCGAAACGTTTCTTCGACCGGTTGGCCGGTGAGTGCGGCTTCCCGGTCCGCCCGCACATGCTGCGTCACACGGCGGCCACCAACTGGGAAGTGCGCGGAATTGCGTCTGATGCATCATTCGACAGGTTTGGTGATCGGGACCTGGTAAGGGATCTGGGTTTTCGGGGGTCCCTCGCTACCGCCTGAATGTTGGTCCGACACGCTGCCTGACCTGCGGTGTGATCGCGTGGGTTGTATCTGCTGCCACGATGAGGCATCTGGGTTTGTTGCGTCTGCTGCTTCGTTGTGGCGCCTAATGCCAGCGGCGGTCGGGAGACGGCGTGACGGATTATCGGGTGGCAGGCTCGGCTGCGTTGACGTTGGTGACCGGCGCGACGCCGCTTCGGGTGGAACCGGCGCTGTTCGAGTCGATGCTGACCGGTTGGCGGACGCAGCAGCAGTCCCGCCGGTTGGGGGAATCAATCGTGGCGTCCCGGGATCGCATCATCCGCCGGTTCGCCGAGTTCACCGGGGCGTGGCCGTGGTCCTGGACCCCGGCGCAGGTGGAAAGTTGGATCGCCTCCGGCGGGTGGGCGCATTCCACGGTGCGCAGCTACCAGGGCGCCGTCGCGGTGTTCCTGGAGTACGTGTGCGACGCCCGATACGGGTGGGTCGCCGAGTGCGAGCAACGGGTCGGCGCCCACCCCGGTGCAGGTCTGCCACGAATGGAACACCGCCCGGCACGTGTCCGACTACGAGGGCCGCCCCGCCCGCCGGCCGCTGACCCGAGCCGAGTTGCAGGCGTTCTTCGACGCCGCCGACGACCGGGTGGAGACGGTCATCGAATCCGGCCGGAAAGGCTGGCTGGCGGCGTTCCGGGACGCCGCACTTTTCAAGGTCTGCTACGCGTTCGGCCTGCGTCGGCGGGAGGTCGCGATGCTCGACATCACCGATTTCAGCGGCAACCCGGCCGCACCGGAGCTGGGCGGGCTGGGCGTATGTCAGGTGCGGTTCGGCAAGGCGATGCGCGGTTCGCCGCCGCGGCGCCGGTCGGTCGCGGCGGTGATGCCGTGGGCGGGTGAGGTGCTCGAGCAGTACCTGACCGAGGTTCGGCCGCGGTATGAGGCGGCCGCGCACCCGGCGGTCTGGTTGACCGAACGGGGCGGCCGGATCTCACCGCGGCAGGTCGACGACCGGTTCGCCCTGTGGCGGACGGCGGCCGGTCTGCCGCGGGAGTTGTCGGTTCATTGTTTACGCCATTCCTATGTGTCACATCTCATCGAGAATGGTGTCGACCCGCTGTTCGTGCAGCAGCAGGTCGGGCATTCCTGGGCGTCGACGACCGCCGTTTACACCCAGGTCGGGGCGGACGCGAAGAACCGGATGCTCCGCGCAGCATTGGATGTCGCGTTCGGCGCCGACGGGAGGCAGCGGTGAGCATCGAGGTGGGATATCACTGGAACTTACGGTCGCTGATGGCGCAGAGGGGAATGTTCGCCACCACCGACCTGGTGCCGTTGCTCGCCGAACGGGGTGTGGTGCTGTCCCGTGAACAGGTCTACCGGTTGGTCGCCCGCGTCCCGCAGCGGTTGTCGCTGACCACCCTGTCCGCGTTATGCGACATCTTGTCCTGCACCCCGTCGGAACTGATCGAGCCCCACCGCACCAAACAAGGCCGGACCAAACACAGTGACGCCACCGGCAGTGAAGCGCCGCCGCGGCCGAAGCGGGCGCGGGTGCTGCCGGCCGGCGACAGCAGTTGACCATGCCCTCCGCACCGGACACCGGGTGCGCGGCGTGCCGCGGCCAGCGGTGCAGCGCGGCGTGCCGACGGTCGCGGATCATCGCCGCGGTCAGCGCCGCCGTCCCGGAATTGCCGGCCGGGTTGCTGGCTGAGGCGGTGGACGCCACGGCGAGGAACTCGGCGATCACCCGGTTCCTCGCCGAAGCGCTGACCACCGACCCCACCGCGTTGTCCATCGGGGCGCCGCCGGTCGTGGGTGAGCTGGTCGGCGAACTACGCGACCGGGGTGCGGACCTGCCCGACCCGACCTGCACCAGGTGCGGACGCACCGGCAGGCCGCTGACCCGATCGCCGTCCGGTGGGGTCTGCGGGCGGTGTCGGCGATGGCAACTCGCGCTGCCCTGCACCAGATGTGGCGGAGTCAAACCGATCGCCGGCCGCGACGCGCAGGACCGGCCGTTCTGCGCGCGGTGCGCCGACCGACCCCAGCGGCCCTGCGGGCGCTGCGGACGGACCCGGCGGATCGCCCGCCGCGCCCACGACGGGATCCCCGACATCTGCGACGCCTGCTTCCGGATGCCCGAAGCCGTCTGCAGCCGCTGCCGGCGACCAAGGCCGTGTTTGTTCGCGACCGGACCGGAACCGGTCTGCATCGGCTGCACCCCACGGTCCACGGCGGTCTGCGCGCATTGCGGCGCCGACAGGCCACCGACCGCGCGGTGGCCAGAGGGACCGGTCTGCGACCCCTGTTACAACGCCTCGCTCCGCCGACGCGGCACCTGCGCCGCCTGCGGGGCCGAGCGGCGGCTCATCGCCCCACCCGGCCCGGGCGCCACCACCTGCTCGGACTGCGCCGGCCTGCCCACCACCGCTCACACCTGCACGGACTGCGGGCTCGAGGACAAACTCTACGAACGCGGCCGGTGCGCACCCTGCGCGCTGCGCCGCCGCACCCGCGACCTGCTCCGCGGCGGCGACGACCAGATCCCGCCCGTGCTCGACCCGGTCTACGAAGCGATCACCACCACCGACGCCCCACGCACCGCGCTCAATTGGCTGCGGAACGGCGCCGGTGCGGCCCTGCTGGGCCAGATGGCCTCCGGGACAATGGATATCAGCCACGAGGCGCTCGACGCACACTCTCGTCCTCCCACCGCGGCCTTCCTGCGAGCGGTCCTGGTCGCCAACAAGCTGCTACCCGACCGCGATGAACAACTCGCCAGCACCGAGAGATTCCTGACGCAGACCCTGGCCGGCATCACCTGTGAGCACGACCGCCGCCTCGTCAACGCCTACGCCACCTGGCGGGTCCTGCGCCGGCTACGGGCCACCGCCGAACACGCCGACCGGCCCCGCAGCCACACCCGGCACGCCCACCTCAACATCACCGCCGCGGTGATCTTCCTCAACTGGCTCACCGACAGCAGGATCACCCTCGCCGACGTCGGGCAAGGCGACATCGACACCTACCTGACCGGCGGTCCGGCGCGCTACCAGGTGCGGGACTTCCTGCAATGGGCCGCCGCCGGGCGCCACGCCCACCCCTTCACCGTCCCCACCCTGGGCCGCACACCCGGCCAGGCCGCCGGCGCCGACGACCGCTGGGCCAAGATCGCCCGACTCATGCACGACGACACCATCGACCTCACCGACCGCGTCGCCGGCGCACTTCTGCTGCTCTACGGCCAACAACTCTCCCGGATCGCCGTAATCACCCTCGATCAGGTCAAAACTGTTGGCCCGCAGGTATTCCTCCACCTCGGTCGGGATGACCTGCTCATCCCCGAACCCCTCGCCGGGCTGCTGCAAACCCTGATCCGCGACGGTCGACCTTACGTCGGCGTCGGTTCACCGGCCACCACCCGGTGGCTGTTCCCAGGCATGCAACCCGGTCGTCCGCTCACCGCCGCCCGGCTCGGTGACCGCCTCCGCAAACTCGGGATCCGAGCACAACCCGGCCGCCGGGCCGCACTGACTTACCTCGCCGCCCAACTACCGGCCGCCGTCCTCGCCGATCTGCTGGGAATTCACTCCACCACCGCCGTCAACTGGGTCCACGACGCCGGAGGCGACTGGAACCGCTACGCCGCACAACTCTCGCAAACCGGCAATCACCAACCATGACGAATGCTC
>JBBSAM010000098.1:0-4005 GCA_038252255.1 Acidimicrobiia bacterium | reverse complement strand
CGGCCTCATTCGGCAAGAGAGCGCGTTTCGCGTGCGGGCGAGATCTTCTGCGGAGGCCCGAGGGCTGATGCAGCTCATCGAACCGACGGCACAGAAAGTCGCGGAGGAGCTCGGCTTTCAGCTCTCCCCCGCGGCGCTCGATGCTCCTCACACGAATCTAGCTCTTGGGACGCATTATCTCGATAGCCTGCTGCGGCAATTTCAAGGCGCCGTGCCGCTCGCGCTGGCGGCCTACAATGCTGGGCCTGCTGCGGTTGGCCGTTGGTCGAACACTGGGAAAGGGCTGCCACTCGACCTATTTGTTGCGATGATTCCGTACGCGGAGACACGAAAGTACGTGGAACGCGTGATGACCAACTGGATCCGCTACGCCTACTTGGCGGGTGATGAAGATGTGCTTTCCAAAGTGTCGCTCACACTGCCGAGCGCCATCACCATCGACACCGATGCCTACTGAGCGCTTAGGACATTGATCTCATGATCGTCGATCTGCGACTTCCTGGCAGGAACCCTCACACCGGTGCACCGGTGCACTCTCGCGTCGTGTTCGGCGACAGGAATCCCACGGCTCCGCCACGTGGCACGGCGCCGAGCGAGCTCAGCGGGCGGGACGCATTCGTCCGATCACGGCTTCCAGGGTGCGGGCAATCGAGGATCGGGTAGATAGCCGCACGTGGTACCCGTGCGGATGGTGCGATCGAGGTGGTCTCCGAGCATCGGATGATGGTCATGGATGCGCGCTATGGCTTGCCGGATTGCTCGTGTGACGCTGGCTCGGGCACGTTCCGAGGCCGAGCTCGCGCGTCGATCCTGGCCGCCCAGGCCGACAGCGCGGGCGAGCTCCCGCGCGAGGAAGTCACGTTCGGCCTGAGCCTGTGCGGCTCGCTCGCCATCGCCGACGATCTGCGCCGCCTCGATGTCCTCATCGATCTCGGCGAGGCGCCGCCGGTACGCCTCCTTGGCTTGCGTGTCGAGCATGACGCCCGCATCGCCGGCGTCCGGACTTCTCTCGACCGCGACGAGCTCGAGCACGTGGAACTCGCGCCCGGGAGCGCCAAGAAGGCGAGCGAGATAGTGCACACCCTTCAGATCTCGCAGCCGGACCGTATGGCCATCGAACACCACCGACCAGTAATCGCCCTCGCGACGAAAGACGTTCTCGGTCGCGGCGGTGGCGCGGGGAACGAGCCCCACGAGCGGACGCGCCAGGGGTGACCCTTCGCGTCCTCGCGTGCCGTCCCGCGCGGTATCGCTCAGGACGCGCGCGGCCTCGGTCCCCTCACGCACGGCTCCCAGCCGCTCGAAACCGAGGCGGGCGGCTTCGAACTCCAGGACCGCGCGACTCTCGTTGCCCACCGCACGATGAGCGTGCCCCAGGCCCATGCGGGCGAGCGCCGTCTCATAGGGCGCGCCGACCTCGTTCCAGAGGTGCGCAGCCTGGTCGAAATCTCGGCAGGCGCCGGTCGTGTCTCCGGTTGCCAGGCGAACTCGTCCGTACGCTAGCGCTGCGCTGGCGGCGAGGGGCTTACTCTCGAAGGCTACGGCGATGCGCGCCAGCTCGCCAGCCGCGGCCTGCGCGAGGGCCAGGTCGCCGGCCGCGACCGCGATCGCGACCTGCGCCTCGAAGAGCGGCGCCTGGCGAAGCTCGGTGTGCGGCGGGAGCTCCTTGGACGGTATCGAGAGCGGATGCTCGAGCGCGTCCCGGATGGAATCGGCCGCGAGTGCGATGTCGCCCTTGGCGAGGTGCACGAGTGCGAGGCCGGGCTGCGGGTCCCAGCCGCTCTCGTGCGCCGTGAGAAAGGCCTCCTCCGCGCCCTGGATGTCTCCCCTGAGCAGGCGGATCCGGCCCAGTTCCACCAGCGGCCAACCGAATTCGCGGCGAAGGTAGGGACGCAGCTCTTCACAGGCGACGAGGGCCTCCTGTTCCGCCTCGCTCCACGACCCGCGGAGCCGGAGGATCTCGGCGCGATGGATGCGGCAACGTCCATGGATGCTCCCGACGGGCTGGCCGTGACGCCACCGCTCCATGGCGACCGTCCATTCCTCGGCCATATCGTACTGCGCGATTCCCTGGAGTGCGCACACGAGCTCGCAATAGACCAAGCCCGTGAAGAGAGGATCGAGCTCGCCCGAGGAGGTGGCCACGCCGGCTTCATGGAGGAGCAGAAGGCCCTCGGAAACGTGGCCGTCCAGGATGAGGCTGCGGGCTTCGGCCACGCGCGCCACCGCGGCGGCAGCCGGATCGTGCCGGAGGCCGACCTCGATGGCGTGTCGGGCCCACTTCAGCGCATGCTCGAAATTGCCCGACAAAAGCCGTTCATAGCTCTTCACCACCGCGAGCCAGGCATGGACCGGGGTCTCGTCATGGCCCACCAGCAGACGTTCCGCGCGTTTCATTCACCCGCGGACCGGCGCCATGAGGGCCGTATCGAAGAGCAGGTGCATCGCAACACGTACGGCGGCGCCAGCCGCCGACACGTCATCGCCGACGCTCAGGCTTTCCGTGTGTGCCCGTTCCCAGGCGCCGACGGTCCGATCGAGGTCACCGGCCGCGTAGGCCACGGTGGCGAAAAACGGGAGGTCCGGCCCGCTCAGCGGGATGCGCGCGTCCGCGTTCGTGAGCAGCTCGAAGGCCTCTTGCCACGCGCCCCGGCTTGCGGCCTCGCGCGCACGCTCGACGAGCGTTGTTTGG
This sequence comes from Acidimicrobiia bacterium, assembly GCA_038252255.1. GTDB lineage: Bacteria > Actinomycetota > Acidimicrobiia > IMCC26256 > JAENVU01 > Chersky-806. Next base: position 1,313 of record JBBSAM010000098.1, on the reverse strand, counting down.
TCCGGATCACTCATCATCTAGCTCGGTTAGCTCGGTCGATTCCGTAGCATTTCGTATTGTAGCCGCCGATGTTCCCACCGTAACGGCCGTTGTTACGCCACTGGGGTGGAGGAACCAACCATGGACAAGGCAAAGATCAACGGGTTCGAGCTGGAGTACGAGGTCAAGGGAGCTGGAGAGCCCCTGCTGCTGATCTCCACGGGGCCCATCGCGGACAGCTTCTGGCCGTTCCTTTCCGACAAGGCTCTGACCGAACGCTACCGGATGATCGCGTATCGTCAGCGGGGACAGGCAGGCGGCTCGCGCGGTCCTGGCGCCGAGGCGGTGAGCTTCGGGGAGCATGCAGCCCACGCTGCTGCGCTGCTTCGCCACCTGGACGTGGCCCGGGCGCACGTCGCCGGACATTCCACGGGTGCGGCCATCGCCTTGCAGCTCGCGGTCGATCAGCCGGGGCTGGTTCACACGCTGGTTCTCCTCGAGCCGCCACTGACGTCAGCGCCAAGCGCCGGGGCTTTCTTCGAAAAGGCAGGACCAGCGCTCGCGGCCTACCAAGCCGGCGATCGCGAGGGCGCGATGGCCAAATTCCTGAGCGTCGTGTCGGGTCTCGACTGGGAAACCTGCCGCACAGCCATCAAGGAGAGTGTCCCCACCGGCGTTGCGCAGGCGATGAAGGACGCCGACAACTTCTTCGGCGGCTACCTCAAGGCGCTCACCGATTGGCAGTTCGGCCCAACGCAAGCCGCAACCATCGCTCAGCCGGTGCTTTCGGTGCTGGGAACCGAGACGGATCAGTGGTTCTTGGACAGCCACGAGCTGCTCCACGCGTGGTTCCCACGGATCGAGGACTGCAAGATCGAGAGCGTCGGCCACCTGTTGCACATGCAACGTCCAGAGCGGGTCTTGTCAGGTGTCGGCGCGTGGCTGGCTCGCCACCCGATGCGCGGCGCGTGAAGCCGAAGCCGGCCGGGGTTCGTCCGCGGTGACGTGTTGGTGCGGCTTCTTCACGGGCCCGGCGCGGGCGCGTACTTCAACTTCTCGCGCAGTGCGCGCGCCAGGCGCAGGACGTCGTCTGGAAGGGGATGGCGACGCGCTTTCGAGCATCACGTGCCAGCCCATGGCCTGCTCCGGGTCACCATTCGCGTCGACCGTGGCCGCCTCGATCCCTCCTGCACTGCACGGCGTATGCTGGCCTTGCGACAGCAGAACGCCGTTTTCAGCTGGGTACTCGCAGTTCTAAACCTGGCTTGTTGGAGCGCTTGCCGTCGGCCGAATCGGGCTGGATATTTGACTGCGCCTATCCGCGCGCCTACGCG
>JBBSAM010000097.1:0-4027 GCA_038252255.1 Acidimicrobiia bacterium | reverse complement strand
CGTCGACGTCCGCGTCGGTGGCCTTGATGGGGTCGAGGATGCGGTAGGCGAGGAGTTTGATGCGGTCGCTTGCGAGTGCCCAGATGATGGCGTAGCCCCAGACGAAGCCAGCCCACTTCCAGCCGAGCGGGGTCATGAACAGTCCATAGACGGCGATGAGCGTGGCGATGGCCTGGGTGCCGAGGACGGCGAGCAGCAGGATGCGGGCTGGGCGGATGGACCAGAACGGGCCGCGGGTGCGGGTCAGGAAGATGGTGAGGTGCCCGGCGACGGACAACATGAGATACATCATGGTCTGCAGCTGGGGGTGGCCGAGGTCGAAGACCCGGTCGCCGAGGTAGAACAGCCCGAACGCGGCGATCGGTCCGACGACACCGAGCACGGTCGCGATCCCGAGCACCAGGCGCATGTTCCAGGCTTCGGGCTTCATCTTGTAGTGGACGTTGTCGTAGGCGATCGACAGGATCGCGCCGTCGTTGAGCAGCGCCAGCATCACGATCATGATCGCGGTGACGGGGTAGAAGTTGAACACGAGGATGGCGAGGGTGACGAACAGCAGCACCCGCAGCGTTTCTGCGATGCGATACATGGCGTAGGAGTTCATCCGCTGGAAGATCCTGCGGCTTTCCTTGATCGCGTCGATGATCACCGACAGCCCCGGGGTGAGGAGCACGATCGCGGCGGCGGCGCGGGCGGCGTCTGTGGCGCCGGACACGGCGATGCCGCAGTCGGCCTTCTTCAGGGCGGGGGCATCGTTGACGCCGTCGCCGGTCATGCCGACGATGTGGCCGCGGTGCTGCAGGACGTCGACGATGTGGTACTTGTGCTCCGGGAAGACCTGGGCGAACCCGTCGGCGGTTTCGATGGACTTCCCGGTGGCCGCAGTCTCCTTCTTTTTCACATCACCCAGGCCGGCCGCGTCGAGAATGTTGGTGCCTAGGCCGACCTTGGTGGCGGTCTCCTTGGCGATGGCGATCGCGTCGCCGGTCACCATCTTCACGGTCACACCCATCGCCACCGCGGTCGCGATCGTCGTTTTGGCGTCCTTGCGGGGCGGGTCGAACAGCGGCAGCACGCCAAGGAATCGCCAGTGGCCGCGTCCGTCGGCACGGGCCACTCCCAAGGACCTGTAGCCGCGGGCGGCGAATTCATTCACTGCGGTGTCGACGGCGGCCTTGATCTTCGCGGTGTTGTCGGCGAGGGCGAGGATGACCTGGGGGGCGCCCTTGCTGACCGTGAACGTCTTGCCCTGTGCGTCGGTGACGGTCGCTTCGGTGCGTTTGTCAACGGGGTTGAATGGCTCGAAGTGGGTGACCTTGTAACCGTGCAGGTCCTTCGCGTCGTCCAGGCCGGCCAGGACGGCGAGGTCGATGGGGTCGTCGTTGTCGGCGCGGGAGGCCAGTGCACCGGCGAGGATGACGTCGGCGGCCGCGATGTCGGCGATGCTGAACGGGTCGCCCAGGGTCAGCGAGTTCTGGGTCAGCGTGCCGGTCTTGTCCGCGCACAGTATGTCGACGCCGGCGAGTTCCTCGATGGCGACCAGCCGGCTGACGATGGCTTTCTTCTTGGCCAGCAGCCGGGCGCCGACTGCCATCGTCACCGACAGCACCGTGGGCATGGCGACCGGGATCGCCGCGACGGTCAGCACGAGAGCGAACTGCAGGGTGGTCAGGATCGGGTCACCCCGCAGCAACGACACGACGATGATCACCGCGACAAACACCGCCGCAAGGAGGATGAGGTAGTTGCCGATCTTGAGGACGGCTTTTTGGAAGTGGCTGACCGTGTGCGCGTCCTGGACCAGTTCGGCGGTCTTGCCGAAGTAGGTGTGGGTGCCGGTGCCGTAGACCAGGGCGCCGATCTCGCCGCGGCGGATGACCGAGCCCGAGAACACCGCGTCCCCAGCAGCACTGGTCACAGGAAGCGACTCCCCGGTGAGCGCGGACTGGTCGACCTCGATCTCATCGCCGGCCAGCAGCCGGGCATCAGCTGGGACGATGTCGCCCAGCCGCAGCCGGATCACGTCCCCGGGCACCAGCTCGCGGGCGGCGGGCGTGACCCATTCGCCGTCGCGTCGCACGCGCGCGTTGACGGCGAGCTTGTCTTTCAACGCGTCGATGGCGTTGCCGGCCTGGCGTTCCTCGGTGTAGCCGACCACAGCATTCGCGAGCAGCAGGACCAGGATGATGAAGAAGTCCGGCCAGTGCCCGACCGCACCCGACAAGATCACCGCCACTTCGATCATCCACGGGATCGGGCCCCAGAAGTAGGACAGGAACTTCAGCAGTGGGTTCGTCTTGTGCTCGGTGATCTCGTTCGGCCCGTACTGCACCAGCCGCTTCGCCGCCTCGGCCTGACTCAGACCTTCCGGCGAACTTCCGAGCTGCTTTTGGACCTCAGCCATCGGCAGCGACTTCAGGTCGTGCTTCGGGTCGGGCTTCGGTGCCGTGGCCTCGGCGGGCGCGGTCTTGGTGTTGTCAGTGCTCATGATCGTTGTCCGTCTGATCGAGGTGGCGATTCCGTGCCGGGTGGTCTGGCACCGGGGTTCTCATGGCTGGGCCGGCGATGTCGCCGGAGCGTGCAGGCCGCGTCGCGCGTCCTGATCGGACTTTGCTCGTTGCAGCAGTGCCTGTTGCGCACGCTCGGCGTTCGCGTCCTGGCCGTCCCAGATCGTCAGCGCGGGTTGCTGGATAGCGCGGCCGAAGGAGAACGCGATCGGCCAGGGCAGCGGGGCGAAGGCAGTGCTGTTCATCGCGGCCAGCCGGGCGGTGGCGAGGTCACCGGATTGGCCGCCGGACAGGAACGCGATCCCGGCGACGGCGGCGGGCACCGCCCGCCGCAGGCAGCTGATCGTCGCCGCGGCGACCGCGTCGACTGGGTCCTGGGTCGGGCAGGCCGACCCCGGCAGGATCATGTTGGGTTTGAGCAGCATCGCCTCGAGCACGACCCCCTGGGTGCGCAGTTGGGCAAAGACCTGGTGCAGCACGTCCTCGGTGACCTGGCCGCATTGAGCCAGGGTGTGTTCGCCGGCCATCAGCACCTCCGGCTCCACGATGGGCACCAGACCGGCCTCCTGGCACAGCGCGGCGTAGCGGGCCAGCGCGTGAGCGTTCGCCTCGACGCAGGCTCGGCTCGGGGTCGAGTCACCGATGACGAACACGGCCCGCCACTTCGCGAAGCGGGCACCCATCCGGGCGTACTCGCTCAGCCGTGGCCGCAGTCCGTCCAACCCCTCGGTCACCTTCTCACCGGGGTGTCCGGCCATCGGCTTCGCGCCGAGGTCGACCTTGATCCCCGCGACGATTCCGGCCTGCGCCAGCACGGTCAGGAACGCGACACCGTCGCGGGTGTGTTGGCGGATGGTCTCGTCGTAGAGGATGACCCCGCCGATGCAGTCCCCGAGGCCGGGCGCGGTCAGGAGCAGTTCCCGGTACGCCCGGCGGGTGGACTCGTCCTGAGTGATCCCCAGGAGGGCGAACCGCTTGTTGCAGGTCGGGACGGACTCGTCGATCGCGAGCAAGCCTTTGTCGCCGGCGAGCAGCACCTGCGCGATGTCCACCAGCGAGTTCAGATCCGCAGGCGGCGGAAACGGGGCGGCCCCGGTCACTGCCGCGGTCACTGCGGCGGGGTCCAGGTCCAGTCGCGGATCTCGGGAAGGTCCTGGCCGTGCTTATTGATGTAGAGGTCGTGCTCGACGAGCTTGTCGGCCATCGTCTGCTTGAGGTAGTCCCCGGTCGCCCCCAACTGCGGGAGGCGTTCGATCACGTCCTGGACGAGGTGGAACCGGTCGAGCCGGTTCTGTACCCGCATGTCGAACGCGGTGGTGATGGTGCCTTCCTCGTTGTAGCCGCGCACGTGCAGGTTGCGGTTCGTGCGCCGGTAGGTCAGGCGGTGGATCAGCGTGGGATAGCCATGGAAGGCGAAGACGATGTGCTTGTCCTTGGTGAACAGGGCGTCGTAGTCGCCGTCGGACAGCCCGTGCGGGTGTTCGCTGGCTGATTGCAGCTTCATCAGGTCCACGACGTTG
>JBBSAM010000096.1:0-4066 GCA_038252255.1 Acidimicrobiia bacterium | reverse complement strand
CAGAGCCCACAGTCCCGAACCGCTGAAGCGCGCGTCCGTTCATGGGCGCTCGCGGCCGTCACGCGGCCACATCCTCAAACGGGACCGGACGGACGCCTGCTCAGCAGCCGAGGGCGTAGCTGAGAGCCGAGCACACCCTGCCCATCGTGGCCTCGCTCACGGACCCGACATAGATGGTGAGGGACGCCTGGGCGACCGTGTGAATGCCGTCGCAGTTGACGACTGAGGGGCGGTCAAGCCCGGCATCACCGTGGTCGAAGTCAACTTCGGCCGCGATGTTTCGGATCGAGGTTGTGACTTCGGCGACGGTGACGAGCTCGCGCACGTCGATCACCTGAGGTCGCGTCAGCACCAGGACCGGCCGGCGTTTGCGACCAACCTGGGCCAACCAGATCTCGCCCCGGTTCACTCCTCGGTCCACGCTTCCGCTTCGGTCCAGAACGAATCGGCTCGTTCCGGCTTTCGCTCGTAAGCGGCTCGGTCGGCCTGCGCCAAGGCCGCGCGCACGGCGGCCGCGACGCCATCGCGAGCTGCTGCCGAGATGTTGACCCCGAGCCGGCGAGCGCGTTCCGCCAAGCTGTCGTCGAGGGTGAACGTCGTGCGGGTTGACGCCATACCTAGATGCTAGCACTAGACGATGCGCCACGCGCATGCATCTCCACCGTGGCCCTCCCACGAAACTGCAACCGGCCCGTGGGTTGCCAGAAGTCCGTCACGCGTGGGGTGCCAGAAGTCGATCACAGGGACTGTTGCATTGAGCCGACGCTGCCTCGTCGGAGCGCTCGCCGACGTCGGTTTGGGTGATTCGCTCTGACCGATTCAGGAGCTCCTGCTCGGTTCGCACCCACGATCGCATGGGTCGAGCAGCCCGACCCGCGTCGGTTTTGCGCTAACGCAACAGTGCCCCGCCGTCAGTCTCCTCGACCGGCTCCTCCATCACGCCGTCGTCGTCGCCACCGAAGGCGAATCGTTCCGCATGAAAGAAGCCCGCGCGAAGGGAGGACCAATCAAGCCGACAAACACCTGAAAACACTCCGAGGGGTGGGGACTTCTCACGGCCACCAGCGGGGACTTCAACCTGGCCATTGACAGCCTGGGTTCGATCCACCACTCACACGTGGATGAGCCCCAAACGCAGTAGTTGGGATGCACGACTTGCGTTACGGGGCCAGAACGGATGAGCAGGTGTCGGATCAGCGGGTAGCGAGCCGACAGTGTCGCGGAGGCGAGCAATCGTCTCGCCGGAACGGCTGGCAGCTCGAAGGTTCGGAGATGGAGCTGCGGGTCTTATAGGTCGGTAGCGAGACCCAAGAGGGCCAGGAGCGTGCGCAGGCCGGGCGCATCGCCGGGCCATCGCTCCATCAGTACTTCCAGCCCAGTACGTCGAACGAGGTGGCGGAGGACCAAAGCGGTCAGGATCGCGTCGTCGGCGTATCCGAGGACCGGCACGAAGTCGGGTACGAGATCAATCGGACTGAGCAGGTACACGACCAGGCACCAAACGACTATTCGAGTGCCGAGCGGGACGCGACGGTCGGTAGCCAGGCGACGCACCAAGCGGAACGCGTCGGGCATCACTCGGACGGCCTGCCGTAGGGTGCCCTCGGCGGGACGTCGGGCGTAAAGTGCAGCCAGGAGTAGCGCCCACGTGAGCAGCAGTGTCCCCACCACGCCGAGCAGCCAGACCAACATGCTCACCAGTGTCCCACGCTTCCGTGGAGCTTCCGGACGTAGCCGAGCCTTTCAACGTCTGAGCCGCAGCGTTGCTCCGTCGTGGCACCTGCGTGGAGCACTGGAGGTGACCCGGTTCGTTGGACACCTCACGGCTGGGAAGCGATTCGCGGCCCAGGACTTCCGCGCGCGGTGTCGCGTTCCGGAGACACGATGCGCATGGGTACGGCATGGGGAAGACGACGGGGAGTCTCAGGCAACCGCGCCACCCGTTCACTACCGATCGCGCTTGTGCGCCAATGCAACAGTGCCGAGCGAGACACGCGACCGTGGCGAGAGCCGGCCGTGCGGGTGCCGACGAAGCCGGCCCTCGTCAGTCCGCGTTCTCCGGCGGGATTGGCGCGGTGCACGCCGCCCCGCCACAGAGATCGCTGATCGGCCCCGCCGGATGCCAGAACTGATCTTTGAGGCTCCGTACGCCCGGGATGTTCGGCGTGTCGTCGTGGGGGTCGTGCCCGGCGCGTGGCGGCGTGTTGTCCACCGGTGAGGACGGCGAGCCCGTGTCCCACAGGAAGTACGCGGACCCGCCCCAGGGAGAGGACGGCACAGGTTGCAGGAATGACCCGAGGTCGTCGGCGATCCGTCCAGGCTGCGCGAGCGGGACATGGGCTGGGACGCGCATCGTCGCAGCCTCGACGCGCAATGCGTACTCGCTGACCTGGTGGTCACCGACCGCGCCGAGCAGCAGGACGTCGTGGCGAGGTGTACCGGGGAGCGGATCGCGCGTCACGTGGTTCGCGTAGCCGTTGGTCTCGCCCCGATCCCAGAGGAGCTGGGCGACCGCGAGTCCGATGAGCCGGTCGTATCGGCTCGGGTACGACGGCTTGAGGATCAGCAGGTAGTCGTCGAAGTCCACGCTGCGATCGAGGAGGAGCGAGTAGTTCATGCCCGCCTCGGCTAGGGTCGAGCGGGTGAAGTCCTGGGCGACGGCGGTGAGCGCGCCGCCGAGGATCGCACCTTGGCTGTTGCCGTCGAAGTAGAGCTGGCTCGTGTCGAGGGCGGTGTGCCCGTCGAGCTGGAACGCAGGGTTGGCGGCGAGCCCGAACGGGTCGCGCATGAGGTGGCCGAGGAACAGGAACGCGAGGATCCCCTGCTGTAGCCGGTCGGCGATCTTGGGCATGTTCGAGAGATCCTGGAGGACCGTGATCGCGCTCCCGAGGTCTTCCTCGGCCATGCCGTACCAGTTGGTGGCGCAATAGGCGATGTCGTGCTGCTCGGCCATGGTTCGGGCGAGGCCGCCGTTGACCTCGGTGAGATCGCCGAAGAGGCCGTGCCCGTAGAGCGCCATCCTCGCCGGCGTCGCCGCCGCGGCCGCGGGAAGGTTGCACACGAACTGCGCGGTGAACGTGCCGGGTTGACGGCGCGGCAGCCCGTCGGAGCCGAGCACGAAGCGGCCTCCCGGCGCACCGCCGTTGGTGAGGTACAGGGGAAGCGCAATGGTGCCCTCGATGCGCCGCCGCACCTGCGGGTTCGGGTTCTCGACGACGTTGGTCACCGTGTAGTCGGGCGTGGCGCTCCCCAAGGTCTGGAAGGCGTCGTCGCGGATCGAGAGCATCCGGTCCGTCAGGCTCTCGGTGCTGGCGACGGTGAAGCCCCACGCGAGCTGGAGGTCGAGGCGGCGGACCCCTGCCAGCGCGAGATCCACGAAGGTCCGATTCATCGCCGGGCGGCGAGACTCGAAGGTGGCGTCAGTGGTGCGCTGCCCGTCGCGATACGCGGCGAACGCCTTCGTAGGTGCAAGGCGATGGTGGGATCCATCGACGAGGCGGCGCATGCCGACGACGATGCGATGGCCGTCCGCGAGGTTGGACACGGGACGGATGAAGAGGATCGGTGTCTCGCCCGGATCCGCGTTCGCGTCGAGCTCGGCCCAGAACGGCAGACGCTTGTGGGTGGTCGCGTCAAGCAGGACGATGGGTGAAGGAGGCGAGATCGAGCGCGAGGCGTCGGCGAGTCCGGGCACGCCCGACGCGGTGACATCGAGACCGGGGAGCTGCACCATGATCTGAGAGCCCGGGCTCCACCCGTCGGCGCGGTTCTCGTCGGTGACGTCGATCGGCGCGCCGGAAGCGTTGGTGGGGAGCGACGCGGAGGAGAGCGCGAGTCGGCGATCCGTGGGTGTGCTCCGATCGCGAACGGTGAAGTGGTCGTTCGGGAACGGGAGCATGCACTGCGGCGCGATCGGATCGCAGCGCGTCTGGGTCGCGGTGTCCACGCCGAGCTGCGCGACGGGAATCGGGCGAGCCGACCACCGCGGACCGAGCAACCATCCGCACCCGCTCGCCACCAACGCGACCACGACCGCGATCGCTGCGTACCCGCGCAGTCGTGCTCT
>JBBSAM010000095.1:0-4172 GCA_038252255.1 Acidimicrobiia bacterium | reverse complement strand
GTTATCTGACCGCCGATAATGGGGGATTATGCGAGCCAGCAAACACGCTCGTATCGTGCGTCAGATGCGAGCCAGCCGGCCGCCGGTGTCCGTTCCCATCACCGGTGAGGCACGTGCCAGCTACCTGAGGCATCAGGTCGAAAGTCCCACTATCTGAGGCACGAGCGGCATCGCTGACGGTCTGACAAGCGCTTTCACCGCGGCTTGAACGGTCCACTCGAGGTGATTTGCCTCAGGTATGTGGGACAACCCACGAGGCCGTTCCGTCCCACCTACATGAGGCAGACCACCAAACAAGCCGGACCATGACTCAGATTGGATGGGAACGAGGGACATGATCGACGTCGAGTTGCACGCCACCGGTGAACATCTCGATTGCGACCTACGGGTAGATCGGAGTCGATCAACGTTGCCGACACGCCCTGCTGGAGTGCGCGACGTGATGCGGTTCGGTGGGCAAACTAGGCGCATGAGTCCTGTGAGCCGCGGCCGGAGAGGCAAGCGGAAAAACAAGTCCACCCGGCGGTCTAGCCCGCCCTTCGTGTTGAGCGCGCCCGACGACTGCGATTGCCCGTCCTGCTCGGGTGCGGACTTCGACCCGCAGCGGGTAATCGATGAGATGATCGCGGCGGCCGCGGACCTGACCGAGTCCGAAGACCCGCTGGACGCGGAACTCGTGGGCGCGACCGTGATGTCGATCGGCGCAGGTGCCAGCGAGAGTTTTGAGGAGGCGCTGATCGGCGGGTTCATCCCGGAGTTCCAGGCTCGAGCCAACTCGGAGGCGCTGGCGTTGCTGCTGGCGATCGGTTCGGTCGCCGAAGACCGGGCCGGCAAGGAGGCGTCCGCCGCCGCCGCCCGGCTTATTGGGGCCGGTGTCCCCCGGCCGGGATGGGCGGCCGAACTGGGCGAGCCGGTGACGGTCACCAACTGTTTGCGCCTGAGCGACGCGCACGGCACGGCGTCGATGCTGGCCTGCTCATTTCATCGGGCCGGGCGCTCGCACGCCGTCGTGATCAGCGTGGACCACCAGGATTGCGGCGCAGCCGGCTCCATTGTTCTGCTCGACGTAGATCAGCTGCCGGAGGCGCTTCAGATGATGCGGGCCATCGGCCGTGACGACGGCCTGGAGATCACGACGGAGGCGCTGGACGCGGCAGAGTTCCGCTGGCAGGTCGAGAAGGCCCTGGATGCGCGGGCGGTGCACGACAGTGCTCTTACCGTTGAGGAAATTGATGGCATGGCGATCGATGAGGACGGCCCGGTCTACCCGGCTCTCGCTGTGCTGATGCGGGCCCGGGTGGGCGCCCTACCGATGCCCAACAAACCCGCGGCGCCGCACGGGGACGAGGATGTGGGCCGGGTCAGGCTCGCAGCGATGCAGACGCTGGCGCAGCTCACAGGGGGGCCGGGCAGCCCGTTTGGTGTCAGGACGCCGATCGCGACGCGCGGCCGGACGGCGGTGCCCGCTCTGCCGGCCAAACGCAACAAGTCCGACCGGCCGGCACCGGTCTATCAGATCAAGGTGGGGTTGCGGGGCGCGAAGCCACCGATCTGGCGGCGCCTCGAGGTACCCGCCGACATCAGCCTCGCCCGGCTGCACACCGTCATCCAGATCGCGTTCGGCTGGGACGACAGCCACCTGCACGTCTTCGAAACCCCCTACGGCAGTTTCGGTACCGCCGACGCCGACCTGGGTCACCACTCGGAAACATCGGTGACGTTGGAGCAGGTCGCCCCCGCGGCAAACAGCGCGCTGCGTTACACGTACGACTTCGGCGACGACTGGAACCACGACATCCTGGTGGAGAAGGTACTCGACCACGACGAGACTGCGGGGTACCCGCGTTGCACGGGTGGGCGGCGTGCCGCCCCTCCCGACGACTGCGGCGGCATCTGGGGCTACGCCGACCTTGTGGAGGTTCTGACAGACCCCGCCGACCAGGAGCACAAAGACAGGCTGGAGTGGCTGGGACTCGACGCCGCCGCCGAGTTCGACCCCGACAGATTCGACGCAGAAGCAGTGACCCGGGCATTGTGCTTCGCGCGCTGACACATTGCGAGACCGGCCGGCCAGCACCCGGGTCCGCACGGGCTCAATGCTGACGTCGGTGACCTGCTGCTGGACCCTTACACGAGTTGACGATCTGAGCGGTCGGTCATCTGATGCCCGCCGTATCGATCGCCATGCTTGATGGAGCCGGTGTGTCGTCGTCGGGTTGTTCGTTGCCATCGAAGTTGAGGCACGTTCCACGCCATGGGACCGTCTGGGAAGTCTTGGTAGTGTTCGGTGTTCGGTATTGACCGAACACCGAATAATGGAGCGGCATGGGCAATCGCGATGACGACGATAGGCACGGCGCTGGTGCAGTCGACGCCGTTCGCGTCGCCGCCGTGGCCGTTGGCCTGGCCGTCACGGACACCGAACCGGACGGCCACTCCACTGACCTGGTTCTGATGAACCCTGCTGGAGGTCAGGTCTGCGTGCAGATCCAGCGGTTGTCGTTGGCCTCGGCCGATGGCCTGGAACGGCGAATCGCGAGGTGGAACCGGCCGTTGACCGACACCTCGGCGGTCGGCCTTGTGGTTGCTGATCGAGTGACCCAGCAGGCTCGCGAGCTGCTCCGCGCGGCGGGCTGGGGATGGCTCGATCTGCGCGGCCATTTCCATGTCGTCGCCCCGGGACTGTTCGTGGACGCGGACATTCCCCCGATGCGTACCCCCGGGGGCGGGTCCATGCCACTGGCCGGTCGGGTGGGGGTTGGGGTGGCCGCCGCGCTGCTGCTGCACCCAGACGAACCCGGCGCCGTGCGGCCAATCGCGGGCCTGCTGGGCAGAGCACCCAGTTCTGTCTCGGAAGTATTGACACGGATGCAGGCCGTCAACCTGATCGATCCGGATCGCCGGCCAGTCCTACCCGACCTGTTCTGGGCACTCGTGGAACGGTGGCGACCTTCGGCGACCGATACCCGGGTGGGTCCCTCATCGGTGCCCGATGCCGCCAAGGCTCTGAAACTGGGTTTGGACGATGTCCAGACCACGATCGGCTGGGCCCTGACCGACAGCCTCGCGGCGGCGGCGTACGGGGCGCCCGTCGGTGTGCGATCAGATCACCCACCCGATTTCTACGTTCCCGATGAAGTGGTTCTTCGTCGAGCCAACAGGCTGCTCGGTACGGCTCCCGATCATCAGCATCGTGCGGCCACCGTTCGGGTAGCTCCCGTTCCGATGATCTGTGCCAATCGCGTCGATCCCAGCAGGGCTCAGGACGTCTGGCCGCTCGCTCAACCATTGTTCGTCGCGCTCGACCTCGCGCAGGACCCCGGACGCGGACGGGATGTGCTGGCCGGGTGGACACCACCAAAGGACCTGGGCCGACGTGTCTGGTAGTCGGCCAGTACCCATCGTTGACCTTCACGGATCGGCCATGTCCGCGCTCGTCCACGCCATCCCGGCCATCGCCGCCCGAACAGGCCGTGAGGTGATCGTCATCGGCGGACTGGCCGTTGTCTGTCGACTGACCCACCCGTACCGCGCCACCACCGACCTCGACACCGTCAACCGGCGCTCGGGCACCGAGCGCTCACAACTCCAGCTCCTGCTGGCCAGCGGAGCCGCCGCCAGCGGCGTGTCAGGTGCCCTCGTCGCGACACCCGCCGGAGACGTCCAGGTTGATGTCCTCGAGGTCACCGACGCCGAGTTGGCGCACCTGCCCGACGACCCGACGGACCGTCTCCACGTCCTGTCGCACGCCTGGGCAGCCGCGACCGCAACACCGATCCAGATTCGAGCCGATGGCCTGCCAGACCTGAAAGTCGCGGTCGCCGAACCAGGCCCGCTGGTCGCGATGAAGCTCCAATCCATCATGAACCGCGGTGCGGCCAAAGAGGGCACCGACCTCCTCGACATCATCAGCCTCACCCTCGACCCCACCGCCGGCGCCACCGTGCGCTCTCAGCTGGCCGGCGCCGACCGGCAGCTACGTCAAGATGCCGTACGGCATGCCCATCGGTGGTTCACCGACCACTCCGAGCGATCGCTGCGCCTGATCCACGCGGTCCCCGAGGGACGAACCACGCAACTCGACGACCTGCACCTGGTCGGTGAACTGATCGGGACCGCGCTGAGCGCATCACCATAGGGACGCGATATGAGGGTGACCTCCCATAACGCCC
>JBBSAM010000094.1:0-4200 GCA_038252255.1 Acidimicrobiia bacterium | reverse complement strand
TCCCGCGGAGTCTCGCTCCCGCCTTGCTCTGTCATGAGCCCAGACCGTAACCACAACAGCCACCAAAACGATGGAGGCTCACCCACGGCGATTCGTCTCTGACCTGCTAAGACACCTCGGGTAGTTCAGTCAATAGGCAGTGCGGGCATTGTCCGCCCGGGCCGAGGCGTCGGCACCAGGTGTTGCAGTCCTCGCAGCGTTGGGTGCCGAGGTACCGGGTCTGGCATTGCGGGCATTCGTAGACGGTGTCGATCTTGGCGGGTTGGGTGGGTCGGGGTGCTGCCCGGCGACGGCGCCAGGCGGATTGGCGGCAGGCGTCGGAGCACCATCGGCGGCGTCCCACGGGGGTGAAACCGGCCCCGCACTGCGGGCACACTGTCGTCGCCGTATCGTTACGCGCGCTGGTCATGGGTTGTCCTTGCTCGGGACGGCGGCCTTGAGGTGGTGTGATCGCGAGATCCTTTGCTGGCAGGCGGTTTCGTTTTCCGGGGTCCAGGGGATGGCGATGCGGTTACCGGCGGCGCGGCGGACGGTCAGGGTGTTGGTGTTGATCCATTGGTAGATGGCGTCGGCGGTGATCCCGAGTCGGGTGGCGGCGTCAGCGACGCTGATCTCGCCGGGGCGCAGCGGCCCGGGGGTTGGGACGTCGAGAGCGTGACGGGCCCATTGGACGGCTTTGATGTCGAATTCGCGGCCGGTGCCGGTGCGGTGACCGGCGGCGTTCAGGGTGGCGACGAGGTCGGGGTTGCTGGTGGTGGGTCCGAGATGGCGGATCAGATCGGCGGCCGCGTCGGGGGTCTTCTTCGCCGTCCCGGGGTGGGTGTGCCGGGCGGTGCTGATCTCCTCGGTGGCGCCGGTGTGCCAGCTGATCCCGATCCGGGCGGTGCCTTTGTCGGTTTCCGGGAGCAGGGTGAGGTCGGCGATCACCGTGCGCAGTAACCGTTTGCGGTCTTTGGGGGTGGTGGAGTCGGCGTCGAACAGGGCGGGCAGGTTGGTGATCAGTGCTTGCAGGTCGGCGCGGGCCGGCAGCGGCGGTAGGGCGTGCCGGGTGGCGGTCAACGCTGCTTCGGCGTCGGCCAGCGCGGCGAGTTTGACTTCCCACCGGGATTCCAAAGTTCTTGTGACCAATCGGTTCTCCGGTTCCGCGGCGGTGAAGGCACGTTCCGCGCGGTCGGCTTCGTAGCGGGCCCGTTCCATCGCGAGTTCAGCGGCCTTGGATACCCGGCAGCGGTCGTCGGCGACCCGATCGGCGGCGGTAAAGGCAAGCTCGATCTCCGCCGGGGTGAGCGCGGTCAGCACCCGCTGCACCACGGCGGCGTCGATGGTGGTGGCGCTGATCGAGCGGCAGGTGCCGGTGGCCCGGCCGTTGATCAGGGAGTGGCATTCGTAGGCGGCGCGGCCGTCGCGATGATAGCGCACGGTCATCGGGTGTCCGCAGCTGCCGCAACCGATGATGCCCTGACACAGGGCGGTGCCCTCCCGGGGTGGCCGGGCGCCGGTGACGGTGCGGTTGGCCGTCAGCCGGGCCCGGTTGGCCAGGTACTGCGCCCAGTCGAGGTAACCGGGGTGGTGATCCTGGATCATCACCTGCCAGTCGTTCATGGGCTGCAGGCGGATCCCGCTATGGATGCCGCCGTCCGGGTCGACCCGCCGGAACGACCGGTAGCGGCCGTAGACGTAGGCGCCGGCGTAGCAGGGATTGTTCAACACCCCGAGCACCCGGGCGTGGGTCAGTCGTCCCCAGCGCAGCTGACCGGCCCATACCCCGCCGTAGGCGCGGAGCGGGAACGTCCGGTCGGTGAAGGCCTTGACCACCCCGAACGCCGACCCGGTCCGCTGGAAGAACGCGAACACGTCCGCCACCGCCGCGGCGACCTGCTCGTCGGGGTCGATCACGATCTGCTCGTCGGCGTCCCGGACATACCCGACCGGCAACGGGCAGCGCAGCTCCCCGCGGGCCGCCGCGGCCTTCTTCGCCCCGTGCAGGCGGCCGGCGAGCAGGTGCAGCTCGGCCTCACTCATCGTGCCTTTCAACCCCAGCAGGAGGCGGTCGTTGAAGTCGGTCAGATCGTAGACACCGTCGCCGTCGATCAGCAGCGTGTCGGTCAGCCGGGCCAACTCCAACAACCGGGTCAGATCCGCGGTGGACCGGGCCAGCCGGGACACCTCCAGCCCGAACACCGCGCCGACCTCGCCCAGGCATACCCGTGACACGAGATACCGGAACCCGTCCCGCCCCTCGGTGGACCGCCCGGAAACCCCCAGGTCGGCATCGATGACCTGCACCGCCCCCGGCGCCCACCCCAACGCGGTCGCCTGCTCCGCCAGCGCGTACTGCCGGGCCGTGGATTCGGTGTGCTCCCGCACCTGCGCCAATGACGACTGCCGCACATACACCAACGCCACCCGGTCCAGATGCGACCGGCTGATCTTGGTCGGGATCATCGCGACGCTCACCGGTGCCTCCCAGCATCGACTCGGCCATGTTCGCCAGCACGCACACCGCCTCGCTCCACCCCGCGAGCGAGGCGAACACGTTCGCAGCGTTCATCTCTCAGCCAGGCTCTCGCCGGACCACGAGCTCGGCGTTGATCGCCGAGATCTCCGCCAGCACCGCGTCGATCCGCCCCGAGGCGGCCAACCGCCCGGTCACCGGATCGAGAAGATCCACCGGCAGATAGATCATCCGTGGCCGACCCGAACTCCCCGGCACACTCAAATACGTGTACGGGCCGTGCAACTCCCCGTCCGCGCAATGACACCCGGGCTTCCCGCACCGCCGGCCCTGCCGGACCAACCGGCCCCGCAGCAGCGTCTCCACCTCGGACAGACCAGCGGCCAACCGCCGTCGCCGGGCCCGCAACGCCCGCACCGACAGACCTGCCAGATCCACCGTCATCTTGTGCGCTCCACGCACACAAGACTAGCGGTGACATCAGCGCTGTCCCAGCAACTTGACCAGCGTGTCCAACACCGACAACGTCTCGACACTGAACCGGGCCGCCGACCGGGGATCACCACGGTCGGTCCACGACCGCGGCACCGTCACCCGACCCAGCACCCCACCGGTGCAGACGAACACCACATCCCCGCCCCGGCGCTTGGAAAACAACACCGGCAACAACTGACCACACAACGGATGAAACGGATGGGTCACAACAACCAAATCCGAAACCTGACTGGACGCACCGGCACTACGCAGCGGCCGTCGGCACACCGAGCATTCTTGTGCCCCCGGGTTTGGGGATCTCAACCGCCTTGACCGGAGGAGGGAAATACGTGCCAGAGGACATTCGGTTCCAGATCTTGTAAAGATTGCTACGCAGATCCTTCTCGAATTCCTCGAGCGACACACCGTCCACTCCGGCCGCACCCTTGTTCGCCTTGACTCGTCCGTAAGCCTCCATCACAAGCTGCTTCGAAATAACAAACGGTTTGTTCGTCGGACCTGACATGCCCACTCGTTTCCTCCCGGAGAAACATCCGGTTGTTCGCGCGAACAGATCGTCAATGAGCCGGCCCCTTCACTCCACCCCGATTACCGGGGCTTCACCGCTACTACGAGCCGGTCCGCCAGCGACCGCTGCATCGGTACTCGGCGCCTCACGGTTTCCGCCGCTCGGCGCACTCCCTCTCACCCAGCACGCGCCACCGCGGCGCGGCAGGGCAGTATCAGCGTTCGCCTTCCCATGTTCCGTGCAGAAGCCGCAGACCGGGCTCGCGCCGCCTCCATGCCGGACACCACCTGGCCAACCAGCGGGCACCCGCCAGGCTCATCCCGGGACTACTTGAATGCCCCGGTTTCGATGTCAGTTCCACTTTTCGACACGTCATCAGCGGTTCGCTCACGCTCGCCTTCCCGATCCCTACCTGACGCATCATGTGCGCCTTTTCCTCAACGCTCACCACGACGGTCTTCAGCCAACGCAGCTTGAGGTGGCTTGACGCCTCCCCCCGCAGGGACGACGCCGAAGGGCCACAAAACCTTCATCATCTGCACAGCACCGCATCCAGAGAGGTCTACCTACATCGCCCTCACCTTCCTCGTTCATGGCGCACTCAAGTCAAGTGGGACACGAGTGTTCAGTTCATTTGGGGCTGAGCTTCGGGCTGGTTGATCCAGGCCTGGGTGGGCATGGCTGGTGGTTGGGGTCGGCGGCCGAACCTGGCCGGGTTGGCATGGTAGGCCGCGGTCAGGGT
>JBBSAM010000093.1:0-4203 GCA_038252255.1 Acidimicrobiia bacterium | reverse complement strand
TTACGTGGACGACTGCGTTATGTGGCCGGGTGGGACATTTCCGCTGGTGAGGGCGTTGTGGGGACTGGTTCCGGCCACATAATCCCGGCCTGGCGGGTCAACGTCTGAGTGGTTGCTTTGTCCGGTCGGCCGCGCCGTCAGGCCTGTGCATGGCCGAGCCGGGCCCTGCGTGGGTGGTTGCCGGTGGTGCGTTGAGTGCGGCGAAGAATCGTCTTTCCTGTTGATCACTACCGGAAAGGCCGATTCTCATGGGAGCAGCAAACATTCGCGAGGCGTCAGCGCAGGTCGTCGTGGCGTTGAGGGCGGCGGACAGGTCAAGGGCCACGATCAAACGCCACAAGGCGGAGTTTCACGCGTTCGCGCGGTTCTTGGGGGCTCGCGGGCGGGCGCTGCCCACCGAGGCGGACTGTCTCGATTTCATCGCGGAGCGGTCCGGGGCCAGGCTCACGGGCCTGCGTGAGCCAACGCCTTGCCGGCGTGCCCAGCTCGCACGCCGGCCCCTGGTCCTGTTGATGGAAAGCCTGGATGGGGACCTCCCCCGGGTAGGCCAGGCCACCACGCCGCCGGTCGAGCGCTGCCCGGCGCGCTTCCGCGCGGTCAGGGACGAATACCTCGCGACGTGCCGGCAGCGGGGCAACGCCGAAGCCAGCGTCGTGACGAAGCAGCGCGCCGCGGACCAGTTCCTCACCTACCTCGACGAGGTCGGCCGGGAAACCCTCGACCGGACGCGCGCCCAGGATTTGGCCGGATTCTGGGTCCGGCGCCAACGCCAGGGTTACGCCCCGAAAACCACCGGAACGCTACGTTCGGCGTTGGCCGACTTCCTGCGCCACCTGCAAGCGGTCGGGCAGATCGATGAAGACCTCGCTGGGCGGCTACCGCCCCAGCGGGCTCCCCGACGCGGCGAGTCGACACCGCACCCGTGGACAGCCCAGGAGGTCCGCCTGGTCTTGGACCAGATCGATCGGCGATCCGCGATCGGCAAACGCGACTACGCGATGATCTTGCTCACCGCCAGGCTCGGTCTGAGGGTCGGCGACCTGCGCCGCCTGGAGTTGGAGTGGTTCGACTGGCGGGCAAAGACCCTCGCGTTGACGCAGCACAAGACCGGCGTGCCGTTGACGCTGCCGCTGCCGGGCGATGTGGGATGGGCGGTGATCGACTACATCCGCCATGGCCGGCCTGAGACTGATTGTCGTCAGGTGTTCGTGAAACACCGCTACCCGTTCACGGCGTTCGGCTCGTCCACCTCGGCGGGCAGCCGACTGCGCTACTACGCGCGGCGTGCCGGGATCGTGTTCCCGGCCGGACGCTGGCACGGCCTTCACTCACTGCGTGGCGCCCTGGCGGTCGCGATGCTCCAAACCGAGGTGCCCCCGCCGGTCGTCACGGCGGTCCTAGGTCACGCGGGCGCCAACACGACCGCCGCGCACTACTTGCGGCTCGATACCGAGCACCTGCGCCGCTGCACCCTCGACGTCGAAGATGTCCTCGACGCGGGGGACGGGGCGCGGCCGTGAACGCGCCGACGCTGTCCGACCTGATCGACACCCTGGTCGCGGCGCGCCGCGCCGGCGGGTTTCGGTATAAGAAGCAAGAACGCGTGTTGCGTCAGTTCGCCGAGCACTCCCGCTGGGAAGGATACGCCGGCGGGGCGATCATCCAGGAATCCGTTGAGGGATTCCTCTACGGCCGTCACCTGAAGGCATCGACCATCCGCCGTGAGGAGATCGTGCTGCGCGAACTGGCGGAACACGCCCGCCAGTTCGGTTGGCACGCGTGGGCGCCGACGACACTGACACGCGTGAAGACCCCCCACCGGCCGCCGCCGTACGTGTTCAGCGACGCCGAGATCCGCCGCCTCTTCCACGCCATCGACACCCAGCCGCTGTCGCAGATGTCGAACAAGACGCTGGTCGACCCGGTGCTGTTCCGGGTGTTCTACGCCACCGGGCTGCGCCTGTCAGAAGCGCTCAACCTGGAGTTGCGCGACGTCGACCCGGCCCGCGCCACCCTCCAGGTGCGTGACGGGAAGAACCACAGCAACCGCCTCCTGCCCGTCACCGGGCGCCTGGCCACCACCCTGGAAAGCTACATCGCGGCCGCCCACCCCGATCCTGACCCCGCCCACAAGATGTTCCATACCGGCAACCCCTGCAAACCGGCCGACAAGTCCACGATCTACAACAGGTTCCGCCGCTACCTCGCCGACGCGGACATCCCCCATTTCCCGGGTGGCCCACACATCCACTCGCTGCGCCACGGCTTCGCCGTGGCGAACCTGCGCCGCTGGGCGCGCGACGGCGCGGACCTGGCGGTGATGCTGCCCTACCTGTCGGCGTACATGGGCCACACCGACCTACGCGGAACCCAGTACTACCTCCAGTTGACCGCGGACGCGCACCCCGAGGTCGCCACCATGACCCAAATCAGGTTCGGCTACGTCATCCCCGTGCCGGCCGCGCAGGAAGGAGACCAGCGATGAGCCGCGTCAACCCCGCCGGCTCGGACCTGGCCGGCAAGTGGCTATCGAAGTTCCTCACCGACCACCTTGCCGGGGAACGAGACCTGTCCACTCAGACCATCGCTTCTTACCGGGACGCGGTCAAGTTGCTGCTGACCTGGTTCCGCGACGTGCAGGCAACCCCACCCGAAAAGCTGCGCCTGGCCGACCTCGACCGGGCGCGGGTGCTCTCCTTCTTGGGCTGGCTCGAAACCGAACGCGGCAACACCGCGGCGACCCGTAATCAGCGCCTTGCCGTCATCAAATCGCTCGCCCGATACACCGCGGTCGAACGGCCAGAATTCCTCGACCAGGCCACCCAGATCCTCGCCATCAAGCAGAAGAAGGCCCCTATCGCCGACGCCGGCCACCTCACCGGCGACGAGGTCAAGGCCCTGCTGGCCGAACCAGACGCGGCCACCCCGCGCGGACTGCGTGACACGGTCCTACTGTCCACGCTGTACGACACGGCCGCCCGCGTCCAAGAGATCTGCGACCTGAACCGTTCCGACGTCCGCACGGCCCGCCCGATGGTAGTGACGCTGCGCGGGAAAGGCTCCAAAACCAGGCGAGTCCCACTGATGGACCCGACAGCCCGGCTGGTGGCCGACTACCTTTACCGGCGCAAACCTCACCCCGGCGTCAGCGCCGACACCGACCCGCTGTTCAACGGCCGCCAACACGCCAGACTGACCCGATGGGGCGTCACCAAGATCCTCGCCAGACACGTCCAATCCCTGCGCCGCCGCGACCCCGGCTACGCGGCCGGTCTGAACGTCACCCCGCACATGATCAGAAGGACCCGGGCGATGCACCTACTGGAAGCCGGAGTCAACCTGATCTACATCCGCGACCTGCTCGGCCACGTCGACGTGTCCACCACCGAGATCTACGCCCGCGCCAACACAGAAACCAAACGCAAAGCCATCGAGAACGCCTACCAGTCACTGACCCCCGAGCCACTACCCGACTGGACCGCAGACCACGACCTCCTCGAATGGCTCGACCACGCCTGCCGATAACACCCCAGATTATGTGGCCGGAACCAGTCCCCACAACGCCCTCACCAGCGGAAATGTCCCACCCGGCCACATAACGCAGTCGTCCACGTAATGGCGCAGTATGTGCGGGTGGATGCCGGTGTGCGGCGTGCCGATCTGGGCCTGGTATTTGCCGATGATCCATGCGATGCCGCCGCGGCTGAGTTTGCTCTGGTGCTGGTTGAAGAACACCGGATGCTCGTCCTGGCCGGACCTGTTGAGGCGGTGTTCGGCCAGGTAGGCGGTCAGGAGTGCTGCGGTGTTGTCCATCAGGGGGACGTGGCGGGTCTTGCGGCCTTTGCCGGTCAAGGCGGCCATGGCAGGGGGTTCGAGGCGGATGTCGCGGACGGCGATGTCGGCGAGTTCTTGGACCCTGGCTGCGGTGTCGTAGAGCGTTGCGAGCAGGGTCGCGTCGCGGCGACCCTGACGGGTGGATCGGTCGGGTTGGGCGAGCAGGTCGCGGGTCTGCTCGACGGTCAGGTGGTCGACGCCCGGGCGGGGGTGTTTCTTGGCCGGGATGGCGAGGATGTCTTGGTAACAGGCCATCCGGGCGGGGTCTTGCGATTGCATCCACCGGTAAAACGAGCTGATCGCGGCCAGACGCTGGTTGCGGGTCGACACGCTGTTTCCCCGGCCGGCCTCGAGCCAGTTCAGGAACCC
>JBBSAM010000092.1:0-4210 GCA_038252255.1 Acidimicrobiia bacterium | reverse complement strand
TGAGGCGCGCGTGGCGCTTCTCGAGATCATCGATCTCCTCGGCGGCTCTCGTGAAGAGAGCCTGACGCTCCTGCGGTGTGCAGAGGTAGTAGGTGCTCCCGACGAACCGCGACACGTCCCAGCCCAGGAGCTCTGCGATGTCGATCGCGACGCCGGTCAGACCGTACGTGCTGCGATCCCCTGCGTACAAACCCCCCACCGAGAGGGTGAACGAACCGGCCGCTTGCGACACGCGACTCGCCCCGTCGGAGATGCCCAGGTGCCCCGTCAGCCAGTCCGGCGTATCGCGCGCGCCGAACACGACCTCGAAGCCCGCCGCACGGGCCGCCTGGACGAGCGCGACGGCATCCAGAGCCGCGCTCGTCGCCGCGGCCGGCTTCTTCCGCGGCGGCATCAGAAGACCCCTGCGGCCACTGCCCGTGCCGCCGCCGCTGTGACGTGCGCCTCGAGGCCCTTGCCGCGGATCGGAGCGGCCTGTGTCTGCGCCAGCGTGAACTGGTAGATCGTGGTCGTGTCGGTGATGACGGGCTTCGGGGGCTCGATCTCCTCGGTCACGGTTTCTTCTCCTTCAGGATGTCGTTGAGCTGGCCGATGGCAGAGCCGACCGTCTCCGCAAGCTGGCCAACGTAGATGTCGTTCTTCTCCGGGGCGAACATCTCGTGGAGCGCCCTGCGGTCAGCTTCCCAACGGACCTTCATCTCACACAGGACACGAACCTTCTTCGCCACGTCTGCCTCTCCGATCGGATTCAGCCGATACTCCTCGAACTGAGCTTCGCCCATCAGCTTCAGATTGACCGTCTCACGGGACAGCCGGCCCCAGGCAGGCTCGGGGGAAGCCGTCCACGTCGTGGATGACGGTCAAGTAGCTCTTCTCCATCGGGACCTCCTCTGCGGCTCCCGCCGCGCTTCTCAGACGGGGCCAGGGCCCCACGTATTCATCGGTCAGGCGCGCGGCCTGCCCAGGTGCCGCGTCGCCTCGATCCACGCACGCAGTGCGTGGAGCGCAGTCGCTGCCTCCTCGGGCCAGCAGACGATCTCGTGGTGCAAGCGCCGCAGACTCACGCGCCCCTGAGCGGACGGAGACGCGGACAGTCTCATCTTCTCTTCTCCTCTGCGGCTCCATGCCGCGCATCTCAGACGAAGGGCAGGGCCCTCCTATTCATCGCTTCCGCGCGCTGCTCTCGAGTCGTTTCGGGCGGTGCCTAGGACGGTCCCGCGGTCGAGAGCAGCGCGCGAGAGCGGAGCCCCGAAGGGCTCACGTCTCGCTGGCGTTCAGCTGACTGAGAGCACCCGCGCATCCAGCGCGAGGCGCGGGACGCTCTCCACGATGAAATCGTGAGCGGCGGCGTGGCGGTCGAGCACGCGCCCGGCTCCGCCCTTCTTGAGACCCTCGGTGACCGAGTTGTAGAGGCCCCAGACGTTGCGCTCGCCGAATTCGGCGTGCCGGGGCTCGCGCCAGTCGCCGAACGCGACCGAGGCCTGCTGCGGGGTCAGAAGCTCCTGGCCGAGCATCACGCCGAGCACGGAGTACCCGCGGTTCAGGGACACGGGGGTCTCCTTCATCGCGCCGAAGTCCGCCTCGAGGCTGTGGTACGTCGGCAGCGCCTCGGTGATCTGGGCGCGGAGCAGGTTGCGGAAGTCGGGCCACACGTTGACGGTGTTCTTGCGAACGACCTTGAACGCCGAGCCGGAAAAGCAGAGGTTGTCGCAGACGAAGACCTTCGCGCCGACGGCGACGCCGAGGGCCAGGGTCTTGTTGTAGGACTGGCGCAGGCCGATGGAGAGGCCGTGCTCCGGGTTGCCGCTGTCCAGGGTGAGGAGCGCGAACAGCTGGTCGCCCTCCTTGTTGAGGCCGTAGCTCTCGCTGCGGATCTGCATGCCGAGGCGCGCGGCCTCGATGTGCATCAGGTCGATCGCATCCCCGTAGTGCACGGGGTTGTACGACTCCGTCCTCGAGGGCGGCGGCACGGCTTCGACCATCTCGCGGGTGACGGCCTTGCCGCCACAGTGAAGGATCATGTCCATCTTCTCTTCTCCTCTGCGGCTCCATGCCGCGCATCTCAGACGAAGGGCAGGGCCCTCCTATTCACTCAGGCTCGAGCCCCAGCCGCACGCGTTCCGCCTGCGGCACGTCCGCGTAGATCTCTCGCGCCATCGCGAGCACGCTCCGTGCGGGCCATCCGCGCATGCGGGAGCCCAGGATCGCGACGCTATCGGGCAGGTCCGTGTGTAGGCCTTCGGCCGCACGCACGAGCAGGGCAGCGAGGCCTTCGTAGCCAGTGCCACGGAGGGGCTGTCGGCACGTCAGGCAGATCGAAGGCCGCAGCGCACGGCGCGCGGTCAGCGTGTGCGGCGGCGTCGCGCAGCCGCAGTGCATCAGGACGGCATCGCCGCGCCGTTGTGCGCGCGCTGCGAGGATGGCGCGGCCAGCTGTCGCGACGTGGGGATCCTTGCAGGTCGCTCGAGTCTGGCCGCCCATGCGGCGCATCCAGGCCTGCCACTCCCGGCCGTGCGGCAGCGTGCGCGGAGCGCCCGGCGTGCGCAGGTAGTGCGTGCGCAGGTAGTCGTCGATCGTGAGCAGGTGCGCCACCTCGTGGATGACGGTGTCGCGCTGCTCGTGCTCGTGCTCCGGCATCGCCGCCCAGAGCGGCCGGGAGTAAGTGATCGTCGGGCGCTTGCCGGAGATCCCACTGGGGTACTGCGCACGCCCCAGTTGGGTCGCGCTGTTCCCCCAGCGCACGCTGCAGCTACCTCGGAGGAGGCCCTCCGGGCGGTAGTATGCGATGAGCGCGTGCGTGAGCGCGGCGGTTTCGGACTCAGTCACGGGCTGCCGCTGTGCGCTTGATGTTTTCGATCGTGCGCGCGACCACCCGGAGCGAGTAGCGGGTCTCGTCGCGGAGCGCCTCGCGCGGCCCGTCCTGCATGAGGCCGTCGGGCAGGTCCCTCGCGAGAGCGGACGCCTGGCGCAACAGGAATTCCAGAACGATCAGACGGTCCATGCGACACCTCCTCTGCGGCTCCCGCCGCGCTTCTCAGACGGGGCCGGGGCCCCACGTATTCACAGTCAGCGAGACTCGCGCCGCTCGTCCGCCGCCTCGTCCCGCAGCCAGTCGAGGCGCTCGCGCTCCTCGAGCGCCTTCGTCTCGTCCTCGTCCATGTCCGGGTTCGCGACGTACTCGCACGTCTCTGAGACTTCCCGCAGAGAGTAGCCGACGCACCGCGCGTCCGCCGGGTTCTCGGATCGCGGGTCGTAGCTGACGGTGTACGTCGGCTCACTCGGGTCGATCTCAGCTTCGAAGGTGGTCATGGCCCACCTTACGCTTCGATTAGTCCTTTTTGACTGTCTTTCCACGCTTGGTGGTACCGACTCGCGATCCTCGGTTCGGGTAGCCGCGACTGCTACCCGAACCATGCCAGCACTCTTCATCGCGCGCCTCCCTCCACTTCGTCACGCTCGGTGTCGATCGCGATTGCGCGGCTCGCGAGCGCGCGGCTGCTGGTCGCGACGTAGACCCAGATAGCCGCGCCACCAGCGGTGCCGGCCAGGACTCGGCCCTCGACGGGCCCGTCGCTGTCGTAGCCGCCGCAGTCGGCGACCTCGCCGGCGACCTCTTCGGCGACACGCTCGGCCCACTCCTCTGCGGTCTCGCGGGGCCTACGGTCCCACTGTGGATCTAGGTCCCAGTCGCCCCCGCCGACGTCTGCGACGCGGAGGGTGGCGCGCGGATCGTCGTCGCCCTCGACCCACGCCTCGCACGCGTCAGTCAGTAGCCTCCACACCTCGTCGCCGAGGTCCGCCGTGCAGTCGTCGAGCAGGGGCCCCGCCCCATCGCCTACGGCATAGCAGCCCCGCTGGCCGGTATGCGGGTCGGTGTCTGTCGCCAGGCGGGCCTCGTCCGTGTCCGGGTCGTAGCTGACGGTGTACGTCGGCTCACTCGGGTCGATCGCGGCCGGGATTTTGACGTCGACGCTCTTCTCCATCGGGACCTCCTCTGCGGCTCCCGCCGCGCTTCTCAGACGGGGCCGGGGCCCCACGTATCGCGGAGCTCACGCGGCCCTACTACTTCGCGAGTCGGATATCGTGACCTCGAGGATTACCTCTGCGGTCTGTGCGCGGGTCGAAGACCACTAACCCCTTCTTTTCTAACCCCACTAGAATCTCGAAAAAATCCTGGTTGGTCGTGATGGACCAGATCGACCCGACGCGC
>JBBSAM010000091.1:0-4231 GCA_038252255.1 Acidimicrobiia bacterium | reverse complement strand
TTCGGCAACCTCGATAGTGCCGGCTGCGACAGCGAAGGTCGCCTGGACACCGCCCAAGCCGAACATGTGCCGGCCGGTGTAGCGAACGGTTGACCGAGTCGGGTCTACCCGGTAAATGCCAGGCCGCGGCAGTTGCACGGCATTGTCCGAACCGGTCACGGTCATCGTGCACGTCCTTCCGCGCTAACCCCCGGAGCAAGAATGAAGGTACAACAACAACAGCAGCGACGCGACACCGGGAGGTGCCGTCGGCGCACTCACCGATCCGTTCGCCAAGCCCGATCTTTGACCGGACGCACGAGTTGCCCGCAGGAGCCCCAAGTGACTGAGAAACGTCACTGCCCTTTTCGCATGCCCGGATTCGAGGTGTTCTCGACCGAGATGGTTGATGGTGAGTGGCATGTCGGTATCGCAATACTCAGGGGTCTTGTTGGTTTGGGCGGGTGTGGTGCGGTCGTCCGAGTCGTTGGCCGCCGGACAGTCACAGAGCGGGACCTCCCCGCGGTCGGGGTGCCGGTGGTGATCCGGTGGCGAAATCGGATCTTTGAAATCCGACACGCGTTGTGCCCCAACGAGACCTGGACTGAGCAACACCCGGCGATCGCTTCCCGCGCGTTCCTGATGGAGCGGCCCGTGAGTGGAGGGTCGAGCCGGTCGGCCGGCATCACCGGGCTGTCGCGACCGGTCGCCGCAGTCCTCGGGGTGGCCTGGAACACGATCATCGGTCAGGTCAAACTACGGCGGAGCCGCTGATGGACGGCCCGAAGCACCTGAAAGAGCTAGAGCCCGTGATTTTTTAACCTCGTTTTCGTGGGTTGGAGCGTTACGGTTGTGCTGTGGCAGATTTGGCGGACTCGGTCGCGCGGCGGTACGCGGTGCTGCGACCTCATCTGTCGGAGTTCCAGCGCCGGTTGTGGCTCGGTGCGGAGGCTGCTGAGCTGGGACCTGGTGGGGTGGGTGTGGTGGCGGCGGCGACCGGGGTTGCGGCGGACACGGTCCGCCGGGGCCGTAAGGAAGCCGATGATGGCACCGCACCGGGGTCGGGGCGGTCCCGTCGTGCGGGCGGTGGCCGTAAACGAGCCGAGACTCACGACCAGGAATTGGTGGCCGCGTTCGAGTTGTTGATCGATCCGGTGACTCGGGGGGATCCGATGTCGGCGCTGCGGTGGACGTCGAAATCGATCCGTGCGCTGACCGCGGCGCTGCGCGAGAAAGGTCACCAGGTCAGTGATTTCGTGATCCGCAGACTGCTGCGCGAGCAGGGTTACAGCATGCAGGCGAACGTGAAGACAGCTGAGGGTGGTCAGCACGTCGACCGGGACGCCCAGTTCGTCTACCTCAACGATCGGGCCACCGAATACACCGCGGCCGGAGATCCGGTGATCACAGTGGACACCAAGAAAAAGTTGCGACACGAGGTCGCACGTAGCGAGTGAACTCGCAGGCAGGAGGGCCGACATCGGTCGGTGGCGTAGTTCCGGGCCTGTGCTCGATGGTCCGTGCCCGCCCTGACGTGCGTCGCCGGTAACGGTGGGGTGCGAAGCTCAGGGTTCAAGCCCGAGGGTCCTCGTTCCATCCGGGGGTTACAGGTGAGGGCAAGGC
Organism: Acidimicrobiia bacterium; assembly: GCA_038252255.1. GTDB lineage: Bacteria > Actinomycetota > Acidimicrobiia > IMCC26256 > JAENVU01 > Chersky-806. The sequence goes on along the minus strand of JBBSAM010000091.1, from coordinate 2,629 downwards.
TGGGCGGGTGAATCGCGTGAACCTCCGTTGATGTCCCGTTATGTGTGAGCCTTGCTGATGGGTTGTTCGAGCGGGGTGTAGGGGCTGGCCGTGGAAGAGCGGCAGGCGTCGGTCGGAGACTTTTTGTCGGCCGATTGAGCACCGCCGCCCTCGGGATACAGGAGGCACCCAATCCGGTCGCAATTCGTGCGTGTGGAACGTGGAAATCCCGTCAGGGTCCGGATTTGAGTTCGTGTCCGGTCAGCCGACCGTGAGGAAGGCCCAATTCCCTGCCGGGCGAAGGATGACCCGAAAAGCGAATGCCGGCGGCCGAAAGGCAGCAGGAAACCGGGACATGCGTGGCCGGCCCCTCCGCCGACCGTGCCGGATAACTGGTCGGATACGGGACGCGTGCCCGAACCCGAGAGGGTGCTGACGCGGGTCAGGTGAGCCTGTGCGGAGACACTGACAACGGCACCGGAACCGAAGGGCAAGTTGGACGCCATGACGACACGGCAGACGGCGACGCCGCCTGTTGCTGTCGCCGTGGTGAACGGACCGGAGGGCGGACTCCCAGGTTGGGACGCGATCGATTGGCGGACCGCCGAGGATGACGTACGGCGTTTGCGGCAGCGGATCTTTACGGCGAGCAAGGCAGGGGACCTCAAACGGGTCCGTAGTTTGCAGAAGTTGATGCTCCGGTCACGCGCGAACACGCTTCTCAGCGTGCGGCGGGTCACCGAGCTCAATGCTGGCCGCAAGACGGCGGGCGTCGACGGGCAGGTGGTGCTGCTCCCGGGGGCCAAGGTTGAACTGGTCGACTGGGTGCAGCGCAACACCGAACCGTGGCAGGCCCAGCCGGTCAAGCGGGTGTACATCCCGAAAAGGGGCAGCACCGGAAAGCGGCGCCCGCTCGGCATTCCCGTGATTGTCGACCGGGTGCTTCAAGCCCGGGTCGTCAACGCGTTAGAACCCGAGTGGGAAGCACGGTTTGAGCCGAGATCCTACGGCTTCCGTCCGGGCCGTGGCTGCCACGACGCGATCGAAGCTATCTTCCACGTCGCCAGGGGCGCAAACCCCCGGCGGCGGTGGGCGCTCGACGCGGATCTGGCGGCGGCATTCGACCGCATCGATCATTCCCACCTCCTGGACCAGCTCGGCACGTTCCCTGCCAGGGGACTCATCGCCGACTGGCTGAAGGCAGGGGTGATCGAGAAGGGTCGGTTCGCCCCGACCGAGGAGGGAACTCCGCAGGGCGGGGTGGCAAGCCCGTTGCTGCTGAATGTTGCTCTGCACGGGATGGAATGGGCCGCCGGGGTCCGGTATCAGCAAACCGGTGTGAATGCCGGGGAAACGATGCCGGGCTCCCCGGTTTTGATCAGGTATGCCGATGATCTGGTCGCCTTGTGTCACACCAGGGACGAGGCCGAACAGGTCAAGGCGCGGCTCGCTGGATGGCTGACGCCCAGGGGTCTGAGCTTCAACGAGGATAAGACGCGCATTGTCACCCTCGATCAAGGTTTCGACTTTTTGGGGTTCACCGTCCGTCGACAATCCGGCAAGCTGCTGATCAAACCGAGTAACGCGGCGCTGAGACGAATCCGGGAACGGCTGCGCACCGAAATGCGTGCCCTGCGAGGGGCCAACGCGGCGATGGTGCTGTATCGGCTCAACCCCATCATCCGGGGCTGGGCCGCCTATTACCGGACCGGGGTGTCCAGCGAGGCATTCAGCGCGTTGGACAGGTACCTGTGGCGGCTCACCTACAAGTGGGCCACGTTTGGTCACCCGAACAAGTCGAAGCACTGGGTCATCGACCGATACTTCGGCGCGTTCAACAAGTCCCGGCGGGATCGGTGGGTGTTCGGCGACCGTCACAGCGGCGCCTACCGCACCAAATTCGCCTGGACCAGCATCGTCCGACACCGGATGGTCAAGGGCGGGTCATCTCCGGATGATCCCGCACTCGCCCAATATTGGGCTGACCGACGACGCCGCGGAGTCCCCCCGCCGCTGGACCAGCTCAGCCTGCGTCTGCTGAAGACCCAGGCCGGGGTGTGTCCCAGCTGCGGGGACCTACTCCTGCACGCCGATCACCCGCCGCAAACCCCAGCCGATTGGGAGCAGTGGGTTCGCGTCATCGGTAACGCACTGCGCAAGCAGAGCCTGACCTACCGGCGACGCGACGGGTCGGGCGCGACCAACAGCCTTCGCCTCGTACACCTTCGATGCCGCGGTAGCCACACCGCCGCGGCATCGGTCCAGCACCTCTGACCTGCCCGCGAGCCTTTGGGGCTTGCTTGAGCCGGATGCGCGGAAACGTGCCAGTCCGGTTCTGAGGGGGGCCGGGCGCAGTAATGCGCTCGGCCTACCCGGCGAACTCGTCGGGGCCTACAAGAACGGCGGCCAGGAATGGCACCCCGCCGGGGAGCCCGAACACGTGAAGGTCCACGACTTCATCGACCCCGCTCTGGGAAAGGCCAACCCGTACGGGGTGTACGACGTCGCGAACAACACCGGCTGGGTCAGTGTGGGCACCGACCACGACACCGCCGCGTTCGCCGTGAACACCATCGCCACCTGGTGGACGCAAGTCGGACAACCCCTGCACCCCAATGCCTCCCGGTTGCTGATCTGCGCCGACGGTGGC
>JBBSAM010000090.1:0-4232 GCA_038252255.1 Acidimicrobiia bacterium | reverse complement strand
GAGCCGGCGGGAACACCTTGGTCAACACCCCCACCGCAATCTGACCCGGCAACCGGTCCTGCCCCAACCCTGCGATCTGCTGCCCGACACGCGCCATGCCAAGACCATAGCGCATCGTTCGCTAAGTTAACGCCATTGGGCTATGCCCGCGCCGGTCACGCGGTGGAGGCTCGGGAATACTGTAGCGATAGTTACAGTTGGTGGAGGCATGAGCCACAGCCGAACCGCGACGAAGATGGCAGTGCTGCCCTCGACCGACGCCCACCCCGACAGCGGGGCTGCCCTGGCGACGGGCCGACCGACTCTCCCGCTGGAGGCGGGGTTGGGTTTCCGCCTGGCGCGGTTGGCCCGGACCCTACGGTCTCAGTGGGCCGGCGTGCTTGAGCCACTGGAACTGACCACGGCGCAGGCCGCAGTGCTGCGCGCGGTGGCCATCCAGCCGGGGCGATCGCTGCGGTCGCTGGCGCGGACTCTGGCGACGGACCCGATGAACGTCAAGCGCTGCGTGGACCATCTCGAGCAGCGGGGGCTGCTGCGCAGCGAGCACCGCGGCGAGGAGCGTCGCTCGCGCGCTCTGAGGTTGACTGACAGCGGCGAACGGCTGGCCGCACGGGTCGACGCGCTGGCCCTCGAGCGGGAGCAGCAGCTCGAGCAGTGGCTGGGAGACGAGCACCGCTCCCGGCTCGCGTCGACCCTTGGTCGCCTGGAATCCCGGCTCAACCTGACCACCCCGGGAGACCCGCGATGACGCAGACCCTTGCCGTCACTTCTGGTGAGTGCCCCGCAACGCCCGCGGATCGCCACCGCGGGCACCACCGCCTGGCCCTGGTCGTCATCGCGGCGGCGCAGCTCATGGTGATGCTCGACCTCACCATCGTGAACATTGCGCTGCCGGCCATGCAGCGGGAGCTGCACTTCTCCACCACCAACCTCACCTGGGTCATCGACGCTTACGTGCTGGTCTTCGGCGGGCTGCTGTTGTTCGGCGGGCGCACCGGTGACCTGTTCGGGCGACGCCGGATGTTCGTTGTGGGTGTCGCGCTGTTTACCGTGGCCTCCCTTGCCGGTGGATTGGCGACCACGCAGGGCCTGCTGATCGCTGCGCGGGTGGTGCAGGGCGCCGGCGCGGCCATCGCCTCACCCACCGCGCTCGCCCTGGTCGTCACAACCTTCAAGGAAGGCGCCGAGCGCAACCGGGCGATGGCGGTCTACGCGGCCATGTCCGCGGCCGGTGGCGCCATGGGCCTGCTGGTCGGCGGGATCCTCGTCGAGATCTTGTCCTGGCGGTGGGTGATGTTCGTCAACGTGCCCATCGGGGTGGCGGTGCTGGCCCTGACCCCGCTCGCCCTGCCCACAGGACGTGGCACGCGAGGGCGGTTGGACACCTCCGGCGCGCTCGCCGTGTCGGCCGGCATGGCCCTTCTCGTCTATGGCCTGGTCCGGGCGCCGTCCTCGGGCTGGGCCAACCCGGGAACTATCGCGTCCTTCGCGCTGGCTGCCGTGCTGCTGGCCGCCTTCGTGGCAATCGAGCGAGCCAGCCAGGCGCCCCTGCTGCCGCTGGCGTTCCTGCGTGACCGCAACAGGGTAGGCGGTTATGCCGTCATGCTGCTGCTCGGTGCGGCCATGCTCTCGCTGATCTTCTTCCTCACCCAGTTCATGCAGGACGTGCTGCACTACAGCCCGATCACCGCCGGTGCGGCGTACCTGCCGATCCCCTTTTCGGTGGCCGCGACCAGCCTGGTGGTGGCCCGGCTGGTCCGGCGGGTCGGCACCCGGCCCTTCCTCATTCTTGGCCCGACCTTGGTCACCGTGGGGCTGGCGTGGGTCTCGGGGGTCAACGCCTCCTCCGGCTACATGCGGATCTTCGGCCCGCTCGTAGTCGTCGGGGTCGGCATGGGCCTGTCGTTCGTGCCACTTACCCTCAACGCTGTCGCGTCGGTGCGCAGGCATGAGTCCGGGCTCGCCTCGGCGCTGCTCAACTCCAGCCAGCAGGTCGGCGGGTCACTCGGGCTGGCCGCCCTGGTTACCGTTTCAACCATGGTGAGCCGTGACCAGGTGCAGCGGCTGACCGCCGCTCTAGGGCCCGGCTCGGCCAGCCAGCTGCATGCGATCACCCTCGCAGCGAGCGTGCATGGCTACCAGGTGGCCTTCCGGATCGGGGCCTCGGCCGCTGGCCTGGCCGTCCTGCTAGCCATACTGCTTCTGCGCCAGACCCGCCCCGTTCAGGACGCGGTCCAGCTCGGACCCGGGGCCGCCTAGCTAGGCGCCGTGCGCGCCGATCACCCACATGCCGTGCGCGTTGTGGGTGCTCACCGACGGGCAGATGAAGTACTCCTGCGTCGTGGGCTTCGGCGTCGCCGTGGCAGCCGACGACCGCAACGCCACGCTGACGATGCCGGTGGCCAGCCAGCCGACACCGCCCCAAGGCGCCGGAACCGTGACCGAGTCGTGTCTCCTGCTGTGATGTCGACGGAACGACGTGTCATCCACGTCCCGGGCCGGGCCACGTTACGTCCGAAACCCGCCTGTCAGCACCGGGTATTTCGTCGTCGTCCCGGTGACCCGCCGCGGCATCGTCGACGGCGTGCTCTGCCCTGATCTACCGGAAGTAGGGTCAGCCCGTGGGGGGACCGCCGGGTTCCTGTCATGGGCGGTGGGTTTGCACCAGCCGGGTCAACCCGTGGAGGAGCGCGGCGTATGCGTCAGGTCCGAGCTGGCTGGCCACCTGTGCCTCGTCCTTGGCGGCGCGGTCCACGATCACGACGGCGAGGCGCTGGCCGGCGGCGGTGGGGTACAAGGGTCGGTGGCGGGCGCCGGCTGGGTCCGCTCGGGTTTCGATCAGCTGCCGTTCGGCGAGGCTGTCGGCCAGGCGCGCGATGTTCATGGGGTCGGTGGCTAGCTCACGTGCCAGCCGTCCGATGCCGCGGCTGGGGTTGCTGGTCACGAGCCGGAGCAGTGCCGCTTGCGGTGCGGTGAGGCTCAGGTCAGCGAGGCCGGCTTCTCAGTCGCGACGGCGTTCCCGGTGGGCCACGCCGAGCAGGAAGCCCAGCCCGGTCGGAAATGGGCTCTTGTCGGCCGGCGGAGTCGCAGTCACCGCTCGTCCCCGCCGGGCGCCGGTCGCGGTACGACCGGATTGTTCCGGCCGCCGGTCGACGGTGGGCAGCCGGCCAGGCCGCGCGGCGACGCGCCGGTCCCGGGGTCCGGCCCCGGTTCAGTCAGGGCTGCTGCGCGGGCCCCGTGCCTTCTGCCGGCGTGGGAGGTGTCCCAGGAGGTGTCCCAGTGAGCTCGGCGATGATCTCGATCCCCAGGCTGTAGGCGGGCATGCCGGCGGTGATCAGCGAGGTCTCCGCGACTCCGACGAGGTCGCCCATGCTCGCCCCTGCACGCAGGGCGCCGCCAGCGTGCAACCGGGCCGGGCCGCTGCGCCCGAGAGCGAGCAGCTGCCCGAAGTGCACCAGCTGCTGCACTCGGGGACCCAGGGGGTTGTCGTCGAGCAGGGCCCGGCGCAGGTTCTCGATGACCTCAACCACGTCCAGCCGGCCGGTGGCCTGGGCCACCCTCAGTCGCTGCTCGATGCCTGCGGGCACCGCGTCAAACGTTGCCCGATACCGGTCGCGGACGGCCTGCGCCCGGTGCTGATCCTCGGTGGCAGTCATGACCGGGTCTTCGCCATGGACTCCCGCACCGCCGCCAGGGCGCCGTCTGGGAAGTCCACAGCACCGCCGATGACAGCGGCCGCCAGCTCCGCCCCGGCAGCCTCCTCGATGGCGATCACCAGGCCGGCGACGGCCCGTGGGTCGGGCCCGAAGGCCAGCAGTCCGTGGTTGGCCAGTAGCACCGCGTTCGTGATCGAACTCGAGTTGAGGAGCGTGGCGATCCCGTTGACCGAGACCTCAGACCCGCGCGGACCCCACGGCACCACCGGCACCGGCTCGGCCTGTCCGAACCGTAGCAGGGGCTCGGCTCGGCACGGCAGCGGCCGGTGGGCCAGCGCGAATGCGGTCGCGGACGGTGAATGCGTGTGGATGATCGCGCCGACGTCCGGCCGGGCGCGGTAGACCACCGAGTGCATGGCGACGATCTCAGCATTCTCCGGTCCGAGCTGCCCCTCCACCGTCTTCCCGTCGAGGGTCACCGTCGCCATCTGGTCGGTTCGCAGGCCGCGCACCATCCCTGTGGTGGTCAACACGAACTGGTCAGCGCCCGCCCGCGCGCTGAGGTTCGCATGTCCG
>JBBSAM010000089.1:0-4406 GCA_038252255.1 Acidimicrobiia bacterium | reverse complement strand
GGGGACGTGCGCACCTCGGTGGTCGTTGCCCGGACCTGGGCAGCTCACAGCGTGACCGGACCGGTCCACACGCGTACCGGCTCCGCGCGGAGCTGCCGTGGTCATGTCGCGACGGACCGCGCCTCGGGTCCGGCCCTGGCCGCTTCGCAGCCGCATGCGACCAGTTCAGCACGAATGAGAGGCCCGGCCGAGGTTCTCACTCGCATAACGGGGCGTTATGCGAGTCAAGAGTTCGCTCGCGCAGCCGTTTGGTTTCGCTATACCTGTCGGATTTGGGGGAGTAGCTTCCGGGGCTGCAGCGTTGCCCAGCATGTTGCCCCTAGGAGGTCAGCCATGCGCAGACTTGTTGCGGTATCGCTTCTTACGGTCTGCGGGGTTGGCCGTGACCTCGCCGCCGGTATCGGCGGCTCCGCTGATGACCGCTACACGTGGCCAGCGGCCCCGAGTCCGTTCTCCCCGGGCTGCGGCGGCGGCTCGCCGCTCTCAGTGCGGCCGTAGGCCGCGACGCAGGGCAGGCGTCATGGAACCACGGGGTAGGTCGCGGGAAGGTGCGAGGAAGAGAAGGCTAGGACCCGGCGGGGGACCGAACGGATGTAGGAGGCCGGCCATGGACACGACTGTCGACGAGATCGGCCCGGACATCTACCGGCTTTCGACCTACATTCCGGAAGCCGATTTCATGTTCAACCAGTTCTTGATCAACGCCGACGAGCCGCTGCTGTTCCACACTGGGTTGCGGTCACTGTTCCCGCTGGTTTCCGCAGCGGTGGCGCGCATCGTGCCGGTGGAGCGGCTGAGATGGATCACCTTCGGGCACGTGGAAGCGGACGAGTGCGGATCGATGAACTCGTGGCTACTGGCGGCGCCGCACGCCGAGATCGCCCATGGCGCCCTGGGCTGTGAGGTGTCGGTCAACGACCTGGCTGATCGACCGCCCAGGCCGCTGCAAAACGGCGAGGTCATCGACCTCGGGGGCAAGCGGGTGCGCCGCATCGAGACACCCCATGTGCCCCATGGCTGGGACGCTGGTCTGCTGTACGAGGAGACCACCGGCACGTTGTTCTGCGGCGATCTGTTCACCGCCGGCGGTGCCGCTCCCGCGCTGACCGAACACGACATCACTGGGCCCGCCCTGGCCACTGAAGACATGTTCGGCGCGACCTGCCTGACCCCAGCCACGGGGGCCACGATCCGATCACTGGCGACGTTGCAACCCACAACCCTGGGAGTGATGCACGGCCCCTCCTACGCGGGCGACTGCGTGCAGGCACTTCATGATCTGGCCGCCGCATATGACGAGCGCCTGGCCATCGAGGGCACCCGCATGGCCGTGCCGCACGCCCCCGGACCTGGCGCCGGCGACTGGCCGCCCCCGCTGGACGCCGATCCCGGTACCCGCCACTGAGACCAGCCCCCGGTTAAACCTCCTTCAGTCACGTGACGGATAGGGGCCGAGTCGGTTCGCCGGACGCCAGAACCGACGCTCAACTCGCATCCGATGCACGATCACCCTGAATGCTTTGGCTCGCATGTTTGGGGCGTTATGCAGAGCCAGCGGCCCACCGATCGCTGGCAGCCCGTCGAATCGCGTCTGTATGGCGTGAAGTGTGTGCAAGGCTGATCGCATGTCGTCGTTGCCTGTGGGTGAAGCCCGGAACAGGTTCTCCGAAGTCCTCGATCAGGTCGAACGCACCCATGAGCGGGTCACAATCACCCGCCACGGCCGGCAGGTGGCCGTGCTGCTCGCCGCCGATGACCTCGAGGCATTGGAGGAAACGGTGGCTGTACTGACCACGCCCGGAGCGGCGGCAGCCATATCCCGAGGGGAGGCCGATGCGGACGCCGGGCGAGTGACGGACTGGGAAGAGCTTCGGCAAACTTTCGGCCGCCCAGAATCGGCCAGTCGGAATGATGACTGACGGGGACACCCCGGCCCCAGGTCCCACAGTCACCCGCCCTAGATGTCCACCGTTGAGAGATGAGTGGTAGCAGCGTCGGCGACCAGCCGTACCGGGTACAGGCGACAGGGCAGGCAAGGCGGGATATGCAGCGTCTGCCGGAGGCGGTTGCGGCTGCGTGTTTCGAGTTCGTGGCCGGTGCGCTGGCCGCTGCTCCCAGGAGGGTGGGGAAGCCGTTGACCGGCCCTCTTGTTGGCCGGTACTCCGCGCGGCGGGGCAGTTACCGGGTGATCTACCGGATCCTCGACACGGAACACGTCGTCCAGATACTGCACATCGACCACCGTGGGGCCGTGTACCGGCCGTGACGTTCGATGCGTGAGCCGCGGCAACTTCGAGCACTTGCCGCGGTGGCATGAGAGCTGCCATTCGCCAGAGCGCCCGGTCGGGCAGTTCGACCACTGCACCAGCCACGCCGGTGCACACCTCACGCCTTACCGCCTTCATGCCATCAGCCGACACAACAGACGCCAGATGGTCTCCCGGACGTCCGGGCCGCACACGGTCGAGCGGGGCCAGGCGGGCCACGACCCGCCCGCGGGTGCACTCGTTACGACCCACGTCGCTTTGCTGCCCGACAGTAAAACGCGCGGGTGTCACATGACGAAACCACGGCGCCCGGTCTCCGGCCGAGCCCCGTTCCCCGACGCTGCGAACGGCTTCGGCGCGATCGATACAGCACCCCTTTCGCCGGACATAGCCGCCGGTTATCGGCAGTCACTATGTTCCCAGGCACCATGTTGACAGTCAGGTCAAGGACCGAAGCGATGCCACGCATGCGTGCAATCGTGATGGCGGCCCGGGTTGGTGGGGGACTGGGCGCCCTGCGCAGTGACCGGGTGTCCTTGTTGGCGTGTCCGGTCGTTGTGCCGACGGCGCCCTGCATGCAGCAGAGAGTCCCTGTTTGCTCGCCCCGGAGCCGGCCGGGGCGCCGGCCGCGCTGTCCGCGGTGAACGGGTCGGTGCGGTATGGGATCGTGGCGCGGAGCCAGCCGCGGCCCATCTCGCCGGGGCAGGGATCGTGGGGTGCGGGTAGGTGACCCACCGGGTGCGTTCGAGTTCACTCATCAGGTGTCGTCGTAGTTCCCGCCCGTCACAACGCCGGCTTGTGTGGCCACCCATCGGGGACCTGCTGGAGCGGGTCCGAGCTGCGCCGTGTCGACACCGGCCACGGCGTTCCGGTTCACCGGGTATCAGGGCGTCGTCGAGTTCCCGGTCACGCCGATCCGCCGCCCAATGTCCGGTCTTACACGATGACCGGGTTTCCCCATCCCGTCGACGGGTACTACCGGGCCAGATCGGACCCGGCAGAACGGGGTGATAGCTCGAGAAGTGTTCACGCAGCTGCGCTTTGCAGCGGAAGAGGATGTGACCAGGATGACTGTTCGACCGTCGGTCGTGGTGTTCGACGTCAACGAGACCCTGTCGGACATGAAGCCGTTGGGCCGCCGGTTCGCGGAGATGGGGGCGCCGGCGGAGCTGCTGCGGGTGTGGTTCGCCGGGGTACTGCGCGACGGGTTCGCGTTGACCGCCGTCGGGACGAGCGAGTCATTCGCGGTGCTGGCCGCGCAGGGCCTGCGCACTGTGCTGCATGGGGTACCGCTGGACCGGGACATGGACGAAGCCGTGGACCATGTGATGGCCGGGTTCGCCGGGCTGAGGGTCCACCCGGACGTGCCGGACGGGATCCGAGCGCTCCGCGCCGCCGGGTGCCGGTTGGTCACTCTGTCCAACGGTGCCACCGCGGTCGCTGACCGGCTGCTGACCCATGCCGGGGTGCGCGGCGAGTTCGAACGGCTGCTGTCAGTGGAAGATGCCGGCATGTGGAAGCCGGCCCGCGCCGCGTACACCTACGCGGCCGGGGTCTGCGGGGTGGATCCCGCGGACATGATGCTCGTCGCTGTGCACCCGTGGGATATCGACGGTGCCCGCCGGGCCGGCCTGCAGGCGGCCTGGGTGAACCGCACCGGGACGCCGTACCCGGGCTATTTCACCGGTCCCACGGTGACCGTGTCAGGCCTGGCCGACCTTGCCACCCGGATTGGGGCCTGAAGGTTCCCCCCGGGCCTGTCCGGGCATCAGCTGGCCCTCCAAGTCAAGACAGGTTCTGCGAGCGAGCCAAGACCGGCGGTGGTCCTCAACCGCCGGCGCGGGCTGAGCAGGGCCGCGAAACCACATCACGCCTGCCTCACGGCGGACCGCGAGCGTTACGGGGACTTCCTTACTGTGGTCGCGCCCAGACTGACGCTCCTTGCCAGTCGATGGCGAAGCCAGGCTGTACTTCGGAACCTGCCCAACTCCCATAACGGGGCGTTATGGGAGGTCACCCTCATATCGCGTCCCTATGGTGATGCGCTCAGCGCGGTCCCGATCAGTTCACCGACCAGGTGCAGGTCGTCGAGTTGCGTGGTTCGTCCCTCGGGGACCGCGTGGATCAGGCGCAGCGATC
>JBBSAM010000088.1:0-4438 GCA_038252255.1 Acidimicrobiia bacterium | reverse complement strand
GGCTGTCGGCGCCGAGCTGGACGCGTGGGCGGCGCGTGCCGAGCGGCCGCTCAGCGAGATGGTGATCGAGACGGCGCTGAGAGCGGCGAGGCGGGTGCGGGCCTAGGCCGCCCGATGCCATGAGAGTGCCGCACGCCCCCGAGTGGCTGCCCACCGCTGAGCAGGTCGCGGACGACATCCCGTACTGAAACCCCCCATCGCGCATTAGAGCACAACATGAAAAACGAAAAGGGGAGCATGACGAAGAAGAGCTACTTGTACTTGACCGTCATCCACGACGTGGACGGCTTCCCCCGAGCCTGGGGCCAGGCAGGCACCCGCAAGGTCGCCATCGAGGAGGCGGAGCGCCAGTGGGCGTTTCGCGTAGCCGAGCGCACGGCGGACGGGACGCTGGCCCGGTCGGAGGAACGCGGCAAGACCATCACGCACACGCACAAATGGAGAAGCTGACCAAGGCGCGCGTTCCATGCACCGCGCCTCTCCCATGGCCGGGATCGTCCCTGCCAGCTGTGACTGGAGTTCGTTCATGATCGAGTCGAACAAGACGAGTCGCGTCGAGTTTTCAAGGATCGAAGTCGGAGTCTTGGGAAACGTTCGCTTCAAGCTTCGCAAGATCCCGGAGCTCGTCGAGGATATCCGCCAGCGTGGCCTCCTCGAGAACCTCGTCGTCTGGCACAAGCGCCTCAAGCGCGAGCCTCACACGCTCGCCGATGGTCGCGAAGTCTGGGACCGCTACATCCTCATCGCCGGCCACCGGCGACACGAAGCGCTCCGGATTCTCCGCGAGGAAGATCCGACCGCCTTCGACACCGTTCCCGTCACGCTCTTCACGGGCAACGAGGACGACGCGAAGTTCGCGATGCTCGCCGAGAACCTCGGCCGCGATGACCTCACGGCTGCTGAAGTCGCCGAGGCGGTGTACCAGATGAAGCTCCGCGGTCACGCGCAGGCCGAGATCGCGAAGCGGCTCGCGAAGAGCCAGGCATGGGTCAGCAGGCTGCTGAAATTCAGGGAAAATGCGTGCGATGCGCTTCGTAAGGCCGTGGCCGACGAGAGCGTCTCCTTCGACCTCGCGCTCACGCTGTGCGAGCTCGACGAGAAGGCACAGGCGCGTGCGCTCGAGCGATACCTCGCGTCGAAGGTCACCGATGGCAAGGCCACCGCGAGCCGGAACGCCAAGAAGGACGCCGGTGCCGTCGTTCGCCCGACCTCCAAGGTGCTCGGCTCCGAGTACGATTTCCTCGTGCTTGCTCGCAAGAACGCGAGCGAGCGGCAAAAGCCGATGCTCTCGCTCGCCGAGCGCGTGCTCGCGTACGCGCTCGGTCGCGGACCGTGGCCGGACGAGCTGCCGAGGCCCCAGCCCACGACGACCTCCCCCAAGAAGGGGAAGTCGCGATGAGAGGCGCCCCGAACACCAGCGACACGACCGACGCGCCCGCCCTTCGTTGCCCGAGATGCGGCAACGACGGGACGCGCGGCGTCTTCAGCACGTTCCCAGTGAGGCGTCCGCAGGGCCGCCCGACGCGAAAGCGGGTGCCCCTCGCGGTCTCGGAACACACGCTGCGCAAGTACGTGCTCTCCTTGATGCAGACCCAGCTGGACGAGACCGTCGTCGACGTCAACAGCGCCGCCCGAAAGCTCGCCCAGGAGCCTGCACCCGATCGAGCCCAGCGCTTGTCTCTGCTGCGCCATCGCGGCCGACTCCTGAAGGAGCTTGAGCGGATCGAGGCGATGATCGCGCTGTACGAGAAGGGGTGAGACATGGACCGAAGAAGACGCGCGTCGTGTGGCGCGCCTGCACCTACTGCGGAGTGCCTCTGGAGCGCCGTCGGTCGGAGGCGCAATTGCTGAAGGAGGCTCTCGTCAACTTCACGCCGGCGTACGCGTGCCCTGCTCACCAGCGACAGAAATCGCGGGCCTACGGCAAAGCCAAGCTGCGCGCGCAGTCGCGCACCGCGAAGAAGCTCTGGCAGATCAAAGAAGCAAAGCGCGTCTTGCGCGCACAGGAGGCGGCTTCCTACCCCAAGGCGTCCGATCCCCCTGCAACTCCGACTCGCTTCGAGGAGGACGTAGACCCGGCAGAAGATCCGCGCTTCGGCCGGCGAAAGAAGCCGACGTGAAGCGGAAGCGCCGGCAGCCGCCGAAGAAGCGGCTCAAGGTGCAGCTGTGCACCTGGCTCGAGCCCGACCAGGCCACGCGCCTGCGGCTGCTCGCGGCGCGAGAGGGACGCCCAGTCGCCGAGATCATGCGCGAGGCGCTCGAGGACACGATGGCGAAGTACGAACTGACCACACGACTGCTGGAGGCCTGATGAAACCCCGTGCGAAGACCGCGAAGCTCGTGGACGCGATGATGAAGGCGCTCGACAAGAAGGCGAAGGCCGCGGCGAAGGACGGGCTCTACTCGCTCGCCGAGGACTACCGCGTGCGCGCGTCCCAGTGCGAGGTGCTCTTCGTCGAGATGGAGAAGGCGGGGGTGTTCGCTGATGCGGGCTGCGACGCCGAGGCCGGCAAGTGACCGACGCGATCGGCGACCCGGTGCGGACGTGAGCCTCCCCGCCTACCTGGGCCCGCCGCTCCTCGGCCGCCGTGTCGAGCTCACGCTCACCGGCGGGCGAGAGGACCGCGGCGTCGTCGTCGCGGTGCACCGCAGTCGCGGGCTGCTCATGCTCGCACCCATCGGCTCCCGCGAGCCGCACGGCGCGTGGCGCACGCAACCTGGCGCACGCAGGACGCACGCACGAGAGAGCATTCGCATGCTCACGGTGCTCGATCTCGACAAGACCGAGGTCCGAGAGGAGCCCCAGTCGAAGCGAATTCGACCCGATTTCAGGCACCCAGGCCGCCCAGCCTAGCGTTGCCGCAAAAACTCGTAAGTGCTTGAAAACAGGGGGTTTTTCGATATTACTAGACCTTGCCGGTAAGCGCCATTATCATCACTCCCCTCTCGAATGCTGACCCGACTTTTGAAGCCTTGTGACCAGGAGAAGAGACATGAGCACCGCGAAGAAGCGACCCCGCGTGACCGATCAGCCGTCGGTGAGCATGCAGAAGTACATCAACGACATGCGCGACGCGACGCAGGAGATCTCGCAGCTGCAGGAGAGGCTCGACGCAGCGAGCGTGTACACGAACCGGGTCAGAAACGACATGCGCGACGCGACGCAGGAGATCTCGCAGCTGCAGGAGAGGCTCGATGACACGAACCGGGTTCTCGCCGAGGTTCTCGCCGAGCGCAACGCCGAGCGGGCCACGGTGGCATCGTGAAGCGCCCCAGCGCGCGCCGTGCTCCGCCACCGAGCAACACCGCCGCGCTCGACGCGCGCCTGCGCGCTATCGTCGACTCCGTGAAGGAGCCCAAGCCCAAGCCCGCGCCCCTCCCCGTGCCCACCATCGGACGCATCGTCCACTGCTACGGCGAAGACGCTGCCGGGGGCCTCACAGGGCCCTACGCCGCTATCGTAGTCCGACGTAGTCACGGGTTGCGCCTGGGGCTCGCGGTGTTCACGGGCGCGACCACACGCAAGGGGCGTCCAGAGACCGAGGACTGGATCTGCTCCTTCTCCGAGGAGCCGAAGAGGAGCTGCTGGTCGTGGCCGCCGAGAGTGCCGTGATGGGAATCGCCTACGCAAACCTCGACCGCAAAGAGTACATCGACCCCGCGTCGCTGAACGACAACGGGAAGTTCCCCGTCCACCAGACGGCACACGCCTTCCACGAGGCGATGCGCGATGCGTGGAGCGGTGATCGCATCCTGCTCTGCGCAGACAGCGGCGACTATCCCTGGGACGACTATCTCGAAGGCCACGAGGAGTGGGTCGACGTGTCGAAGAAGTACGCCCCACATGAGGTGTTCTTCTCATACCGGCGCGAGGAGGGTATCTACGTCAACGGCTACGTCGCGGACGATCGCGACATGAGACACCCGCGCATCGTGAACGGCAGAACCGTCGCCGCGGAGCTCGCGGTGACGATCAAGCGTGCGGTCCAAGAGTGGCGAGCACCGAAGGGAGAAGAGGCATGAAGATCTACATCGCGGGCTCCTCCAAGGACATCGACCGCTGCGAGCAGGCCATCGCCGACGCGCGCGCGGCGGGCCTCGAGATCACCTGCGACTGGGTCGCGGCGATGCGGGAGAACAAGGCGGACGCGCAGCTGACCGAGAGCAAGCTCCGCGTGTTCGCCCTCGCCGACTTCTACGGCGTGAGATACGCGGACGCGCTCTGGCTGCTTCTACCGCCGGCGAGCTTGCCCTCGAGCGGCTGCTGGACCGAGCTCGGCTTCGCGCTCGCGCTCCACAAGATCATCGTGTGCTCGCCCCCGCCACAGCCGGCCGGCGTCCACGCGGCGTCGCGCCCGCAGTTCAACATCTTCACGACGATGCCTGGGCTCGTGCACAAGGCTTCCGATGAAGACGCGCTCCGCTACCTGCGAGAGAT
>JBBSAM010000087.1:0-4466 GCA_038252255.1 Acidimicrobiia bacterium | reverse complement strand
CGTCTGGGTCGCGGTGTCCACGCCGAGCTGCGCGACGGGAATCGGGCGAGCCGACCACCGCGGACCGAGCAACCATCCGCACCCGCTCGCCACCAACGCGACCACGACCGCGATCGCTGCGTACCCGCGCAGTCGTGCTCTGCCTGCTCGCACGATGGCCGCCCCCCGACTCGACGATCGGATGCTAATCCCTCGCCAGTTCGCGTGACTGCTGCGCCCGGGTCGGTCGGAAGGCACGGGGCGGCAGCGGTGTGATGGAATCGGCGCCATGCCACCCAGGATCGAGATCTCGCGCGACATCGCTGCCTCTCCCGAAACCGTCTACGCCGCCATCTCGGAGGTGACGCGCATGGGCGAGTGGTCCGAGGAATGCCACACGTGCGAGTGGCGCGACGACGCTGACGGTCCCGCCGTCGGCGCAACCTTCGACGGCCACAACCACAACGGCGACCACGAATGGACCAGCCAAGGCAAGGTGATCGAAGCCGATCCGGGCCGGTCCTTCGCGTTCGAGTGCTCGATGTTCGACTTCCACTTCTCGACCTGGGGCTACCGCATCGAGCCCACCGAGACGGGATGCCGGGTGACCGAGTGGAGCGAAGACCTCCGCCCCGAATCCGCGCTCGAGTTCAGCCAGCAGATGTCGGGCATCGACGACCGCGAGATGCGCAATCGCGAGACGATGAGCGGGACGCTCGAGCGCCTGGCCGCAACACTGGAAGCCTGAGCGACACCTCACTCCACTTCTCGCCGTCCGGCGCATCGTTGCGCCGGCGACGATCAACGAGTGGCTTTCCCTCCGCTCTGGCTCTTGTCTCCGAGAGCCACTAGCGTCTGGAGCCTCGAGGGGGAGAGACCGGGGCGGGGCAGATGATTCGACGCATCGGGCTGAGTTTCCTAGCCGTCGCGCTGGTGATGCTGATGAGCTCACCGGTCGGGGCGACACCGGATCCGTCACCGCCCACGACCACGGAACGAGCCGCGGCGTCTCCGCCGGGCGCGACCTCGCCGAGGGCGACCTGGGATGCCGCGGTGCAGCGTGCCACCAGCGTCGGCGCTCCGGCCGCCGGGGCCGCCGCAGTCGCCCCGACAGACGTGACGCTCTCGCTTGTTCCGGACACCGGCCTCGTTCGCGGACAGAACGTCGCGGTCTCGGCGAGCGGTCTGCCCGCCGGGTCGGTTGCCGTCCTCCAGTGCGGCGACGACAGCACCTTCGCCTACGACTGCGACCTGACGGACCTGACGTTTCTCACTCCCGATGCGAACGGCGCGATCTCTACGAGCAAGACGGTTCGGCGCACGATTCCCAGCGTCGGCGGTTACCGCGACTGCGCGGCGAAGGCCGGAACCTGCGAGATCGTGATCGCCTCGTCATCGGCCCAGGTCCTGGTGCGGCACGCGCTCGAGTTCGACCCGAATGCCCCGCTTCCGGACTCGAAGATCACGGTCAACCCCGCAACGGGGCTGCTCGGCGGCCAGACCGTGACCGTCGCAGGCACGGGGTTCGTCCCCAGCCAGCCGGTCAACGTCCGGATGTGCACGACGGGCGATCCCTTCTGCAACGGCCCGAACCCGTTCGTGACGACCGATGCGAACGGGGCGTTCTCCGTCGGGCTCACGGTTGCACTCCGTGTGCGCGACGGCAACGGCGCCATCACCAACTGCCTGGTCGTCGATTGTCTCGTGCGGGCGACGAGCTCGAACGATCCGGACTTCCGCGCGGACGCACCAATCGCGTTCGATCCGAACCAGCCGCCGCCGCCAACCCCGAGGATCGTCGTCACACCGGCGACGGGCTTGCTCCACGAACAGGAGGTCACCGTCACCGGGACCGGTTACGACCCGTCGATGAGCATCGACGTCCAAGAGTGCGGAAGCGACGCCAGCTTGTACTGCGGTGACTACATCGGGAGCACCCAAGCCGACGAGCACGGCGCGTTCACGGCGAACGTGCGCGTGTCGCGGCTGGCGACCGACACCACTGATTCAGGGAGCGACATCGTCGATTGCGCCGCCGCGACCTGCTCCATCGTCGCGACTGGCTACGACGAGGAAGACGATTTCTCGTTGGCGGCACACGCGGACGTTCAGTTCGATGCGTCCGTTCCACCGCCGGATCGACCGACGATCACGGTGAGCCCGGACCACGATCTCCCCTACCGGGCCCAGGTCGCGATCCACGGCGCCGGGTTCACACCGAACAGCTCCGTCTACGCCCAGTTCTGCGTCCGGACCGCTACGACCGGGACCTGTGGGTTCGAAGCAGCCGGCGGTCTCGCCAACGGCTCGGGGACGGTGGACCTCGTGCTGAACGTTCGGCGTCGGGTCACGGCGGGCATCTCGGGCAGCACCGTGCTCGACTGCGTGGATCCCGCGACGAGCTGCGCGGTGCGGGTCCAGGGCGAGCGGGGCTACGAGCAGGTCGAGGCCCCGGTCACGTTCGACCCCGACGCGCCGATTCCTCCACCCCCCGGCATCGCCGTGACCCCCGACCACGACCTCGGCTGGCGCACCGTGGTCGGCGTCACCGGTTCGGGCTTCGCGCCTGGGACCATCGAGGTGCGGCAGTGCGGTCAGGTCGTCATCGACACCGCCCAGTTCTCGACGTGCACCGGTTACGCGCAGGTGGACGTCGATGCGCACGGCAACCTCTCCGCCCACTTCACGGTGCGCCGCATCCTCGACGCCGATCTCCCAGCTCCGGTCGACTGCGCGACCGCGTCGGCCGCGTGCACGCTCGAGGTCGGGAACGGGCCCGACGAGTCGGCGCGGGTGCCGCTCACCTTCGATCCCGACTCCCAACCGCCCCCACCCCCGGTGCTCGCCTACTGGCCGCCGGGCAACCTGCTCGACGGGCGGACGGTGTTGCTCGTCGGCGCGGGCTTCACCCCGAACGCGACCGTGGGGCTCGCGCAGTGCCGCGCCGGCGCGACGGCGATTGCCGACTCCTGCGACCTGGGTCGGGCATTCACTGCCACGGCCGATGCCGCGGGCAACTTCGCGATGGATTGGTCGCCGTTCGGTGCCGGCGGGAACTCGCAGGGCGCGATCGACTGCACGAGCGCGCCGCACGCGTGCGTACTTGCCGCGGCGAACGCAGACGAGCTCAGCGAGTTCACGACGATCCCGCTCACCTTCGACACACCCGAGCTGATGGTGGACTCCACGACCGTGACCGAGGGGACCGACGACATGCCGACCATGGCCGAGGTGATGGTCGAGCTGTCCGAGCCGATCGGCTCGGATGTCACCGTCGCGTGGCACACCACACCTGGCACCGCGACCGAGAGCGACTTCACCATGCGCCACGGGCGCGTGGTGATCCCGGCCGGCGAGACGACGGCAATGATCCACCCCGAGGTCACCGCCGATGCGATCGACGAGCCCAACGAGCGGTTCGCCGTCGAGGTGGACACCGCCATCGGCACGACGATCGCCGAGGGCAGCGCGACCGTGAAGATCCGTGACGACGACCCCGCACCCGAGGTGTCGGTCGACGACGGCGGCAGGCGCGAATCGAGCGGCCGCGCGTGCGCGCCCGTGCACCTCTCGGCGCCGAGCGGCCGGACCGTGGTCGCGACGTACGTGACGCATCAGGGCACCGCACGCAACGGTTCCGACTTCCGGCGCACCACGGGCAAGGTGGTGTTCTCGCCCGGCGAGACGACGAAGTGCGCCAAGATCCGGCTCGTCGACGACGACACGCCCGAACCGACCGAGAAGTTCACCGTCTCCCTGAGCGACGCCGACAACGCGTCGATCGGCCGGTCGGTCGCGGTCATGACGATCCGCGACGACGACACGACGTGAGCGACCGGGCGCCGTCGGACACACCGGGAGAACGCTCAGCCTCGCCTCGCTACATGTGCATCGCGTCGACCCAGCACTCGTCGTCCGGGGTGGCGGGGCCGCTCGCCAGCAAGCAGGGGTGGTGGCCGACGAAGACGTCGGAGAGGTGTTGCCAGCCCGGGACGATCCACGCGTGGAGGAGCCAGTAGTCGGGCAGGTTCACCGTGTTGCCGGCGGTGCCGGGCGGGCAGGGGCCGTCGAAGATGACGAGCCCGGTCTGGCTCGACATGCACAGGACCGGATGTTGGTGCCACCAGTCGTTGTCGCCGGGGAATCCGTCCGGCGGCGTGCCACCCGGGTGGTACACGAACCACGCGACACCGACGAGCTTCGCGTCCGGAGTGTTGCCGCCGTAGAGGAGGAAGGTCGGGCGGCGCGGGTCGAACGAGCTCGAGAGCGGACCGCCGAGCGAGTGGTGTGTCCCCTGCCCTTCCGCGTAGTTGGCGGACACCGTCCACCCGGCCGCCTCGGCCTGGCCCCGGGTCGGCCACTGCAGCGCGAAGGTCACGACGGCGTCGAAGTCACTCGAGACGGTGAGGCAGTCGTCCCAGGACAGCTCGCCCTTCTGATGCCCATGGTCGAGATACCACTGCGAACCCATGTCACCGGGCATCAGG
>JBBSAM010000086.1:0-4552 GCA_038252255.1 Acidimicrobiia bacterium | reverse complement strand
GCGGAGCTCGGCCCAGCGGTCGCGCCTCGCACGGCGAGAGGGAGCTGCTGAGATGGCGACGACGGTGCGAGACACGGACCGAGGAGCTCGCCGGCTGATCGCCGGTCTCGAGCAGCTCGATCGCGTCCGCCTCACCGTCGGCGTGCACGAGGACACGGGCGCGGCCCCTCACGCGCACTCGGGCGGGACCATCACGGAGGTCGCCGCGGCAGTCGAGCTCGGCACCATCGACCGAGCGCCGCGCAGCTTCGTCCGGGCGGCCGTCGACGCACGTTCCGATCTCGGCGGCGAGCTCGCGGCCGCGGGAGTGCGCGTGCTCGAGGGAGCCGATCCCGACGCGGCGTTCGGAGCCGTGGGCGAGCAGCTCGCCGGCGACATGCGGAACCTCGCGCCCGCCGGGACGGGACAGACCCGAGACGCGATCGAATCGCGCGTGAAGGTCGGCTGATGTCCACCGCAGAGGCATTCTTCACCGGGCTCGACACCGCGCTCCCGACGTTCTTCGGGACGCTGCTCGGGTGCGCGTGTGACTGGTCGGAGCAGCCGCGGCCGATGCGCACCGGGCACGGCGGCGCGCGCGCGCAGCTCTCGATGTTCGGCGCCTCCTCGGTCGGCGTTGACGAGCTCGTACAGACGAACGTCGACGTCGATACCGCGCTCGCGATCGCGGAGACGCGTGTCGGCCTCCGTCAGGTCACGATCCAGGTCACCGTCTGGACACCGTCTCAGCAGCTCGCGAAGAGCGCGCCGATGTTCCTCGAGCGCCTGCGGACCCGGCTCCGGTGGAGCTCCTCGGTCGCGACGCTGGCGGGCCTGCGTCTCGCGCTCATGACCGTCGGTCAGGTCGTCTCGCTCGATCCCACCGAGAACGGGCGCTCGTCGAGCTCGGCCGCCCTCGACTTCCGCTTTGCGTACGGCATCGGCGAAACCGACGCGCCCGCTCCCTTCATCGAGACCAGTCGCACGACGACCGCCCTCACCAACGCCGGCGGCGAGCTCCTCCCGGGCTCCCTGCAGCTCGACACGAACCCGGAGCCCTGACGATGAGCATCATCAACCTCGACCGCTTCGCGAACACCACGGTGACTCGGACGACGCGCACGCTCAGTCGGCGCTCGTTCCAGACCGTGATGCTCGTCGCGTACCACGCCGGGATCTGGCCGCTGGCCAGGCGATCCCAGGAGTACTCCTCGAGCGCAGCGATGAAGAGCGACGGCTTCCCCGCCGAGCACCCCCTCGTGCTCGCGGCGATCCGACTCGAGGCGCAGGGCATGCGTCGCTGGAAGGTCGGCAAGCGTCTCGGCGCCCCGGTGCAGACGACGCGGCTCACCCCGAGCGCGCCGAGCGAGGGGGAGCTCTTCTCGGTCTCGATCGGCGGCGTGACGTTTGGGATCGCCGCGCAGTCCGGCGACGTCGAGGCCGATGTGTGCGACGACCTGGTCGCGCTCATCAACCCCGACGCGGACGCGATCATCGCGACCATCGGGAGCACGGCGGGCGTGCAGACGCTCTCCGGCGCAGCGCTCAACGGCGTCGTCGGCGGCGCAGAGATCTCCCCGCCCCGAAACCTCACGTTCACCATCAACGGGCACGCGGACTGGGACGCGTCGACGGGCATCGTCACCGGCCTCGACGCGAACGGGCGCGTACAGACCGAGAACGTTGCGATTCCGAACGGGCTGGGCGCCGGCGCGCAGGTCGTCACGCTCTCGAAGATCTGGTCCCAGATCACCTCGTTCTACATCCCCGCGCAGTCCGGGACCGGCGGAACCGCCACGCTCGGTACCGGCAAGGTCTTCGCCCTCGACGCCGACGACGCGAGCCTCGTGACGATCACGGCGGCCGACAACACGACCTACGTCGGGATCGTCGCGGACGTCACGGGCGCCTGGTACCCGTACACCGACCTCACCTCGAACCTCGGGTTCCTCGACGTCACCCCCGAGCCCGCGACCACGCTCGCGACCGACCTCGACGAGATCAAGGCGAGCGACGCGAACTGGTACGGACTCGCCGTCGTCGACGCCAAGAGTCCGGCGCAGATCGAGGCGATCGCCGAGTGGGCAGAGGCGAATGACGTCTGGTACGTCGGACACTCGGCGGACTCGGTCGTCAAGACGAACGTCGCCACCGACGTCGCCACCCTGCTCCTCGAGGCGAGCTACTTCCGAACCACGCCGTTCTGGTCGCGCCGCAACCACGGCCGCGCGCCCGACGCGGGCCTCCTCGGGTTCGTGCTCTCGCGCGATCCCGGATCCGTCGACGTCGACTACAAGACGATCGTCGGGCTGCTCCCCGACGACATCACGGCGGACGAGCTCACCATCCTCACGGGATCGCCCGAGTCTCCCCTCGAGGGGAAGCGCTGCACCGTCTACATCGCGATCGGTGCGACCGGCACGAACACCGGGACGCCGATCGCCTGGGGCGGCATGGTCTCCGGCGGCGAGTGGGTCGACGTCGTCGTCGGGATCGACGCCTTCCGCGCGGACGCCCAGACGAGCGCGACAGTTGTTCGCCTCGCGGCCGCCCGGCTCCCCTACACCGCAGCCGGCATCAGCGCGCTCGAGGGCGCGGCGCGGAGCTCGGCGCAGCGGTTCGCCGCGGCGCCCTACAACGTCCTCGTCGAGAGCTCGATCGAGGTCGACTCGACGCCCATCGAGGAGACCACGTCGGAGCAGCGCCAGGCGCGGCACTACGATGGCATCAACGTCGGCGCGCAGGTCCAGGGCGCGATCCGTGTGTTCAACATCCGCCTCAACGTGGCGGCGTAAGGAGCTCCGATGACGAAGATCTTCAACCCGGACGAGGTGACGCTGACCGTCGGCGGCAAGCTCATCGGGGGCTTCGCAGATGGCGGCTTCCTCGAGATCGCCGAGCCCTCGCCGCGCGTGACCAAGGTCGTCGGGACCGACGGCGAGGTCGTCATCAGTCGCCACATGGACCGGAGCGGCGAGGGGACGCTCACGCTCCTCCAGACGAGCGACTCGAACGACGTCTTCCAGGACATGGCCGACGCGATGGCCACGGGCGACCTCGTCGGCGCGATCAAGCCGTTCTACGCGGCGGACCGCAACGGTCGCGCGAAGCACGAGGCGACGCACTGTTGGGTCGCCGAAGCACCGTCCTCTGGCTACGACCGCGGCGCGCAGCCGCGTGCGTGGAAGCTCGGGTTCGGCACCCTCAAGAACGCGATCCGCGGCTCGAAGCTGCTCGGATAGGTGAGCGATGCGAGATGACATCGAGCCCACGCGCCTCGAGATCGACGACCGCGTCTATCTCTTGAAGCGCTGGGGGTACGAGGACGCCGAGCTCTGGGCATTCCGGTTCGCGAAGATCGGGATCGGCGGCATGGTGATCTCGAACGGGAGCATCAACGGCGCCGTGCTCGCGAGCCTCGACCTCCTCGAGGAGGCCCGCTTCATCGAGCTCCGCGTCGTGTGCGCCAGGTACACGATGCTCGTGGGAGAGCGAGAGCCGATCCCGCTGAACCCGAAGGTCCACCTGCAGGGCCGCCTCGGCGACCTCATCGCGATCATCAAGGCGCACATCGAGCAGGAGTTCACCCCTTTTTTGACCAGCGTGACCGCGCTGCTCGGCGCTCCGGCGGAGGCGGCGGCCGAGAAAAAGGCTTCGTCACCGTAGCGATCCCGGCCTCTGTCGACTGGCTCGTCCACCGCATCGCGACGAGCGAGCGATACCGCGTGAGCCCGCACGAGGTGCGGAGCTGGACGATGCGAGAGGTCCTCGAGGCGGACGCGATGCTCGACGCGTTCGAGGCAGCCGAGAAACAGGAGAGCTGACGTGGGACTTCGCGAGGTACTGGCTGAGCTCGATGTCCGCGTTCGCGGCGCGGGCGCAGTCACGGCCGCTCACCTCGCGCTCGACCGCTACAGCGCCGCGGTGCCCCGCACGGGCGCGCGCATCGAGTCGCTCCGCGTGCACCAGCAGCAGGCCGCCGAGATGGCGACGCAGTTCGCCGGCCGGCTCCGCATCCTCCAGCAGAGCGAAGGGGCCTCCGCGACGCAGGTCGAGGCGCTACGGCGTGCGCAGATCCGCGCCGCCGGGTCTGCCGCGCAGTACGGCCGCGCGATCCAGCAGCTCACCGCGAACCAGCGCGCCTACCAGGGCTCGACGGGCGGCTTCGGCGGCGGGAACTTCATGATCCCGCCGACCGCGAGCGCCTCGATCGCCTCCGTGCGCGCGGGCATCACCGAGCTCACGCCGGCGATCGCGGGAATGGCCATCGCGGGGGTCGTCGCACACCGCGCGATCACGTTCCTCGTGGGCCAGCTCCAGGAGGTCATCACCACGGGCGCCGAGCTCGCGCACACCGCGCCCCAGGTCGGCCTCTCCGTGCGTGAGCTCCAGGAGTGGAGGTTCATCTCGGGCCGGTCGGGGATCCAGGCCGAGGCGGTCACCGCGGCGTTCGGTCGTCTCGCTCGAAGCGCTCAGGCGGGCTCGCCGGCGTTCCGCCGCCTCGGGGTCGCGACGCGCGACGCGAACCACCAGCTCCGCTCTCAGGGTGACATCGCGGCGGACACCCTGATCG
>JBBSAM010000085.1:0-4567 GCA_038252255.1 Acidimicrobiia bacterium | reverse complement strand
TGATGGGCGGCGGGATGATGCCCGCGGCGACCGCCTCTGTGGAGGACATCGAGAGCGGCGCCCGGCTCATCCTGCAGCCGAAGGATCCCGCGCAGCTCGGAGCGCTGCGTGAGCACGTCCGCATGAAAGCGCAGCGGATGGTTGGTGGCGAGTGCCCGATGATGTCGCTCGGCAGCGTTGGCGAGCCTGCTCCCGCCAACCGGGGCAACGCGGACCACGACGCTCACCACCCGGGGAAGTGAGGACGACACCATGGCTCAGTTCACAGCGGACATCGCAGGCATGCTCGAGCTCTTCGCCATCGCGGCTGGGCTCGTCCTGCTTCACCGGGCGGGTAAGGAAGCGCCGGCGAAGCTGCTCAAGACCGCGGGCTGGGTGCTCGTCGCCGGCGGCATCGTCGTCGGCGCCTGCACGACCTACTACTGGTTCAAGTACCAGTCGCGCGGCGAGTTCGACACCGCGCACATGGGCTACCCCGGAATGATGCACGCCCCCGGGACGGGCATGGGCCCTGGAACGATGGGCCCCGGCATGACGGGCCCGGGGATGGGCTCGATGCCGCACGGCATGACACCTCCGCCGCCAAACGATGGAGCGAGGTGAGCCATGCACTGGTGGAACGGAGACGGACACATGGGCTGGATGGGCATCTGGTGGATCGTCGGCGCCGCGCTCATCGCGGTCGTCGTCTGGGCGCTCCTCCGGTCTTCGCGGGGACCGATGAACGGTTCGAGCGAGTCGCCCGAGCATGTTCTCAAGCGCCGGTACGCCAAGGGCGAGATTGACCACGCGACCTATCAACGGATGCTGACAGAGCTCAAAGGCTGAGAGGACTGAGATCATGGGAACGCTGCGCTACGGATTCGAGAGACGACTCACGGACACCACCTTCGATCAGGTGGTCGAGAAGGTGACCGCTGCGCTGAAGATCGAGGGCTTCGGCGTCCTCACGGAGATCGACGTGAAGGCCACGCTGAGGAAGAAGCTCGACGTCGACTTCCGGCGCTACGTGATCCTCGGCGCCTGCAATCCCGACCTGGCACATCGGGCGCTCGCGGCCGAACCGCAGATCGGCCTTCTCCTACCCTGCAACGTCGTGGTGCAGGAGGCGCCCGAGGGTGGTGTGGTCGTCTCGATCGCGGATCCGCGCGCGATGTTCGCGATGGTCGACAACCCATCTGTCGCGCCGGTGGCCGCTGAAGCCGACGAGCGGCTCCGCCGCGTCATCGCGCACATGTAACGGAGAAGCTCATGATCAAGAGACCCACGACGATCAGCCTTACGAACGAAGTGCTTGCCGGATTCTCGTCCGACAACGCACCACCGTGTCTCTCGCTGTACCAGCCGACTCATCGGCGGCATCCAGAGAACCAGCAGGATCCGATCCGGTTTCGGAACCTCGTGAAGGAGCTGGAGGCATCGCTCCGCCAGAAGTATCCGACCGCCGAAGCGCGGCTGTTGCTGGAACCCTTCGATGCGCTCGCACACGACGCCGAGTTCTGGAACCACACCCTCGATGGCTTGGCCGTTCTGGGCGGGCCCGGCATTTTTCGGGCGCTGAATATTCCGCAGTCAGTCGCCGAATTGGTCGTGGTCGCCGACAGCTTCCATACCAAGCCACTGCGGCGCTTCCTTCAGTCGGTCGATCGCTACCAAGTCCTCGGACTGAGCCTCGACAGGATTCGGTTGTTCGAGGGCAACCGACACGCGCTTGATGAGCTCGAGCTGGTTGCGGTGGTCCCGCGGACAATCGCGGACGCGCTAGGCGGGGAGCTGACTGAACCGCACCAGACCGTGGCCTCCTACGGAGGCGTCGGCGGGGCGAGCAACCGCATGCACCACGGGCACGGCGGGAAGGCGGACGAGGCAGACATCGACGCGGATCGGTTCTTCCGCGCTGTCGATCGCGCGGTTCTGGAGCATTACACCAAGCCCTCGGGCCTGCCACTGATCCTGGCGGCGTTGCCGGAACACCATCACATTTTTCACCAGGTCAGCCAGAACCCGCTTCTCGTCCACAACGGCATCCGAATCAACCCCGATTCTCTCCCAACCGACGAGCTCCGCGCGCTCGCCTGGCAGGCCGTCGAGCCGCGATATGACGCGCGGCTGACGTCCCTACGTGAAGAATTCGAGCAAGCCCGCTCCAAGCGCGTTGGAAGTGATGACCTGGCGCAAGTCGCAGAGGCCTCCACCTCCGGCCGGGTCGAGACTCTGCTGATCGATGCCGATCGCCAGATCGCCGGCCGGCTCGATGGCGCCACAGGTCGGGTCGAGCTCGCCAACCTGAGCGATCCGCACATCGATGACCTGCTCGACGATCTGGGCGAGCTGGTCGCGAAGAAGGGCGGAACGGTGCTGGTGATTCCCGCTGAACGGATGCCATCGAGCACGGGGCTGGCCGCGATCTATCGATATTGAGCCGAACCGGATCACAGAGGAGAACGCGATGCACATCCAGATCAATACAGACAGCAACATCGAAGGGACCGAGGCGCTCGCCGCCCAGGTCAAGGGTGTTGTGGAAAGCACCCTGAGCCGATTCAGCGATCGGATCACGCGGATAGAAGTCCACCTCAGCGACCAGAATAGCGACAAGAGCGGCCAAGACGACAAGCGCTGCATGATGGAGGCCCGCCTCGAGGGTCGCCAACCCACCGCCGTCACGCACCAAGCCGCGACCTTGGACGACGCCGTCGATGGTGCGGCCGACAAGTTGAAGAGATCCCTCGAGAGCACGTTGGGGCGGCTGAACGATGATCGGAGAACGTGATGCCGCGGGAATCGCTGCGAACTGCACTCGAGCTCCAAGGGCTCACCAACCTCGCAGCCGTGCATCACAATCTGCCGACCTCATTCCTGTACGAAGAGGCAGTGCGCCGCAGCGAGGGGCGTCTGGCGCACCTCGGCCCCCTGGTCGTGCGCACCGGTCACCATACGGGTCGCGCTCCGAACGACAAGTTCGTGGTGCGCGAACCGTCGAGCGAAGAAAAGGTCTGGTGGGGTCCTTCCAACCAACCGCTCACGCCCGAGCGGTTCGAGGCGCTCCGCCGGCGAATGCTGCCTTATCTGCAGGGCAAGGATCTCTTCGTCCAGGACTGCTTTCTATGCGCCGATCCTGCGTACCGCACGCCGGTCCGGGTCGTCACCGAGACTGCGTGGCACAGCCTCTTCGCGCGCAACCTGCTGCTTCAGGCGCACCCAAACGAGCTCCAGGCTTACGAGCCGTCGCTGACCATCCTGCACGCGCCGCACTTCCACGCCATTCCCGAGCTCGACGGTACGCGCTCCGAAGCCTTCATCATCCTGCACTTCGACCGGCGTCTCGTGCTGATCGGCGGCACGGCGTACGCCGGCGAGATCAAAAAGTCGGCGTTTACCTTCTTCAACTACGTCCTGCCGCAAAAGGGAGTGCTCTCGATGCATGCGGCCGCGAACTCCGGCAGCGCGGGTGACATCGCGCTCTTCTTCGGGCTCTCGGGGACGGGAAAGACGACGCTGTCGACCGATCCGCAGCGAACACTGATCGGCGATGACGAGATCGGCTGGAGCGAGAGGGGCGTGTTCAATTTGGAAGGCGGTTGCTACGCGAAGGTAACTCGCATCTCCGCCGCCGACGAACCTGAGATCTATCAGACGACCCGGCGCTTCGGGACCATCCTGGAGAATGTCGGCTTCGACGCAAGGACCGGTCGTCTCGACCTCGATGATGCGAGCCTGACGGAGAACGCTCGGGCCGCGTATCCCATCAGCCACATCCCAGGCGCTGCTCTCGAAGGGACCGGCGGACATCCGACCAACATCCTCATGTTGACCGCCGATGCGTTCGGAGTCTTGCCACCCATCGCGAAGCTCAGCCCCGAACAGGCCGTGTACCACTTCCTGTCCGGTTACACGGCAAAGGTCGCGGGTACGGAAGCGGGAGTCGTCGAGCCCACGGCTGCGTTCAGCCCCTGCTTCGGGGCGCCGTTCATGGCGCTGTCGCCGACCGTCTACGCGAGGCTCCTCGGCGAGCGCATCGCTCAACACAAAGCCGACGTCTGGCTCGTCAACACGGGCTGGACCGGAGGTCCGTACGGCACGGGCCGGAGAATGCCGATTGCGGCGACGCGAGCGCTCGTGCGTGCGGCTATCGATGGCTCGCTTCGGCAGGCGCCGGCACGGCCGCACGCCGGCTTCGGCGTGCAAGTCCCCGCCGCCTGCGCCGGAGTCCCGTCGGAGCTCCTCGACCCGCGCGGCACGTGGAGTGATGGGGGCGCGTACGACAAGCAAGCCCGGCGCTTGGCAGAGCTCTTCCGCGAGAACTTCCGGCAGTTCGAGGGCGAGGTGAGCTCGGCGATCGCGAGCGCTGGTCCGCCCGCCGCCAGCGGAAACGGGTCATGACGGCGGTCGCCACCCACCGGATGGTCCGGCAGTACCTCTTGCACTCCTACGCGCTCGGAGACGAGACATGAAGCCAGCGCGGAGGGCTCCAGGGACGACGCGCAAGCTCTTCGCGCTCTCGCTCGCGATCGCCCTGGCGATGTCCGGGGTCGGGATCATCATCCCGGTCGTGCCCTCCCACATC
>JBBSAM010000084.1:0-4814 GCA_038252255.1 Acidimicrobiia bacterium | reverse complement strand
GTACTACCTCACCGGCTACAACGCCTGGTCGTTCTACACCCCTCAATGCCTTGTCGTCGGCGCTGTCGGTGACCCGGTGTTGTTCGCCCGCGCGATGGACGCGGCCGGAGCCAGCTCCACGGCATACCTGAGCCCGGAACCTTCTCCAGGGGTCAGCCCACAAACGGGACTCCAGATTGAGCGTTTTCCCTTGGCTCGTAAGCTGATTGGCTGATTATAGCGTGCGCGACAGGTGTGGTGCACGTGCGACGCCCGGCGTGTTATCGATGTCGTGGCGCGGTGTTGAGCTGGGCCATGAGTTCGCGGTTGGTGGCGCGCGCGGCGGTGAGGTCCTGGTCGCGTTCGTCGAGCTGTAGGCGTAGCTCGACGGTCTGCTGTTCGAGATGGGTGATCTTATGGTTGAGGGCGTCGATGTCGGCGGGGACGGCGAGGCCGGACTCGTGCCAGGCCTGCTCGCCGAGTATTTCAGACAGGCGGGTCTCCAGTTGCCGGATACGACTGGTCAGGCGGGTAGCGCGTTCGCCGGCGGCGAGCAGGTCCGCGTGCAGCGAGGCGCGGGTGACTGCTGGCCCTGGCGCGTGCGCGGGTGGGGCGGCCTGGCCGGCGTGGATCTGGGCGAGCAGGTCGCGGTGGCGGTAGAGGAAGCTGCGGTCCACGCCGGCGGCGCGGGCGATGGTTGAGGCGCTGATCTCGGTGCCCTCGTTGGTGGCGCGCTCAAGGGCGGCGGTGACTCGTTGGCGACGGCGGGCCGAATCGGCTTGCCGGCCTTGCCTCATCGCGCTGGCACGCGCGGGAGGCAGGTCGTCGGGGTGAGCGGTGCTGGTCATGCGGTGGCCTCCGGTTGGGTGTTAGGTGGGGTGGCACGAGTGCTGGGCATGCCGAGGGAGACAGCGCGGTGGCGGCGCAGCACCGTGACGGCCTCAGTGATCCTCGCGCGGTCGGCGTCGCTGGCCTGGTCGAGGTCGCCGTTGATACGCCCGATCAGGTGCCGGATCCGGGTGATCTCGGCCTGGCTGGGGGTGGCGTCGGCGCGGGCCCACTCATCGACGCCGTCGATGGCCGCGGCGAGGCGTTCACGAGTCCGGAGCAGGTCATCGAGGTAGACGCTCAGATCGGGCAGGTAGGACACGTCGGTGCGGAAGTGATCGCAGCCGGCGCAGCGGAACCGGACCGGGCAGGCGCCGCCGCCGGCGGCGACGTTGGACGGTTCGGTGCAGCGCCCGTAGGGGACGGCGACTTCACCGACGGCGTAGCGGGCGTGTTCGGAGTCCAGCAAGGCTGCAGCCTCGCGCCAGATCCGGTTGCCGTGCCGGTCGAAGCTCATCGCGGTCACGGTGTCTACGGCGGCGCGGCGGCGGTCTTCTCCGACCCGGTAGTAGCCGCGGGTGACGTTCAGATTGCGGTGATCAAGTAGTTCGGCGAGGACGTCGATACCCACGCCGGCATCAGCGTGGCGCTGGGCGTATGTATGCCGGTAGGCGTACGGGACGATCTTCGTCTTGTCGAACTCGCCGCCGTCGCGGGTCCGCAGTGCGGGCAGCCCGTCGGCCCACGCCCGGTGCCGGTCGCCGAGCATCGCGATCGAGATTGGCTTGCGCCCGTCGGGGTTGCGGCGCGGTGAGGGCAGCAGCTTCAGCTCACCGGCCGGGGTGTCGGGGAAGCGGTGCCGGACCCGGACCTGTTGAGCGGTGACCACCGCCGCGGTGGCCTCGGTGATCGGCAGACGGCGAGCGAGCCGGTTTGCCTTGGCGTTGTTATAGACCAACACGTGCCCGCCATCGGCGTCGTGTGTGAGGCAGTTCAGCGGCAGGGTGAGGATCTCTTCGGGCCGCCGGCCGGTGTCGATACCGAGCAGGGTCGCGGTCCTGACCTCGGCCGGGTGCAGGCTGTCCAGGTTCGCGCACAGCACGGCCATGATCTCCGCCGGTAGGTCCCGGCCGGGCTCGCCGCGTTGCGCTTCGGCGGGGATGTCGCCGCGCCCGAGCGCGAAGTCGCCGGGAAGCCCGGCAGCGTCCTGCCCGGGCCGGGTCAGCCCGAGGGCGCGGATCCCGGACAAAGCGGCGCGAGTGCCTCGGCAGATCGTGTTGCGGTGGTAGCGGCTGATCGTGCCGTTCGACTCAAGGTAGGCGAGCCGGTTGCAGAACGTCTCGATGTCGGGGCGGCCCAGCCGCTCGGGGGCCAGGCCGTGGTCGTCGCGGGCCCGGAGGCTTTCCGAGAGCCGAGCCAAGGCGTTGACCTTCGTGCGGACGTTGCTGGCCCCGCCACCGCGATGCCGCGGCAGTTCTTCACTGGCCCACGCCTTCGCGGCCTGGGCAAGCCACGGCTGGCTGATACCGGTGAACGAAAGCCGCCCGCGGTGGCCGAACACGCCCAGGTCCCAGACCTGCCCGGCCTGTTCACGGGCGGGGTCGGTCAGCGCCCGCCGGACGTGGCGGACCAGCGCGGTCAGCAACGCCCGGGCCGGTTTGCCGGGCACGAGCTCGACTGGACACGCTGCGATCGCTGGTGCCTGCTCGCGGCGCAGCGTGTCACAGACCGTCCGCAGGCTCACGTCCAGGATCTTCGCCCCACCGCGGACACGCGCCTGGACGCCGAACAGGATCTCGATCACCATCAGTGGCGGCAGTCCTCGCAGGCTGACCTGCCCGCCCTGGGCGACGGCGGACTGGGTCAGCTGCCAGTGCCGTTGGTCCGTATCGGGGTCGGCTGTGACAGTGGTGCGCCAACGCACGTAGTGGCTTGGGCAGTAGCCGTGCTCGGACTCGGCTCTGCGGCTGCAGGCGGCAACCCGGCACGGCCCCAAGGGCGGCAGGGGCAGCACGCCCTGGTCGGCGAGGAACTGCTCCAGCGAGGCTCCGGGCTTGCGGCGGAACCGGCGCCGATGCGGCTCGCACAACGTCGATCGCGGCGCCGGTGACATCCGCTGACAGTTCGGTACCGCGCACCCGTCGGGGCGCACCGGCAACGACGGCAGGTCCAGTGAACCGGCAATCTGATCCAGGCTCAGTCCCTCGCGCCGCAGCCGGGTAAAGCAGTGCCAGCACACGCCTCCGGTCCCACCGTGAACGGTTGTCTCGCATCCGCGGACCCGGCACAGTGTCCTGCCCAGCAGCGGATGGGCCGCCGGTAGGGACAGCACCCGGGCCGCCGGGTCCCAACCGGCCTCGAGCAGGAACCCCGCCTCCAGCATGCCGGCCAGCCGAGCGGCCGGTCCTGTCAGCTCGACCCCGGCCAGTACGTGATCGAACCGCGCCGGGCCGGTGAGGGCCGATACTGCTCGCGCGGGGACCGCGGCGGCCAACCCAGCGCCGGTCACCGGGTCACCCCGGCCTGCTCGAGCGGGCTGGGCACCAGGTCCACCGCGGCTCGCAACCGGCCGGGATCTGGATGCAGATACACCTGCGAGGAAGACACCGAGGCGTGTCCGAGCAGGTCGGCGACCACATCGATGCCGCACCCGGCATCGGCGGCGTTACTACCGAACGCGTGCCGCAACTGGTGCGGACGTACCGGCGCCGGCAGACCGGCTCGCCTGGAGGCGGCGGTGAGCAACTCACCGATCGCGTCGGGGCGCATCGGCGCACCGATCGGTTCGCGGAACAGGTTCACCAGCACGAAATCACCGTCCGCGGACCGCGGCACACGCGCCCGCTCCAGGGCGTAGGTGTCGAAGGCCTGCACGGTCAGGAAGTCGAGCGGCACGCTGCGCTGCCGCCGCGATTTTGCCCACGCCCCGTTGGGGTTGTCCTCGCGGCGCAGCACATGCAGGTGCGTGCGGGCGACCTCGCAACCCAGCGCCCGGGAGTCGGTGAGCAGGTGCACGTCGGACCGGCGTAGTCCGCACACCTCGCCGCGGCGCAGCCCGGCACGGGCCATCAGCAGCACGATCAGCCGATCGCGCGCCGAGCGACACGCATGCAGCAGTGCGACGATCTCCTCGTCACTGGCCCGATCGACCGGCCGCTCGGGCTCGTGCACCCGATGCCGGGCCCGCATCCGCCACGACATCCGCCCGTCGCTGTCGCGGGCAGCCTCGGGCAGATCCCGGTCATCGGCCAGCTCGTACAGCAACGACACCAGATGCCCATCCGCGTCGCCCTCGGCGACCGCGTGCACCACCATCGCGCGCACCGCCGTCAGCACCCCGTTGACCCGCCGGGGCCCGCGGGCCGGGACACCGCCCGGACCGGCTAGCACCACCGACGAGCCAGCCTCGACGCCCGATGCCGACGGCCCGGCATAGGTCAGCCACGTCATGAACAGCCCCAGATGTTCCGCGCCGGCCTGCCAGGTACGGCCCGTGTGGGTGCACCAGCGAAGGAATAACGCGATCGAGTGCGCGTAGCTCTTCGTTGTCGACTCCGCGCCGTCGCGGCCGAAGCGCACCTGCCGCAGAAACCCGTCCGCGACCGCCACGACGAGCAGGTCCTCATCCAACACCGTCCAATACCGTGCACCGGACGGCAACCTCACTGGGAATGCACGCATCTGGGCTCCTCCTGAATTCGTGATGGGCTAGTGAACAACTACCAGCCACGAGCACCACACCCCTGGAGAAACGCCGCAGAACTCCTCCCGCACGACAGGTCACGCAACGTCATGCAACAGGTAGCTGACCCCCAGAGAAGGACTGTCGATACTGACAGTCGCGGTCATCGTGATGTCCTTCTTCTAGTCGGTTGTCAGAGATCACTCAAAGGATCACGCGGTGGCCGCACCCGCGTCCGCAGGACACGCTCACCGGCTACTCATACACCACCCTGCCGGACTCAACTGCCCCCGAGTGCTCGACACCCTGGTCGACAGGCAGGATC
>JBBSAM010000083.1:0-4832 GCA_038252255.1 Acidimicrobiia bacterium | reverse complement strand
CGTCGCCGGGCCCGAGAGCGCCGTCAGGACGCGGATCTGGCGAGCGATGCCCGGTTGCTCGTACGCCACGGCGACGCGCTCGCCGAGGCGAACTTCTGCCAGCGAATCAACGCCGGGGGCAGTCTCGGCGACCACCGACGCGTGGAGATCGTCGTAGGAGACGCTGTCGACGATGACGCTACCGAAACCGTTGACGGTTCCGATCGAATAGCCCGTGACGGGTGCGCCGGTGCCGCCGGAGCCGACGGCGCCGCCGCCGCCGCACGAGGCGGTGACGGCCAGCGCGAGCAGCGCCGCCGCGGCGGCGCCGGCGTGCGCCCAGCGAGCGGGACGTGGGGTTGTCATGGCTTGGCCTTTTTTTTCACGCGCTGGCGCGGGGTGGACGGGGCGTCTGCCGGCACTGGCCCACGAGTCGGGGCGGAAACCGGCTCGCTGAAAAAGTACGAGCCAAACCGGATTCGCAAGTCGCCGTCGCTCGCCTTGTCATGGTCGACGCGCTCGCGGGCGCGCGCGACCACGATCTGGAAGGCACGCGCCCAAGCCTGCCGGGCCGCAGCATGCATCACCTCGACCGACTCCTTCGTGAGGCCGTCAGCGTAGACGCTCTGCTCGAGGAAAGGAGGCTCGTTCGACGTGAGATTGCTGACCGCAGCGGCAATGTGATCGGCGGCGTTGGCGCTGAACAGGGCCGTCAACTCGTCGAGTCGCTGCGACGGTACGAAGGAACGGGCCCGGACGACAACCTGTTCGCCGTCGAGCGCCACCAGACCCAGCCGGAGCAGCTCGTCGAGGACGGTGCGGGGATGGACGTCGTTCGACAGCTCCCGGCACAAGGTCTCGAATGTGCGCCCCGGTCCGGTCCGAGGCAAGGCGCGTGGCTTGCCGTTTCGACTTCGGAAGCGACCATCGTGCAGCCAGCGTGTGAACACCTGCGCTGCCAGCGTCGGCCGTGGCGAACGTCGGGAGTTGACCGGCGCGTCGACGATGTCGCGCACGTCCTTGCGGTGAACACCGGACAGCAAGCTCAACGCCGACTGCGTCGGCTTCAAGGCGCCGCGCTCCAGCTCGCCCCTTGCCGCGTCGACGAAAAGAGGCTTGAGGAGATCGGAGAAGGCGGGAAAGGAAACGCCATGTCGTAGCAGCCAGAGAACGATCGGCGCCATCAGGACAGCCGCCTCCCGCATCGCGAGCTCGGCGTGCTCCGGAGTCGACAGCACCGCCATGCTGCCCGGGGGGCGAGGGCTATCCGGTAAAGGGGGTTTCATTGCCGAGCGTGGGAAATCTTTCCATGATTGTCCCTCAAGGCCGCACGTGAAGGTGGTCAGCGCAGGCTTAACTTGACGCCACGAGAACTATTCCCGTGGTCGAGGCGGACTTCTCACGAAGGCGGACGGGCGACCCGGTCCGACTGCGCGCAGCTAGAGTTTTTCGTGTGCCACCAGACGCGTCGGGCTGCGCAGCATCCGCGCGATCCCGCGATCGTGATGCTCGTTTCGCCCGATTCCGCGCGCACTCGCAGCGGGTGCCGCCCAGTTCCGGAAGATCTACCGCAAGCTCGGCGCGCTTCTCGAAGACCCGCCTCAAGACTTGACGGGAACCTATTGAGCAAGATCTGTGGCGGCCGAGGCGATCAGATTGCGCATACATAGTGATACATCAGCTCACCGCGGTGATCGGGCGCGGGATACTGAGGACGACCCTCGGGAAGTAGAACGACACCACGACACCACGGCTCATTCGCTCTCGCGAGCGCTTCGGCAAACGCGGCGCGACGATGGCTAACGCATCAGGGTCACCGAATTAGACTCTGCGTCGGACAGATCGTCGGCGTTGTGTATGTAGGCTTGGAGCACATGCAGCCCCGGTTGCTGTTTGCCTTGGCTGTCAGTCAGGTCAATCGTCGCATTGAAGCGCCCGGTCGCGTCTGTTTTCGTTTCGGTGGTGCGCTGTGTTTTGCCGTCGGGTAACAACGCGGCGCACAAAACGCGCTGCGCGCGGCGGGGCGGCGATACCATGCCTGACACTGTCACGTCGGTCTTGCGGGCGCGCGGCTCGGAGATCAGCCGAATCGTCCCGCGCTTCCGCACCGAGACGCGGTAGAACGTGCCGCCGATCGGATAAAAGCGCGAAGCCACCACCCGCTCGCTCGGTCCGAATGCCTCAGTGTAGGAACGCGGCGTAAAGCCGGCAACGCGGATCGGCGCGACGCCGGGCAGCCGGCCCTCCTTGTTCTGGCCGAACTTATAGACGTTCACGTCAAACGGCGGCCAAATCATCACGTCGATCTCTCGCTCGGCCTTGCCGTCGAGCCAGACCCAAGCGTGCGGGATCTGAGCGATCCAGCCGGCGGGAACGCCGCGCAAGGAGACGGCGATGGGCCGACGGTCGTCAGTCGGGTTTCGGATCGCCGTGGTAACGAACAGCGGGTCAGCCGGGCTGCTGCCGGCGGCCTGGAAGTCGAACACGTTCTCCTGTGCACCGTTGTTGTCGCCGGAGATCTCGCCGAGCTGCTGAGACGCGTAGACCTTCAGACAGGTGTGCTTACCAACCACTGGCACCCAGTTGCAGAAAGTGTCCATAAAGCCGTTTGTCGGAATGGCGGCGATCGTTTTTACCGCGATCGGCGACCAATTGCCGTTGTCGCCCACGCCCGGGGGCGTGACCGCGTAGAAAGTCGCCTTGACATTGGTCGCACCCATTACGCCACTCACGTGGACGCGCGCGGTGAACTGGTTGATGTGGTTGACCCATGGCTTGTCGCCGCTGCCGGTGGGGCGGCCCTGGCCGTCGAGCGCGTTGTCAAAACTGCCGATCGGCGGCCGGTCAACCCAGATGTCGGGAGTCTGATAGTCGCCGTCCCACGGCTCCACGTTGAGGTCGAACGCGCCGTTAGGATCGTTGACGACAGTCTGCGCCCACGCGATCCGCACGGTACACACCTGGGGCCGAGCCTGAACGTTGTCGTTCACAACGGTGACGCGCAGCGCCCGCGCTGGATCCTCGATTGCGGAGCCCTGAACTTGCACGGTGTCATCGTGCATAAGCGTGATGAAACGCGTCTGCTGGTTGTTGTGCATCTCGCCCGCGATGACGCGTGTAACGATCACACCGCCCTGGTTCGCGGCGCCGCCGATCGGAATACTGTCATCGAAGACCTGCGCGGTGGCGCCGGGGCGCTGGCGCACTTCGACGTAGTAGGTCAGCGCGTCGGAAACCTTGACCTTGACGATGTGCACGCGGTTCCCCGCGCCGTTCTCGGCAAGGCCGTGCGCGACGATGTCAACGTCCTCGCTGTGGGGATTGCGATCCCATGACAGCTCACGGATATTGGCGCCCTTGTAGTAGCCGAGCTTCTCGAGATGGAAGCCGGTGAACAGCGGATGGCTGTCGTGGTTGCCCATCAGCTCAAAGTCCTGGGCCGTAGCGGCGCTGCCGTCGACGAGGTCCGAGCCATACACGTCCTCCCCGAGCGTCGCAGTGCCGTCGCCGGAGTTGGAAGGCGCCGAGACGATGTTGTGGCCGAACTCATGGGCGAAGCGGCCCCAGTTCGCGGTCTCGTTGATCCACAGCTCGTTGATCTTGTGCGACAGAGAGATGTCGATGTGGATGCGCGCCGGGTCGCCGGTCGGCTTACCGTTGTCGTACGAAAAGGTCTGGGTGTCGGTGCCACCCCAGGCACGAATGAAATCGCCGTTAGTGAAGACCACCGCCGCGAGCATCTGGTAATTGTTTAGGTCGAAACCTTCGACCTGCGCCTGGCGTGCGGCGAATGCCGCAACCCGCCCGAGCTGCGTTCCGATCACGTTCTGAACCGACGCCCCCAGGTCGACGAAGTCGGTGAACACGCCATCGAGTGCAGCTGCGTTGGCAGCGACATCGAACTGCACGTTGGTGCGCCCATAGCTAGCCTGGTCGTAATACTCATGGACCTTGTTCCAGTCGTCGGTCAGCGTCTGGCGGACTGCAGCGAGGTTGGCGGGCACCCGGTCGTTCGCTTGGCAAAGCACAACCATCACTCGGATGGTGCCAATCGGATTGACGTCGCCCGCGTCGCCGGCGCCGGCGCCGGCCGCGAGCACGGGTGGGCCATCATCGTCGTCGCCCGGATAGGCGGTGATCGTGAAGCCAACCGGGCTCGTTGCGAGGCGCGTGCCGATCTGGACCTCGACGGGGCCGGAATCGATATCGCGTGTTACCAAAGCCTTCAGCTCGGTCCCAGTCGCGGACAGAACCGGCACGGCCGTGCCATTGATCGTCACCGTATTGTCTGCGCGTGCGGCGGCGAATTGACTTCCGCGAATGCTCAGGATCGTGCCCCGCTGACCGCCGGCAGGGACGATCGAGGTGATCCGTGGCCCCAGGAACCAGGGCAGGTGCTCGCCGAGCCAGTCGTGGAGCTTGGCCGGCGAGCGACGCAATGCAACCGGCAGTTTGGCGAGGTCAAACTTCTCCGCCGGTCCCAACGCCTTCTTTGCTGCCGCTCGTTTCGGTGCCGCCGTTGTGGCGACGCGCTTCTGCGTGACGCCCGCCTTCCGGGCCGGCCTCTTGGCGGACGTCCTCTTCTTGTCGTCGCGCTTTTCGACAGCCGGCTTTGTGTCGCTGACCTTCGTGCCCGCGGGACGCTTGCGGGCTGGCAGCTTCTTGGCGCGAGTGACCATGGGACCTCTCCTTGATGTATCGGAAGCGAGTGCTAGGGCAACACACCCGCCGCTGGAGTAGCCACGTAGCCAGCCTACTGACGTGCTGCGCAAAACGTGATCGGGCTCGAACGTCCTTGCTTCTATTCTGGCGATTCCGACTTGGCGCCGTATCCCTTTTATTGATGAGCAAGG
>JBBSAM010000082.1:0-4887 GCA_038252255.1 Acidimicrobiia bacterium | reverse complement strand
CGTGCTCGCGCGCGAGGGAAGCAACAGCCGTCGGCATGCCCGCCGCCTGCAGATAGGCGGCCAACTGGCCGGTCGCCTCCAGGTAAGTCTCGATGGTCCGCGGGGACTTGTTCTCGGCGCGGAGCGACCGAGCCCAGGATGCGCTCAGTACGTCGACGCCGTCTACATTGTGGGGGGTGGTGGTCTGCATGGAAATGGGCCCGCTAGGAAGTTGAGGTCAGGCCAAGTTATCCGCTGTCCGAGCGGTGTGCGCGGATGGTTCCGGGACTGTCCCATACAAAGTCCCTGTTCACAGGGTTATCCTCGGGGGCGTAGCTCAGCTGGCTAGAGCACCTGCTTTGCAAGCAGGGGGTCGTGGGTTCGAGTCCCATCGTCTCCACCGCGAAGATCCTGGTCAGAGCGCTGTGTTGCGCTGCACCGGAGGCTCTCGGAACCCGTCGTGCCATCCGCGTGCCACTTCCGTGCCACAACGGGGAGCGTACCGGCGGTGCCGGCGCT
This sequence comes from Acidimicrobiia bacterium, assembly GCA_038252255.1. Taxonomy (GTDB): domain Bacteria; phylum Actinomycetota; class Acidimicrobiia; order IMCC26256; family JAENVU01; genus Chersky-806. The sequence goes on along the minus strand of JBBSAM010000082.1, from coordinate 4,389 downwards.
GCGCTCGCGTACGCTCGTGGCGACAGGAGGGCCTCGTGGGCTTCGAACGCATCACCATCGATCCGGCGCAGATGGGCGGGCAACCGTGCATCCGCGGGCTGCGGATGCCCGTCGCCACCGTGGTGGCGATGGTTGCCGACGGCATGACGGCCGCGGAGATCGTCGCTGAGCACCCCGACCTCGAGGTCGAGGACGTGGCCGAAGCCCTCCGCTACGCCGCCGAGGCCGTGCGCGAGCGTGAGCTGCCCCTCCGCCGGGGCGCGTGAAGTTCCTGATCGACCAGAACCTCTCGCCGGAGCTGGCCGCGCTCCTGGTGGCAGCCGGCCACGACGCGGTCCATGTCCGGGAGCGCGGTCTGCAACGGGCGACCGACGAAACAGTCCTCGAAACGGCGGCGGCCGAGGAGCGAGTCCTCGTCTCCGGCGACACGGACTTCGGGATGCTCCTTGCCCGCTCGGGTGCGACAGAGCCCTCGTTTCTCCTGTTCCGGCAGCGAGGTGAGCGCCGCGCGGCTCAGCAGGCGCGGTTGGTGCTGGAGAACCTCGACGAGCTCCAGGCCGAGCTCGAAGCCGGAAGCGTCGTGGTGTTCACCGACGATCGCGCCCGGGTTCGACGCCTCCCACTCCCACCGAAGTAGCGGCGGGTCGAGCCTGCAGCAAGGCCTGAGGCAGCGCGTTTACCTCTCCTGGCAGTAGACGCTGACATGCGCAGGACTGGGTGGTCGGACAGCGACCGGCTTCTCGGCCTGGCACAGATAGTTGTTGCTTCCGTACAGGGGACTGTGGCCGGTCACGGTGTAGGTGCCTCGTGGAATGGAGAGTTTCACCATTCCGCTGGTTCCGACCGGCCGGGTGAATGACGTAGATCCGCTGCGCACAATGACGGACCCGGGCAGCGGTCGAGGGGTCCCCGGCGCGGGCCCGCCGACGGCGGCGAGTGTCACCGCGATCGCGCCCAATCCCTGCCGGGAGGTGGTCGGCGGTGATGACGAGGTAGGCCCGGCGCTGTGACTCGACCCGCTACACGCTGCCAACAGAGCAATCGCAGACAACACCGAGACCGCACGCAGCTTCACGGAAGGTATGACGCCCCGCAACCGACTGCTGGTTCCCACGCCCCGATATTGCCCGGTACGGGCACACTCCGCCACAAGCCGGGGGCCGCACCGATCGACAACGCGGCGCGAGCGGCTCACCGCTCCGGCGTCACTCGGAACTGACCGGGTCCGGTAGGTGCGACAGCGAGGTGATCAAGGAAGTCGGCGATGGCCTCGTCTTGACCTTCGAGACGATGTTGGTACCGGAGCGCGGTGGCCGCTGAGGAATGGCCGAGTCGGTGCATGACGGCGCGAAGCGGGGCCCCGCTGGCGGCGGCGAGGGTCGCATTGGTGTGCCGGAGGTCGTGGAAGCGAAGCCGCCCCTCGATCCCAGCCTCGCGGAGCGCGGGGAACCAGACCCGCTTGCGGAAGTTCTCTCGTTGCAGCGGGGTGCCCTCGGGCATCACGAAGACGAGGCCATCAACGCCGGGCCGGCTCCAGCGGGCGAGGTGCTCGACCACCACATCGCAGATGAACGACGGCAGCACCACCGTACGCATTCCTGCCGCGGTCTTGGGCGGGCCCCAGACGAAGCGGCCGTTCACCTCCGTGCACTGCTCGACGACCCGAACAGTCTTGTGCAACGGGTCGAGGTGTCGACGACGCAGCCCGGCGAGCTCGCCCCAGCGCAATCCGGAGTACGCGGCCAGAAGGATCAACGCCTGGCCAGCTCGGCTCGACCGCTTGGGCGAGCGCTGCGACCTCCTCGACGGGCGCGCAGCGCATCTCCGGGAGTCGCTCGGTGCCGGCACCCTTGATGCGGCACGGGTTGCGCACGATGAGCCCGGCGTCGAGTGCCATCTCCATGATCGTGCGCAGCTGCTTGTACGTCTTAGCGACCGTGTTCGGGCCGCACCGAGTCTTCTGGTGCAGAGCCGCGATCCAGACCTGTACGTCGAGCGTGGTGATCGAGCCGATCGGCTCCTCACCGAAGGCGGGGAGGATGTGGGCGTCGAGGATCACCCGATAGATGTGCTTCGTGGTCTCCCGCAGGTGCAGCTTCGTCGAGTACCAGGTCTCGGCGACCTCGGCGAGTAGGACCTCGCCGCGTCTTGGGTCGTGCCAGAGGCCGCGGGCCATGTCGGCCTCGAGGATCGACAGCCAGCGGCCTGCGTCGCCTTTCGTGGCGAAGGTCTGCTCAGCCGTTCGGTAGAGGTGCGTCGCCGGGTCTCGGAAGCGGACCTGGAACCGACCGGACGGCAGTTTGCGGATCGCGCCGAACCGGCGCCGGCCGCTCACCGTGGACCTCTGGGAGTTCGCCACCCGAGCCGCACCGCTTCGGCCTCGACGACCAGGCCGACAAGGCGCGCGGCTGACACGTGCGAGTCAATCGCGATGCCTCGCAAGGTCGCCCACCGTTCGTCGTCGACGCACAGTCGAGCGAAGCGGTGTTCAGCCGTGCGAACAGACGAGTGGGAAGGGGCTACGCCTGCATCGGTGAACTGCACCACGAGTCCGCCGACCATCGCTCCGACTGTTTCACGCTGCTGAACGGCTTCGCGTTTGACTGTGGCCCAAGCTCCGGGGTCGACGTCGACATGTGCGGGCCGGTTCTGGTTGCGGTGCTCCTCGCGGTAGAGCGTGCCGTCGGCGCGGAGGCGTTCGATCTCGACCCGGCGATGCAACGCAGCGTCGTGGCGCTGGATGCGTCGCTGGAGCACTCCCGCTTGGTAGAGGGCGTCGCGGTACTCAAGTGCGGCGTGTTCGAGCTCGCTGGCGTGCATAGTGCGACGGCGGAGCTGCTCGGTGCGCTCGCGCAACCACTCGGGATCGCTCCAGTCGATCGGTTCGTCGTCGCGCAGCAGTTGGTATGCCTCGCCGAGCTGATCGAAGGCAACCCCAGCGTCGCCGAGGCCCACCCATCCTCGCTGTCTGTGTAGTTGCCTGACGGCGTCGACGCGGTTGCGATCGGAGTGTTTGTCGGATTTGTCGCGCGAGCGCAGGTCTTCGTTCGGGGTGACCGAGCGAGGGCGGTCGGGGTCGTTGCGCATGTGATGCTCCGTAGTGTCGGCTGTCGGTACAGCTCGGCTATGCGCATCGCGACTGCGATTGCGCGACCGGGCTCGTTCCGTGCCACTTCCGTGCCACTACGGACGGTCATTGGGGGGTACTGGCGGTCACTGGTGGATACTCGTTGGACCACTTGACCTGCTCGAATGCGTAAACGTGCTGGTGGCGAGATCGCCCTCAGACCGTTTGCAAGCAGGGGGTCGTGGGTTCGAGTCCCATCGTCTCCACCGAATTGTCGGTTCGACGGCGTCAGACCTGCACTCGCTCGGCGTGTTCCCGGAGTCTCGCCCGGTCTCAGTACGACGTGATCCCCCGGGCGATGTCCCAGTTGGGCCAGTAGGCCGAACGGGTCGCGGTCGGGATCGCGGATCGCGATCCGAGGTCGAACCCGTGGATGCCCCCGAAGGCGTCGAGGGTGAATCCGCCGACCTCTGCCGCGCACGGCCGAGAGCAATGAGGACCTGATCGCTCGAGCAGCGAGACGCCGCGGGCGAGGTCACGACCCCCGAAGCTCGCCATCCGCGAGCCGGCCGGCGGCAGCGGATGGTGGTTGAGACCGAAGGGGTGGATGCCGCCGAGCCCGTCGACGATGTACCCGCCGGTGCCGGACCGGTTGATGACGATTCCTCGGGCGATGTCCCACCCGGGCCAGTACGGGTGTGGAGTCGTCACCGCCGGAGGACGGTTCGACCCGGAGCCGACGGTGAACCCGTGGATCCCGCCGAAGCCGTCGAGGACGAGCCCGCTCTTGCCGTTCGGCATGAGCGCGACGCCGCGCGCGATGTCCCACCCGGGCCAATAGGGGCCACCGTGGGGAGCGGCCGCTCGCGCCGTACCGGTGGTGAACGGGTGGAGCCCGCCGAAACCGTCGACTACGAGGCCCTGCTGGGTGCTCGGTTGGTAGCTGACCCCACGTGCGATGTCCCATCCCGGCCAGTACGGACCGTGCTTCGGCGCGGGCGGCAGAGGAGCCGACTTCCGTTGGTAGTGCGAGGTGAATCGATGCAGCCCTCCGAAGCCGTCGAGCACGTAGCCCCCGCGGACGCCCGGCGTCGTAGGCCGAGGTGCCGGTGGGGGCGGCGGCGGGGGTCCCGAGGAGGTCACCGTGCCGGGATCAGAGTGGACCGCGACCCGGGCGGCGCTGAGCGCGGTCGGGTAGACGGCGACCTCGTCGAAGGTGCCGACGAGCGCGCTGGATGCGGGTGCGTTGGGCCAGCCGGTGAGGTTGCCGCCGCCGAGGCGCCAGTAGCCGTTGGCCGGGTCGGGTGCGACGGTCGGGTTGG
>JBBSAM010000081.1:0-5142 GCA_038252255.1 Acidimicrobiia bacterium | reverse complement strand
GCGAGGTCCTGGCCGAGCTTCTCGGCTAGCCCACCGCCGACGACGATCGTGTCGATATCGAGCAGGTTAACTGCCGACCCGACCGCGACGCCGATCATTTCGATCGCCGTGTCGAACAGCTTCGTCGCCAGCGGGTCCTCGCCATCGAGCGCCTGCGCCCATACCTTGGAGGTGAGGTTCGACTTGCCCTCCTTGTCTCGAATGTCGAACAGCGAGGTGTGCCAACCGGCCTCGACCATCGCCGATGCCACACCGCGCAAGGAACGCCGACCGGCGTAGCCCTCGGCACATCCGCGTCGTCCGCAGGTACACAGCGCACCCCCCGCCTGGACCACGACGTGACCGATCTCGCCTGCGGCCCCGCGCGCTCCCACATACGGCCGGCCGTCCAGGATAAGCGCGCCGCCCACGCCGGTGCCGAGCCAGAGACCGAGAACATTGCGAGCGCCGCGCGCGGCACCGTCGAGCCATTCGCCGAGCAGGCCCACGTTCGCGTCATTACCCAACGCGACCGGGACGCCGAGTCGGTCACCGAGGTCCTTAACCACGTCGACCTGCTCGTGCCAGTTCCCCAGATTGGGGACAGTGAGGACCCGGCCCTCGTGGACCACACCCGGAATCCCAACCCCCGCCGCGATGGGATCGCCGTCGATGGCCCCTATCAGGTCGGCGATCGCCGAGAGGACGGCATCGGGACCTTCCGTGGGCGTCGGCGCCTTCTTGCGGGCGTGCACCTTATGTTGGTCATCGACCAGACCCACCTCGATGTTCGTGCCACCAACATCCACACCAGCGACCAGCAGACCCGATTCAGCCAAGATCTTGACGTTCTGACGCACTCAAACTCGGACGCGGCCGTGCATCGAGACCGATACGCAGAACATGATCTGGCTTGCGACCGCCATCGGACTCGATCACGCCAGGCACCGCGTTGCTGATCGTGTCCACGTTTGCTCCTCTTTGGTCCGTAAACGGATCGGACGGGCACCCTTGGCCTAACCTAGCGCCCCTGTGTTTGAGAGGAACCTACGTTGATGATAGAAGGTGGCCGTCATGGTGGGGGGACAGATGGGGTTGAGATTCTCAGCTCCGGGTCGCAGCTGCGATGAGGCACTGGCAATCGGGTCTTGGCGCGGACGAACCGACGATCTGACCGCGTTGCTGACGCACCCCCGAGCCCACACAGTCAGGAGCAACCCGGCCAGGTTTCTCGAAGGCGCCGAGGAAGAGGGCGCAGTGAACTTGGAACGGCGTAGGGCGGCGGTGATGTGCGGGAAATCCGCCGACGTTGGCGGCAGCGACGCAGCCGCTGGCCGTGATGCACGCAGGTCGACCCCGTCTTAGGCGCCGTCATTCATCATGTCGTTGAACCTGGCGGTGACCGCGATCTCGTCGGGGCGTTGTGCGTCACGGCGTGGGCGCGCGCGCTCCACAAGCAATTCGGCTCGGTCGGTCTCGAGGAGCGCCATGGTCTGCTCGATGGGGTCGGCCGGCGGCATCGCGCGCGGCTCGGTGAGGTTGACGTCCATCAGGGCGGTGCGGGTGAACGGTGGCGCGACCTCGACCACCTGAACCGCCGTTTCCTGGCTCATCCGAGTTGAGCATGGGGACGCAGGGGTAGCCCGCCGCCAATCAGGAGCATGCGCAGGCGGTAGTTCTCGCGGTTGCGGAAGCATGACCTGCCCATCGACGGCCTTGCCGTCGAGGCGGCATTCGACATGGGCGCCAAGCCGGCCCGGGTCGCCGGGATCGACCTGCGCACCGCAAACGGGGGCTGCGTCGACTGTTGTGGGCTTCCAACGAGCTCGGTCTGGTTCGCGCCTACGTGTCGGGATCACGGTGGGGATCTTCGTCTCCTACCTCATCGCCTTGCTGGTTTTCAAGGTGGCGCCGAAGTCGGCGTACGGGGCCGGCTGGAGGATCATCCTCGACTTTGGCCGGTCCCGGCGCTGCTCGCGCTCGTGCTACGGGCCCGGATGCCGGAATCCCCAAGAAGGTTGATGCTCCAGGGGCGCTTCGCCGATACCCGGAAAGCGCTAGTGTCGCGTGTTATAACGCGATCGCCTCGACGAGCGTGCTGTTCTCACTCTGGGTGGCGATGTCACAGAACCCCTCGAGCTGGCCGGCGACAGCACTTCTCACTCCTGCATCAATCCTGCACTCAGGCTGAATGGAGCAAACTCCCGTGGTCATCTTCGTGGTGCTTGTGATCCTCGGCACGTCGTACGCGGTAACGAGGCTGGTGCTCCGGGCTGAGCACGCCCGCACTCCTACCCCGACTCACCCACAACAGGTGTGTGCGGAATTAAGCGGGGCACAGATCGATTCCGGCAGCCAGGACGGGCCGGCTTGGGGTGCGTTGGATGACCGCCAGCTGACCCGGCCCGGCCCGACTCCGCTTCGCGATCCAGCAGCGAATAGGACCCTCGCGTGACACGAAGCCAGATGCTCACCGCCGCCGGCATGGAGCTGGAATACCCCATGTCCCTCGGTGTCTACGAGCAGTATGTCAAGGCCCAGCATGCGGTCGACTACCTTGCCGACCAGGGCTTTCCGGTGCAGAACGTGGAGATCGTGGGGACGGAACTTCGCTCCATCGAGCGGGTCACTGGGCGCCTGACCCGAGGCAAGATCGCCGCCGCGGGCGCCCTGTCCGGGCTCTGGATCGGGCTGTTCGTCGGGATCGCGTTCAGCCTGTTCAGCGACCGCAACCAGCTCGGCTTCCTGCTCACCACGCCGCTGCTCAGTGCGCTGTTCGGGCTGGCGTGGAGCCAGCTCGGCTACACTACCGCCACCCGGCACGGCAACCGAGACTTCGCCTCGGTCAGCCAGGTCGTGGCCACCAAGTACGAGGTGCTCGTGGGGCACAAGCACGCCGCTCGCGCGCGTGAACTCCTCGCGAGCATTCCGCCGCAGGCGACGACCTGACACCTCGGGGCGCCCGGCCTGCGCACCGCAAACGACGATCTGTAGACCAGCTCGGCGATAACTAACTCTAGGAGACGATTTTTCTATGACAAGCAACGACGAGAACGCCACCCTCTACACGCTGGGCGACCGCGGTCAGACGGTCGACGGATCAACCGACGATGTCCGCGGCCGTGAGGTGAAAGACAAGGACGGAGAGGGCATCGGCAAGGTGGCCGACCTCCTTGTCGACGACCGAGAGGAGAAGGTCCGTTTCCTACTCGTCGAACACGGTGGATTCCTCGGCTTCGGCGAAGAGAAGACCCTGATACCGGTCGACGCCGTCACCAAGATCACCGAGTCCGAGGTTTTCATCGATCAGTCCGGCGAGCGGGTCGCGGCAGCGCCGGGCTACGACCCGAACCTCGTCGATGACCGGCCCTATCACGCCAGCATCTACAGCCATTACGGGTACACCCCGTTCTGGGGCGGGGGCTACCTGTATCCCGTGGGTGCGTGGGGGATGCATCCTGGATCGCCGCCGCAGGCACAGGAGTGAGGCATCATGCGTTTCCGCTGCATTGTGGTGGTCTGCCGAGGCCACCAATGAGCACTGAACACCGACAGTTCCACCCGGTGGGGGGAGCCGAAATGGCTGAGATCCCTCAATCACGTGTTCTGATGCCGACGTTGCGCAACCCCGACCGGCAGGTCGTGAACAGTCGCGGCGATTTCGTGGACCGTGATCGCCAGAACCTGATTCCGGCGCTGGAACGGTGTGTAGCCGACTTGTGCGCCTATGGGCGGCAGCTGGGGAACGACATGTTCGCGATGCGCACCCACCTGCTGCACGATCAGCCGCCCAGTCGCTGGGAGGGTCAGCAGGTCGGTCAACCGCAGGGCGACCTCGGCGGTGACGGTCAGCCGACCACGACAACTTCGGATCAGGCAGTTGGGGCCGCTGACGACGCGGACGGCCCCGTGGCCTGGAGCGCGTGGATCGCGGCCGGCGCGGGATGGGCCACCGTCGGCGCGGTGGCGGGTCTGCCTGGCCCGGGATCGGCATGACGCCCGCGGGGCCGGGAGCTACGGGCGAGGTGGGGGCGGTTGGGTCGGTGGGGTTGCCGGCGGCGACGCGGGCGTGCCTGTTCGATCTGGACGGTGTCCTCACTGATACGGCGAAGCTTCACGCGGCGGCGTGGAAGGAGATGTTCGACGGTTACCTGAAGGCGCGGGCCGAGGAGACCGGGGCGAGGTTCGTGGCCTTCGACGAGGGGGTGGACTACGACACCTACGTTGATGGCAAGAGCAGGGCTGATGGCACCCGCTCGTTTCTGCAGTCCCGCGGTATCGATCTGCCGACAGGTGCCCCGGGCGACCGGGCGGGGGCGCTGACGATCACCGGGCTCGGTGATGCCAAGAACGCGATCGTGATGCGCAGGATCCGCCATGACGGGGTCGAGCCCTACCCCGGTTCGGTGCGCTACGTCCGGGCGGTGCGAGCGGCCGGTCTGCGCACGGCGGTGGTGTCCTCCAGCGCCAACTGCGCTGAGGTGCTCAGGGCGGCGGGTATCGCGGAGCTGTTCGAGACACGCATCGACGGAATCAGCGTCAAGGAGCAGCATCTGGCGGGGAAACCGGCGCCGGACACGTTCCTGGCCGCGGCGAAGGTGCTGGGCGTGGAGCCGGGCGAGGCGGCGGTGTTCGAAGATGCCCTGTCCGGAGTGGCTGCGGGCCGGGCGGGCGAGTTCGGGTTCGTGGTTGGTGTCGACCGGGTCGGCCAGGCCGACGAACTGCGTGCGCATGGAGCCGACCGGGTCGTGACCGACCTCGCGCAGTTGCTGGACCCGTTGCAGTTGTTGGACCGGGTCGGCCCGGCGTGATCACGCATCCGGCGTACGCGGTCGAGCCGTGGTGTCTGCGCGAGACCGGCCTCGATCTGGGCACGCTGGCGCAGAGCGAGTCGGTGTTCGCCCTGTCCAACGGCCATATCGGGTGGCGGGGAAACCTCGATGAGGGCGAGCCGCACGGCCTGCCCGGCTCGTACTTGAACGGGCTGTTCGAGGCGCGTCCGCTGCCCTACGCCGAGGCCGGCTACGGCTACCCCGAGGCCGGGCAGACGGTCATCAACGTCACCAACGGCAAACTGATCCGCCTCCTGGTCGATGATCAGCCCTTCGACGTCCGCTACGGACAGCTGCTCGCGCACGAACGGGTGCTGGACTTCCGCACCGG
>JBBSAM010000080.1:0-5272 GCA_038252255.1 Acidimicrobiia bacterium | reverse complement strand
CTACCTGTACTACGACATCTAGACGTGATGACCGGGGGCGCTGTCCCCGTTTGGGTGGGGTGGATGGCCCTCGATTGAAGTGGTCCCTCTGAGTGAGGCTGTGGGTCTACGAAGGCTCACGGCACACGAGGAAGGCTCGTTGTCCCGCGCTAGAAGCCAGCACCCGAACGCGCCGTGAACGCCCGAAGGTCGGCCGCGGATCCGGTCGCCTGACTTGAACCCAGCCAGGTTTCTCTCAGTTCCGGCGGGATCGCGCCGACAAGACAGCAAAGGGTGTCGACATCCCAACCCTTCTTGCTGGCCTCCCCAGCCGCCCTGACCCACCGGTCGGGTCCGGCTCCGAAGACTTGGTCATCAGATCGTGCGTGCACGGGTCCTGCTCCCGCCCTTGTCGCGGCGGTGCTGCTGATAGCAATGCCCCCGACGCACGAGGCCCACCATGTCGCTCCCGACGAAGCACCTTGCGACCGCGCGCAGATGGGCGGCGACGACCTGTGCGTTCGTGCTCGCCACCGCGACGATCGCCCTCTTCGCCATGCCCGCGAGCGCAGTGCTCGTGGCGAACGTCCCCATGGGGACGTCCGCAAACTACGCCGTGCTCGGGGCATCGACCGTGACGAATTCCGGTACCACCACGCTCGACGGGGGCCTTGGTCTGTGGCCGGGGACGTCGGTCACGGGCGCACCCACGGTCCTTCCCCCGTGGACGACGGACGTCAACAACGCGGCGGCGCAGAATGCTCAGACGGATCTCACCACGGCGTTCAACAACGCCGCGAGCCGGCCGGTCGACTTCTCCGAGCCGGCCGATCTGGGCGGGCTCACACTCGCGCCCGGCGTCCACGCGACGACGGCGCAGGGTCCGCTGGAGCTGACCGGCGCCCTCGTGCTCGACGGCGAGGGCGATCCCAACTCGGTGTTCATCATCCAGACCGACTCGTCGCTCACCACCCATGTCGGGAGCACGGTGACGCTGATCAACAGTGCGCAGGAGTGCAACGTCTACTGGCAGGTCGGCTCCTTCGCGACGCTCGCCGGTGGCTCCGAGTTCGCCGGCAACATCCTGGCCGCGACCTCGATCACCGTCGCCGGAGGCACGGTCGTCCACGGCCGGGCGTTGGCCTTGGGAGCCTCGGTCTCGTTGGACACCGACACGTTCACCGTACCGACGTGTGACCTCAGCGCTCCGGTGACGACGACCACGAGCACGACGACAACGACGACGACACTGCCGACCGCGACGACGACACTGCCGACCACGACGACCACTCTGCCGACCACCACGACCACCGTGCCGGTCACGACGACGACCACCCTGCCGGTGGGTTCGGTCACCACGACGACCACCCCTGGGGTGTCGCCGACGACGACGACGACGGTTCCCGCGTCAACCGCCACGACCGATCCGGGAGCCGTGCTCGGAGACTCGTCGAAGCCGGGGCTCGGCACTGCCGGCGACCAGAGCTCCACGGTCGTTCCCCGTGTCGTCGGGCCGCCGCGGACGGGCGGAGTCGCACTGCGCACTGCCCGAGGGTTCCCGTCGCTCCCGGTCGGGTTCGCGGTGCTGTTCGCCGGTGCGGGCTTGGCGCTCGTTCCGCCGCGCCGTCGCCCGCCCGTCTGATCGCCGCTACCGCAGCGACGAGCCAGGAATTCAGGGCGAGAGCGGACGGCCGGTCGCTAGCCTCGACGCGTGCCGACCGCCGCGGCGTTCGAGATCATCTGCGAGGTCGAGCCGGCGACCCAGCCGGATCTCATGCACGTGCGTCACCAGATCGGCGTACTGAGCAAGGTCGCGTCAGCCTTCCTGATCCCCGACAACCACATCGGTCGCGCCACCGTCTCGAGCATCGCGGTCGCGCACGAGGTTGCGCTGATGGGTGGTCGTTCGATCGCGTGCCTCAACGCGCGCGATCGAAACTTGCTCGGCTTTCGTCGAGACCTGCTCACCGCGGCTGCGTACGGAGTGGATGAGTTCTTGTTCGTCTATGGAGACCGGACCGAGTCCGGCGCTCGGTCCGACGACCTGACGGTTCGATCCATGATCCGCGAGGCGCGCACGTTCTCGGAGAGCCACGCGAGCACGAGCGGGCCGTTCCGGTTCGGTGTGACATCGGGATTCAGGCCTCTGCCGGACTGGAAGCGGGACGCCGACGCGCTGTTCGTACAGGTGTCGTTCTCGGTCGCAGATCTTCTCGCGTGGCGCGAGTCCGTCAAGTTCGCAGGTCCGGTGTACGCGGCCGTCATGGTGGTTGCCAGCGCACCCATGGCCAAGAAGCTCACGGACACCATCCCGCAGCTCGCCATCCCCGAGGCGTTGGTCGACCGCGTCGAGCATGATCGATCCGCGGGTGTCGAGATCGCGTGCGAGCTGGTCGAGGCCATCCGCGAATCCGGCGCCTTCGACGGGGTCCATCTCATCCCGGTGAGCCGCTACCGAGAAGTCGCGGCTCGCCTCGAGCCCGCGCCATAGCGCTCAGCCTTCCAGGGGGACGGGCTCGGTCTCGATCGCTGCCGGAGTCGGGCTGGTGCGCGACGAGCGGATCCCGTCGATCGTGATGAGCGCGAGCGCGACCCAGACGAGCGCAAAGCCGGCGATCCGTGACGCGGGCATCGACTTCGTCGTAGACCGCGACACCGAGCACCAGGTTGATCGACGGAACCCAGTACTGCAGCCACCCGAGCATCGCAAGGCGGATTCGTCGAGCGGCGTAGGCGAACAGCAGCAACGGGACCGTAGTGACGAGACCCGCGAACGGCACCAGGACGAGCTGCAGCGTGCTCGCGCCTTCCAGGCTCGGGTTGCTGCCTGCCTGCAGCACGAGCAGGAGCACGACGGCGAGCGGTGCCAGCACCAGCGTCTCGGCCGCGAGCCCTTCGAGTGGAGGGAGCGCCGCGCGCTTCTTCGAGACGCCGTAGATCGTCCAGGACGCGGCGATCAGCAACGCGAACCACGGCGGTGACCCATACCCGACCGCGAGCACGATCACCGCGACGCCACAGAGCGCGAGCGCGATCACCTGCGCGCGCCGGAGCCGCTCGTGGAACATCGTCACCCCGACGAGCACGAGGCCGATCGGCGCGAGGAAGTAGCCGAGTGCGGTCTCTACGACGTGGCCGTGAGTCACGCACCACACGTAGGTCGTCCAGTTCGTCGCCAGCGCGATCGCGGCGATCGTGATCGGGCCGATCCGCCGCCGGACCAGCACGCCGCGCAGGTTGGTCCAGCGCTTCGAGACCGTGAGGAGAATCCCGAGCACGACGACCGACCACACGATCCGCCAGGCGATCAGCCCGAACGCGTCGAGCCCGGTGAGCTCGTGCCAGTAGAGGGTCAGCAGCCCCCAGAGGATGTAAGCGAGGTTGCCGCTCAGGAACCCCCGGCGCTCGTCGTCCACCGTCGTGACGCTACCGGCGCGACCTCCGCCGGCCCTCCGGATTCGCGCTCAGCGCCTTGTCGTCTGCACCACGACTCGGTAGGCCACGAGGGCGGCGAGGCTCCCCGCAGCGAGGCACGCGACATTGATCCCGAGTTGCATCGCGCTGCGCATCGCCTCGTCCCACGTCCCGTCGGCGGTGTTGACCCCGATCGCCGCGGCGGCCGGAATGGTGGTGGCCGAGACGACGACGCCTGTGAGTGCTCCCGAGCGGCCGAGACCGACCGCCATCACGCCGACGAGGCCCGCAGCGAAGGCCACGATGGCCGAATAGACGTTGGGGTGGGTGACGAACCGCGTGAAGAAGCGGTTTCCGGGAGCGACGATGTCGGTGTGGAGTGCGTTGAACAGCAACGCCGCCACTGTGGCCGTGGCGATGGCGACGATCAGGCCGGCCAGCAGCACGATCAGGGCGGCCCGCGCCGCCCGTCGCTTTCCCTGGTAGACCGCCACCGCGAACGCCGCCAACGGCCCGTACTCGGGCCCGACGACCATCGCGCCGACGATCAGAACCGCCGAATCGACGACGATCCCGATGGTCGCGATCAGAGCTGCCACCGCCATGAAGCAGAAGAAGGCGATGGAGGGCACGCCGTCCTGATGGACTCGCGTCTCGAGCAGCGTCCAGACGATCACGTCGCTCGCCCGCCCGGGTGCTCTCAGACTGGCCTGATGGGCGAGCTCGGATCGAGTGGCCTCGATCTCGATGATGCTCAGCTCTCCGAGCTCCTCGATCTCGAGCGCCCGGATGCGTTCCACCAGGGAGTTGGCGCGCTCGCGCAGGACGTCGGCCACCACGATGTCCCCGTCGGTTGGCTTCATCGCGGCACCGCGGAGGAGCTCGATCGAGACGACCCCGTCGTCTGCCACCAACAGGCGTACCAGTGCATCGGTGCAGCGGGGAGGACTGACGAGCCGGAGCTGGAGCATCGGACGGATCGTAGGTGCGTCCGGGCGAGAAGTGGGCGCTTGCGTCTACGGTGCGCGGCGCCACGAGGAGGGCTGATGCCGACAGATGACGTGCTCCAAGAGCTGTTCTCGATTCGCGGGAAGGTCGCGGTCGTCACCGGCGGCACCCGCGGTATCGGGCTCATGATCGCCGAGGCATACGTGCGCGCCGGCGCGAAGGTCTACGTCTCGTCGCGCAAGGCAGACGCAGTGGTCGAGACCGAGGCTGTGCTCTCCCGGATGGGAGAGTGCATCGGCATCCCGGCCGACCTCTCCACCGAAGCCGAGTGCCGTCGCCTCGCCGACGAGGTCAGCAGCCGCGAAGACCGCGTGCACATTCTCGTGAACAACGCGGGCGCAACGTGGGGCGCGCCGCTCGACGACTACGACGACGCCGCGTGGAACCGCGTGCTGGATCTCAACGTGAAGGCCGTGTTCCATCTCACGAAGTTCCTCCGCCCGCAGCTCGAGGCGGCGTCGACCGAAGACGACCCGGCGCGCGTCATCAACATCGGGTCGATCGACGCCATCCAGGTTCCGCTGATGGAGACGTACGCGTACTCGTCGGCCAAGGCCGCGGTGCACCAGCTCACGCGGCACCTGGCCAAGCGGCTCGCGCCGAAGGTCACCGTCAACGCGATCGCGCCGGGGCCGTTCGAGTCCAAGATGATGAAGGCGACGCTCGAGAGCTTCGGCGACTCGATCAGGGAAAGCGCGCCGATGAAGCGCATCGGCCGCCCCGAGGACATGGCCGCCGCCGCCCTCTACCTCGGCTCGCGCGGATCCGCCTACGTGACCGGCGTGATCCTGCCCGTCGACGGCGGCATCGCCACCATCGCCTGACCGGCCCCCGCCCCATTCGGTGTCGTTTGGTCAACCCCCGGGGGGTG
>JBBSAM010000079.1:0-5286 GCA_038252255.1 Acidimicrobiia bacterium | reverse complement strand
GGCCGCCAAACGCTGGGCCCGCCAACGTCTAGCCACCGGCTGCGCGTTCAACACGATCCGCGCGGGAGCCCTTGCGCTCAAACGCTTCTCGACCTTCCTCGCCTGTTGCCAGCCACCGGTGCAGGATCCGCAGGACATCGATCGGGCGTTGCTCGAGCGCTACCTTGCCTGGCTGGTGCCCCTTGGCCTGGCCGAGTCCACCAAGGCCCTGTCGCGGGTGTTCCTGCGGGCATTCCTGGAGGAGAACCGGCGCTACCGCTGGGTGCCCACCATCGCGGCCGAGGCGACAATCTACCCCGAAGAGCTGTCCAGTCGGCGGCACACGCTGCCCCGCTTCATCCCCGAGTTCGTCATGGGCCAACTGGAGTCGAAGGAGAACCTCGCCCAGCTGCGCATGCCGTATCGGAGCCTGGTCGTGCTCATCGCCGAGACCGGGCTACGTGCCGGGGACGCCTGCGCGCTCCCGTTCGACCCGCTGCTCGCCGACAGCGCTGGCTGGCCATGCCTGCGGTTCGCCAGCTCGAAGATGCGCGTCGAGCACCTGCTACCGCTGTCGACTCCGGCCGTGGAGGCGATCCGCGCCCAGCAACAGCACGTCCGCCAGACCTGCCCCGACGGGCCGGCCTGGCTGTTCCCTTCGCGGTCCGACCAACAGCTGCCGGTGCCCTACGACACGCTCCGCCGGGCCTTCGCCGACTGGCAGCGCCGCATCGGCTTACACGACGAAAACGGTTGCGCCACAAGCGTCACCATCCACCGGCTCAGACACACGCTCGGAACCAGGATGATCAACTCGGGGGTTCCCGAACACGTCATCCAACGCTTGCTCGGCCACGCCAGCCCAATGATGACAGCCGTCTACGCCCACATGCACGACACCACGATCCGTGCCGAGTTTGAACGCTACTGCCAAACCCGAGTCGACGTCGAAGGCCGCCTTCTCGGCTTCGACCCTCAGGCGGTGACCGCGGACGCCGAATGGGTCAAACACCGCCTCGCCCGAGCAGCCGACACCCTGCCGAACGGGTACTGCGGACGGCCACCCCAGCAAGACTGCCCACACCCCAACGCCTGCCTGACGTGCCCGGACTTCCAGACCACCGCCGAGTTCCTGCCCGTCCACCAACAGCAGGCCGAGCTCACCCAGGAACTCCTCGATGCCGCACAAACCGATGGCCTGCAACGACAGGCCGCCAACCACCGCAAAGTCCTGATCAGCCTCGACAAGATCATCGGCTCCCTACAGGCGCTACGCCCACAAGAAGCCGACAATGCCTGACCGGGTCGAAAGGCTCCGCGAAGCGGCGCAGGCCCGTCACGACACCACCCTGAGCCGCGCGAAGAACGCCCTACAGCTCCTGACCAGGCGCGGCGAGGCGGTCACCTTTCGCCGCGTCGCCGAGACCGCGGGAGTCTCCCGTTCCTGGCTCTACAACCAAGAAGAGCTCCGCGAAGAGATCAACCGCCTCCGCGACGGGTCATACGGCCGACAGGGAGTCCTGCCATCCGCTGAGCGAGCCACCTCCGACTCGCTGCGCCAGCAGGTGCGCACCTACCGCGACGAGATCTCCCGCCTGCGGACCGAGAACCAGGAGCTGCGCGAGCAGCTGGCCCGCCAGCTCGGCGCCGCCCGCGCCGCGGCAGTCACGAGACGCTCGTGACTGCCGTCGGAGACATGTCTACGACGAGAAAAGTCTTTCGCTGCAAGGGATCCCGTCCGCGGAATCAAGAGAATGCCGCTTAGGCGGACGGCTGGGTTATGTGCCCTGTCTGGCTGTTCCGGCTGATCAGGCGCTTTGGTCGGGCGATTCTGTCCGCATAATGCTGGTGTTGTTTGTGCTGGCTCGCAGCGTTGTCGGGCGTTTTTCGCGTCGCGAAGAATCACTTTGTGTTCATTCCGCTATCGAATGCAGAGGTGATTTTGATGGGAGAGACAGGTACCGACGTTGCGGTCGGCCGCGTTGTGGCGGTGTTGCGCGACGCCGGCAGGACCGAGGCTACGGTCCGGCGCCACCGGGCAGTACTCGACCGGTTCGCCGCTTTTCTAACCGAGCGCGGCCTGAGGGCGGCGAGCGACGCGGTGTGCGTCGAGTTCATCACGGACCAGACCGGGGTCAGGCTGGGTTCGCTGCGGCAGCCCATCGCGGACAAGGATGTTCAGGCGGTGCGCAGGCCGGTGATGTTGATGGCGGAGGTGCTGGCTGGCCGGCCGATCGATGTCGACCGGCCGGTGATACCGGCGAAAGACAACTGTCCGATCAGATTCCGCCGGCTCAGGGACGATTACCTTGCTTCGTGTCGCGGTCGCGGCAACGCCGATGCGACTGTGATCGCCAAGGACAAGGCGGCCAGCAAGTTCTTGGTTTACCTGGGCGAGGTGGGTGTCGATGATCTCGCGACGCTCGGCGTGCGGGACGTGTCGGGTTTCTTGCTGCGGCAGCGCGGGTTGCGGAGTAAGACGATTGCGGCGACACGTTCGTGTCTGGCGGATTTTTTGACCTTTCTGGCCGACGCGGGCCGGGCGCCGGACGGCCTGGCGGGCCGGTTGCCGCCGCACCGGCATGTGCGTCACGGGTCCGAGCCGCATCTTTGGACCGGAGGCGAGATACGCAGGCTGCTGGCCGCGATCGACCGCCGGTCCGCGACCGGCAAACGCGACTACGCGATGATTCTGGCCACCGCGCGGCTGGGCCTGCGGGTTTCGGATCTGCGCCAGCTCGAGCTGGCTGATCTGGATTGGCGGGCGAAGACGATCACGATCGTGGTGCACAAGACGGGTCGGCCGCTGTGTCTGCCGCTGCTCGATGACGTCGGCTGGGCGATCATCGACTACGTCAAAGTTGGTCGGCCGGAAACCGACTGCCCGAAGGTGTTCGTCAAGCATCGGCACCCGTTCGGCACGTTCGGGTGTGTTTCGTCGATCGCTTCCCGGCTGCCAAGGCATGCCGCCCGAGCGGGGATCGCCTTCCCGCCCGGCGAGGTGTGCGGGATGCACTCGCTGCGTGGCGCGCTGGCCGTCGCGATGATCGGAAACGGCACGCCGATACCGGTCGTGTCGGCCGTTTTGGGGCATGCCTCGAGTGATACAACTCAGGCCTACTACCTGCGGTTCGACGTTGAACGGCTGCGCTGTTGCGCGGTCGATGTCGAAGACGTCACCGAATCGGCCGGGGCAGGTGGCCGCGATGAGTGAGACGACGCTGCCGGGCCTGGTCGCCGATCTGGTCGCTGTGCGCCACGCCGGCGGATACAGGTTCAAGGTCCCAGAGCGGGTTTTGCGTCAGTTCGTCGAGCACTGCGAGCGTGAGGGCTATTCGGGTGGGTCGATCACCAAGGAGGCGATCGACGGGTTCCTCTATGGCCGCCACCTGCGCTCGTCCACGGTTCGGCGCAACGAGTTGGTGCTGCGCCAACTGGCTGCCCATGCCCAAGACCACGGCTGGGGCGCCTACGTCCCGGCGGCGGCGACCCGTGTCCGGGTCCGTCACCAAGTGCCGTATGTGTTCACCGATGATGAGGTGCGCTGTTTGTTCACGGCGGTCGATTCGCAGCCCATGTCGTCGTTCACGAACAAGGCTTTGGTCGACCCGGCCTTGTTTCGGGTGCTTTACGGCGCCGGGCTGCGGGTCTCCGAGGCGCTGAACCTGACCCTGCCGGACGTGGATACGGGCGCCGGGACGCTCAAGATTCGCGACTCGAAGAACGGTGAGAGCAGAACCGTGCCGGTCACAGGCCGGCTGGCTGCGACTCTTGCCGCCTACATCGCTGCCGCCCACCCGGCGCCCGAACCCGGCGACCACGTCTTCTACAGCAGGACGGCAGACAGGCCGATCAACCAGGCGACCGTATATATGCGATTCCGCGGCTACCTGGCCGACGCCGGCATCCCTCACTTCATCGGCGGCCCGCATCCGCATTCGCTGCGTCACGGCTTCGCCGTGACCAACCTGCGGCGCTGGGCCACGCAGGGTGCGGACCTGGCGGTGGTGCTGCCGTATCTGGCGTGTTACATGGGCCACGCTGACCTTCGCGGCACCCAGTACTACCTGCGGCTGACCGCCGATGCCTATCCCGATGTGATAGCCAAGGCCCAAATCCGGTTCGGCTACACCATCCCCACCACAACGACGGACGAGCCGTGAGCCCGCGGCGGCAGCCGACGCCGCCACCAGATCTTGCGGGTCGCTGGCTGGCGAAGTTCTTCACCGACTACCTGGTCGGCGAGCGCGCCGCGTCACCAAGGACCATCGCCTCCTACCGGGACGCGATGAAACTACTACTGACCTGGTTCAAAGAAGCAGAACGAATACCGCCGGAGAGGCTGCGCCTGGCCGACATCGACCGGCCCCGGATCCTGCGATTCCTGGACTGGTTGCAGACCGACCGGGCCTGCTCGGCGGCCACCCGCAACCAGCGCCTCGCAGTCATCAAGTCGTTTTCCCGCTACACCGCCGTCGAACAGCCCGACCATCTCGACCAGGCCACCCAGATCCTCGCGATCCGACAGAAGAACACCCCGGCCCCGGACTTGGGGCACTTGACCGGAGACGAGGTCAAAGCGCTACTCGCCCAGCCCGGCACGGCGGGCCCGCGCGCTATCAGAGACACGGTCCTGCTCGCCCTGGCCTACGACACCGCGGCCCGCGTCCAAGAAATCTGCGACCTTACCGTCGCCGACATCCGCGGCAGCAACCCGATGACGGTGACGATCCACGGAAAGGGATCCAAGATCCGTTACGTGCCACTGATGGACCCCACCGCCCGGCTCGTCACCGATTACCTTCAACATCGTCAACCGCACCTCGGCGTCGGCGCCGACGCCGACCCACTGTTCTGCGGGCCGCACCACTCCAGGCTGACCCGATCCGGGATCGCGAAACTCCTGGCCCGTCACGTGCGGGCCGTCCAGGCGCACAACCCAGCCTGGGCCCCCAGCCTGCCGGTCACACCCCACACACTCCGAAGGAGCCGGGCGATGCACCTGATCCAGGCCGGTATCAACCTGATCTACATTCGTGACCTGCTCGGCCACGCCGATGTGTCCACCACCGAGATCTACGCCCGCGCAGACGCAGAGACCAAACGCAAAGCGATCGAGAACGCCTACGAGCCATTGACCCCAGACACAATGCCGGACTGGACCCAGGACTCGCCCTTACTCGGCTGGCTCGACTCCCTAGGACGCTGACACCGACCCAAGGATTATGCGGACAGAATCGCCCGACCAAAGCGCCTGATCAGCCGGAACAGCCAGACAGGGCACATAACCCAGCCGTCCGCCTAATG
>JBBSAM010000078.1:0-5312 GCA_038252255.1 Acidimicrobiia bacterium | reverse complement strand
GGTGCAGTTGCCGAACGGTACTGATACTGAAGCGCGTTCGTAGGCGGTCGGGCTGGTGAACGGTGCGGGTTGCCCGGCGGCGTTGGTCGCCAGCGAGCCGACTGAGGCGATGGCCTGCTGCTTGCGTTTGAGGCTGATCCGGTAGTACCCCATCGTGGTCGCGACTGAGACGTGGTCCATGAGCTCTTTGAGTACGTCGACTGGTACCCCGGCGTCAGCGTGGCGTTGGGCGTAGCTGTGGCGAAGTGCGTAGGGGGTGACCAAGGCCGGATCGAAAGGGGCGGGGCGCCCGTCCGGGCCGAGGAGCTCGCTTTCGATGGGAGCGATTTGGTGGACCCAGATCTTGAACGCCCTGGCCACGGCCGCGGAGGTGAGGTGTCCGTGTGACTGTTGGGCGCGCAACAGCGGGCTGGGGAACAGCCAGGCTCGCTGCGCTGGTGGGGTGGCCAGCTCCGCGCGGCGCTGCGCCCAGTCCATGATTGTCGCGGCGGTGTCGGCTGTGATCGGCAGGCGGCGGCGCATCCGGCCCGCTTTGTGGTTGTCGTAGATGAGGTTGTGCTGGCCCTGGATGACTTCCAGGCAGCCGACTCGCAGGCTGACTACCTCGCCAGGGCGTCGTCCGGTGTCGCGCAGGATCTGGTAGATGCTCTGGTGCATCGCTTGCAGTTCGGCGGCGAGGATCGATCCGGCACGCCCGGATGGGCCGAGCGCGTGCAGGTGAATGTCGAGCTGGCGGATCACCGACTCCGGTAGCGCTTTGCCGAGCTCGTCCTCGTTCGGGTTGTCGCGTACGCGCTGGCGGCGCGCGGGCCGGAACGTGTCGGGCACGGGGGTCATCAGAGCGGCGGCCCGGCCATGCTCGACGACCTCGTTGAACTGGTAGAGCAGCAGGTTGCGGTGCGCGGCTGAGTACAAGGTTCCGTCGGCTCGCCGTTGCTCATGGATGGCATCGATGATCCGGTTGTAGTCACCGGCGCCCAGGGCGGTGGCATCGAGGTGGCCGGCCAGGGTCAGTGTCGTCGAAGCGGATTGGCAGGCACGCAGCGTCGCCCGTAGTTGCTGCAGGTAGGGGCGGGTGGCCCGGGCCCAGTCCTTGACCACCTCACGCAGCCACACTGGCTGGATCGGGCCAAAGTCAATGACTCCCTGGGTAGCCGGCCAGCGCCGCGACGCATTGGGCTGCAGGTCCAGCAGCGCCACCTGCCATAGGTCCCCGGCGAAGGGGTCGACGCCGCAGTGCTGGCTCCAGGCTCGGTCCAGGTGCCGGCGTAGGTCGCGGAACAGGCCACGGATCACCGTGTTGTATTGCACTCCGCCGGCTTCGCATACCGCTTGCGGGTCGGCCTGCCGGAGCGACCCGGCGCCGGCGAGGCGGGGCAGCAGGATCCGCACCTGGCTTGGGTCCAGGGGTACCGGCCCCTGGTCGCGGTGCTGCAGCGCGTAGAGCACCTCGGTGCGTGCCGGTTCGGGCAGCCCGGCCAGGCAGAACTGGTGTGCGCCCAGTCGTGGTTGTTCGGCGGCCACCCACGCTGCCAGCTCCTCAGAAGTCAACGAGGCCAGGCCGCGGCGTTGCAGGCGCTGACCGTGGAACCGGCACAGCCCGCGACGGTTGATCGGCTCGCGGCCGCAGCCGGCGACCTGACAGTCCCCGCTGCGGGTTAGCGGGCGAGCCCGAGCGATGAACGCCGCGACCGGTTCGCCTGGGTGTTTGCGCCAGGAGCGTTCGTGACGGAAACACAGGCCGGCACAGTGCAGTTCGCCTTCACAGTCAGGCACCGTGCACAGCCCGCGCTGCAGTGGGCGGGTTTGGCGTCGCGCGGGAGCGGCGTCGAACTCCTCCCAGCCGACCCCCATGGTGGTACGGGCTCGCCGACAGCTGTCACAGCGACGGTGGTGGTAACGGGTCGTGGTGATACAGCCGGGCGTGCGGCAGGCCCACGCAGTAGTCCGGTCGCTGTTCAGGTCACCGGTGAACAGCCACCGGGACTGGTCCCACTCGCTCGGACGCCAAGTCGGGTCCAGATGGGCTTGCAGCCATGTCAGCCAGTCGGGTTTGTCGGGTCGTTCCTGCCTGTGGCTGGCGGGTGAATCGCCATGGAACGCAGCCTGGCTCATCGGTATCTCCTTTCCGCTGCGACGGCCTCGACCGCGCGGCGCTTGTCCTCGTCCCGGGCGTGCAGGTAGACGGTCGTGGAGGCTAACGAGGCGTGCCCCAGCAGTGCCCGGACGACGTCGAGGTCGACGCCCGCACGGATCCAGTTGGTGGCTGCCGAATGCCTCAGCATGTGCGGCCGTACCGGGAACCCGCATTCGGCTGCGAGGCGGTCGAAGAAACGCTTAGCCGTCCGGTAGACCATCGGGGCGCCGAGCGGCTCGTGATAGAGGTTGAGGAACACCATGTCGCACTCGTCCTGACCTACCAGCTCGGCCCGTTCGACCTGGTAGTCGGCGTAGCTGTTCAGGACGGCGTCGCTGGCTGGGACGGTTCGTGGATACCGGGACTTGGCCAAGGCTCCGTTGGGGTTGGCGCGGTGGGCGATGTGCACGTGCGGGCCTACCACCGGGCAGCCCAGAACTCGGGAGTCCGGGAGCAAGTGCATGTCAGACCTGCGCATCCCCAGGCCTTCACCGATCCGAACACCCGTGTCATGAAGGAGGATGACCATGAATCGCTCACGGGGCCGGCGACACGAAGACAACACCGCCGAGGCCTGTTCGCTGGTGAGCGCGTCGGGGAAGGGTGTCTCGGCCCGTGCCTTCAATGCACGCGCGCGCACCGTGCGGAACTGGCCACCCTCACCGGGATCGAATCCGGGTGGGGTGAAGCGCAGGAAACGAGGCTCGGAGAGCCGATCGGCCACCGGCTGCTCGATCACCCCGGTCCGGGCGCAGAACCGCAAGAACTCACAGACGGCGGTAAGGATCGCGTTGACTGTCGAACCCGACCGGTGGCGACCAACCCGGTGCGGGGTGGCCTCAAGCCAGTACTTGAACCGGGCCAGGTCCACCAACTCGATCGTGGCCCAGTTGATCCCCTCCTGTAGGCACCAACTGAGGAACCCCGCTACCCGCCCCGCGTAAGCCCGGATCGTGTGGGGTGAACGGCCGGCCCCCTGCAGACATCGAAGGAAGTCGCTCGCTTCGCGGTGCCGGACGAGCTCAGGATCCAGAACAAGCCACAACTCGCCGCCGTCCAGCGGCGATACGGCCCGCTCGGCCCGGAACGCGAAGGTGCTCAACTCCGACATGAATGCGAACGTAATTGCCGTCACTGACAGGGTCCGGATACTCATCAGGCACGTCGCGGAGCACCTCAGAACGCACGTCCCTCAGATAGCTCCGGCAGGGGAGATAACGAACGTGTGGCGCAGCATGTGGGGATGCATCCGGGCAATCCGTACCCCGGCGGTCTCGGCCAGTCGGTGAAGTCGCCGGGTGGCGCAGTGCCGGTCCATCCTGGTGCCTCGGCGGGTGAGCAGGATCGGCCCCTGGGCGCGGTCGTCGATGGCGCGGTCGATGGCACGGCCTACTGCCGGCGGCAGAGGCACGAGGACGACCTTGCCGCCCTTGCCGTTGACCCGTAGGACCCGGTGGCCGTGTTCCTCTCCGACGTCGGCGATGTTGGAGCCGCAGGCCTCGAAGATCCGCAGTCCGAGCAGGCCGAGCATGGCCACCAGCGCGAAGTCGTTCGTGTTCGGCGACAGTCTGGACGCGGTGAGCATGGCCTCGAACTGCAGATGGGTCAGTCCCAGGGTCGGGGACTCGTCCGGGACGTTCGGCCGGCGAACATACTCCGCTGGGGAGTGCTCGAACATGCCGTCGATCACACAGGTCCGGTAGAAGCCCGCGACGACGGCCATCCGCCGGCTGACCGTGGACGCCTTGAAGGCGCGGACCTCCTGCATCCATCGGACGTAGAGCTCGATGTGCGGTCGACGCGCCACGAGGGGATTGAGGTCACGTTCCTGGCACCAGCTGATGAATGCTCGCAGGTCTGACTCGGTATGGATCCGGGACTGTCCCTTGAACCGGGCCAGGTAGGCGGCCACGGCCAGGCGAAGGGGGTCCACGTTTGGTGGCAGCAAGATCGGGGCTGGGTTTCGCTCTGAAGTGTTCATTCATGAGGATCCAGCCAATTCAGGCGTCGGGGCAACCACTTTCGAAACCTTCGACGCAGACGGGGCACAAGCCACAGGTTTGTCTTGTTCGCCGTGGTGGATACCTTCCCGGCGTCGCAATATTGGTGAGTCTTCAAGTAGCGCCGTCCCAGTGGTCAGGTCCTTTGCCTAAAGCGAGTCGGTCAAGCGCGTGTCTTTGTGGGCGAACCGCTGTCGAGCTGCCTGCCGAGAGACTCCTAGGGCGACCGCGATCTGGTTCCATGACCTGTCGTGGGCCCGGGCGACCTCTACGGCCTCACGAAGCCGCGCCTCGTCTGCTCGCACCGCCTCAGAGACGCCTGCGATCGCTCGGAGGTCATCGGTTTGGTCAACCTCGGCCGTTGCCGGGTCGAGCTCTTCAGCCAACTGATCGAAACGGCGAGCGGCCCGCTCGACCTCATCGTCTGTGTGTCGCATCCTGATCACCTCCCTCATCCGAGGAACCTGTAGAACTTCGGCCGTAGAGCCATAGCGTGAATCATGACCGGGTCCTCTCCGTCGATGTCGAGGATGCCGATCTCCAGTAATGCTCCGTCGGAGGCTGGTCCGATGAGCATCGTCAGGTCTTCATCTACAACGACCCGCCGCATCGCGTTCCGGACCGCGTGCCAGATGTCCCCCTCGGTAACACCATGCCTACGCGCTGGCTCACCAATCCGCACATAGACAACCTATCTTGTCTAGTTTCCGCGGTCAATGTTGGCGGTCACGGTGATCACCGTGCAACGTCAACTCCTTGACGGTTATTGGACCAAGTCAGTGGCACACCGAACCACACCGAGGTAGGCGCCCGAGTCATCCGCAGGCATGACCAATGCGAAGGCTTCATCGACTACCCGAGTTCACTACCCGCGCCATGAGGGGAAGGATTTCTCGGCCGTCATCGGTGACCTCGGCGCAGGCCCTGACCGAGTTGTCCCCGCTAGCACGAGTGACGAGATAGGGATGCTGACCGGCACGTCGAACACCTCAACTTGGACGCCGTCGACCACGCCCTCGCCGTCCCAGATGGGGATCGGCTTTGCGTTGACGTGCCCACGGGTCAGGAGGCGTGCTGTTCGCCAAGTTTGTCGAGTAGAAGGGACCGAGCCAGTGTCGATGCGGGCAGGTGCCGTTGTTCGGCGGCCCGCTGGATCGCGTCGTATTCGGACTGCC
>JBBSAM010000077.1:0-5676 GCA_038252255.1 Acidimicrobiia bacterium | reverse complement strand
GCTTGCCGCTCCCTCGCCGTCCCCTCCGCGGCCTGGTCGCCGGCGTGGACCCGCCCTGCGGTGCTCGCCACAGCGTCGACTCCGAAGCGAGCTGCAGTTGGCGACCGACCAGAGATAGATCGATGTTGACCGCCAGGCTGGCTGAGGATGACCGCGTCATCGTGGGCTGATCCTGCTGGTGGTTGGAGGGTTTGTTCGGTCGGGGTCTTGTGGTTGGTCGTGTGCGACGTCAGGGTGAGGATGTCCTGAGGTAGGCGACGGCCCTCCCGCATGTCTTTGCGACACGGAAGGGCCGTCTTGGTGCATTGGAGTGCACCCGGTGATGACGGTAGGGCTGAACGGCGCGGCGGTCGAGAGCGACTTGTGCGCGGGGCTGTTGGGCTGCCCAGCGGTCGGCTGCTCGGGCGTACTCGGGCCGTGGGGCTCGGCGCGGGAGCGGGTCGTTCGTGGGGCTGGTCGGTTGCTTCCGCGGCGGGGTCGGTGTCGGGGGTGCGGGCGGACTCAGGTGCTGCTGCCGGCGAGTGTGTTGCTGCGTCGGGCGGACGCGGTGACGGTGATCGGAGCGGGGTTGCTGGCCAAGGCCACCGGGAGCGGGCACCGCCCGATCGCGGTGTTGCTGGGGGTGCCTTCCTCGACGGTGCGGGGCTGGCTGCGCCGGATCGCCTCGGTCGTTGATCGGGTCCTGGCCGTCCTTGGGGCAGCCGCCGCGCAGCTGGGCGTGGAGTTCGCCCTCCCGGCTGCGACCGCTGACCCGGTCGCAGCGGTAGTGGAGATGCTCGGAGCGTTGGCCGCTGCGATGGCCCGCCGTTTGGGTGGGTCGTGCTCGCCGTGGCGTGTGGCTGCGGTCCTGACCGGTGGTCGGTTGCTGGCCCCTGCCGGTCCTGACCTGGGGTCGGCAGGGGCGATCGGTGGCAACACGAACTCGCTCTGGTCGGGCGGGCCGTAACCCGATGGGCTGTCCCGATCGGCCTGCACTGGGCGGGCCGGGAGCGAAAGGGCAGCCAGGATGAGTAAGGAACAGGACCAAGACAGTGCCCGCAGGGTCCGGGCCCGGGAGGTGGGCCTGTTCCGTTACGGCCTGATCTCCGAGGCCCTCGATCCGGCGTTGAGTACCAAGCAGCGCGGCCGGCTGGTCCGGGCCGTCGCGGCCCAGTCACATCCGGGGCCGTTCGGGACACCGGTGCAGGTCTCCCGGGCGAGCCTGGACCGTTGGATCCGGGACTACCGCGCCGGCGGGTTCGCCGCGCTGGTCCCCGCACCCCGCCGGGTCCTGGCTGGCACCCCAGCGCACGTGCTGGAGCTCGCGGTGGCTCTGAAGACCGAGGCGCCGGATCGGACCGCAGCGCAGGTCGCGGTCGTCCTGGCGGCGCACGGCGGGTTCGCGCCGTCGCCTCGCACGTTGCAACGTCACTTCGCCGCCGCTGGGCTGACCAGGTCCCGCCCAGCTGGCGGGCCGCCCGCGGTGTTCGGCCGGTTCGAGGCTGAGCGGCCGAACGTCCGGTGGGTCGGCGATGCGCTCCACGGACCGCTGATCGCGGGCCGCAAGGCGATCCTCATCGCGTTCCTGGACGACCACTCCCGGGCCGTGGCCGCCGCCCGCTGGGGCTACGCCGAGAACGCGGTCGCGTTGCGCGAAACCCTCAAGGTCGCCCTGGGCGCCCGGGGCCGACCCGCTCAGATTTACGTCGACAACGGGGCCTGCTTCATCGATGCGGGGCTGCGCCGGGCCTGCGCGGTGCTCGGGATCAAGCTCACCCACAGCCAACCCGGCAAGCCAGCCGGGCGAGGAAAGATCGAGCGTTTCTTCCGGACCGTCCGCGACCAGTTCCTCGTCGAGATCAGCGCCGACCCCGACGACCCCGGTAGTGCTGGGACCTGCGTGGGTAGCCTCGCTGAGCTCAACGCCCTGTTCACGGCGTGGGTCGAGCAGGTCTACCACCAACGCGTCCACACCGAGACCGACATGGCACCGCTGGCTCGGTTCCTGGCCGCCGGAGGGCCGGTCCCGACCCCAGCGGGCCTGCTCACCGAGGCGTTCCGCTGGGGTGAATGGCGCACCGTGACCAAGACCGCGACGGTCAGCCTGCACGGCAACCACTACGAGGTCGACGCAGCCCTGGCCGGGTGCAAGGTCGAGCTGGTCTTCGACCCGTTCGACCTGTCCGACATCGACGTGCACCATCACGGCCGAGGTGTCGGCAAGGCCGTGCCGTTCCGGATCGGCAGGCACGTCCACCCCAAAGCCCACGCCGACACCCCACCACCGGTGGCCCCGACCGGCATCGACTACCTGCGTCTGGTCGCCGACCGGCACACCCGCGCCCTGGGCGAGCGGCTGCAGTACGCGCACCTGTCCGACCCGACCCAATCGGGCGCAGGCAGCGCAGCAGCTGCGCACCGGTCGCCCACCGACGACAACGGGCTGCCCTACGAGACCGACCTGCTCGCCCTGGCAGGCGCGGCCAACACCGCGCAACACCACGACCTACCACTCCAGCCGGCGCCGGACCCGCAGCTGGAAGCAGAGCTGGACAGCTTCGCCGCACTGCTCGGCCCCGACCCCGGCGCCATCACCAACACCAACCCAGCAGCCACCACCGAACCCAAGGAGTCCCAGTGAGCCTGGACCAGCTCGGCTCGTACTTCGGCTTTACCCGCACCCCGTTCCGCCGCGACCTGGCCCCCTCGATGCTGCACCGCCACGGCGGGCACGCCGAAGCGGTCGCCCGGATCCGCTGGTGCATCAACGAAAACGCCCTCGGTGTCATCACCGGCGAGGTCGGTGCCGGCAAGACCGTCGCGCTCCGCGCCGCCCTCGCCGAGCTCGACGCGTCCCGGCACACCGTGATCTACCTACCCAACCCGGCCGTCGGCGCCCGCGGCATCTACGCCGCCCTGGTCAGCGGCCTCGGTGGCGTCCCGAGGTTCCACACCGCAAGCCTGATCGCTCAGACCATGGACCTCCTCGCGGCCGAGAAACACGAACGCGGCCGCGCTGTCATCGTGGCCGTCGACGAAGCCCACCTGCTGTCCGCCGACCAGCTCGAAGAGCTCCGATTCTTGACCAACAGCGAGATGGACAGTGTCGCGCCGTTCGCCGGCCTGCTCCTGGGTCAGCCCACCCTGCGCCGCCGGATCAAGCTCGGTAGCTTCGCCGCCCTCGACCAGCGGATCATGCTCCGCTACTCACTGCCCGGCATGACCGAAGCCGAGACCCGGGACTACCTGACCCACCACCTCAAGCTCGTCGGCCGCAGCGACCAGCTGTTCAGCGACGACGCCGCGAACCTGATCCACCAGACCAGCCGCGGCCTGCCCCGAGCGGTGAACAACCTCGCCCTGCAAGCACTCGTCGCGACCTTCGCCGCGAACAAGACCATCGTCGACGAGTCCGCCGCCCGCGCCGCCGTCGCCGAGGTCACCGCCGAGTAACCCTCCCCGCAAGACCTCGCGACACGGCAACCATCAGACCGTCAGCCCGACCACCAAGGCCCCGCTCCGAACCCCGGGACGGGGCCTTGGTCATCCCCCGTCAGCCTCACCAACGATGACGCCGACATCCTCATCCAGCGTGACGGCTAACAGGTGCCACGGTTCGTGCAGCCATTACCAGGTCTAAGTCTTGGCATCCTTGGCGTGGCTTTCTGGCTGGAACTGCCTGAGCCGTGGATACCGTTGCTGATCGTGCCATTCCTTGTGTCCCTGATCGTTGCCGGGTCGTACGCCCGCAGGGGCGTCGGCGGCCCCGCTGTACCGCTACTTGCCTCGTGGTGGCGCCGAAGGCGTGATCACGTCTGAAGGTATGGGCGCCGGGACCCGGTCCAGCCCCCCGACCCGCCGCCCCCGATTCGCTCCCGATCGTTCCACAGGCACGCTCACCGGGTATATCGGATTACCGGCATAACTCGAACAGGCGGACGCACGGGCATCGGCACGATCGCGCGCACCACATGCGGCATAGAACGGATGCTTCTCCGGCACACTGGTGGGCAGGCACTCAACCAGGGCAGGGCACAAATCATGCGCGTAGCCGTGTTCGTGATCGATGGTCACGACATCGATCTTTACCCAGATGCCGAGGGCGCGGCCAGGGAGATCGAGGGCTATGGCGCCACGAGCCTGGACTACTTCGGCGGGGACGGCACCGTCTACATCGCCACCGTCGAAGGCCCCGAGTGGGGACCAGTCACCCTGCATCCAACCCAGGACAATCGCCTGGACGACGTGGTCCGTCTGCTTCGGAGAGAGGCAGAATACAGAGGCTTGTCGCTGCCGCCTGAAACCCCAGACGACCCCGAGGCGATCTGGGGTGCGCTCCTAGCTGCACAGGAGGAACAACTGGGAAGGCGTCGTTCCCGACGTCGATGGTGGAGGCGTGGCGCGAAGGAAGCACTGCCCAAGGAGTGACTCCCCACATCGGAATGACCGCGCGGATCGCGCCATGAGGGGAAGGTTCTCGGTTGTCACAGCGCCAAGACGAGTGCTGAAAGAGAGGAACGCTGACCGGCGCGTCGAAGAGCCAGGAGTGACCGTGCGATCTCCTTTACGTAAGACGGCAAGGCGACCGGCTACAGACACCGAAGTGGTGAGTGTGGAAGGCGCGCGACGCAATCCGGAAGGTTGCCGACGGCGCGGGTTGCACACGGTCGGTGGCGTTCGACCACCCACGACATGATCCACTGGCCACATGCTGACAGACCTGACGTTCGCGGGAATCGTCTCACTGGTGGCAGCCCCGTTGATCGCTGTCATGGCTGCCTTGCTGTTGCGGGGCCGGTTCCCGCGCTCGTGGCCGTTGACGGCCATGGTGCTGATCCCAACGCTTACGATTGGGGCCTTCCTCGCCGCCACCCGAAACATGGCGGACAACTTCATTCGTTGGCTCCAACCGGACTCATGGCAGATCCCGGCAGTCCTTGCCGTGCTAGCCATCACCATCTTCACGATAATCAGGCGTCGAGGTTTCACTAGTCCGGAAGCCACCTGGGCGGCGGTCACTTTGTTCATCATCGGTGTAGCGACCATCCCGGAACGGCACCTTGGGATTGCGCGCCACCCCGGCGAAGCCCTCCTAACGTGCATGGCCGGCGGCCTCGACCGCTACCTGCCGTTAAGCCTCGACGACATCGTTGATGACATGGGTCCCAACGTCATCCTGTACGCGCCGCTGGGATTCATCCTGGCCGTCCGAGGCCTTTCACTACGGCGGACTTTGCTCACGGCCCTCGCCCTATCGGGTGCGGTCGAGCTTTACCAAGGCCTGTTCACCTCAAGGGTCTGCGCACCGCGCGACGTCATCGCGAACGCCGCCGGCGCGCTGATTGGCACCGGCGTGGTGTACGTCCTCACCCGCCGGGACACCCAGCAGTTGCAGGAGTTGAATTGCGCCAAGGCCGAGCCGTGACGAACGAAGGCCGTGTAGATCCTTGACACGCGAGCACTCGGTCAGCTGCGTCCGACTGCTTCGCTACGGCTGAATCCTGCCTCCGGGGCGAGCCACCGAACCTCATCGGCCGTTTCGCGATTTACCTAACCGCGCCAGATCCGGACGTTTGCCGGTCCCGATGTCCATGCATGATTATGCATTTCTGCAGTTGTGGAGGATGCTCGCCGCGGTTGGGCATGTCTGCCCTCAGCGGGCCAGTCGGGCGGCGGCACCGATCCGTCCCGGGTCAG
>JBBSAM010000076.1:0-5794 GCA_038252255.1 Acidimicrobiia bacterium | reverse complement strand
CGGGGAGTGGGAAGATAACGCTTCACGAGCGGGCCGAATCGTTCCCAGTTCAGACGATGCCGCTGACTTCGTCGCCGAAGCGACTGGTGCCAGAGACGTGTCGCCTGATCCCGGAACGCGCTCAGCGCGGGGATGTTGCCGGGGATCGCGAAGTATTGGAAATACCCCGTCAACACCCGGCCCAGCCACGCACCCTGCTCGCGGATCGGGCGGTGGCGAAGGACCGCCAGACGCTCTTTCACCGCTTGCAGTCGGGCCCGCAATCGCTTCTTCGCCGTCTTCCGTTTCACCATAAACGTCCGACTCTGGTACTTCAGCCCACAACTGTGCGTAAAGCCCAAGAAATCAAACGTCTCCGGCTTCCCCTCGCCGCGCAACTGCCGATCTCGAACGGCGAACCGCCCGAATTCGATCAGCCGCGTCTTGTCGGGGTGCAACGCGAGACCGAATTTCTCCAGCCGCTCTTTCAAGTCGGCCTGGAACTGCTCGGCCTCGTGGCGGTGCTGGAACCCGATCACGAAATCGTCCGCGTAGCGCACGACGACCACGTCACCCCGGGCGTGCCGGCTCCGCCACTGATGCACCCACAGGTCGAAGACGTAGTGCAGATACACGTTCGCGGGCAGCGGTGAAGCCACTGCCCCCTGTGGTGTACCCACCTCCGTCGGCGACCACTGACCGTTCTCGGACACGCCCGCCCTCAACCATTTCTGGATCAGGCGAACGATCCGCCGGTCGGCGATCCGGTGCTCGATGAACTCGACCAGCCACTCGTGTCCGATGGTGTCGAAGAAGCCACGAATGTCCGCATCGAGCACCCAGTTCACCTTCTTCCCGAGGACCCCCACCGTCAACGCGTCCAGCGCGTCGTGCGCCGAGCGGCCCGGTCGGAACCCGTACGAGAAGCCCAAGAAATCGGCCTCGTAGACCGCGTTGAGGATCGTCACCACCGCGTGTTGGACGACCTTGTCCTCCAACGCGGCGATGCCCAGTGGCCGCTGCGTGCCGTCCGGCTTCGGGATGAACACCCGCTTGACCGGGGTCGCCCGATACGTTCCGGCCTGCACCCGCCGCAGGAGATCCGCAATCCGACCGTCGAGGCCAACCTCGTACTGCCTCCACGTCACGCCGTCGATGCCGGGAGCCGCCTGGCTTTTCAGGGCGTAGAAGCTCCGCGTCAGTGCGTCGGCGGTGACGTGATGCAGCAGGGCGGTGAACCGTGCCTTCTTATCCTTCCGAGCCACCTCTCGCACCCGCTCCAGCCCGGGCGACACGCCGATCCCGCTCTGCGTCGGGGGCGTGGCCGTCGGAAGCGAGTTCCCCTCAGTCGGTCGCCTTCCCTCCACCACCTCCGCAGACGTTGGCGGTCCGTCCTTGTTCGGCGGCTTCTTCGGTACTACGCGACCGTCCGACTTCCCACCGCCGTACGTGTCGGGCTTGGGGGTTGCCCCCTTCCCCGACCGATCCGCCGCACCACCGGCGGATGGCGATGGGACCTCCCGGTTCCCGTGCAAGGAGTTTCCACGCGTGTGCAGGGTCTCCGACTGCGTGGGGTCTGTGGGCTCGCCTGTGACGCCCGCTTCGGTGTGGCCTTCCGCGTCGCATAACCGCGTCGGCACCCCAGAGGACCTGATTTCGCAGCTCGATGGCTGACCCGCGTGTGCCCCTGTCAACGCTTCGCTGCCGGCCTTACGACCGTCAACGCATGACTCGGGGTCGGGGTGGCTGGCTGGGCCTTCCCCGTGCGACTCTTTCATTCGCTACTCCTCGCCGGTTTTAACCGGCGCACTACGCGCCCGGCGGATCACGTGATTGACGGGTGAGTTAGCGTGGATGGCATCCGTTCCTGATGTTGGAGGATGCCGTCGTGGTCGATTCATCTGCCCCCTCGGGGTTCGATCCGGTTGCCACCGCCCGGTGGGTCGAGCGGCTCGCCCGCTTCGCCGCCGGCGACCTCACCGTGGTCGGGTTCTGCACCGCCGAGGGCGTGTCCGAGTCCAACTTCTACCTGTGGCGACGGCGGCTCGCCCCGCCGCCCGCGGCCGCCCCGATCCCGCCGACGGTCGTGCCCCTCCGGGTCACCCCGCCACCCGCCCCCGCGACGCCCATCGAACTCGCCCTCCCGTCCGGCGCCGTCGTCCGGTTCCCCGCCGACGCCCGCCCCGAACTCCTCGTCGCCATCGTCCGCGGGTGGGAGGGCCGCCCGTGCTGACCGTCCCGCCCACCACCAAGCTCTGGTTCGCGGCCGCCGTCGATCTCCGCCTCGGATTCGACGGCCTGGCCAACCTGGTCCGCACCCAACTCGCCGCCGATCCCTTGAGCGGCCATCTGTTCGTTTTCACCAACCGCTCCGCCAATCGCGTCAAGGTGCTCTACTGGGGCGGTCACGGGCTCTGCTTGTGGTGTCAGCGGTTGGAAGCGGGGAGGTATCACTTCCCCGAGGCCACCGCTGCCGGGATCGAACTGACCGCCGCCCAGTTCGCCATGATCCTCGACGGCATCGACCTGTCCCGCGTCCGCCGCTTCAAGCGCTTCGAGGCGCCGACCCGGGCGTGACTGTTTTGTGCTGGCGCGAGACCGCGGACCGCGTCATCATGCGGGCATGGACGCCCCCGCCCCACCCACCGAGGTTCCGCTCCCGACCGACGTTCCCACCCTCCAGGCGATGGTCCGGGAACTGCTCGCCCGGAACCAGCTACTCGAAGCCCGGGTGGCCGACCTGACGGCCAAGCTCGACGCCGCCCTGAAGCACCGCTTCGGCCGCCGCAGCGAACGCCGCCCGCCGCCAGTCGCCATCACCGACAAGCCTCCGCGTCGGCGTGACGAGCACGGCCGGTCGCCGCTGCCCGCGCACCTCGAACGCCGCGAGGTCGTCCACGACCTGACCGCGGCCGAGAAGCTGTGCCCGTGTTGCGGTCGGCCGCGGGCGTGCATCGGGGAGCAGACGGCCGAGCAACTCGACCTGGAACCCGCCACGTTCTTCGTCCTCCGCACGGTCAAGAAGAGCTACGCCTGCCGCCACTGCGACCCGACGGTCGTGCCGGTCGAGCAACGCCTCGCCACCGCCGGGCCGGAGCAGGTCGGGCCGATCCCGAAGGGGTTGTGCGGTCCGGGGCTGCTGTCCCACGTCGTCATCGCCAAGTTCGCCGACCACATCCCGGTCCACCGGCTCGCCGGCCAGCTGGCCCGGTCGGGGGTGACGATCGCGTCCTCGACCCTGGGCGACTGGCTGTTCGGGGCGTCCGAGTTGCTGACGCCCCTGTACCGGCTGATGCACATTCGGCTGTTGCTGTCGCGGGTGATCCACGGGGACGACACGCCGGTGAAGCTGCGGGTGCCGGGGTGTCCCCGCACGAAGAAGGCGTACCTGTGGACGTGCATCGGGGACGCCGACTATCCGTACGTGGTGTTTGACTTCACCGCCGACCACACGGCTGCCGGGCCGACGCGATTCCTCACGGGTTACAAGGGGTACTTGCAGGCGGACGCCCTGGCCCAGTATGAGGGTCTCTACGGCGTCGACCGGATCACGCACGCGTGCTGCGTGGCCCATGCCCGCCGCAAGTTCGTGGCCGCGAGCGACGCCGGCGACGAGCGGGCGGCGAAGGCGGTGGAGATGTTCGGCCGGTTGTACGCCGTCGAGCGGGGGTTGCCGCCGCTGCTGCCGCCGTCGGACGACCCGGTGCAACGGGAGCAGCGTCGGCAGCGTGAGGAGGAGCGTCGGGCGTTGCGGCACCGCGACGCCGCTTTGGTGTGGGACGAGTTGGAGAAGTGGCTGGCCGAGCAGAAGCCTCACGCGTTACCGAAGTCGCCGCTGGGCGTTGCCATCGGGTACACGCTCAACAACTGGGCGGCGTTGAAGCGCTACCTGGATGCGGGCTATCTGGCGATCGACAACAACCTGAGTGAGCGGACGCTGCGGGCGATCGCGTTGGGTCGGAACAACTGGGGCGTGATCGGGAGCGAGGTGGGCGGACAGACGGCGGCGGTGCTGTACTCGATCATCGGGACGTGCAAGCACCTGGGGATCGACCCGTTCGCGTACCTGCGGGAGGCGCTGCCGGGGCTGTTCGCGCTGGGCGACAAGCCGACGGCCGAGCGATTGGCGGACTGGCTCCCCGACCGCTGGCTGTTGAACCGTACCCGCGATCACCCCATCCCGGCGGCGATGGCCGGGTAAACCACCACACCGATCAACTCACGTCGAGCCCGCCGATCCCCGACTCCGTGGGACGCACCGCGGTACGCGCCCACCCGACTCGCAACGTGATTCGCCGGGCGGTTACCGTGCTGGTGCTGCTGGCCTACGCCTTCCTCCAGGACGTGCGCCGTCGCCGCCCCAAAAAAGTGGGGACCGGGTGACCCTCCCGGGGTTGCGGGAGGAGATCCAGTCGCTGCTGGCGTGCTGGTGCGCCCGCTGCCCGGTGTGCGGACAGGTCGTCCCCGAACTCGTCAAAGCCAAACCGCCGTAGTTAACGGAGTAATATTAGCAGCCCGTTGAAGTAACACCCCGGTCGCGCTACTCTGGCCCACGTCACCCCGTCCGGCCGGGAGTCGTTCGATGGCGATGGGCAAGCGGAAGCCGCGGCAGGAGTCGCTGTTCGTCACGACCGATCAACTCACCCCGTCGGCCGGGCACCCGTTCTACCAGCGGCTCAACCACCTCCTCGACGAGGCCGGGTTCGATCGGTGGATCGAAGGGCGGTGCGTCGCGTACTACGCGCGTGAGGAGCCGCGGGGTCAACCGAGCCTGCCGCCGGGGGTGTACTTCCGGATGCTCCTGGTCGGGTACTTCGAGGGGCTCGACAGCCAGCGGGGGATCGCCTGGCGGTGCTCGGACAGCCTGTCCCTGCGGGCCTTCCTCGGCATCCGCTCGGCGACCGCACGCCCGACCACTCGACCCTGACCAACACCCGCCGGCGGCTCCCGGCGGAGGTGTTCGACGAGGTGTTCCCGTTCGTCCCGGGGATCGCGGCGGCCAAGAAGCTGATCGCGGGGAAGACGGTCGGGGTGGACAGCACCCCCCTCGAAGCCAACGCGGCGATGAAGAGCATCGTCCGGCGGGACACGGGCGAGGACGGGAAGGAGTGCGTGACCCGGCTGATGCGGGAGGAGGGGGTGATCGGCCCGGACGACACCCCGTCGGCCGAAGAGGTGGTGCGGTACGACCGGAAGCGGAAGAACAAGACGACGAGCAACGCGGAGTGGAAGTCGGAGACGGACGGGGACGCCCAGATTGCGCGGATGAAGGACGGGACGACGCACCTGGCGTACCAGGCCGAGCACGTGGTCGATCTGGAGAGCGACCTGATCCTGGCGGCCGAGGTCGGGCCGGCGGACCATGCCGACACGGCGACGCCGGCCGACAGCCCGGTGGCGGCCCGACGCAATCTGACGGCGGCGGGGACCGGTGGAGTGATCGAGGAGGCGGTGGCGGACAAGGGGTATCACGCGGCCGGGGCGCTCGCGTTGTGCGACTTCCTGGAGGTGCGGACGGACATCCCGGAGCCCGAGCGGGCGCACCCGACGAAGCTGGCGGACGAGCCGGCGGCCGAGCGGCGGGCGGTGGTGAACAACCGGCGGCGGATGGGACGGGCGAAGGGGAAGAACCTGCCGCGGCGGCGGAGCGAGGTGGTCGAGCGGACGTTCGCCCACGTGTGCGAGACGGGCGGAGGGCGGCGGACCCACCTGCGGGGGCTTGAGGACGTGACCAAGCGTTACCGGATCGCGGCCGCGGCCCACAACCTGGGTCGAATCCTGCGGCGGCTGACGGGTGTGGGCAAGCCGAGGACGT
>JBBSAM010000075.1:0-6216 GCA_038252255.1 Acidimicrobiia bacterium | reverse complement strand
GACAAGATCGACCGGGACCCTGCCCTCCAACTCGGCGGCCAGGGTCGCGGTCATCACGGTTGACCACTGCTTGCTGTCCTTCATCACCGGTGGCCTCGCGACCGTGTGCGGGTGCGGGTCGCGAGCCAACAGCGACCTCCGGTTAGCCAAGGTAGTTGGCGGGGTCGTCGAACGGATGGGGGTCAGAACGCCACGACGGTCGCGCTCGGGCAGGAACAGCCGGCCGGGGTGGCTGCGGGGCCGTCGCCAGGACGTCCACGCTGGTAGCGGCGGCTTGCCCGGATGCGTCTTCTGGCTCTGGTCGTGATGTGGCAGGACGCCGCGCTGGGCGCGAGAGGGCGGCAGCGGACGTGCCTTTGCCAGTGGTGGACATCGGCAACACCTCGGTTGGAGTGGTAGGGACAGCAAGGGCTTCGACTGGTCGAAGGACCTCAACAAGATCGACTACACGACCGATCGGTGACGGCGCCGGCGTCGCCAGTTTCCGGAGTGTGTCGGTTCGGCTGGCGCCCGGTGGTGACCCAGCGCCCCCTGAGCGCTCCTTTTCCGATCTTAAATTTATCAACTTACACCCGTCCTAAATTTATCAACTTACACCCGCCGTTGGCGGTTCGGCAAAACTGGTCGCCACCACGCCCGAGGAACAGCGTGAGATCACGCTGGCCTGATGCTCACCTTCGTGTGGCATGGCGGCGAGGACCTGAGGGTGCCGATGACCCACGGGCAATGGCTGGCCGCGCACGCGATCACGAGGACGAAGCGCTCGGTCGACATTGATCTCACGACTGCCCGGAGTTGTCCGGGCGGGCGAGCGCCACCGCGGCGGAGATGTGCGAGAGGTGCGAGAGCGCCTGAGGAAAGTTGCCGAGCAGTTGGGAGCCCTGGGAGTCGTACTCCTCGGAGTACAGGCCGAGGTCGTTTCCGGCCGACGTCGCGCGGTCGAAGACTGCTCGTGCCTGTTCGCGCCGGCCTTGGCGGGCGAGGCACTCGGCGAGCCAGAACGTGCAGGCCACAAAGGCCCCCTCGTGGCCGTCGAGCACGTCGGGGTTGTCGTAGCGGAACAAGAGCCCTGACCCGTCGTCGAGCGCGTCGGCGATCGCGTTGGTGGTGGAGACCATGCGCGGGTCGTCCCAGGCGAGGAAGTCGACCGTCGGCAGCAACAAGAGGGCGGCGTCGAGATCGGTCGACCCGTAGGCCTGGACGAAGGTGGCGCGCCCCGTATCGAAGCCCTCGGCCTCCACCGAGGCGCGGATCTCGTCGCGGATCTTTTCCCAACGCCGGATGGGCGCCTTGCGCAGGCACTCTGTTGCCAGGCGGATGCCGCGGTCAAGCGCCGACCAGCACATGACCTTGGAGTGCACGAAGTGGCGCGGCTCGCCGCGCATCTCCCAGAGCCCCTGGTCCGGCTCTGCCCACATCTCGGCCGCCCGGTCCACGAGTTGGAGCAGGAAGCGCCAGTAGTCGTCGTCGGGCGAGTGCCCGCGACGGTGCCACCGCCACGACAGGTCGACCAGTTCGCCGTAGACGTCGTTTTGGACCTGGCCGGCTGCAGCGTTGCCGATGCGGACAGGATGCGCGCCGCGCCACCCTTCGAGGTGGTCGAGGGTGAACTCGGTCAGGCGGTGTGCCCCGCCGATGCCGTACACGATCTGCAGGGTCTCAACGCTGCCTGCGGCGCTGCGTTCGATGAAGCGGCGAAACCCCTGCGCCTCGGCCGCACCACCGAGCTCGGCCAACGACCGGGTGGTGAACGACGAGTCCCGGACCCAGCTCAGCCGGTAGTCCCAGTTCCGCGAGCCGCCCGGCGATTCCGGTAACGACGTCGTCGCCGCGGCCGCGACCGCACCGCTCGGGGCGTTGGTGAGGCCCTTCAAGACGATCGCGGAGCGTAGCGCGGCCGCGCCGTCGGGCCCCTCGAGGTGATTCTGCGACGACCACTGCGCCCACCAGGCGGCGGTGCCGTCCATCCGGGCGTCGAGCTCCTCGGGGCGGAAGGGTTGAGGTTGGTGGTCGTCGAGCTCCGCCGGCTCGATGTAGGTCATCGACAGCCGGACCCGGGCCCCGGCGGGGACCTCGATCGTGGCGACGAGATCGTGGTCGCCGTCGCGGGCGAGCTCGGTGTCGGCGGTGATCAGAAAGGCGGCATCGCCTCCAACGACGCTCCAGACGTTCTGGCCGTGGTCGTGCAACCAGGGTCGGATCGCGCCGTAGTCGAGCCGGGGCGCCACCCGCACGGCAAGTTCCACGCGACCACGTACCCCTTCGATGATCCGGAGGAGCTGGCGGTGCGGTTGGTCTTTGCCGCCCTCGCGCATCACGAAGCCGTCGCGGACGTGGACCTCTCCGCCGCCGGAGGAGAAGGTGGTCTCCATGATGAGCGAGTCGTCGAGGTAGCGGCGCGTCGACGTCGCGCCGGCATCGGTGGGGGCGATCTCGAAAAAACCACCCCGTTCGGCGTCGAGGATCCGCCCGAAGCACGAGGCGGAGTCGATGCGCGGCATACAGCACCAATCGATGGACCCGGTGCGGGAGACGAGTGCCGCGCTGTGGCAGTCGGAGAGGAAGGCGTAGTCGGCGATCGCCGGGTAGCGCGCTGTGTCAGCCTTGGTCATCTCAGACGAACTTCGGGTAGAGCGACATGCCGCCGTCGACGACGATGGTGGTGGTGGTGGTGCCCGTGACGTAGCTCGCCTGGTCACTGGCTACCCAAGCCACCGCGGCGGCGATCTGCTCGGGCTGGCCGAAGTGGCCGAGGGGGATCTCCGACTCGACGGCGTGACGGGCTTCGGGGTCGTCAAGGACGAAGTCGTTGATTGGCGTCGCGATGGCGCCGGGAGCGACGTTGACCAGCCGGATCTTCTTGTCGGCGAGCTCGCGCGCTGCGGTCTGCATCAACAGCTTGAGCCCGCCCTTCGTCGCGCAGTAGTGGGCGAAGCCGGGCCACGGGATGAACTCGTGCACGCTCGACATGTTGACCACCACCCCACCACCGGATTTGGCCATGACCTTGGCCGCCTCACGCAGGCAAAGAAAGGCGCCGGTCAAGTTCGTCCGCAGCACCGAGTCCCACAGCTCGAGGGACATCTCCAGCAGTGCGACCTGTTTCTCGATGCCCGCGTTGTTGACGAGAAGGTCCAAGCCACCGAACGCGTCGGTAACCGTTTCCACCATCGCGATCACGCTTGCCTCGTCGCCCACGTTGGCCTGCACCGCGATGGCCGTTCCTCCGGCTTGCGTGATGACGTCGACCACCGAGTCGGCGTCAGCTTTCTCCTTTTCGGAGTAGTAGTTCACGGCAACCGCGGCCCCCTCCGCGCCGAGACGCACAGCCGTGGCCCGACCGATCCCGCTCGAGCCTCCCGTCACGATGGCCTTGTGTCCTTCCAGCAGCATCGGTGCTACCTCCTGATGTCGTATTCGTCGTGTCAGTCACGTGGCGCGTCCTCGTGCTGCCCGGTTCTGAGGGTCATCACTGAGCAGGATCGCGACCTCTGCGTCAGGAATGAGCCCATGAGGTGAGGCTTCCGCAGACCCCTCACACTGTAAGGCCCATGTGCTGGTCGGGCTATGAGAGCCAGGAGCGGCAGGACCGGCAACGGCATGGGCGACCCCACCCTGCTTGGTTGCAGCACAAGATGTCCGGTAAAGACAAGCGGCTCGCCGGCCGGGCCGGATTCGGCTCGGCAGCCCACCGCACTTTCCGGATCCTTGACCTGCGATCCCACGTGTTTCTCGGTGAGGCATGCCACTTCACCCCCACGTTTCCGGGATCCGTCCGCGGTCACGGTCAAGGGCGCGGCAGGCTCCACCGCGTGTGCCGCTTGCCGCTCCCTCGCCGTCCCCTCCGCGGCCTGGTCGCCGGCGTGGACCCGCCCTGCGGTGCTCGCCACAGCGTCGACTCCGAAGCGAGCTGCAGTTGGCGACCGACCAGAGATAGATCGACGTGCGATCGGGAGCCACCTGTGTCTACAAAGAAGGTCGAACCGAACAGTGCACCGTCGACGTAGCGGCCAGGCCGCGGGCCATCCTGCGGGGTTGGGCCGACCGAGTGGGTTTGGCTCCGGGCTACGTTAACCCACGCAGCTGGGCGCGACTCGGTCGGAGCCTGTGGGAAAACCAAGGAGTATGCCGGGTGCTGCGGGCGCGCCTGCACGTGCGTCTGTTCGATCGAACCGGGTGCAGGTGGCCGCGGGGCGCCATCTTCGGGCTGCCATGGTGAACGGGGCGGGGCCTGCAACGTCATCGGATCTCCCTGGTCTTGATGAGGCGTACTTAACCCCATGAAGATGCAAGAACGCTGGGCTTTGACTGCCAGTGCGCTGTCAGTGGACCCACGACGCAGCTATGGAGACTGGGCGTGCATCTGAGCGAGCAGTAGTTCCGACTACACGCAAACCCTGCTGACCGTGCACACCCGTGATTCTTCACGCAGTTCCAGGGCAAGCCCGTCGGAATCAAAGTGCGAACGTGAGCACCAATACCGTCCCTGGCCATGAGAAACTCCCCACAGGTGGCCAAACCGTAGCCGGTCATCCCTTTCCGACGCCAGTTTGGCGCCCTGGGGATAGCACCCCTAATGCGTGAACAGGAGTCTTCATGCGCACCATCGTCCTGGTACTCCCACTCGCAGCCAGCGCCCTGCTGACCGGCTGCGGCGGCTCGTCGTCGACAGCGGCGCCCGCCGCCAGCAGTACCCCGCCCGTGCAGTCCACCGCGACCAACACCGTCGGTGGCGCCACCGACGGCGTCGACTCCTGCGCCAGCTACCAGCACCAGCACTGGCAGCAGCCGGGCGCCCAGCAGGCCCACCGCCTGTCTGACCGCGCACCTCGCTGTGTCCCTCGGCACCCCTAACGGCACCGCCGGGTCGATCTACTACCCGCTGCACTTCGTCAACAAGGGCAGCGCCGCGTGCACGATGACCGGCTACCCCGGCGTTTCGTTCGTCGCACCGGGCAACGGCACGCAGGTCGGCAAGGCAGCCACCCGGACGACGGCGCCCACCCCGACGGTGACCCTCGGGCCCGGCGGACAAGCCACCGCCACCGTCCAGATCGCCGAGACCGGGAATTTCAGCCAAGCAGACTGCGGGCCCACCACGGTCTCGGGCCTGCGGATCTACCCGCCCGCCAACACGGCGGACACATACGTGAAGTTCTCCAACAGTCAACAGGCGTGCAGCAAGGACCTGTCCCCGACCGGCTCGAATCAGCTGGTCGTCCGGCCGGTGAAGCCCGCAAAGACCGGCACCTGACCACGCAGGCAGCCCGTCACCGGCCAGGGATCGGTATCTGACACAGATTCCGCAGGGGTCGACACCGGCGGACCACAGATCGTCACCGCAGCCCGTTCGCGTTACGGTGCCAGAAGAGTTCGAATTGGGCACGCTCGTGGCCAACTGCTCGATCTGATGCGTGGCGCAGGCGACCCGCGGCACGAACCGCTCGATTTAGCACTGGACAGGAACCCATACCTCGGGACGGCGTGCTCTTTCGTGGGTCTCAATGGGTTGCGTGTGACCTCAGACGCGGGTGTGATTGGCAATCGAAGTGTTCTCAAACCAGCGGAGGTCTGCCATGTCCGATCACACGTATCGCGTCACCGAAATCGTGGGGAGTTCGCCGGAGAGCCTTCAGCAGGCCATCCGCAATGGCGTAGAGCGCGCGGGCCAGACTCTGCGGAACTTGGAATGGTTCGAGGTATCAGAGATCCGAGGTCAGATCGCGG
The DNA here is from genome assembly GCA_038252255.1 of Acidimicrobiia bacterium. Taxonomy (GTDB): domain Bacteria; phylum Actinomycetota; class Acidimicrobiia; order IMCC26256; family JAENVU01; genus Chersky-806. The sequence continues at coordinate 489 of JBBSAM010000075.1, read as the reverse complement.
ATGGTTCCGTCGCGCACTTCCAGGTCAGTTTGAAGGTCGGTTTTCGGTTAGACGACGTCAGCTAAGTCGATGGCCGGGTGAAACAGATCCTTGAGGAAGTCGTCGTTGTCTTGGCCGTTCCTGACGTCACCAGGCGAGGGCATGGTGGTCAGTTCGTTGGCAACGCCAGAACAACCGGGTTTCAGCAACTGCGCCCGCAGTCAACGACATATGGAATTCGCAAGCAGGCCCGCATGCCGATCCAGCTTGTCCCAAAAGCGACGCCGCTGCGGGCACCTACCTTCGTCGGGGACGATACCGCCGTTGTGGCCGCACACCGTTCCTGTTTCGGCGTTCGTGCCGGCATGATGACGGCCGGGGAATCCTTTCGGGCAGTAGTGATGTGCGGAAAGGGTCGGCAGTCGCGCGAAGGACCAAGGAGCCCGAGAGCCGTCCAAAGATCGGTGCTCGGCCTGAGGAGGCATACCTTTTCGCGACGGCTCGAGAGTG
>JBBSAM010000074.1:0-6420 GCA_038252255.1 Acidimicrobiia bacterium | reverse complement strand
GCGCGATACTCCTCAACGCCGACCGCGAGGAAGCGCCGTTCGTAACCGTGGTTCAGGGCTACAGCGATGAGCCATGCCGGAGGCAGGAGTAAACCGAGCAGCAACTGCCGCGGGGAGGGCTCCTGGCCGAAGCGGACGGCAACTCCGACGCTCGATACGCACCCTGCGAGAATTGCGTCCACCAGCACTGCCCGCCGCCGGTATTCGGCGTCCCACCGAGCACGATGTGCAGGCGGCAGATTGGATTCCATACGACTCTGCCGCCGCCCAGCACCGTCGTCTCGAACTGCTCCCGACCCGATTGGCTCGCTGGGGGCGACGTCTCCGGTGGGAATGTCTGGTGTCGTTCCCTCCCCCGGTGGTCGAGCGTAGTCCGTCATGTGCTCCCCAAGTCCCAGCGAGATATATGACGACGGTAGACCATATTGCGGGCGCCCAACAGGGGTTTGCGAGACGGCACGGGAGCGCGAATTCCATTGCCACATAGGTCGATTGGTTGACTACATCAGGGAGACGTGCCGCGGGTACATCATCCTACGTACCACTACCGGCACCGACAGCGGAAGGTAAAGGGTCGGTAAAGAACGATTACCACCGATTGGTCACAGGGCGGCTACATGTGGAGATTTGACCCGACTCGGCATAGCTCGTTGCCCAGAGTTCATACAGATTTAGTCACTGACTAGTCACCGACAAATCGCCCATCAGCCCAACCCTGGCATCACCACAGTGACCACTCGGAGTCAGGCGGGTGTGCTGCGTTCGCGATGGGAGCGCGCCTTGGCCCTGTTGCCGCAGACCTCCATTGAGCACCACTGGCGCGAACGGTTCCGGGAGGTTTGACCGGTCTGGCCTATCCATTTAACCGGAGTAGTGCTGGTCGGAGGCTCGCCAGGGTCTCCCGGCGGGCGGCCGTTCCAGGGTCGGCGGATGGCCGCGGGCGCCGGGGGGCTTGCGGGGCATCTGTTGTGGTTGCGGGTGGGCGATCAGGTCCCGGTAGCGCACCGGCTCGTGGGCGACGGCGAGTTGGAGGACCCGGTAGAACAGCGGGCCCCGGCTGCGGGATCTGCGGCGGTTGAAGCGGAATACGAACTCGTCGATTCTTTTGAGCTCGGCGGAGAAGAGGCTGGTCAGACGTGGTGTCCAGTGTGGCGGACGTAGTCGACACACGGGCTGATGAGCCCGCGAGCTGAGCGAACGGGCGCCGCATGAGGGGGTTCCGGTCATCTGGGTGCTGGGTGACGCTGCTGGCGTGCGACCGGGGGTCTGCTCCGCGGTCCCGGGTGTGCTTCGCCCGGGCCCACGGCGTCGTCGCTCGAGGACCGGTTGAGCTCACTCATCAGCTCCCGGTTCATGGTCCGCGCGGCCTGCAGGTCCTCGGCGAGATCATGCGTCTCGTTCTCGAGCTCTGCGACCCGTCGTCGGAGCGAGGAATTCGCGGCCTCGAGCTCGGCGGCGCGCTCCTCTAGCTGATCGAGCAGCGGGCTTGTCATCCGACCACGGGCGATGTCGGCCTCGGCTCCGAGGTCCCGTGCCAGCCGCTCCCGCAGCAGCCCCACCTCTTCGGTGAGGCGGCGCACCTGCTCCTTCGCGTTTGCCACGTCAGTCCGCAGGCTCTGCTCGGTGACGAGGGCGCGGGACGGGATCCACCAGGCTCGATCCCGACCAGCCAGGCGTTGGCGGTCACGGGCCTCTGCCACGCGGCTCGCCAGCGCCGGGTCGGCGTAGAGGAGCGTGACCGACACGGTGGCCCGACGCGCGACGGCGGGGAAGCTGATCGGCTCCCCGGCGCTGACCATCGCCTCAAGGGCTTCAGTCGCCTGGCGACGCTTGGTCTCACCGTCGCGACGTCGCGCCGCGCCCAGAGCGGCGCTGTTGTCAGCCATGGCTGTTCTTCCCGCAGCGGCCGAAGGCCACCGGCACCGACTGGCGGGCCTTGCGAACCGTGGCCGAGGCGTCCTCGACGAGAGCCCGTTGATCGACGGGGAGCTGTTCGAGGGTCTCCTCGTGGTGGCGGAGGTGGCCGCGGATCACCTCGAGCTGGCGGGCCACGTTCTCGACGACAAAGTCGGCGGCGCCAGCCGCGAACATCGTCTCGCGTTCGTGGCCGAGGTCGTCCGCGTAGACCCGCAACTCGGGCAAGAACGACGGGTCCGACGCGAAGTGGGGACACGCAGCGCACTGGTATCGGATCGGGCATGCCTGCCCGCCGGCCCGGACGTTGGTGGACTCGGCACACTTGCCCATCGGGACCGCCACCCACGACAGCTGCTCACGCAGCGTTCCACTCGGCGAGCACGAGTCGTCGCCGGGCCGAGCGGTGCCGCGGCTGTCGATCGCGTGGCGAGCGAGCAGCTCTATCGCCTCGCGCTTTTTCGCCTCGCCGACGCGGTAGTAGCCGAGCGTGGCGGACGGGCTTCTGTGGTCCATCAAGTCGCGCAGCACCGCGAACGGCACACCCTGGTCGGCAAGCGTCTGGGCCCAGGTGTGACGGAAGGCATGCGGGTGGACGAGAGCTCGATCGAAAGGGACCGGACAGCCCGTCTCGTCGAACGGACCGGCTTCCAGGCGGGGAAGAGCAGTCACCCACGAGCGCATCCACACGGAGATCTGCCCGCCGCCCAGATGCGCGGTGCCATCGGCGTTCTTAGTTCCCCGGGGCAACAGCCACAGCCGCTCGGCCGCAGTGTCGGGGAACCGTGCTGTCACCCAGGCCTGCTGGGCGCGGATGGCCCCGACCAGCGCGGCGTCAGCCAGCGGGAGGCGGCGACCGACCCGGGCGGTCTTGTGGTTGTCGTAGAGAAGAACCGGCCTGTCGTGCTCGTCGATCTGGAGGCACTCGAGGTGCAAGCTCGCGATCTCGCCGACCCGCCGGCCGGTGCCCTTCAGCAGCTGGTAGGCGAGCACCGCCATCTCCCCCGCGTGCTCGCCGAGCACACCGAGGCTGCGGGGACGTGAAGCGCCGGTCGAGCCTGGCACAGCTCGGAGCTGGTCGAGCGCGGCATCGAGCTGGACGACGACATGGGAGGGAAGCGCTCGGCCCGGGTGCTCCTCGGGCACTCTCTGGCCGCCGTCGTGGCGCCGGAACGTGAAGGTCGCCCCAAGGGTCCCGAGGAGGCCCATCTCCCGTGCTTCTCGCAGGACGAGCGAGCAGTCGACGATGATGCCGGCGGTCCGGCTCGTGCTGTAGGGGCGGCCGGTGCGAGGGCTCACGGCAGAGCCGACGCGCAGCAAGAACCGGTCGATGTCGGCCCGACCGAGGCTCGCCGGGTCGTCCCCTCCCCCCGGGCCGCTCGCCAGCACAGAGGAGAGCACCGCGACGGACTGCACGCGATGCTGGACGGTCGAGTGGGCTCGAACCCGCGGGAGCGCGTCGGCTGCCCAGGCCTTGGTCGCCTCGGCGAGCCAGGGCTGTCGTATGGAAGCGAAGTCGAGGCGCTTGTGGCCGGACCTCGCGAACAGACGCAGGTCCCAGACGTCGTCGTGGCGGGCGCTCTCGGGATCGACATAGGCAAGGCGGACCCGGTCGACGCTGTAGCGGGCAAAGCGGGCGTAGTTCTGTTCGCGGTCGTCGTCGACGTGAGCCAGGTCGTAGTCGAGCAGCGAGGAGACACCGCCAGCCCGGAGGCGGTCGAGGTATGGGTGGACGTTCGTCGTCGTGCGGATCTGGTCACGGACCCGGCAGCCGATGACGTAGAGCAGCTCGAGCCGGACGAGCTCAGGCAGGCCTCGCATGCTCAGCACCCGGCCGTTCGAGGGCTGGCGGACCCGGGTGGCCCAGGAGGCAAAGGCCCGACCGGTGGGAAGGCCCTCTGCCCGCCAGATCCGGTCGTGCGCCTCGCACAGCCCGGTGCGGCCATGGGTTGCTCCAAGGTAGCACGATGCCGCCGCGCACGGCCCATAGCCGGGCAGTGGGTGCGCCTCGGTGAGGAACTTCTCAAAGGCGATCGGAGCAGCCTGTCGGCCTCGCCAGGCTGCGTCGTGCGCGCGGCAGAGGTCGTTCGCGCCGACGGCAGGCCGGAGACAGCGCTGACCGTCGGCTCCGACGAGACAGAGCTCCTCGGAGAACCACCGCCGCTTCTGCGCGCCAGGCTCGCTGCTTTCGAGCCACGCCTCGAGGTCGGTCGCGGTCGTGGCGGCGAACTGGCGGCGGTGGAAGCTGCACAGCGCGCTCGCCCCGTGGCGAAGGTGCAAGCAGCCGGCCACTCGACAGACACCCACCCGGGCGAGCGGGCCGTCCGCGCGCGGGATGATGAGATGTCGCTCGGGGTCCCACTCGCCTTCGAACGCGTCGTAGTCGACCAGCGAGGCCATCAGTGCCACGCGCCAGTCACCACGGGCCAGCCCGGCGGGCCCGACCGCCCCGAGTGCCCCCGCTGTCCTCATCGCTCGACCGTTCCGGCGCAGGCGTCGATCGCGGCTCGCATGTCGCCCCAGCGGGCATGCATGTACACGTCGCTCGAGACGACCGACGCGTGACCGAGGAGTTCCTTCACGAGCGCCGGGTCCTTGGTCGCCAGCGCCACCTCGGAAGCGAAGGAGTGGCGCAGCATGTGAGGCCGGGCACGGAAGCCGACCTTGGCCGAGAGCCGAACGAAGAGCTGCTCGACGACGTCGGGGCGAAGGGCCCGGCCGAGCGGAGGCCGGTAGCAGTTGACCAAGAGGTAGTCGCTTGCGGCGGCCTCGGGGAGCGCGTCCCGCTCGCCACGGTAGGCGTCGTGGGAGAAGACCAGCTCCCTTCCGACCGGCACGGCTCGCGGCCAGACGGACTTGGCCAACGCGCCGTTCTCGTTGTCCTCCCGCCGCTCGACGTGCAGGTGTGCCCCGGTGATCGTGCAGCCGAGATGCACCGAGGAGGGGACCAGATGCAGGTCCGACAGGTGCAGTCCGCACAACTCCGAGAGGCGCAGGCCGGTCGCGTGCAGCGCCTCGACGATGAAGCGGTCGCGCCGATTCGCGCAGGCGCCGACGAGCATGGTGACCTCGGCTCTGGTCAAGGTCATCGGGGGACGTTCGGCTCGTCGGCGTCGGACTCGGCGACGGCGCACCACCGGACGACCTTCCCGTTCCCCTCGATCGAAGCGCGTCGGGACGAAGCGCAGCTCTGTCCGGGTGCTCAGGACCTCAGCTGCTCCGGTCTCGCTCCATCCCCGTGAGGCACCGAAGCGCACGAACTCCACCACTGCGGCGAGGATGCCGTCCACGGTTGCCGGTGAGCGGGCAGCTTCGAGGCTGAGAAGCTTCGGGTCGGCTGCTCGACGCCGGTTCCGGCCCGGCCGGTGTTTGCGCGAGGGCGCGTGCTCCAACCACCGGGCAAAGGAAGCCAGTTGCGCGAGCGTCGGGGCACACGGCTCGATTCCGTTTGTCGTCGCCCACGTGAGGTAGAGCGCAAGGCGACCCGCGTAGGTTCGTGCCGTTCCGAGCGAACGGCCCTCGCCGTCGACGAGCATCTGCAAGTACTGCGCCGCCTGTCGATCCTCGAGGTAGTGCTCGTCGACAACCGTCCATCCCTCGCGACCATCGAGAGGAGAGATCGTCCGCTGGGCCCAGAACTCCATGGAGACGAACATAGGTTCCGGGTGTGACGGTCACCTCAAGAGCACTCCTCCGCCACAGCCGATCAAGGGATCCCCCGGACGTGGCGGAGGTTTCCAATGAGCTCAAAAGAACGTCCAGGTAAGCAGGCAGGTGGGCGTCGTCGATGGCGCCTTGATGGGTGCCCAGCAGCCACCGTTTGGTCAGTGAGGCAACCCGGTGGACGGCGGGCAGGAGTTCGCCGGGACCTTCTCCACGGGCTCGGGCGGCCCGCTGGCTGCGCGGTTCGTGGGTGTATCCCAGCTTCTCCAGCCCGCGATACCCCGCCCAGCCGTCGGTAACCACCGTTGCGCCGGGGGCGACATGGTCGCTCACGAAGGCGTGCAGCGAGGCCGCGGAGGCGTCGGCCACCGGCGCCATCTGGCACCGGCCGAACCCGCGCGGCTCGATGACCTCCACGGCGATCACGGTGAGGACCTTCTTGCCCCTGGCCCGCCCGCCGCGCAGCCCTGGTTCCTGTCCGCCGATGAAGGTCTCGTCGACCTCCACCGTCCCCGACAGCTGCTCCCGCTCTGGGCGGACCAGGACCGCGCGCAGTCGGTGCAGCATCGCCCAAGCGGTCTGGTAGGAGCCGATCTCCAGCGTGCGTTGCAGGCTCAGGGCCGAGACGCCGTCCTTGCTCGTGGCGAACAGCCAGCACGCGTTGAACCACACCGTCAGCGGTGTTCGCGTCCGGTCGAACACCGTGCCGACGGTGGCGGCATAGTGCCGCCTCGTCCAGTACCGATTTGGGTTGTGTGGTTGTCACGCACCCGTTCCACCCGTTGCGTGGGCAGCGGTTGCAGGTGCTGTTTGCCAAGAAGCGTGGCGCCGACTCGGTGCTCG
>JBBSAM010000073.1:0-6571 GCA_038252255.1 Acidimicrobiia bacterium | reverse complement strand
AGTCTGGTGACCAACGTTGAAAGGGCTCATTCAAAGTCCTCGGCGGCGTGACAACCGAAGCGGACCCTGGCGCGTAAAGAGTGTATGAGGGTGGAGACAGAGGTGCGCGCGAGCACACAGGACAGCACCGCCGAGGCTCGGGCCCTTTACACACGCTTTTTCGAGCGGGAGAGCCGTGCGCTGCTGCGGCTGGCCTACCTGCTCCTGGGAGATGTCGGGGACGCCGAGGACGTCGTGCAGGAAGTACTCGAGGAGCTCTACCGCAGGTGGGGTGGGCTTCGTCAGGACACGGTCATGGCCTACGCCAGGACGGCCGTGGTCAACAGGTCGCGCAGCCTGCAGCGGCGTCGGGCCGTGGCCCGAAGGTTCGCTCCGCGCCTGGTGCAGGTTGACGAAGTTCTCCCCGTCGGTGTCGAGGACCGGTGGCTGTGGGATCTCGTGCAGTCTCTGCCGCGCCGCCAGCGCGAGGTGGTGGTCCTTCGGTACTGGTGCGACCTGAGTGAAGCCGAGATCGCGCGGGCTCTGGGCATCAGTTCCGGCACCGTCAAGTCCAGCGCGCACCGCGCGAACACCAAGCTCACCGCCGTGCTCGGCCAACGAAAGGACGTGCAGTGATGGACGAGCTCGAGCGACGCCTGACAAGGGTGCTCACCGAGGTAAGCACCAGCGTCGACCCGGCGGTCGCGCGACTGCGCAACCCCGCTGCCGTTTCCTCGCCCGGCCTTTCCAGTGCGCCCTCACGGCGCTGGCGCAGCGGGTGGGTGTCCGCCGTGGCCGTGGCTGCCGTAGTGGGGGCAGTCGCCGTCGGTGGCCCCTTGCTCAGCCGGCTCGACACTACGCAGCGGTCTTCCGCGGCGTCGCCGTCCGCCGGGCCGACTCGCGGTACGGCGGACGGGGTTGCCCCGCTGTGGTCGCTCACCGTGGCGGACGTGCGCCAACGTACCGTGGCCCAGCTGCCCGTCGGCGGTCCCATGCCGCTGCCTCGGCCGTACTCCGTGGAGCCGCGTTCGCTGGCTCCGGAGGCGAAGGCGGGTATCGTTCCTTGGCTGGTGACCGCGGCCGGGACGGTCCGGTTCCAGGACACGAAGTCCGTGCTTCTACTCGCCCAGCGCAGCCAGGGGACATTCGTCGCGCTGCTCGGCCCGGGCCACGACGGTCAGGACGGCCTGTATGACGTGCGCGTGGTGGTCGTGGGGCCCAACAATGTCCCTCGAGAGTTGTTTCGGGCCGACCAGGTCGCAGCCTTCGCCGTCTCTCCGGATGGCACGACGGTGGCTGTGAGCGTCCTCGACGGCGGCGCGGGCGGGCCACCCGGACCTGGCGCTGTCCTCGTTGACGTGGCCAGCGCCCGAGTCACGCACCGACTGGAAGGCAGCTTCGCGGGGCCACTCTGGGCGTCCGACAGTGCCCTGCTCCTTTATGGCGCCAAGAGCTTGGTCTGGCGCGCACCCTGGACAGGAACGGGGGATCGGCAGATGGCCGCCGACAACGACCCGACCACCACCACGGTGAACCGCTCGGCTGCGGTGTCCGTGGCCGGCGGGATCGTGGCCGTCGACCAGGCGGGATGCCTGCAGCGGCTGGGTGAGGACGGCAAAGTGACCGCGGCCAACTGTGGCGGGTGGACCCTCGCGGGCTCCGTCTCCCCAGACGGCCGGTACGTCCCGCTGCAGTGGCCTGCCGCCGACGGCGCTCCGACGTACGGCGTGCTCGACGTCATGGAGAACAAGGTGATGCCCTGGCCGATCCGGGGGATTGGCGGCGGTTCCTGGCTGGGTCCAGCCAACGTGCTTCTGAGGGAGGTCGACGCCCTGGACAGCCCTGCGACGGTCCGCTGCGATCTGACGAGCGGCACCTGCGTCCGTGTACCCGACGAGCTACTACAAGGGATCTGGCGCGGAGCGAGCTGGATCGGCAAGTAGCCCCGGTGCAGGTGCCGCTCCCCTCGAGCGACTACGGAGTGCCACAAACTAGCTGGTCTTCGGACTCGGGATGAAAAGCTCCCTGAGCCAGTGAACCCTTGCCCTTCGCGACTTGAGGGCGACGGACTTTCCGCTCATCGCCTACTGCGAATCATCACCGGCACAACGCTGATGAGCGGACGTCCGCTCATCGCTCCGGGTTCGCGAATTACCTATCTGCGCCATGTGAGTGAAGCTCGATTGCAGAGAGTCGGCGCATTCCGCGGGACTCTAAGGTGGGCTCATGTACATGGTTCCGCCCGAGTTCTCTTGGGAAATCAACATGTCTTCGACCGTGTTGGTTGCCTCTGCGCTGGCGAGGGCTCGACCCATCGCGTTGGCGGATGGACCTCGTCGGCTGAACGGGCTCTCGGACCACGCAGTGTCTCAGCGATACGACGCACTCAGCGCGGCGGTCTGTGGCCATGCTGCGTCGAAGCCAGGCGCGCTCACCTCCTTCACGGAACTGGAGGCCGAGCCCCCTGTGAGCCGGTTCCCGTCATGGGAGTCCCTCGTCAGGCGGACTGGTGCCAACGACGACCCAGTCGTCGTCGGCCTGGCGCGACAAGTGTGGGAAGCGCTCGGACCGAACGAATACGCGGTGCATCTTCGGATGAGACCTCGGACTTACAGGGGCTTCTTTGAGGGCCGGGTATGGGCGGGATTTGGTGTGCTCGGCGTGCTCGTCCTGGCGATGTTGGCGACCGAAGCACAGACCCGCTGGGGAGTTGCCTGGTGGCTTTGGATCCCCGTGATCCTTGCGTGGCCAGCACTTATCCTCATCAGGTTCCGCAAGCGATACGAGAGCCTGCTGCGGCAGGGCAGCAAAGAACTGCCTCACCTTTAGCCCCACCGCGATCTTGCGCACGAGAAGGGCCACGTTCGGAAGACCAACGTCCTCACGTCGCCAGATTCGCGTTTACCGGTCCGCGCCATGAGCGGATGGCTGCTCGTGAGCGCCTGGCAAGCTTGGAGGAGGTTGTCGGCCGGGCGGGCGCCCTCGGTGACTCGGTCTTGCTTGGGGTCGGGGCCGTTGGGGCTACAGGTCCTTAAATAGCCGGTTGTAGAGGGCCTCGTCCAGCGGCATCCAGGTCTCGCCCTCATCGGTGATGAAGAACGTCTCCGTTGACGGCATGTGGTGAGCCCACATCAGCACGGCAGGTGCGTACCCTTCGGCGTAGGTCCCCCTGGCCTGTCCGTCATTCACCGCTTCCCAGTGGGCAGAAAGCATGTTCGCTTCCTCCTTTTTGTCGGGGTAGACCAGGATCCTGCCGGTGCCAGGTTTGGGGATGGGCTGGATGGTCCCGTAAATATGCCCTGGCGTCATCTCCTCTTCTGGCACCCGTTCCCAGGTTTCCGGAGGTGTGAAGAGGATTCCCGACTGTCGCGGCATTACCGGCATCGGTGGGCTGGGCTGTCCTCCTTTCCAGCCCGCCGACCCTGATGAACGACTCTCAGGTGATTTCTCGGGCTCGCTGGCTCGGCGGACGCGGGTGCCGAAGAGGATGCCGATGAGGAGCCCGACTGTTGCAGCGCCGATGTTCTCCATGGTTGGGGCTCGGCGCTGTGAGTGCCTCTCGTTCAGTGAAGCAAACACGACTTACCGCCTGACACTCGATCCGGCTAAGGCTCGCAAAGTAGCGGCAGGGCATTGGAGCGTGCAAGAGAAGTGGTCTGGTGCCGGGGCCGGGGCCAGGCATCAAGGACGAAAAGGCAGCGACCGTGCCATCGCACGCTTTTTGCGCGTTCACTGTCCGCGCCTGAGAGTGCACCTTCCCGCCGTGCACGATGTCCGGGTGCAGTGCATGCTGTCCGCATGGAGTCGCTCGGTCGGTGGTTGGGGACGGCGAGCTTGATTTTGGCTGCGGTCTTCGCCGCCTTGACCCTGTGGTCGTGGGGCAGTCACGTTCCGTTGACGTCAGCGGGCGAGCTATGCGGCGCCCGGGTGTACAGCTTTCGCCCCGGACATGGGACCCCAGCGGGTTGGGCCGAAGTGTCGCCGGAGGCAAGACGATTGGGCGATGTGCTTTGCCAGGCTGCGGCCAAGCCCTACTGGGACCGGGGTGTCTGGTATGCGTGGGGTGCGGGCGGTGCAGTTCTGGCGGGTGCCGCGTTATCGGCTGCCAGCCGACAGACCACCAAAGGCCTCAAAACTGGTTCGTAGTTGGGCTGCCTACCAGCGCCATAGTCGGGGCGTTGGGCGCCGCGGTTACCGCAAATTGGACGCTCTGATGCCAGCTCAATCTTGGGCGAGGTCTGGCCGGTTCTGCTTCAGTTCGAAAGCCATATAGACCTCGTCAGCCCGGTAGGTGACAGCGGACACGAGAAACTGCCCGGAGACGGCCATGAAGCTGCCCGGTGGCGGACATGAAAACTGCCCGCTGACGGACATGAGATCTGCCCGACACGATTCCGTCTGCCTGACCGCGTCCCGCGGTTGAGGCCCCTTCTGGGGTGCGGTTGCGGTGCTGAAGCGCCTACCGCCCCCAGGAGGGACACACCGTGAAGTCTGCCGAGGAGATCATGAATATGTTAGATGCCTTTGATTTGACCGGGTCGTTGCGTGATGCCGGTGAGCTTGCCGGGGTCTCGCATCACACCGTCGCCAGGTACGTCGCCGCCCGAGACTGCGGTGTCGCCGATCGCGGGTTGGTCCGCCCACAGTTGATTGATGAGTTCCTGCCCAAGGTCGAGGAGTGGATCGAACGCTCCAACGGCAAGCTCCGCGCCGACGTCGCCCACGACAAGCTCGTGGCGCTGGGCTTCACCGGGTCGGAGCGCACGACCCGCCGGGCGGTCGCGGCGGTAAAGAAGAACTACCGCCTGGGCCGGGTGCGGGTCCACCGGCCGTGGGTCACCGAGCCCGGGATGTGGCTTCAATACGACTTCGGCGACGGGCCGGTCATCGACGGGACCAAGACGACGTTGTTCTGTGCATGGCTGGCGTGGTCGCGGTTCCGGGTGGTGTTGGCGATCCGGGACAAGACCGCCCCGAGCGTGATGGCAGCCCTGGACGTGACCCTGCGCCGCCTGGGCGGGGCGCCCACGTACCTGTTGACCGACAACGAGAAGACCGTCACGACCGGGCACATCGCCGGGATCGCGATCCGTAATCCGGCGATAGTTGCCTTCGCCAGGCACTACTCGGTCACGATTTTGACCTGTGAGCCCTGCGACCCTGCCAGCAAGGGCGGTAGCGAGTCGACGGTCAAGGTCGCCAAGGCTGACCTGGTCCCCAAGGACACCAACCTGCTCGAGGCCTACGACTCGTTCGCGCAGCTGGAAGCCGCCTGCGAGGCGTTCTGCCGTGAGGTCAACGCCCGGGTCCACCGGGTCACCCGCCGCGCCCCGGACGACATGCTCGCCGAAGAGCAGGCCCGGTTGCATCCGGTGCCGGCTGTCCCGCACACGGTCGCGTTCGGGGTCACCAGGACTGTGGCCGCCAAGACCCCGACGGTGGCCTTCGACGGCGGGCAGTACTCGGTACCGTCCCACCTGCTCGGCCAGGTCGTGTGGGTCCGGGTCCATGGCGCCGGCGCCGACGAGCAGGTCATCATCGTCCACGTCGGATCGGTCGGCCCGGTCGAGGTCGCCCGGCATGGGCGGGCAACCCCGGGCAGTCCCCGCCTGGACGACGCGCACTTCCCGCCGGCACCGGCTGGGGCTTTGGGGCGAATCCCTAAGGCCCGCAACGAGTCCGAGGCCGCGTTCCTGGGACTGGGCGACGGTGCCCGGCTGTGGCTGACCGAGGCCGCCGCCGCGGGCACCACCAAGGTCCGCGTCAAGATGGCCCAGGCCGTCACACTGTCCAAGCTGTTCAGCGCGGCCGAGGTCGACCAGGCGTTGGGACACGCCGCGGTCCATGCCCGGTTCGCACATGGGGACCTCGCCTCGATCCTGGACCACCAAGCCACTGCCCAAAACGGCGCGACCCACCGCGCCGGTGAGGACGGGTCACTGACCCAGGGCACCAGCGGCTGGGCCGCCCTCGGCACGCCCGCCATCGAGGAACCCTGCGACGACGAGCAGGAGGCGGGGCTGTGAGCGCAACACCCCGGACCAAGACACCACCGGAAAACATGCCGGTCCCGACCCTGGGGGTCCCGGCTGCGCCGCCGCTGCCCGAGGACCTCGAAGCATTGCTGCGCCGGTTGCGGCTTCCCCACATCCGCCGGCACGCCCCCGAGGTCGTGGCCACCGCCAAAGCCCAACGCTGGGAACCAGTCGAAGTCCTACGCGCCCTGTTCAAAGAGGAGTCCGCCGGGCGGGAACGCTCCGCCCTGGCCACCCGCCGCGCCGCGGCCGGGTTCCCCACCGGCAAGACCTTCCAAGCCTGGTCGCCGGCGGCGTCCTCGATCCCGGCCCCCACACAGCAGGCACTACGCACCCTGGAATGGGTCCACCGCCGGGAGAACCTCGTGGTGTGCGGGCCGTCCGGGACCGGCAAGACGTTCCTGCTCGAGGCCCTCGGACAACACGCCGTCGAGCAAGGACTACGCGTGGCGTGGTTCACCCTCGAAGACCTCGGCGTCCTCCTGCGCCGCCACCGCGCCGACGACACCGTCACCAAGGCCATCGCCCGCGTGTTGCGAGCCGATCTAGTCGTCGTT
>JBBSAM010000072.1:0-6635 GCA_038252255.1 Acidimicrobiia bacterium | reverse complement strand
CCATCCGCTGCGCTTTCATGCGGACGTGCTCACGCAGCGCTCCGAGCTGCGCGGGATCCTTCGGCTGCAGGATGAGCCGGGCGCCGCTCTCGATGTCCTCCACAGAGGCGGTCGCCGCGGGCATCATCCCGCCGCCCATCATCATTCCGCCGTGGCCGGCGCCGGCTTGGGCGCCATGCTGATGTTCGGCGCCTGCACCTGGCGCGGGTGCGCCGTGGCTTCCCATCATCATGTGTCCGCCAGGCTGGTTGTGCATGTCGGCCATGCGGCGCACACGTTGCCGCAGCTCCGCGACGTCGCCGGTCGTGGTCGTGAACGACAGTCCGATGCCGCCATCGACCTCGGTCGCGGCCACCGTCGTGCCCGGGACCTGCATCGGGCACATCCCGGCCATCATGGTCGCCTGGTCTCCGTCTCCGTGGTCGTGCTGATGCGCGGGCGCGGAGGCAGCGCCCGTCGTGGGCTCACTCCGGGCGCCGCTCGTCGATGCACAGCCCGCGAGCACTGTTCCGACTGCAAACCCGATGATGGCAAACCTTTTCATGGTGTCTTTCCTTTCAAACGTTCGCGCGCCGCAAGCGGAGCGCATTGCCAATGACAGACACCGAGCTGAAGCTCATCGCGGCTGCCGCGATCATCGGTGACAAGAGCAGCCCGAAGAACGGGTAGAGAACTCCCGCCGCGATCGGGACGCCGGCGGCGTTGTAGAAGAACGCGAAGAACAGGTTCTGTTTGATGTTGCGCATCGTCCTCCGCGACAAATGGCGAGCGCGGACGATCCCCCGTAGATCGCCCTTCACTAGGGTCACTGACGCGCTCTCCATCGCGACGTCGGTTCCGGTTCCCATCGCGATACCGACCTGCGCCTGAGCAAGCGCGGGCGCGTCGTTGATGCCGTCTCCCGCCATCGCCACAAAGCGCCCCTCCTTCTGGAGCCGCTTGATGGCTTCCACCTTCTGGTCGGGGAGGACGCCCGCGATGACCTCGTCGATCTCGAGCTTCTTCGCGACGGCTTGCGCAGTCGTCTCGCTGTCGCCGGTGAGCATGACGATACGGATGCCTTCCTTGTGCAGCGCGCGGATGGCTTCAGGCGTGCTCTCCTTGATCGGGTCGGCCACACCAACGAAACCAGCCGGCTTCCCGTCGACAGCGATGAACATCACCGTTTGACCCTCGACGCGAAGCTCCTCGGCCTTCTCGGCCAGGCCGCCGAGCTCGATCTTGAGCTGGGTCATCAGGGCGAGGTTGCCGAGTGCCACGGCACGGCCGTCGACGTTTCCGCGCACGCCCTTTCCGGTGACGCTTTCGAACCCGGTCGCCTCGCCCAGGTCGACGCCTCGCTCTTCGCTCCCGTTCACGATGGCAGCCGCGAGGGGATGTTCACTTCCGCGCTCGAGCGTTGCCGCGAGGCGCAGGAGCGCATTCTCCTCGAACCCCGTCGCGGGCACCACGGACACGAGCTTCGGCTTGCCCTCGGTAAGCGTGCCGGTCTTGTCGACGACGAGCGTGTCGACCTTTCGCATGACCTCGATGGCCTCGGCGTTCCGGAAGAGCACTCCCATCGTCGCGCCTTTGCCCGTTGCGACCATGATCGACATGGGAGTCGCCAAGCCGAGGGCACACGGGCAAGCGACGATAAGGACGGCAACGGCATTGATCAGCGCGTGCGCCATGCGTGGGTCTGGGCCGACGAGGCTCCACACGACGAAGGTGACAATGGAGCTGCCGATGACGACGGGAACGAAGTATCCCGCGACGAGATCGGCGAGCTTTTGAATGGGTGCTCGGCTGCGTTGTGCCTCAGCGACCATCGTTACGATTCGCGAGAGCAGAGTCTCGCTGCCGACCTTCTC
Source organism: Acidimicrobiia bacterium (assembly GCA_038252255.1). Taxonomy (GTDB): domain Bacteria; phylum Actinomycetota; class Acidimicrobiia; order IMCC26256; family JAENVU01; genus Chersky-806. The sequence continues at coordinate 4,782 of JBBSAM010000072.1, read as the reverse complement.
GGCGCGCATGACCAACGCTCCCGTTCCGTTCACCGTCGCGCCCACCACGCGGTCGCCTTCGTGCTTCTCAGCAGGGATCGGCTCCCCGGTAACCATCGACTCATCGATGGCGCTCGCACCCTCGAGCACGATGCCATCGACGGGGATCTTCTCGCCTGGACGGACCCGCAGGCGGTCGCCAACGACCACGACGTCGAGTGGGACGTCCTCTTCCGAGCCGTCGTCCTTGAGCCGACGCGCCGTCTTCGGAGCGAGGCCGAGGAGTTTCTTGATCGCGGTACCCGTCGCGTTGCGCGCTCGAAGCTCGAGCACCTGTCCCAACAGGATCAGGGTGACAATGACGCCGCCTGCCTCGAAGTACACGGCCACTTCGCCGCCCTCGGCACGGAACGATGCGGGGAAGATGCCGGGTAAAAGCGCGGCGACGAGGCTGTACAGGTACGCTACGCTCACGCCGAGCCCTATCAGCGTGAACATATTGAGGCTCAAGTTCTTCACCGACTGGACTGCCCGCACGTAGAACGGCCAGGCTGCCCACGTGCAGACGGGCGTCGCGAGGAGCAGCTCGATCATCGTGCGTACGCGAGCTGACAGCAGGTGCGAGATGGGTTGTCCCGGCAGCATGTCCCCCATGGAGAGAACGACGAGGGGAACGGTCACCACTGCCGCGAACCAGAACCGCCGCTTCATGTTGCGGAGCTCGTGGCTCTCTTCTTCCTGAGGCGCGGCCCCGGCTTTGGGTTCGAGCGCCATGCCACAGATGGGGCAGCTGCCCGGCCCGTCGCGAATGATCTCGGGGTGCATCGGGCACACCCATTCGGCCTTCGCCGGTGCGGCAGGCGACACGAGCTCGAGCGCCATTCCGCACTTCGGGCAGGAGCCCGGCTGGTCTGCCCGAACCTCGGGATGCATCGGACACGTGTACGCACGCGTACTCGTTGCCTTGGCGGACGGTGTCTTCGGCCGCTTGACCAAGGGCTCGTGCTTCTCGGCGGACAGGTATTTCGAGGGGTCGCTCGCGAAACGGTCGCGGCAGCGGGCGCTGCAGAAGACGGACTCTGATCCGTTCAGCGCATGACGGTACGTGCTCCCGACCGGTACCTTCATGCCGCAGACTGGATCGGTCCCCATGGGCGTGGCCGGCTCGGATCGATGCTCGTGGTGTCCAGTCTGCTCTTGCATGGCTTATCTCCTTGCTCCCGATGCGATCACTGCTCGCGGATGCGCTTGTAGCGGCCGATGACGGCGACCAGTTCCTCGACCTTGCGAGTGCAGTCCCGCTCGTCGCCGCTCCGGATGGCGTCGCTGACGCTGCTCTGGACGTGAGCCCGAAGAACGACCTCGGCCGCCTTGCCAAGAGCGGCCTGCACGGCCGCAAGCTGGTGCATCAGGTCGATGCAGTAGCGATCCGCATCGACCATCCGCTCGACCGCCTGCACCTGGCCGCCGATTCGGCGCAGGCGCGCACAGACGGCCTTCTTCGTCTCGGCGTCCATCATGGGTGTGTTTCTCCGGGTGCATGACCTATCCCCCCATGGGGTATGCACGAAGCGAGCCGGTGCCAAGCCCACGAGTCCGAGCACGCCGGAGTTCTCGTGAAGGTCTCCGTTTGGCTGCTGACGGACGCGACTCAGTCTCGGAGCGCAGGAGGCGTTGCCGAGCGTTCCGCCGAGTGGAAACAACGTTCCGTCGGATGGAAAGGATGTTCCACGAGGGTGACGGTGGCACCCAGACGCGTGGCCTCGTGGTTACGCCGGCCGCATGCGCGGCGACGCCGTGCCTGCACGAGCGATGGCGGCATGAGCGCTTTCGCCACACCGGGGCGAAAGCGGTGCGCACGTTGAGCGCAGATCTCTCCTTCGATCTGATGCACGCGTTCCATCAATCCGATGGGACTTTGCCGTCGCGCTGGACCGGTCATGCATCTAAATTTAGCTAGCTAGCTAAGCTAGCTAGGAACTGTTCCGACGTCGGAACTCTCCCGAGAACGATACGTCAGCCGAGAATGCGACGCAGCTCGGCGACCCGCTTCTCGAGCGACTTCAACGCCGCGTCCGCGCGCGCCTGCTGCTCGTCTGTCAGCTCGGCGACGTCGCTGCGGTGGAACAGGAGCTTCCCGGTCTCCTCATCGCGCAACACCCGGAGGCAGCGCTCGATGGCCTTGAGCACCTCGGGGGAGCGCTTCCGCCCGCGGCCCGATGCTTCGTTGCTCTTGTCCTGCTCCTTCTGCACGAGCGTCCGGAGCTTCTGCACGCTGAGCTTGCCTTCGACGACCTTCGAGGCGAGCCGCTCGAGCTTCTCGGGCGCGCGCACGCGCAGGAGTTCCACGCGGTGGCTGGGAGGAAGCTTGTGAAAGGCGGCCGCACGCGGCAGCTGCTTGGTCACAGCAGCCATGCGGAGCGCGTTCGCGAGGAACGTGCGGCTGACGGGGAGTTCCAGGGACTCGCAGCGTTCAACCAGCATGCTGAGTGAGGCATGCTTGCTCGGACTCGCCGAGAGATAGAGCGCGGGGTCGTCGTCGTAGAACTCGCGCAGTAGGTAGCTGCCGACGTCGTCGAGGCCGCGCGCGACGGTCTTCGCGACGACGTCGCGGATGTGCGAGACCGCGCGTTCGACGAGCGCCTTGTCGGCCTTCGCTGCCGACGCCGGCAGTACGACGACCTCTGCTGTCGCGGGTTCGGCCCTCTTGGCCAGTGCGGTCTTGCGTTCGGTCATGCTCGCCCCTTCGGTGCCACCACCGCGACGAGCGGAGCGGAGCCGAAGGGTAAGGCGACGACGCGAACCTATCCAAGTACCCGCACGCCGATTTCGCCGCCTCTCGGTCGCTCAGCCTGCCGCTCCCGCTGGCACGCGAGCACCACCGCCCAGAACTTGTCGGCGTGGCCGCGGGCGTTGCGCTCGGCATCGAAGCTGACCTTCCCGGAAGGCAGCACGCGACGCTTGATGGCGTGGACCTGCGCCACGAGCTCGCGGTCGCGGGGCATCGTGACGTCACGCCGCTGGAGGAGGATCTTGAAGTCCGTCGCCCAGCGCTCCTTCGCCTCGTTGGTGAAGTTCTCGCCGACCACCTGCGGGAAGTCGCGCGTGAGGTTCTCTGCGAGGTTCATGCCGATACCGCTGCGGTCGATGGACAGCCTGGCGACCGGCAGCGTGCCGAGCAGACGCCGCAGCTCGGCCTCCTGCTCGGCGAAGGGCGTCCCCTCGAAGCTCTTGAGCATGCGGCAGGTGAAGCGCCCTGCGATCTCCTCGAACACCGCCAGCTCGGAGCGGTCGCGCGTGCGGCCGACGTCGAAGCCCGCGACGATGCGTCCCTCGGGGGCGCGCACGCTGGTCGGCTCGTCGCAGAGGACCAGGTCGTCGCTCGTGCACGGCAGGATGAGCTCGTAGGGGTAGAAGCTGTACGTCTCGTCGACGTAGCGCCCCTCGAACTCCTGCTGAAAGTCATCGAGCGGCAGCGAGTCAAACTGCTCGATGAGCGTCGGGCGCCCGAACTTTGCGACGCGCTCCTCCGTCGGCAGGTCCGGCGCCTCGGCACCCGCCGCCTTCACGTCGACGCAGAAGAATCGGCACAGCCACCACGGCACGAGCTGCCGGATGTGGTGCGGGTACTTCCGCAGCTCCTCGTTCGCGATCTCCCAGAAGATGCCGCGTCGACCGAGAGGCGTACTGCAGCCGGTGAGCTGACCGTTGCTCCGGAGGATGAGCGCCGTCGAGCCGCGGTACACCTCGCGGTCGTTCACGTAGTGCGCCAGCTCGTCGAGGTAGACGTCGCCCTTCTTGCCGCGGGGCGCCTTCGACGGATGTGAGAGGATGCGCGAGAGCCGCTTGTTCGTGCCGTTCGACTCGAACGAAAGCTCGGTCTTCGAGTCGACGATGAGCCGCTTCTGGTATGCGAGCGGCAGCTCCTCGTAGACCTGGCGCGCGACGAGGATCTTCTCCTTGGCGTCGTCAAGGTTGTAGCTCACGAAGACCGCCGTGTGCTTCTCCCGCAAGTGGCAGCGCGCGAGCGCCTCGAGCGCGAACAGGAACGAGAAGCCGACCTGGCGGCTCTTGGTGACCCAGCGGAACCGAGAGCGGTTCTGCAGGAAGTTGAGCTGGTACTGCTCGAGCGCGATCGGCTCGTCGTCGTACGACAGCAGGCCCTCAGCGAAGCCCCACTCGGTGCCGAGCCAGTCCGCAAACTCCTCCTCCGTGCGCTTCACGATCCCGAGCGTCATGCCGGCCTCCGTGCGCAGGTCCCGAACGACCTTGCCTTCGTCGCCAACGGAAGCCTGTATGGGTTCGTCCGCCGCGCCGAGCCGCGACAAGGAGAGCCGCCATGACCGCCTACGCCGACACCATCTCGCGCCCCGCGCGCACGCTCACCGACGGCGAACAACGCCTGCTGCTCAAGTTCACGGGGCAGCGCCTCGACGGTTGGCGCGACCACGTCATCTACAGCCTCGCCCTCGGGTCCGGGCTGCGGGAGCACGAGATCCTTGCGCTCGACGTTGGCGACGTCTTCGACGACAGCGGTCATGCGAAGCGACGGCTGGCGCTCCGCGTCTTCAAGCGCGCGAGCGAGGACCCCGCACCGCAGGAGGTGCTGCTCCCCGATGTCGTGCGCGCGAAGCTCGACAAGCTCCTCGCCGGCAGGAAGCGCGCCGGGGAGACGCTCGTCGCTACGACGCCCATCTTCGTGAGCCGGCTCGGGCGACGGCTCTCCGCGCGCCAGCTGCGCCACGCGTTCGGCATCTGGCAGAAGCGCGCTGGCTTCGAGCGCCATTTCAACTTCCACGCGCT
>JBBSAM010000071.1:0-6684 GCA_038252255.1 Acidimicrobiia bacterium | reverse complement strand
GAGGATCTCGCAATCCTGAAAGAGGTGCTCCGCCTGCGTCACGCCGAGCTCCCGGACAGTGACACCAAGCCCACTGGGACGAACCCGCGTGCCCCGCACGCGGCCGTCGCTGTGCGCGATGTTCCCGACATTAGCGCGCCGCTCGCTCGCTGGGAAAGCGAGGGCGGTGCTTCACGCCCAGCGCCGAGCTTGATCGAGTGTGCCCCAGTGAAGAGGCTCATTGTTTTCGACCTGGATGGCACGCTTGCTGAAAGCAAAGCATCTCTCGATCCCGAGATGGCGACGCTGCTCGGTGCTCTGCTGCGCGTCGTCAAGGTGGCGGTTATATCCGGCGGCGGCTGGCCACAGTTCGAGACACAACTGCTATCCCAGTTGTCCCATGACGAACGACTGAGGGATCTGTCGCTCCTTCCTACATGTGGAACGCAGTTCTTCCAGTACGCCTCGGGCTGGACACTGCTTTACGCGGAAAACTTCTCCGACGAGGAGAAGAAACAAATCGTCGATTCGTTGAAAGAAACCGTCGAGTCGTCGGACCTGCGGATCGAAACCACGTGGGGAGCTCAGATCGAAGATCGGGGAAGCCAGATCACATTCTCTGCGCTGGGGCAGCAGGCTCCCATCGAAGAAAAGGAGAAATGGGATCCTGACTTCGCCAAGCGTAAGAAGATGCAGGCTCGCCTCGAGCAACTTATCCCAGGGTTTTCTGTGCGCCTGGGCGGCACGACCTCTGTGGATGTCACCAAGCTCGGCATCGACAAGGGCTACGGCATGCGAAAGCTCCGAGACACTCTTGGAATTGGGCTCCATGAAATGCTTTTCATCGGGGATGCCTTGTTCCCTGGTGGGAATGACTATCCAGCGAAGGAAGCAGGTGTCGAGTCGATCCAGGTCAGAGATCCAAACGAGTCGAAGCGAGTGATTGAAGCGATCCTCGCGTGCGTTGGACGCGTCGGACACACAGGGCTCCGCGAGAACGAGGGGCGATGAGCGGCTTTCAGTTGCAGCGTCTTGGGCAGATCATGGAACCGGAACCGGGCAATCCGCTTGAGATCGAGGGCGTCCTGAATCCGGCGGCCGTTCGTGGCTCAGACGGTCACCTGTATCTCTTTCCCCGGCTTGTTGCGCGGGGCAATTATTCGCGCATCGGCATCGTGCGCGTGCGATTCAATCAAGCCGGTGATCCTTCGGGCGTCGAGCGGCTCGGCATTGCTCTTGAGCCGGAGGCTGACTACGAGCTGCGAGCTGACGGTCGAGGGGGTTGTGAGGATCCGCGCATCACCTTCGTGGAACGGCTCGGGCGCTACGTCATGACCTACACGGCGCTCTCACCCATCGGTCCACGGATCGCCATCGCCGTATCGGAAGATTTGTTTCACTGGAAGCGGCTGGGGCTTGCGACCTTTGCGCCGTATCGCGGGATCGATTTCGTCCACGTAGACAACAAGGACGCCAGTTTCTTTCCCCTCGCCATTCCCAATCACGTCGGGAAAATGCAGCTGGCCATCCTCCATCGACCACTTTTCCCCGGCACTCGGCCCGAGGAAACCGCCTGCCAGTGCGCGCCCCGAGAGGTGGATCTCGATCATGAGAGCATCTGGATTTCCTACTGCCCGATGGCCCTGGATGGCCTCGAACCGCATCACCTCGGCCTGTTCAACTCCCATCACCGGCTCGCGACCCCCGTGTCGCCCTGGGAGATGCTGAAGATCGGCGGTGGCACTCCGCCCATCCTCACTCGTCATGGCTGGCTGATCGTTTACCACGGCGTGAGCGAGGTGCCCGATCCGCAAGGTGACGAACGCCCTCTGTGCTACTCGGCTGGCGTGATGGTGCTCTCGAAGGAGCATCCGCACGTCCTGCTCTACCGCTCGGAGGAGCCGGTGTTGACGCCCTTGCTGCCGCAAGAGCGGCGGGGAGCGGTTTCCAACGTCGTCTTCCCCACCGGCATTGATCGGCGCGACGACCTCGGCTCGCCGGATCGCATCGACGTCTACTACGGGATGGCCGACAACCGGATCGGTGCGGCGCGCCTAGACGTGGCAGAACGCCTCCCATCAGGGGCACCGGCCGATCGCGCAACCAACCAGCGACCCTCCTCGTCGTGAAAAGCAGCGGGGATATGGCAGCCGCGAGCAACGCAGGAGCCGACGTGAAGGCAGATGAACTCGGCGGTGCCGAGAAGACAAGGAAGCCAGCCGTTGCACCGGACAGCGAGCGGATCGATCAGCCTGCCCAGACAGTTGGGCGAGGTGGTCCCCTTCGGGGGCCCGTGGACGAGAGAGTCGAGGAATCCTCCATGAGCTCCGATCCCATCCTCGCCTATAGAAACGATGCCTTTCTCGACAGCGAGGACGGCCGGCCTTTGCGTATCCTGGCCGAGTACCTCCAGCCGCTGCAGGCGTTTCAGCGGGAGCGGGTTCACGACACGATCGTGTTCTTCGGCTCTGCACGGCTGAGCGAGAATGGGCCGCTCGGGCGCTACTACGCGGAGGCGCGCGAGCTCGCCCGCCTCGTCACGGAGTGGTCCCTGTCGCTCCCGTGCGACGCGCATCGCTTCATCGTGTGCTCCGGCGGCGGCGGCGGAATCATGGAGGCCGCGAACCGGGGAGCCGCCGACGCGGGCGGGCGTACCATCGGGCTCAACATCGGACTGCCTCACGAGCAGCGGCCGAACCGGTACATCACGCCGGGGCTCGGGTTCGAGTTTCACTACTTCTTCACGCGCAAGCTTTGGTTCGCCCATCTCGCACGCGGCATGGTCGCGTTCCCCGGCGGCTTCGGCACCCTCGACGAACTTTGCGAGATCCTGACCTTGTCCCAGACGAAGAAGATCGCTCGGCCGATCCCGGTCCTCCTCTATGGCCGAAGCTACTGGCAGGAGATCATCAACTTCGACGCCCTGCTTCGGCACGGAATGATCAGCGCCCAAGATCTGGAGCTGTTTCGCTATGTGGAGAGTCCGGCCGAGGCCCTCGCCGCTCTGAAAAGTCGACTCGGCGAGGAGATGGCGCCCGTGACCCCGGCGTTCGCGAAGACGAGCACGCCTTGCTGCGAGCCCGAGCAAGCGGGCGGACGCAGTCATTCCGATGCCGATTGCCACGCGCCGAACGACCGCACCGAACCTGGCGCGAACCCAGATCGGAGGACGCCGTGACTCGAAGAGTACGCGTCGGCATCAACGGTTAGGGCCCGTGAATGGACAACTCGCTCGCCCTCGCGGCCGATCCATCCCGGCTGGCTTCGTTGCTCGTCGGTCGCGTACCGACGGGTATGCTCCCTCCTCGCGCCTCGCCATCCGGGCGGCTCCACCGCGATCATCGATCGATTTGTCCATTCACGGGCCCTTACGGGGTCATCGGCAAGCGCGTTGCGGACGCGGTAACACTCCAGGATGACATGGAGCTCGTGGGGGTTGCGGACGTGGTCCACGACTACCGCATCCGCGTTGCCGTGGAGCGGGGTTATTCGGTGTTTGCATCGGATCTCGATCGACGCCCCGAGATGGAAGCGGCCGGCATCCCGGTCGTGGGGACGCTTGACGACCTGATCGCTGGCGCTGAGATCATCGTGGACTGCACGCCGAAGCGTGTTGGCGCAGAGAACCGCGGGCGCTACCGAGCGGCAGGCGTGAAGGCTGTCTGGCAGGGAGGTGAGAAGCACGAGGTAGCCGGCTACTCGTTCGTGGCGCAGGTGAACTATGCTGGCGCCCTCGATCGCGACTCCGCCCGAGTCGTCTCATGCAATACGACGGCGCTCTCCCGGGTGATGGGCGCACTCCATTCCCGCGGCTGGGTGAAGCGCGCCCGGGCCGTTCTGTTCCGTCGCGCAACGGATCCGTGGGAGTCGCACGTCAATGGCATCATCAACACCGTCATTCCCGAGACCAAAGTGCCGAGCCACCAGGGGCCTGATCTGCAGAAGGTCATTCCCGACCTCGACATCACGACGCTCGCGAGCGCCGGCGCGCACAACCTGAGCCACATTCACTTCGCGATGGTGGAAACGACGCGCCCGGTGAGCGTGGACGAACTTCGCGACGCGCTATGGGATGCGCCGCGCATCGCGTTCGTCCGGGCCTCGGAGGGGCTGGTCGCCCTGAACTCCGTGATCGAGCTCATGCGCGACCTCGGCCGACCTCGCAGCGACCTGTGGGAGGTCGCGGTGTGGGAGGATGCGCTGGCTGCCGATGAGCGGGAGATCTACCTGACGTTTCAGGTGCACAACGAGGCCATCACCATCCCCGAGAACATCGACTGCATCCGCGCTCTCACGGGGCTCGAGAGGAACGCCGACCGCTCCATCGAGAAGACCGACGCCGCGCTCGGCGTGACCAAAGCATTCTTGCCGAGCACGACGACGCCCATCCCGCATCTGGCTGGCCCACATGTCCGACACCCGGCGATCGAGAGGGTCGTCGTGCATCACGCGGAGCTCGGCAGCCTTGACTCGACGGTCCGCGACGAGCCGAAGAAATGATGCCGCGCGCGGGGGCCCGGGCCCTCGGCATCAGCGACGCCGTTCGTGCCGAGCGCCCTATCGGATTGGGGATCGGCGGGGCAGGATTCGTCGTTGCTGGGACGTCCATCGCGGCGGGCCAGACCAAGCCCGCGCGTGCCTCGACGCCGCCGGTGGAGATATCCGCATGATGCCCCATCGAGGTGACCCGTGTCATGATCGCGGCAACTGTCCGCGCCCGTGGGAGACCCGAGTCGCATGGTTGCTCCGGGTACTCATCGTCGGCACGGCGGTGGGCCACGTCCTGCAAGGCAAGTACCTCTACGCATTGCTCTGCGTCGCGGTGATCGCGGTGATCGTCGCTCCGCCGCTGCTCGCACGAACGAGCCTCGCGAACATACCAGTCGAACTCGAGCTCGCGGCCCTGTGGGGTGCGGTCAGCGACATGACTCTTGGTCGTATGGCGGGCCTCTACACGGGAACGATCTGGTTCGACAAGGTGCTCCACTTCGGCAACTCGCTACTCGTCGGCCTCCTCGCCTTCCTCATCGTCTACGCCCTCCCGGGGACGTGGGGGGAAGGCGACAGAAGAGGCACTATCGGCGGAATGACGCGAGCGCATATGCAGCTTGAATGGCTTATCCTCCGGCCGTCCGTTTCCGCTCGGTAACGCCCCACCTGTTCGCCAGGCAGGCGCTTACGCGGCAGGCGGCGCCCGGGGACTTCAAAAGAAGATCCGACTGCCAAGCCTCCGGGCACTAGCACTGCACTAGCACCGGCTCACTTCGTGCATACCCTATGGGGGGATAGGACATGCGCGAGGAGAAGCACAGCCATGATGGACGCCGAGACGAAGAAAGCCGTCCGTGCGCGCCTGCGCAGGATCGCCGGCCAAGTGCAGGCGGTCGAGCGCATGGTCGATGCGGATCGCTACTGCATCGACCTGATGCACCAGCTTGCGGCCGTGCAGGCGGCGATCGGCAAGGTCAGCGAGGTCCTGCTGCACGCCCACGTCCAGACGTGCGTGACCGACGCCGTCCGGAGCGGCGACGAGCGGGAGTGCAAGCGCAAGGTCGAGGAGCTGGTCGCGGTGTTCGGCCGCTACAGACGCATCCGCGAGCAGAGTCCTTAGGAACGGGGAGCTGATTCATGCACGAGCAGACTGAACATCGCGAGCATCGACCAGAGCCCGGCGCCCTGACGGCAACCGACCCCGTCTGCGGCATGAAGGTGCCGCTCACGAGCCCGCATCGCTATGCCGTGAACGGGTCTGAGGTCGTGTTCTGCAGCGCGCGTTGCCGCGACCGCTTCGCGAGCGACCCGTCCAAGTACCTCTCAGGCGCGCAGCACGAGCCCCCGTCGGCCCCGGCGGCGAGCAAGGGTGCGTACACGTGCCCGATGCACCCGGAGGTTCGAGTCGCTCAGCCCGGTTCCTGCCCGAAGTGTGGAATGGCACTCGAACCCGTGTCGCCTCGCCCGGCGGCCAAGGCCGAGTGGACCTGCCCGATGCACCCGGAGATCGTTCGGGACGCGCCAGGCACCTGTCCGATCTGCGGGATGGCGCTCGAGTCGCGCGCTGGCACCGGGGACCACGAGGACAACGCCGAGCTCCGGGACATGTCGCGACGCTTCTGGCTCGCGGCGCTGTTCACCGCCCCGCTCGTCGTCATCGCCATGGGCGATCTCCTTCCCGGCCGTCCGATCTCCCAGATCCTATCCATGCGAACGCGGACGTTCGTCGAGCTCGGGCTTGCGACGCCCGTGTGCCTTTGGTCGGCGTGGCCTTTCTACGTGCGGTTCGTTGCGTCGCTCAAGAACCGAAGCCTCAACATGTTCACGCTCATCGGCCTCGGCGTCAGCGTGGCGTTCGTGTACAGCCTGATCGCCGCCCTCTTGCCGGACGTGTTTCCGGCGTCCTTTCGCGACGAGGGTGGCGGGGTCGCCGTCTACTTCGAGGCAGCCGGCGTCATCGTGACGCTGATCCTGCTCGGCCAGGTGCTCGAGCTGCGTGCGCGCAGTCAGACGAGCCAGGCCATCAAGAAGCTTTTGGGCATGGCGGCCAAGTCCGCTAGGCGAGTCCGGGATGACGGCTCCGACGAAGACGTGCCCCTCGAGGCCGTTCAAGTCGGCGACCGACTGCGCGTGCGGCCCGGCGAGAAGGTGCCAGTCGACGGCATCGTGCTCGAGGGTGCGAGCTCGGTCGATGAGTCGATGGTCACCGGCGAG
>JBBSAM010000070.1:0-7530 GCA_038252255.1 Acidimicrobiia bacterium | reverse complement strand
GCTCGGGCAGCCTCCATCGCGACCCGATTGGCCCGGTCCAGGGCCGTCGCCTTCGTGCCGCCGTCGATCACCAGTCCGAAGGCGATCACCAGTGCGGGCACCATGATCAGGACCATCAGCGAGATGCCGCCACCCTCGCCGTCCTCCTGGCGCAGCCACCGCCACCATGACCGCCAGTTGGTGATCCACGGCGAGCGGGTGGCTTCGCGATCGGCGCTGACGTGGCGCTGGATCCGGTTCACGACCGCGCCTCTCGGTGGATGTCCAGCGGCGAGGTCGATGTCGCGGAGAGCTCCTTGGATCCGGGCAGGCCGGGAACGGCCAGGTCGGACCACGACACGGTGCAGGTCACCGTTGCGGTGACCACTGCGCTCTGCCCGGCCGGGGCGGCGAAGCCGCCGGTGTCGATGGAGACGGTGGTGCTGGTGCACTCCTGTCCGACGTCGGCCAACGCGGCCTGCCCTTGCTGGGTTCCGACTCTCTGAGCTTGGTCGGACCCGGATTGCAGGGACGCCGCTCGCGCGGCTGAGGCCGCGGCCGACGCGATTGCCTGTTGGCCGTTCCAGTAGCGGCCGCCGGCCACGATCAGCAACGCGAACACGATCAGCACCGGAGCGATCAACAGCAGCTCCAGGGCTGCGCCGCCGGCGCTGCCGGACTCATCCTGGCGCCATCGAGTCCATCGCTGTTTCCGGTTGGCGGTCATCCGAGGACTTCCACGCCGGGGAGGATCTCGAGCGCTCCGGACGCGCTCTGGTCGATAGCGGCGACGGCACCACCCACCAGGGATCGGGCGGTGCCGGTCACGGTCACGGTGACCGATGTGCCCGTTGAGGTCACTGACACCGCGGTTCCCTCCAAGTAGCTTTTGGCGTTGGCGGCCAGAAACGCCTCGGCCGCGCCGGCAGCTCGCGACACATCAGCCGGTACCGAGGTCGCTGCCCTCACGCCGGCTTCGGCTGCCGCTTGGGCGGTGCTGCGCGCGAACCCGGTCTGCGAGAGCTGCACACCCAGGAAGACCAGTGCGAGCACGGCCGGGACGACCAGCAACCAGACGAGCGCGTTGCCGCCTCCGTCGCCGCGATCCTGACGCAGCCGGGACGTGATCCTGATGCTGTTCCGCGCGGCGCGGCTGGCAGCAGGGGCGCGACTGAGGTGTTCGGCATCACCGTCGTGATGCCAAACGCCTCGATCTCCTTGCTGCGAGCCCACAGTGATCAGGGCGTGAGGTTGCCGGTGTTACTGCTGACCGCCGTAGCAATGGCCGCGACGACGACACCAGCAGCCAGCACGCCGCCGACCGTCAGCAGGATCGCGGTCAGGCCGTTGCCGCCGCCGTCACCCCGCTCCTGCTCGGCAAGCTCGATCATCTTGTCCTGGAACGCGTTCCATGCGGTGTCGATCACTGCCTGTCTCCTTCTGTTCGGTGGTGCTGGGTGAGACAACCTCCCGGGCGGAAGCTGCCGGTCTTTGGGGGGCGGGTCACTGCAAGAGCCGCAGCAGGGCTGGGAACAGCAGGAACGCCGCCAGGGTGCTGGTGAGCAGCACCTTGGGGAACGCCAGACGGCTCGAGGCTGCGACAGCCTGCTCCTCTTCGGTGACCTGCAGCTCGCGGCCCAGCGACTGGGCGCGGGCCATCAACGTGGAGTAGACGCTGCCGCCGCTGGTGCCGCCGATCTTGGCGATATCGGCCAGGCCGGTCAGTTCCTCGACGCCGAACTCGTGGGCCAGCTCGGAAAGCCCAGCCCACTCGGAGGAGCCGCCACGGACCGCGGTCTGCATGCGTCGGTGCATGACCCGGAACGGCCAGGTGGTGTCATCGGCGGCAGTGCGCAGCAGCGCCTGCCCCATGGCCTCGCCGGCGAATCGGCGGATTGCGACGACGACCAGGAACTCCCAGATGGCGTACCGCATGACGCGGCGGCGAGCCTGGGCCTGGGAATGCACCACGGCTCCGACCGTTATCCACAGCACGACCGCCAGGATCAGCCCGACGACTCCGCTGATCACGATCGGGCCGGGCACCCCGAGAACCGCGAACACCGCCCCGTACAGCGGCCCGACGAGCAACCCGAGCAGGGCCGCCCCCACCTGCAGCAGCAGGAAGGTGCCGCGCGAGAGGTTCAGGACGTTCAGGTCAACATCTGGCGCCCGCAGCCATGCGACCGCGGCCAGGCGGGTTTCAGCCCACCGACGCCACTGCTCCCACGGTCGCCAGCGTCCTTCACGCAAGGTCACGGCCACCACGGGGCCGGCGCTGAGTATCGGGGTGCGTGGTGCGCGCAGCGCAGAGACCAGATCGCTGCGCTGCGGCGTCAGGGCCGCCAGCAGGGCGACAATCGCCAGGGCGCCCAGCACGCTGAGCCCGAGGATGACCGCGATCGTGCTCATGCCGCACCGCCCACGGTGCGCACCGGCGGAGCCGACTGGGAGAACCGCCGCAGCAGGACCAGGGCCAGCAGCATGACCAGACCGATGCCGGCCAACACCAGCTGGCCCAGGGCGGTGCCGTACGGCTCGGCGTAGTCGGTCAGCACGATCACACCGACCAGGAACAGGGCCTCGACGATGACAATCGTTCGGGACTCACGACGGGGCCCGGCGTGCAGGACCTCGACGTGCCGGCGAGCCTTCACCGCTTCGGAGACGGCCTCGGCCAGCGCGCGTAGGACGTCGGTGACCCGACCTGACCCGGTCGCCGACACCGCGATCTTCAGGGCCTTGGCGATCAGGATGCCCAGCGGATCGGCCACGTCCCGGGCGAACGCGTCCAGCGCAGCCTGCCGGTCCAGCCGGGGAGTGGCCAGCGCGTTGCCCAACGCGATCACTTCGGCTGCGATCGGCCGCGGTGCGTTCGCCGCCGAGCGGACGATCGCCTGGACCGGAGCGACGCCGGTGGCGATCGTGTCGGCCAAGCGCCGCGTCCACTCCTCCAGTGCGTCCAGCCGGGCGATGCGCTGCTTGGCCTCCCGGCCGGATCCGAAGAAGTACGGTCCGCCCACTGCGATCAGGGCGGCGAACACAGCGGCGACCGGCCAGGCGGTGACGACCCACACGACTGCGGCGACGGCCAGGGCCAACAGGATGCGGCCGCCGCGGCCGGACACGACCCCGCGGATCTGCTGCATCGGCGGCTGCCTGGGACGGAACACCCCAGGTTCGGGCCGCCGGCCACGGACACCGACAGCGATCAGCACCAGGGAGACGACGAATCCGGCCGCGCAGATCGCGGCCAGCAGTGCGGTGCCGGTCACTCCAGCCCCCAGATCGGCGGGAACGGCTCATCCCATCCGCCGAGTTCCTCTTCCAGCCACCGGGAGTCAAAACCGGCCCGCCGCAGCCACTTGCGGTCGGCCGGGCGGGCTCCGCTCACCGGGTAGCCGCGGGGATCCCGCTCGTCCTCCTGGTCCGGGTGGTTCGGGTCTCTGCGTGGCATGTACAGCTCGGTCACGTTCTCGACCGTGCTGCCCACCTCGATGATCTGCGAGACGAACCGCCGCTCGCGGCCGTCGGCGAGGACCTCCTTGTCCAGGTACACCACGATGTCCAGGGCGATGCCGATCTGCGCCATCGCAGCTTCCCGGTTGTAGTTGGCGCTGTGGCGAGACATGAGCGCCGCCAGGGATTCGAACGACGCTCGAGCGCTGTCAGCATGGAACGTGGCGATCGACCCGCGCTGGCCCCGGGACATGGCCTGCAACATTGCGAACACCTCAGCGCCCCGGGTCTCGCCGAAGATGTACCTATCCACCCCCTGCCGCAGTGACTCCGGGAAGTAGTCCTCTAAGGTCACCTCACCGACCTGTCGACCCATGCCGTCCAGTTCGCCGGTTCCCGGTCTGGACTCCACGGCGATCAGTCCGGGGAACAGGTCCCCGGGGAGCTCGTCGAGTAACAACTCGTACTCGGTTTCCAAAGTCATGATCTGGGTGCCCCGCTCGAGGCATCGGCACAGCGCGCGCACCAGCGTCGTCTTCCCGACTCCCTGCGCGCCGACCACCAGGATCGATCGTCCGCCGATCACGCACGCCTGCAGGAACGCCATCATCGAACGGGACAGCATCTTCATGGTGACCAGCTGCTCCAGGGTCACGTCGACGTAGCGGTGTCGGCGGATGGAGATGACCGGGGCCGGGGTGAGGTCCCACACCGCGGCCAGACGCGCCTGACCCGGCAGACGCAGGTTCAGCCACGGTCGCATCGATGAAGTCGCGCGGGCGTTGTTCCCGCCGTTGTGGGTTGCGATCTGGGTGAGCAGGGTCATCAGCTCATCGATCGAGTCGGCGATCGGCGCCCGGAACTCCCGGCGCCCGTTCGACAACTTCACGATGACCGGCCGGGTGCCATTGATGCGGATGTCCTCGACCGCTTCCTCGTCCATGATCGCATCGAGCCGGCCACCGAGGCCGTACATGCGCTTGAAGACCGCGTCGCGCAGGGCCTGTTCCTGGCCCTTGTGGAGCAAGGGCTTGCCGTGTGTAGCCTGCTCGAGCGACTCGGCCTCCAACTCCGCGACGACCAGGCTCCGCGCGAGCTGCTGCTGCTGCTCGGACGACATCGGCTTGGCCGCATCCCGGATGGCCCCGCTCAACTTCTCATTGACGCGGTCCTTGATGTGGCCGACGAGGTTCCAGTCCACGTCGGTTCCAGCCGCCGACGCCTCAGCGTCCGTGTCGGTGCTTAACGTCCACTTGTCCATCAGGCAGACCCCTTGCTGTGACCGTTCAACGACGACGTCGGGACCGGGGCCGCTTGCATCAGCGATCGGTCCAGTGAGCCCCACTGCCCGCTCAACTGGCCCGGTGATGGCCGCGGTGCAACCACCGTGTCCGTCGGTGAGAACGTGACCACCGGTGCTGCAGGCTGCTCAGCCACGGCCGCCGGCTGCGCCGCCCGCAGTTCCTGCGCCCGGGCACCGACCCGCTCCGCGAGCTCCGTGACCGATCGCAGCAACGGTGACCGACGAAACCGGCGCACTCCGCTGACCGGGGCGCCGTCGGAGAACACGGCTGCCGCCGCGGGATCCCACGCCACCGTCCCGATCACCGGCGCGACTGCCTGCAAGAACGTGACCAGGTCCTTCTCCGGGTAGGGCCGACCTGGGCCGACCACGACCGACACCAACCGGTCGACGCCCAGTCCGGTGGTCTGCAGGTCAGCCCGCAGCAACGCGCCGGCGTCCTCGGCGAAGTGCGCAGAGGCCATCGTCGACCTGGTGGTCACCACCGTCAGGTCGGCGGACTCCCAGATCGGTTGCGGCATCTCCGATGTCGGCACGGCTCCGCAGTCCACGATGACGTCGTACTGCTCATCCAGGCCCGCCAGGAAACGGGCCAGCTCCGGCCAGGACATGCTGGCC
Source organism: Acidimicrobiia bacterium (assembly GCA_038252255.1). GTDB lineage: Bacteria > Actinomycetota > Acidimicrobiia > IMCC26256 > JAENVU01 > Chersky-806. The sequence continues at coordinate 2,171 of JBBSAM010000070.1, read as the reverse complement.
GCCTGCGCTGAGGCGTCCAGCCCGGGCACCAGCCAGGTCTGCGGGAACTCCTCGAGCTCCACGACATGGTCCAGCAGGGCGGCGGACAGCCCGCCACCGCGACGGCTGGCCAGCTGCAAGCCCAGCAGCCCACGCCCGCCGGTCACTGCGCCCTGACCCATCCCGTACAGCAGCGACCCGCCACGGGGATCCGCCTCCACGAGCAGCACCGGGCGCCGCGGCCACACCGCAGCCATCGCGGCGGCCGTCACCGTCGTCCCGGGGGCGCCCTTCCCGGACGCCATCGCGATCAGCACGTCAGCTCCTTGGCAGCACGACGATGGCGACCTCGCCGGCCGCGGATGCCTGCGCCAGCGCATCTGCGTCGTCACCGTCGACGAGCACGTCCACGGTTCGTTCACCGCGGTTCGCCGCGGCAGACACTGCAAACACCGTCCCGGTCCAGCGCTCAGACGCGGTCGACGAGGACCGCGAGGCCGGTACATCGGTACCGACCTGCGTCCCGCTGGTGTGCACCAGGGCAACGCGGTCGCCGGCCGACAGCGGCGTGGTGGGGGCCTGCGCGCCGTTGACCTGCACACCGACCAGGGCCTGACCCGATTCCGGAACCGCGGCTGCGGCTTCCACGGAGTCCCCGGTCAGCAAAGTCCCCGCCGGAAGATCGGCAGCAGCACGTTGTCCAACCATCGAATCAACCCGCGACCACGCCACCGGCCGGAGCGCCGGATCAGCAGCCAGCTGGACTTCCACCAGGTCGGCTCGCGTGATGACCTGCCCCCACGCCACCGGGGCGGCCAAACCAACCACACCGGTCCGCTCCCCCGACCCCGCCACCAGCGTGTACGTCCCTACCGCGAAAACCACCGCGGCCAGCACGCCCGCCGCCAGCAGTCCCCACCGGGCTCGCCGCTTCGGCATCGGCAGCACCGGTGCGGCAGTTCCGCGGGTGACCGGCCGCTGCAGCGCCGACGCCTCTTCCGGCGACGACTCGTCCTCAGCGGCCGGCGGCGTAGCTGCGGTTGCGCCACTGTGCTTTTGACCGATCATCTTCACGTTGATGCCCACACTCATCTCCCTGAGCCGTAGCCGCCGAGGGTGCGGTACTCGCCCACCCGCACCAACGTCGTCGCCGACGGCGACTGGATCTCGGCCGTACCTGATGCGCCGGTGTTCGAAGTCCACGTGACAGCCCAGGTCGCGGTTGCCGTCAACGGCCACCGCCCCACACCGCCCGTGCGGGCCCCGGTCGACATGAACCGGTAAAGGTAGCCGCACGCGCCTGACGCACGCGGCTCCTGGTCGAAACGCACGTTCGCCGGCGGCAGCACACCCGGGCCGTCACACGTCACCTGGGCGATCGGTGCTCCGCCACGCTCGATGCTGGTCGGCTCACCGACCACCCACGTCACCGTGGACAGCTCAGCGGTCGCCGTCACCGACACCCCACGCAGATCCACCGTGGTAGACACCGGGCCCGGATCGTCCACTGCAAGCCACGACCACAGATTCACTGCCAGCCGATCCGGACTCGGCGCCACAGTCGCCCGCGGCTGGGGTGCGCTCAACTGCCCGATCGCCTGTGCGGCCAACACCTTCGGGTCAGGCGGTGGCAACGGCGCCGGGGCCGGCGCCGCACCAGGTGCGTCACCCGATGGGACAACCGCGAACTGCCCCGGGCCGTTGCAGGGATTCATGATCAGCGAGTTCGTCGCCGGGTCAGCTCCGCCCCATCTACTGTCGCTCGCCGGAGGATCGGGAGACAGCACCCGCCAAGAACACTCCCCGAGAGGAGCCCCCGCGCCGCCACCACCGGACCCGCCCGAAGATCCCGAGCCGGCGGCAGGCGGCGAGGCCGCGCCACCCCCTGAGCCAGCCCCCGCCCCGCCCCCGTTGCGGCCGCCCACGAGTGCTGGGGCATCGACGACGATTTTGCAGCTCCGCAAATTATCCGGGTTTGCGCACACAACGGTGTCCGCGGCGAAGGCCACCGGCGCGGCCAACACAGTGGCTGTCACAGCGGCCGCGAACAGCCCGGCACGGACGGCTGTGCGGGTGGTCAGCATGGCTCGTACGGCTGTGGTGTCGTGAGCTCGCTCAGCAGCCACCCATACGGAGGGTCGTACTCATACACGTTCGCCGACTGCTTGATCCGGTTCCCAACTGGGAGCTGC
>JBBSAM010000069.1:0-7691 GCA_038252255.1 Acidimicrobiia bacterium | reverse complement strand
TGACCCCCGCGATCAACCCCGTCTCCGGCAAGCGCACGTCCGTCCTGCGCCCTCGTGACGCCGTCATGGCGCTGCAGCGGCTGCGGGAGTGGAACGAGATCCTCGACCGCGCCGAGCCCTTCCTAGAGGGGGGCGACGTGGCTTCTGCGGAGGCGCTGCAGGAGGAAGCGCGCGTGCACTGGGTCGCGATGCTCCAGGAGCAGCCTTGGACGTTCCAGGGCTGGCTCGGGGCGGACCTGAAGACGCTCGTCTTCGGTGAGAAGGCGCTCGGGCTCGTGCAGGGCGGCGATGCCTTCCTGAAGGAGGACGACTACGTCGCGTTCCTCGAGAGCTCGCGTGTGGAGATGCCGACGTGAGCTCACCCGCGCCTTTCCAGGGTAACAGCCTGGCGACGCGGCTCTCGGGGGCCTCTACGCCGCGTGCGCAAGCTCGTGCGGCGTCGTCACTCACCCGGCAAGACTCGAACTTGCGGCCCCCCGGTTAACAGCCGGACGCTCTTCCACTGAGCTACGGGTGATCGTCCGTCCGTCAGCTGTCGGTGGGATTCAGCGGCCGCAGTACGAGCGAGCGCACCGCGTCGAGGATCCGCGAGCGCATCTCGGGCGGCGCTTCGAGAAGCTCGAGCGCGATGTCGTGCGCGATCACGACGGCCTTCTCGTCGTCGGAGCTCGGGCGGTGCGCGTCGTCCATGGGCTCGCATACTACACGCGCGCGGGGCTGCGTGGTAGCCTCCCTGGATGAACCTCGGCGAAGTGTTCTTTGGCCTCGCGGGCGTCGTGCTCGGCTACCGGACGCTCACCACGGGGGCCTCGCGGCTGAACAGCGGCCTCCGCGGGCCGAAGACGACCATCACGCGCGTGCCGCAGCGGAGTCTGCCGCCGCTGATGCACCAGGGGCCCTACGTGCGAACGATGGCGGGCACGATGCGAATGACGACGCGCTCCGTGAAGACGCTCGACGACCGTCTGGCGGTCATCATCGACCACGCTGTGAAGGGCAGGCTCGACCCTCGCGTGATGGCCTGGGCGCGGAACGAGATCACGCGCAAGCACGCGAACCCGTCTAACCACAACGGCGGGCAGTGGCGAATTCCTGAGAAGGACGCAGCTGCGGAGATCGTCGCGATCCACGACGGCATGCGCAGGTCCGTCCGCTACACGAGCGACCCTGTCGGGGCCGATGGGTACCAGACGCCCGCGCGGACGCTTCAGTTGAAGACCGCGGACTGCGACGATGTCGCTTCCTTGGGCTGCGCGGCGCTCATGTCCATCGGCCGCGAGTGCCGGATGGTGGTCATCCGCACGAAGAACTCGCCCAGTTGGGACCACATCTGGCCCGAGGGCAAGGCGGGGAACCGCTGGATCGCGATGGACGCTTCCGTGCCTGTGAAGGCCGGCTGGTCCGCGCCTGACTCGATGATCGCCGAGAAGAGGATCTTCGAGGTGCGTCCTTGACGGTGCGTCAGCCTCTCTTGGGACGAGGACTGCGACAACATCAACACCACCGCGAAGACACCGAGTCGATGATGGCCTCCCGTCGCCTCCCCACGCGCATCTCGCGCCCCCGTCGCCTCGGCTCCTGGTCAGGCGACGCGAAGCGCGCGATGACGCAGAACCCGGACTACTTCGTCTGGTGGTACACGGCGAAGTCCGTGGGCCTCGCCGCCGCCCTCGCGGGCCTCGCCTACCTCTACGGAAAGAGCGTCACATGCCCGCCAAGGTGAAGCGCCGTCGACCACGACCTCGAACCTCCCGCCCCCTGGGCACGCTGTGCGCGCCCTGCCCCCCGCAGGGGGGAGGCCTCGATCTGATGATGACCTTCGGTCTCGGGATGCTGGCGTCCCTCGCGGCGGGCGTCCTGATCGAGCTCGGACGCCCGCCCGCGAAGTGACTAGTCACACCGGGGAGTGCTGCTGGCTGTTCGCCAGCGGGTCCTCGTAGAACGAGTCGGGAACGTCAGCGGGTGGGGCGACCGCTGGGGCTTCGGGGGCTGTCTCCGAGGCCTGTGCGGGTGGCCGGACTGCGGGGGTCGGGTCAGCGCCCATCTCCTTGAGCAGGCCTTCCACGCCGGCGCGCACGACGTCCCACTGTTCGCGCAGGACGCGGAGAGCGGCGAGGCCGGAGTCGCGCTGGATCCAGTCGTTCTTCGCGAGCAGACCGAGCCAGCCGCCGAGGCCGCGCATCGACTTCTCCTGTTCGCCGCCGGCGATCGAGCCGAGGAGGTCCACCACGAAGGGGCGGAACTGCGCGAGCTTGTAGATCTCCATGAGCGCCTCGATGGTGCGCGTGGCGATGATGCCGTCGTCCGACGGCTCCGCCGCCGCGGCCGCGTCGAGCCTCTCGCAGAACGGCTTGAACGAGTCGGGGATGAAGACCTGGGTGGGCTCCTGGGCCTGGGAGGCCTGGGCGGGCTGTGCGGCGGGCTCCTGATCTCGGGCGGCCTGCTCCGGCTGCGGCGAACCAGGGATGAACGACGGGGGCGGCGTGGTGGGTGCTGCGGCCTGCTGCGGGAGCGCGCGCTGGGGCTGCTGGGGCTGCTGCTGCTGCTGCGCCGGGCGAGACGACGTCTGCACATGCTGCGGCTTCGCGCGTTCGCGGATGGCGTCGCCGATGCCGCTGGCGAACCTGTCGTTGTTCGCGAAGGCCATCATGGCGTCCCAGAACGACGTCTGTGATCCGCTCTGCTGCGGCGGCGAGAACGCGCGGACGAACTCGGTCATCTTCCGCATCTTCTCCATTTCGTCTTCGAGGGATGCGACGGGTGTGGTCTCCTGCGAGCGGCGCTCGAGGAGTGCGATGAGGCGGTCGTTCTGCGCGTTCGCGGCGCTCGCGCCCTGCGACTGCGCGTTGGTGACCAGCTGCACGAGCTCGATCGGCCGCATCGCGTCGGAGGGTCCGTGATCGGGCTTCAGGATGGTGGCGAGACCGGCGATGGCCCCGGTGACCGCGGTGATGATCTCGGTGATGCTTGGGCCGGGGGCGGCCATCGGCGGCAGCATCGGCATCGGCGAGGCCTGCGCTCCCTCGAGCTTTTCGATCTTCGACGTGAGGCGCTCGAGCACGGCGAGGGTTGCGGGATCGGGTCCGTTCTGCCGCTGCATCATCATCGCCATCATCATGGCGGTCTGATCGCCTCCGTCTCCGCCCTTGAGCTCCTTCGCGAAGGCCTGCGCGCGGCGCATGACCTCGAGCGGGTCTTCCTGCGGCGCGGGTTGCAGCTGCTGGACGAGATCGCGCACCATCGACGCGGTGCTCTCCTGCTGCGACGCCTGGGGCGCATCGAGGAGGTAGACGCTGCCCGCGTCCCACTCCTTGCTCGTGCTGTCCACGATGCGCAGCAGGTATTCGCCGCCCTTGTAGACCGGCTGCACGTACTGCGCGAGGAACACCTCGACGTCGCCCGTGTGCTGAATGTCCCGGAAACGGTACTCCTGCACGAACGCGATGGTGCCGTTCTGCATGCGCTTGCTGACGCGCACTCGATCGGCACCTGGCACGGCGCGCGCGAGGGCCCCGAACTTCCGCGAGAGCCCGCCGCTGGTCTGCTGCGCCCTCGAGAACTCCTCCGCGGACTTCTTCGCGGAGCTTTGCTCGGAGACGTTCGGCTGGCGAACCGCCTGGGGCTCGAACGCCGGTGGTGCGGAGATCACCCCCGCGAGCTCCGGCGAGAGGCCTGAGAGGACCGAGTCAACATCGTGATTCACAGACATCATTCACCCTTTCTGATGCGTTCCAGGAGTTCGTGGACGGTCGCGCCTGCCTTCTCGACGGTGGCGGCGTAGGGGCCGGTCGGGACCAGGCGTGCGCCAGTGCGGTGCACCGCGCCCGTCATGTCTTCGGGGCGGATCTCGAGGTAGTGCTTCATCGTCGTCTGCACGCTCTCGTGCCCTGCGATCCGCGTCAGCGTCGGGATGTCCAGACCCGCTCGGTGCAGAGTCGTGAGGTACGTGCGCCGCAACGTGTGCGTCGTGAGCCGCTTCACCTGCGGCAGACGCTTGTGGATCTTGTGAGTGTGCCACCGCAAGGTCCGCTCGCTGATGGGACGCCCACCCAGCGAAGGCGACGGAAAGAGCCACTTTCCAGACACCCGGCGACGCCAGTTCCCGAGGTAGCTGACGAGTAGAGGTGTGCCATCTAGTAGCAGTGGCACAGTTCTTACCTTCCCGCCCTTTCCACGAACTGTAAAACAGACGTAGGTACCCGCGCTTGGCGCGCCGGGTTGTGCCGGGACGCTCACTTTCGAGATGGAGTCCAGCGTCAGGGTGCAGAGCTCGTGCGCTCGGAGGCCGCAGAAGGGCATCAGGAGCAGCGCGGAGCGGATGGGCTCCTGGAGCTTCGAGGCGGCGGAGAGCAGGATGAGCAGGTCGCTCTGCTTCAGGGAGTTCGGCAGCTGGTGTTCGACCTTCGGGAGATCGACGCGCGCCAGGTTCGGCAGGTTCGTCTGGCCGTGCGCGCGGAGCCACTCAAGGAACTTGCGCGCTGCGGCGACGTAGACGGCGACCGACGACGCCTTCAGACCCTCGTGGATCATGTTCTCGGCGAAGTGCGACAGGATTCCCGGCGGCAGGTTCTCCACGACGAGGCGATTGCGAGCAAGGAAAGCCAAGAAGCGCTCCGCACCTGACGCGTACTTGTGCGCGGTCGCCGGCGACTTCATCGCCAGGAGATAGCTGCGGAAGGAATCGATCGTGATGCTCGGGAGCGCCATCGAACGGGACCGTAGCACAGACGAGACAGCGGTTACTTGGCAAAAAGCACTACGCAGTGGGGCACGCCACGGGCTTCTGCTTGCTGCCGGGCTGGGGGAGGTGGTAGAAGTTCAAGGTCGATACCCATATCGGAGGAGATACCGCGTGCTTCAGCCTTCCAACCGGCCCGACGGCTCCGTCCAGGTTCTCCGTTTCACGGGCCCCGTGGACCTCGGGGGCCCGATCGCCACGTTCCCGAAGGACAACGGCACGTTCTCTTCGGACACGGGAACGCCTGGCGGTTACTCTGAGATCCGTCTCGCGCTCGCGGATGTGATCGATCTGGCGAACGCACGCCGTCGTCTGCCGTCCCACGACTTCGACGACTCGCAGCTGGCGGGCGCTTCGCCGCACGCCCCCGTGCCGGGGCTCGGTGTCGCGATCGACGGGCTCAGCCCGACCGAGCAAGACATCAGCGCGCGTACTTGGTGCCAGAACACCTACGTCACGGTGCAGCCGCTCGACACCGCCTCGGCCGCGGCGCTCACGGCGCTCCAGCCGGTTCTCTCGAGGGTGGTGCTCGACGGCATCGACTCCGGGCTCGGGCTCGACACGGGCGTTCCGGTGCTCGTGCTCTTCGTGATGATCGTGGGTGCACCGGCATCGATCCATCTCGACATCCTCATCGAGGTTCGCCACACCGGCGTCCGCTGATCTCTTCCGTCCCTCTCCCCTCTACGAGGTTCCCCCGATGACGATGTCTCGACGACCCCTGAACGGTGCCCCGGCTCTCGGAGTGCCCCTGTCGCTTCCCGTGGGCCTCCCCGTTGCGGTGCTGCACACGCTGGATGGGACGGCTGCAAGTCTGGGCGGGCCCTATCCGCAGGTGATCACGATCGTGATCAGCAATTCGACGGCGGCTCCGATCGAGGTGGTGCTCGCTTTCGCGGGCCAGCCGGCTCTCGCGCGCACGCTCGCGGCGGGAGAGACGGCGGAGATCATCAGCCAGCAGCCGATGCTGCCCTCGGGGCCCGCTGCACCCAACAATCAGATCTTGGCCGCTGCGGACGCTCCTGGCGCGTTCGCCTGGGGCTGGTTCGGGACGCAGTCGTGATCAGCGTCACGCCGGACGACGTGCTCAAGGCGCGCAAGTCGAACTTCCTCGACGACATGGACACCGTCTACTCCGAGAAGGATGGACGGATCTGCGTCGTGGCTATGAAGGACGGCGCGCACGTTTGCTGGGGGTGCGGCGAGCCCTTCAGCATGATGTCGCCGAACCTCGAGGCGATCGAGAAGACGCCGATGGGCGGCACCGTGCCGATCATCCTGCACCGCAAGTGCACCGACTCGAAGAACCTGAAGCAGTTCTCGTTCGCGTCGTTGCTTGAGATCAGCAAGGGCCTGAGTCTCCGTCGCACCATCGCGAAGGTCGCGAAGCCGTTCCTTCCGAAGGGGTGACCCCTGTGACGGACGAAGAGCTCATCGCGTACAGCAACGGGACCTACTCGCCCAGTGATACCGGCTACGCCGGCGACACGATTGCGATCTCCCCGCGGCCGTACCCTGTGCCGGGGTTTCTCCGCGAGTACGTCTCGTGGGCCCAGGCGCTGCAGGTCGCGACGGATGCGTGCGCGCTGCAGAACGGCCCGTGCTGGCTGCTTCGAGCTCGCGACATCGGCGTGCGTTGCGGCCAGCGTTCGTATGGCGGCTGCCCGACGTGCATCAAGCCGGTGCCGCCTGTCACGAACCAGCGGCACTCCGGGATGTCGGCCATCGCGAGCAACACGGTGATCCCGTCGGGCTTCCCCGACGCGGTGCGCCGCGAGGTCGAGCGTCGTTGGGATCCTGTTGCGCTGGTCACGGAGAAGGGCGTCGCGAAGGTGCTCCCAGACGGCTGCGTGCTCCCGCTGTGGGACCGCATCTTCTTCGTGAGCCCGCCCGAGCGCCTCGTGCGTGAGAAGGCCGGGCTCCTGTACAACGCCGCGGTGCGCGCGGCTCAGGTGATCGCAGCGCAGACCGGGCGACCTCGCGTCATCGGAGCTCGCGCGTCGAACGGACAGACCATCCCCGTGACCTACGTAGACCCCAGCGGCATCGTTCGCGCGATCACACCTCCGCGCGGCCCCGAGGTGAACACGTACTCGATGGACCCGCTCGAAGTCCGCCAGTTCTTTGCCGCGTCGCGCGGTGCGTCGCTCATGCCTTGGGGGATGTGATGTGATGGTCTGGGCAGCACTACTGGGCGGGGGCGGGGGCGCGGGCTTGGGCTTGGGCGGGATCGTTCCTGATCGGCGTGACCACTCGGTCAACGGCGCGTCCGTGGAAAGCCACACCACGCCTAACCCGATCCTCAAGACACACGCCGACGTGAATCCGGCAGGCAGCTACAACGGTGGCGGGGCTGGCAACAAGGCCATCCTCGGGCACTTCTTCTCCGCGCCACTGCTTCTCTCGGCGCTCGCGAGCGTGGAATGGACTGTGGAGCTTCTGGCCCCGGAGTCAGTGCCCATCGGCCCGAATGTTAGGCCCTACGGGAACCTCGTGGTCGAGATGGACCCGATCGGCGCACCCGGCGTTTACTCGATCCTCTTGATCGGCGACGTGGCGAACCCGCTGCCTCTCGGCACGTACTCGGTGCCAAAACCGAACCAGTTTCGGTGCGTGTGGAGCGCGGCAGCCGACCAGACGATCGTGGTGCTGCTCAGCAAGATGATCACGTCATCCCCCGCGCCTCCAGGCACCATCCTCGTGGCTCCGGCCAGCGGTCCTGCGCCGCCGCTGGTGTCTGGTTCGTGGCCGAGCTGGTCGTTCACGATCGCGAGCATCGTTGCGGTCTACCCGCTCGCGCGCATCGTGAATGCTGCGTCCGGGGACGGTGGGCTGCCCAAGAGCCCGACGATCACTGGCGGCCTCATGCTGATCTGCGGTTCGTCCGGCAACTTCGTCCAGAACGCCGTGCGCGTGCTCGACTGGAAGCTGAACGCCTCTCCGATCTGACGCT
>JBBSAM010000068.1:0-8534 GCA_038252255.1 Acidimicrobiia bacterium | reverse complement strand
GCCTAGGGTGGTGACCCCGATCTGGCCGGTTCGTTCGTCGCCCTCGGCGATTTCGTAGGTGATCTGGAGTTCGTCGTCACTGTCGGGGTCGGGTTCGATCTCGGTGATCCGGACCGCGGTGAGTGTGCGGTCGACTTCCAGCAGGACCAGATGCTCGAGGTCCAGCGCATCGGCGCGCACGTAGCCGCCGGCCGCCGGCTCATCGGCCACGTCGGCGTTGTCGGACTCGACAGCACCGGACCGCTCCCCCACCGGGCTGGGCTTGGTGAGCACCACCGACGGTTCGGGTCCACTGGCCGCGGGCAATGGCTTGCTGGAGAACGCTCGGACCGCGCTGGTGTAGCGGGCGCTGGTGACCGTCTGGAGGCGACGCATGATCTCCTCGTCAGCCTCGGACAATTCCCCGGTGATGGCCTTGGCCGGGTCAGGCACCCAGTACCCCTGGATTGTTATCGGACCGCCGCCGAGGTCGACCGTGGCTCGGCCGGAGATCCGTTGGCGGATCCGTTGACCGGTGACGGGGTCGATGGTGACGTCCGCGACCCGCTGCTGGATGGCGCGAGTGCCGAACACCATCTCCAGCGCATACCCGTCGAGCTTGCCCAACCCGACCTTGCTGGCCAGATTCGCCCGCGCCTCACCGGGGATGAAGCTGACGTCGGGCCGCTGGGTGGCCACCACGACGTAGACACGGCACTGGCGCCCCAGGCGCAGGATCGACCAGATCTTGGTCAGCTCCGGATTGCGGGTGCCCTTGGGCTTGATGATGGAGTCGCCGTCCCCCCCGTCGGCGACCGCTTCGGCGACCAGGTCCAGCAGCTTGGCCTCGGACCCCTGGTAGGCGTTGAGCCGTTCCACGAGCTCGCCGGCCTCGTCGATCACCAACAGTCGGGGTTGCAGCTGCTCCTCGGTCACCGAGAACTCGCGCAACGCTTCGTACCGGCGCCGGACGTCTTGGTAGACGTCGTCGATCAGGCATTCCATCGCACGGTCGGTGGTGGCCACGGTGCCGATGCCTGGCCAGACCGGTCGCCCGAGCCGGCGCAGCGCCTTGGGATCGAACCCCCGGAAGGACAGCTCCTTGGGATCGGCGAGATCGACCTTCCAGCCGCGGCTGATGGCGCCCATGATGATGTCGTTGATGAAGATCGTCTTACCCGTACCGGTTGGGCCGACGATCAGCATGTGCGGATGGCGAGCCGGCATCCAGAACTGGTCGACGCCGCCGGCGCCCAGCCCGACGGGGATGGACAGCAGCTCGTCGGTGCGCTCACCCGAGACCGGGTACGGCGCCGTGACGGGCAGCGGGATGCTGGGCTTGATGGTGACCTGGCTGCGGGCGGGATCCCAGTGCAGGGACCAATACCCACTGGGTGAGGGGGCCTTGGCGTCCAGGACTGCTTGAACGCGGAGGCGGAAGCCGTCCCCGATGTCGCGGGTGGTGCGGGGGTAGACGGCCACGAACTGCACGAGCTTGTCGAGGCAGTCGACCTGCGTGTGGACTTGGTTGACGGTGACGCCGGGCATCAGGTGTTCCAAGGTGAGGAACAGCTCTCGCACGGAGGGGTTGCTCTCCTCGATCCGTGCAGGCCGCGACGGGCGCGGCGCCAGCAGGAAGCAGTCCCCCCGGCGTTGCCACTGCGCCGTCAGCGGCTTGGCGGCGAACGGTTCGAGCGTCACGGCCAGGTCTGCGGACACGTCGGCCAGCACCGTCCCCCGGGCGTACTGGACGAGCCCTTGCACCAGGTGTCCGTGCGCCCACTTCGCACGGCGCAATCGGATGGTGGTGACCGGTACCTTCAACGCCGCCGCGGCGGCGGCCTCAACTCGCTGTTCATCGGCGCGGTGGCGGCGACGCCACCGCGCGATGGCCCAGAGCGTCACCGCAGCCAGGGCCAGACCGACCGCTGCGGCGGGCATCCATCCCAGGTGTCCTCGTACCGACGCGACCGTGCGGGCCGGCGCTTGGAGCGAAGGCTGGGTCGGGCTCCACATCGGTAAGGCCGTCACTGCCCAATGGGTCAGGGCCATAAAGCTGGCAGCCAGCACACACCAGCGCGGAACCGGCGACCGGCGTTGACCGGCGTGCGGTGCTGCCGGCGGCTCAGCTCGGGACGACCGAGCGGCGCTGGCGTGTGCGTGAAGTTGAGCCACTAGCAGGCCTCTCCAGTTGCTCCAGGAGTGGCCGGCCGACCGAACCCCATCGAGTCAGGCCGGGAAACTGCGGGCCTGTGATCCGCGACGGTAAGGATCGGCCATGCTTCTACTTGTCTGATCGGCAAGACGTCTAGATATCTTGATCCTCAACGGCAACATCCACTACCACTTGCGGTGCTCGATAGGCTGCCGGGCAAGCCGACGAAGGAGAGCGCCGACCGGCAGACCACCGCCCACCAGTGGCCCAACAGGCGCTCCCCTGGGTCGTGTTGGGGTCTGAAACATCTGGCCATCTCACTTGCTGTCCGTCTGGTCGCCTCGACCTCTGTCCGTCTTGACTGGTGGCCGTCTGGCCGCCTGGTCCTCTTACCGTCTTGATCTCTGCCCATCTTGCGAGCCGGACAGCTGGACGTCTGGACCGGAAGGCGTCTACTTCTCTTCATGTCTTGTCATCTAGCCGTCTAGCCGTATATTCTTCTAGATGTCTTGACGGAAACATCCGCGCAGGCGGGTCTTGTGACCGTGCCGATTGTCAGCCGAGGGGGAGTTGCCGAGATGAATCACGATCAGACCGATCACCACCAAACCGACGATCGATCCACGAAGGTGCCGTGTGCGGCTCAGCCGAGCGCGTGGGACCTCGACGCCGGCCAGCTGGGGCAGTGGCTGCAGGCGATCCGGACGTGCCTGGACTGCCCGGTGCTGCAGCAGTGCTCGAGGTTGCGTGACCAGCTCTACCCCCAGGGGAACCCGAACCGGCCGACGACAGGGAATCCGCGCTCGGTGATCTGGGCGGCCGTGCCGTACTCCGAGGTCGGGGCACCGATGACCCCGACCTCGCTGCGCCGGTATGCCCGCAGAACCGGACGTGCGGGTGCCCCTGAGCGTGACCGCCGCACGATCGGTCTGCGCTGAACCGTTCGAACTCGCCTGCCGCTACGGTCGGCCAGTGCTGCACGTCGACCGGACCTTTCATCCCGTCGGTCAGTGGGCTCACCAAGGCTTCCCGGCCATCACCGCGGCGGCGCCCGAATCGATCACTCGCGGCCTGTACTTCGCGCTCACCGAGCTGACCGCCGCCGCCGATGCTCTCGACGACCAGGTCGTCGCAGACCTGATGGCGGAGGTCGGGGTGCTGGGGGAGTTGCTGGTCCGGACCCAGCTGGACGCCGAGCTCGCCAGCATCGCCCTCGAGCTGTGGGGACAGCTGCAGCACGCTGCTGGCGCCGGCGACCACCAGCTGGTGGCCGTCCATGCGGTGACGATGCGCCGGCTCCTGCCGCGACCGGAACGGCGGGACCGCCAGGACACCCCGGCCTACCTGTCTGTGGGGGCCCGGTTGAGGCTCGGCGACGGGCCGTTGCCCGAGGTGGTCGACGACGACGTACCGATACCTGCAGATCCCGCCGCTGGTTTCCTCATCGCGCTGGCTGCCGTGCTCCTGGCGGGACGTGCGCATGTGGTGGAGGCCGGCGGCAGCATCCGATGTCCGATCGGCGCAGCGCCGGCACGGGTGGGCTGGCTCGGCGCGGCCCCGCTCGGGCCGAAGATCGGCATGTTGTCCATGGCCGAGCAGGTCCTGGTCGTGGATCCGTACCGGTGTGTGCAGCTCGTGCGGGCAGTCTCGCCTGAGACACCCGACGTCTCGGTGCTCGGCACGGTGTTGGTGCAGCGGTGGTTGATGGACAGCACCCTGCTGGTCGATGAGCTGACCGTGCGTCGTGAGGCCGCGGTCAGCGCAATCGCAGCCGGCTACGGGGAGCAGGGGCCGGCCTGGGTGTGGTCCTTGCCGCTCAGCCACTGGGCACCGGAGCAGTTCCGGCGGTCCGGTCCCCGTCCGCGACTGCAGGCGGTCCCCAACATCGTCGACTGAGCCGATCGCGGCAAAGTTTTTTTCAGGCTCGCTTGGATGTCCGGTGTTGGCCCCGGCGACCTGCGTGGACGTGACCGGGCGGCCGGCGGACGCTGCCCCCAGAGGCCATGTCGGGGGAGCGCAGCGTGCTGTTGGGGCAACGGAACGTCGAAGGTGCATGCGGAGGGTTCATCCGGTCAGCAGCCGTACGCACCGAGGAGTTCCGCTCGTGTCCCTTCACCATCTCGAAGAAGCTTCCGACGCCGCTGGCGTGACCGACCGTTGGCGGGGTCCGTGTGCACAGGACCCCATGTTGTGGGATTTGGATCAGGGCGGAGTGAGCGGGTGGTTCTCGGCGCTGCGGACCTGCCAGGAGTGCCCGGTCCTGGCTCGGTGCCAGCAGAGCCGGGCCGAGCTGTGGCCGATGGCTGATCCCCGGCGGCCGGCGTACAACCCCCGTAGCGTCATCTGGGCCGGCCTGGCGTACTCGGAAAGCGGGCGGGTGCTCTCGCCGACCTCACTGCGCCGATTGGCCAAGATGCGGGCGACCGCGGCGCGGCGGGCGGCTACCTCGGAGGCGCTGACCGCGGCGAGCTGACCGGGCTCTCACGGCGTGTCGCAACGTGTTGGTTGAAAAATCCGGGCAGGATCACCACCCATGAGCGTCTTAGAGCAGATCGGTCTGGCCTACAAGACCCGTCCGGCGTACTGGGGCCCCCGGCATCGGAACTACGTCGGGTTGCCCTTGTTCCTGCAGGAACTCCTCAAGGTCCGGGCCGAAGAAGCTGGCGTCACGCTCAGTGAGTACGTGGCCATGAAGATGGCTGAGCAGGAGGGCTACGCACTGCCGCACCCGCGGCCGGATCGGCTCAAGAAGCTCAACCAGCAGGACCGCTCAGACCAAGATCGGTTGCCACTCGGCGCCTGATCGAGGACAGCGAAAAGCCCCCCTGGCTGCCAACCGGTGGGGGGCTCATCGCTCGTCAACAACCCAACTCCCGAGAAAGAAGCGAGGCGCTTATGTAGCTGGCCCGGGGTGACCCCGGGTGCGTTGTGTCTCCAGTATGCAGCACCAACGTTCAGGCGGAAGACTTCTGCCGGGTGATGTTGGGGTTGTGTCGCACTCCGCCTAACCATCTTCCCATCTAGATAGTTAGACACCTCGGTGTCTTAGCGTCTTCGGGCCTCGACGTCTGGGCGTCGGGATGGTGGGGGGTCGGGTCAGGATCGCGGGCACCACCCGCCCTGACCCCCACTGGAGCTCACATGAAGCGTTCCTGCCGTCCGCCGGCCACCGCGATGTCCTCGGTCGCGGTCACTGAGCGGCACCGCCTGCAGGGTCGGTTCTGCGCATCCCTCACCTTCTGTCAGCGGTAACCAGTCGCGGCGATCGCCGCTACCCCCGACCCCGTTCCTGTGCTGTATCGACCTGGTGAGGTTTTCTGTTCGTGACTGCCGCCAACGCGATGCCCGCGCCGGCCCGATCCTCCTTGGATCGGGTCTGGGGCGCGCTGGACGCTGCCGGTAGCCGGGTCAAGCGCAGCGGCGCCAGCCACGTCCAGGCCCAGTGCCCGCTGCACGAGGACCGCAAGCCGAGCCTGTCCATCGACTGGCTCTCTGACCGCGGCGGCATCACCAAGCTGCACTGCCATTCCTGCCAGGCCTCCGAACGGGATCTGCTCGAGGCGGTTGGTCTGACCCTGGTCGACCGGTTCGATCAGCCGCTGCCGCCCCGCAACACGCATCGGCTCGCCCCGCCGCGGCGCACCGTGGCACCCCAGGGCAACCGACTGGGCCCGCTGCCCAAGCGAGTGACCACCGATCCTGAGCAGGCCACGCCCGAGGCCGGGGCCAAGCACCTGGCCCGCACCTACGACTACGTCGACGAGCACGGGGACCTGCTCTACGAGGTTCTGCGGTACCAGTGGCGCACGCCGGCCGGTACCGACAAGACCTTCGAGCAGCGACGCCCCGACGGCCGCGGCGGGTGGGTAGCCAAGACCGGCGAGCGCAAGGTGCTGCGACACCTGCCGGCCGTGGCCCAGGCGATCGCCGACGGCCGGCAGGTCTGGCTGGTCGAGGGGGAGAAGGACGACGAGGCGCTCAACGCCGCGCTCCCGGCCCGGCAGGGAATGGCCACCACCAACGCCGGCGGCGCCGGCGGGTTCGGACAGCTGGCCGAGCAGCTGACCGGCGCGCAGGTCATGGTGGTCGTGGACCGCGACCCAGCCGGGTACAAGCGGGCAGCAGAGGTCGCCGGCAAGCTCCGCGGGAACGCGGCCTCGGTGGCCACGTTCCTGCCGGCGGTGACCGACCCGCGCGCCGACGTCGCTGACCACCTGGCCGCCGGGTTGGGGGTCGATGAGTTCATCGCGGTCGACGATGAGCAGATCGCCGCCCTGGCCGAGCACGCCAAGGCCCACGACGCGGTGAAGCGGGCTGAGCAGCACCTCGCCCGCACCCAGATGTGCCTGACCGAGGTGCAGGCTCGACTGGTTCTGGCCGACGAAGCGGCCCACCGCGGGGCAGCGGTCGCACGCAGCGACGAGCAGCGGTACGCGCTGCGCTGGGCCCACGAGGCGACCAAGAGCGCCCAGCGGACGGCCGAGGCCGCCGAGCAGACCTGGCAGGCCCAACAGGGCGCCCGGGTGGTGCCGGTGCCGGTCGAGCTGGACGACGCGCTGTTGCTGGGGCGCGCTGAGCAGGCGCAACGCACTGCGCAGCGGCTGGCCGGACAGGCCTGGGCGGCGACCGGCGCGCCGCAGCCGGAACCGGTCCAGCAGGCGCTGGGTGCCCCAACACCGTCCGAGCGGCACCTGAACATCGAGCCGGCGCCCGCGGCCAGCATGCCGGCGCCGACCCCGTTGCCCACTCCGGCGCCGGGCACGGCCGTGCGGCCTGACGGTCGGGCCGCCGAGGTCGTGCCCTTCCCGGGGGATCGGCGCGGCGGGTCCGGCGGTGGCGACGGCCGCCGGCTGATCTCCGCGATCCGTCCCGAGTACGAGCGCATCGACGGGCACGGTCTGTACGAGCGCAAGACCAACCGCGACGGGATGGTCGTGCTGCACCAGGTGCTCGACCTGGACGTGCGGATCGTGGCGATCGAGATGGTGCAGGTCGACCCGAGCACCGTCGGCCGGGACGGTGTGCCGTTCGTGCAGCCGCAGTCGGTGCTGAGCTACCTCATCGAGTGGACGCACCCGGTCAGCGGCGAGCTGATGCGTCAGCGGATCGAGGGAGAGCGGGCCAGCGCCTGCGACTGGCTCAGCGACCTGGGCGTGATGATCGAGTACGACTCCAGCAGCAAGGGCCGGGCCCGGGTGTGGGACGCCGTCCGCGCTACCAGCAAGGGCCAGGCCCAGACGGTGACCGTCTACGAGTCGACCGGGTGGAACGAGCTGCCGGAGGTGGGTTGGACGTACGTGCACGCCGGCGGGGGGATCTGCCGAGACGGGGCGGTCCCGTTGACCGTTCGGCTGCCCAGCTCGATCGACAAGGTCGACCTGCCCGAGCCGATCAGCGACCCCGCCGAGATCCGCCGCATGTTCCAGCAGGACAGCCTGGCGATGATGACCCGGCTGCCGGCCCGGGTCGGTGCGGTCCTGCTGGGCACCGCGTTCCGGGCCCCGTTGGGGCTGACCAGGCAGGCGACCGCCCTGTTCGGCACCCCGGGAACATTGAAGTCGGCGGTGGCCGCGCTGACAGCGCACCACTTCGGGGTCCGCTGGGAACGGTCCGGGGCGGCCTCGATGTCCGGGCAGGGCGCCACGGTCAACGCGCTGCCGATCTTGTGGTGGCACGCCAAGGACGCGCTGTTCTTCGGGGACGATTTCGCCCCGGACAAGTCGGTCGAGGCGGCGGCGCAGTTTCTGAGCACCGTGGCCCGTATGCAGTACAACGAGACGGTCCGCGACCGGTACAACGGCCGTGCCCGAGGTGGTCGGGGTGGAGTCCAGCAGGGGTGCTCTACCCGGACCACGCTGATGCTCACCAGTGAGGTTCGGGCGTTCGCCGACTCCGGCGATCAGCGCCTGAACGTGGTGGATCTGGCCCGCGGGGACATCGAGCTCGCCGAGGTCATCGAGCTGGACCGGCCGGAGTCCCGGATGGGGCGGGCCACCCTGATGGCCAGCCTGGTGCAGTGGATGAGCACCCGGTACCCCGAGCTGGTGGCGCAGTCCAAGACCCGTGCGGGATTGGCCGCCGGACGGCGTCGCGAGCAGGGCGCCGAGGTCCGGGTCGCTGAGCCCTTGGGGGAACTCGAGGCCGGGTGGGAGATGGTCGGGGACTGGCTCGTGGGGGTCGGCGCCTACACGGCCGCCGAACGCGACCAGATGCTCGAGCAGGTGCGGGCTGCGCTGACCGAGTCCGGACAGCGCTCCCGGGATCCCGATGCGCCCACCAACGTCGGGGAGCGGGTCCGTCGCCTGCTGGACACCTGCCTGCGATCCGGCGCCGCCTACGTCACCGCCATCGGCGGCCGCACACCGCAGGAACCGGACGCGCTGCGCCTGGGCTGGCGACG
>JBBSAM010000067.1:0-8565 GCA_038252255.1 Acidimicrobiia bacterium | reverse complement strand
GGACGCGAATGTTGGTGAGACGGGGGACCCGGATCTGAAAGCCGGGGGGACTCGTACGTTCACGATCAAGAACATGGGTGTTGGTCATTACGTGGTGGTGTGCAACCTGGCCGGTCACTACGGCATGGGCATGCGCGCCGCATTCGAGGTGGGCTGATCGATGACCGACGACACGGATCTTCCTCCTTCGATCGGGTGGCTCCGAGCCGTCCTGACCGTCGCGGCCATCACGATCGTCGGGATTGCGGTGCTCGTGTACGGGACGAATGCGGTGCTCACGGAGTGGCACGGCCGGACCCGCGGCAGCCTTGTCGCGCTCGCGACCACGATGTTCTTCGTCGGCTTGCTCGCGTTGGCGTGGGCATTGCGGTGGCTTCAACGGCGGAAGATGATCTGATGCCGATCCCCGTCGCACCGGACGCCGAGTGGTTGTGGGCGAACGAGCCGTGTCGCGCCGCGTGTCCTGTTCATACCGACGCGGGGGCCTACGTCACGGCGATCGCCGAAGGCCGCTTCGAGGATGCCTACCTCATCGCCCGGGCCCCGAACCCGTTCCCATCGGTGTGCGGGCGCGTGTGTGCGGCGCCGTGCGAGCGGGCGTGCCGAAGGGGCAGCGTCGATGCACCGGTGTCGATCCGTGCGCTGAAGCGGTTCGTCACCGAACGCTTCGGCGTGGAGAGCTTCGCGGCGAACACGATCTGGCACGCTGCGCACGGCGAGGTACCGCCCGCCAGTGGCCCGAGCGTCGGCGTGATCGGCGGCGGTCCCGCCGGCCTCTCCGCGGCATGCGACCTTCGTCTTGCGGGCCATCCGGTCACCGTCTACGAAGCGCAGGACCGTCTCGGCGGGATGATGGTGCTCGGCATCCCGGAGTACCGGCTTCCCCGTGCGCTCATCGCCCGGGAGATTGAGGCGATCGTCGAGCTCGGCATCGACGTCGAGACCAACGCACGAATCGGTGAGACGCACTCGATCACCGATCTCCTCGACCGGCACGCCGCGCTGTTCCTCGCGGTCGGGACGGGACGAGCCCGCGACCTCGATCTGCCGGGCCACGATCTGGATGGCGTGCTGCGCGCGGTGGAGTACCTCCTGAACGTGAATCAGGGCTTCCGGGTCGACCTGGGCGAACGGGTCGTGGTTGTCGGTGGTGGAAACGTCGCGTTCGATGCGGCGCGCACCGCACTGCGCGCCGCCTCCGCCGGCACGGCAGAACCGGCACCGGTCACGCTGAGTGCGACCTCGGACGAGGACGCACGCCGGGCGATGACCACGACGCTCGACGTTGCCCGGGCGGCACGCCGAGCCGGTGTGCTGGATGTGACGATCATTGCGCTCGAATCACCCGAGGAGATCCCTGCCGACCCCGAAGAGATCGATGAAGCAGAGCGTGAAGGCATTCGCATCGTCTATCGACGCGGACCGCATCGCTTCGTCGGCGACGCGAAGGTCACCGGACTGGAGACGATCGCGGTGTCGTCGGTGTTCGACGCGGAAGGCCGCTTCTCACCGACCTTCGAGCCCGGGACCGAGGAGGTGCTGCCGGCGGACACGGTGATCCTCGCGGTCGGGCAGGGAGCCGACGTGAGCTTCCTCGACGCCGTGGGCCTCGAACGAAATCGCGTGGGTGGTGTGCAGATTGATCCCGATTCCCTGCGCACGTCCGATCCGCGCGTGTGGGCGGGCGGTGATGTCGCCCACGGACCCCGGAATCTCATCGACGCGATCGCCGACGGCCAGCGCGCCGCCGCTTCGATGCACGGCGCGCTCACCGGCTCACCGCCGATCACGACAACGCATGCAGTGCGGGTCGAGCTCCGCACCGGCTTCCGTCGACTCGACAGCGACTACGACGCGATCCCTCGCCAAGTGATCCCGGCCACACCGACTGAGCGGCGCGTCGGCTTTGGCGAGGTCGAGACCGGCTACGACGAGCACCAGGCCCGTCTCGAAGGGATGCGCTGCCTGCGTTGCTTCGACAACATCATGCTCTCGCCCGAGTTGTGCATTCTTTGCGGGCTGTGCGTCGATGTGTGCCCGCCGAACTGCATCACCATCGCCCGCGCCGATCACGTCGGGCTCGGGAACGAGCAGCAATCGGTGCTCCTGCTCGACGAAGACCTCTGCATCCGCTGCGGCCTGTGCGTCAACCGCTGCCCGCCGGGTGCGTTGTCGATGGTTCACGCGAGGGAGCTGACCCGTGACTGACGTCGACACCGACCGCGAAGGGCTCGAACCGGGCCGCACATCCGTAGACCACGGGATCACCGCGCGGATCAAACGCAGTGATACGTACCGGTCGGTGTTCCGCCACGCGCAGCTCGATACGCCGCGAGGTCGCGCGCTCCAGTCGTTCAGCAACTTCTTCCTCCATCTCTATCCGGTCAAGATTCCCAAGCGCGTTCTCAGGAACCGGTACTCGTACCGGCTGGGCTTCATCGCCGCGGTGCTGTTCGGCATCCTGCTCGTCACCGGCATCTACCTGATGTTCGTCTACACGCCGTCGGTCGGCTCGGCATACGGCGACATGCAGCACTTGAAGACGGGCGTCGGCTTCGGTCAGCTGATCCGGAACATCCACCGCTGGGCTGCGCACCTCATGGTGTTGGTCGTCTTCCTCCATCTCGTACGCGTGTTCTACGCCGGCGCCTACAAAGCGCCACGCGAGTTCAATTGGGTGATCGGCGTGATGCTCTTGCTCCTCACGCTCGCGTTCTCCTTCACCGGCTACCTGCTGCCCTGGGACCAGCTCGCGTACTGGGCTGTGACGGTCGGAACGGGCCTCGTCCACTACATTCCGCTGCTCGGCGGAAAGACCCAGGATCTGCTCATCGGTGGACCCCAGGTCGGTCAGAACACACTGCTGCGCTTCTACGCGCTTCATGTCGCAGTGCTGCCGATGCTGCTGGTCCTGATGCTGGCCGTCCACATCTGGCGCGTACGCAAGGACGGCTTCGCCGTGCAACGGACGAGTGTCGGAGCGTTCGCGGAGGAGGCAACCGAACGGCCGGCTGCCGCGGCCGCCGCCCCGATGGCCCAGGCCGAGCCCGATCTCTATGGCGGGCGGGTTCGCCTGCTCGGCGTCGTCGACCGAGAATCGATCACGGAAGCAGCGCGGCCGGTCGACGACACGGTGTTCACCTGGCCGCATCTGCTGGTACGTCACGTCGTGGTCGCGCTCGGTACCGCGGCGGTCGTGCTCGGGCTCGCAGTCAGCTTCAGCGCACCGCTCCGGGGGCTCGCGAATCCGAACGTGACGCCCGAACCCGCGAAGGCGCCTTGGTACTTCGCCGGGCTTCAGGAGCTGCTCTCGCGCTTCGACCCGTTGGTCGCGGGCATTCTCATACCTACCGGCGCCGTGCTGACGTTCCTGCTCCTTCCCTACATCGATCGCAATCCCGACACGCGGGCGAGCCATCGCAAAGTCGCGATCCTGCTGTTCAGCGTCCTGCTCGCGATCGCTGCAGTGCTCACCATCATCGGGGTGTTCTTCCGCGGGCCGGGCTGGAAGTTCATCGCCCCGTGGACCCACTCGTACATCGAGTTCTAGGAGTACCAATGGACGAGAAGAGCCGACGCGATGTCCTCCGCGGTGGGTGGAAGCTGGGCGGTGCCCTGCTCTTCGGCGCCGCCGCATACACCGGCTACGAAGCGCTCCGCCCACTCACGGCCGGGTCGACCGGGGCCAAGATCACCGTCGGTACGGTCTCGAGCTACGGCAAGGACACGAGCACGTACGTGCCGGCGGGGCGGATGTACGTCGTAAATGCGAACGACTACCTGTTCGCGCTCTCGCAGAAGTGCCCACATCTCGGTTGCCACGTGCCGTACTGCGAGAGCTCGGGGCGGTTCGAGTGCCCGTGCCACGGCTCGATCTACGACCTCGCCGGTGAGTACATCACGGGCCCGGCTGGGCGAGGCATGGACCGGTACGAGGTGAAGCTCGATGGCGACAACGTCGTTGTGGATACGGGCGTCCTGATCACCGGTCC
This sequence comes from Acidimicrobiia bacterium, assembly GCA_038252255.1. Taxonomy (GTDB): domain Bacteria; phylum Actinomycetota; class Acidimicrobiia; order IMCC26256; family JAENVU01; genus Chersky-806. The sequence continues at coordinate 4,573 of JBBSAM010000067.1, read as the reverse complement.
ACCGCGCGGCGCCAAGGTCTTCCTCACGCCACCCAAGGGTCCGAGTTGCATCGGCAAGGCCTGACGTGCCCCGCGATCGCCCCGAACCGCCGCCGTTCGAACCCGAGTGGCTCGAACGCAGCCTGAACCGCTACCTCGCCGCAGGACTGGTCTTCATGTTGCTGCTCCTCGCCGGCTTCGTGGCGTACCGCGTACGCGAGCCGGGCCTGCGCCGTTCGGCCACCCGCGCGCAGACGACCAGCTACACGGACATCGGTCACCAGATCTTCACCGCGAGCTGTGCGCAGTGCCACGGCAAGGACGCAACCGGCGGCGCGAGCGCGCCGACCCTGAACTCGACGCAGTTCCTCAAGAGCACGACCGACGCGCAGATCTTCTCGCTCATCGCGGGAGGAGTCTCGGGCACGGAGATGCCGGCGTGGAGCCTCGATTACGGCGGCACCTTCACCGATGAGCAGGTACGGCAAGTGGTGACGTATCTCCGGTCGCTCGAACCACGAGCGCCGAGCGTGCCTGGCTGGCGGCAGGCGGCCCGGGCCACGCCGTAGCGCGGTAGCGCGGCGCGCCCCTCGAGCAGGCGCAGGAAGCGCCGGCGGCTTGGTGGCCCGCATCGGGACGTTCGGCCCTACTCGCGGCCGCTTCGCGTCCGTAACCTTGTGGAGTCGGGCTGAACCCGGAACGCCGGGGCCTCAGGCCGCTACGACCAGGGAGGTGTTCCATGGAGCACCCCGGTACGAGAAGCGTGATGCTCGCCGAACGCGCGCTTGGGTTCATCCCATGCGAAGGCTGCGATTGGGACTTCAAGCGCTGCGAGGGGCTGACTCCGTGCGGTCACTATTTCTGCCCGGAGCTTCCTGAGCTCCTCGATGTTCGGTGTCCCACGTGCCTGTTCAACTTCGCCACCGGCGCCAGCAATTCCCAGTGTGGCGAGGTGCACACCTGCAGGTTCTCCCATGAGCAGGCCCCCCAACGCGTCGAGCTGCTCGAGCGCTGGCTGCAGTCGTACTCTCGCCAAGGGACCGAGGTCGCGGCGGGGCGCTGAGCCGGATCGGACCGCGGGGGACCGCGGCACCACCCGTTCAGGCGGACTGCACCGCGATCCAGTGATGCTGGCGCGGCAGGTGCCTCGGAATCGGACGGTGATAGACAGCCTCGAATCCGGCCCGGCGCAGCATCGCCCGTACGCGGTTGTTGTACGTGGGGCGGACCGGTGCGCTGAAGAATCTCTTGTAGAGGCCGCCGGTGAAACGAGTGCGCCGCCAGGTGAAGCCAAAGAGAGACGTCATCACTTCGTTCACCGCCGTCGCGGCGAAGAGGCGGAAGCGCGACGCGGCATGGGACCCCTGCGTACCGGGGTGGAGCAACCGTGACACGGGGTTTTGGCCATTGGTGGTCAACACCAACGTGCCATGCGGTTTGAGCACGCGACCGAGCTCTGCCAGCACCTGCTCAGGGTCTTCGAGATGCAACAGGATCTCGAGATGGAACACGAGATCGAACGTATCGTCGGAGAAAGGTAGGTCGTGCAGGTCGGCGAGCTGGAACTTGACCCGAGCGCCCATCCTGTCGGCGCTCTCCTCGGCGTGGCCGAGCATCTCCGCCGAGACGTCGACCGCCGTGACCGAGGCACCCATGAGTGCGGCTTGAATCGCGACGCGCCCGCGGCCGCAACCTGCGTCCAGCACGATGCGGCCACTCGGGCTCGTCACCGCGAGCAGATCGGTCTGCTGGGTGATCATCCATTCCCGAAAGTGCGGGTCAGCCTCGTTGAGGGGATCCCACCAGCTCGCGACCGTTCCGGTCGATTCGAAGTAGTCCGTCGCCCAACCCACGTCGCGGCCTCCGCTCCCATCCGCCCTGCTGAGGGCGCGGGACGCGCGCCTCACGAACACCGGCGAGCATAACGGTCCGTCTATGTCTCGCGGGTGGCGGAAGACGGTCGTCTCCTCGATGTCAAGAACCAGATCAGGAGCGCGAGCATCAACAACGCCAACAGCCCGGCGCTCGCGATGTAGCTCGCGCGCACCAGGCGCCAGCGCCGGTAGTCGATCGTCGCCGGCCGGGTCCTGCTCCGCACCGCGAAGACGTTGGTGACACCGAGGTTCGGGGAGGCGTGCTCCGCTCCGTACGCCCATTGGTGGTCGTACGGTTCCGCGAGCGCGAGGTAACCGTTCGCCGGTGCTTCCGCGAGCTTGTACCGAACGGCGCTACTCGAAGCGGCCACCGCGGCTGCCGCCGGAATCGGCGTAGGAAGCGCGGGTTCTGAGATCGGTCCGGGCCGTGGGTTGCGAACGTGCACGGCCAGGTTGGTGAGTCGAGTCTCGTCCGACAGCCCCACGACCCCGCCCCAGTCGTCGACCGTGATCGAAGTCCCGAGCGTGCTGACCTGTGAGATCGGCTCCCTGTTCTCGAACAGCGCGAGGTCCTTCCACTCGCGCACGAGACGTATGTCGGGCTGCCGGTAGAGCCACTTGTAGCCGCCCCAGTCGTTCACCTTCGAGAGGAGGATGTACTTCACGTTGAGCGGCGCGACCAGGTTGCCGAAGTGACGAAGCTTCGAGCCCTCGCGCACCAGGAACTGGATGTACCGCGACCGAGCGTCGACCGCCGGATTGGAGACCCCGTGCTGCTCGGCATCCGGTGACACGATGACCTCCCGCCGGAAGTAGGAAGCGGCCGGGTTGGGCGTCGACGCATCGTGGTTCCACGGGAACGCTACGTACAGGTGCCACGGAAACGCGATGACCTTGCCCGACTTGTCTCCCATCAGGGCGTCGGCGCTTGCCCACGACGCCGGAAAGTGCGCCGTCCTCACGTTTCCATCGAAGCCCCAGAACATCGTGTACGTGTAGACGCAGGGAATCGCGATGAGCAGCACCGCGAGTGCCCGCCGATTCGAGACCGACCGCACGTGTCCCAGCAGCCACTCGGTACCGAATCCGTAGAACACCGCATATCCGAGTGCGAGCAGCGCGAGGAATTTCTGGGGTTCACGCATGATCCTGAACACTGCGACGTGATCGAACAAGAACGTGAACAGACCACCCGTCGGGCCCTGCGCGCCCAGCGCGAGGAAGAACGCGGTCACCGCCACGACAACGATCGAGATCGAGACCGTGCGTTGCCTTGGGTTGCGTGCCGCAACGCGCACGCCGGCAATGACCACCACGAGAATGAGTGCGAGCACGACCGGCCACGGTGCGAACCCGTACTTGGGTAGGCCGTCCTGGCGCCAGAATCCGTAGAGCCCGGCGACGTTGGGGATCAGATGGAGGCGAGGGTCTCCCGCGGTGCGAAAGGCTCGAAGGTCACTCGCCGAAAGCACCGACAGCAGGTGGTCGCCCGAGCTCCCGGGGATGATCCAGTAGAGCGAGAGCGCGGCGGATGCGATCGCGGCGCACGACACCATCCACACCGAGCGTCGATCGTGGCTCACGACCGCGCCGATGCCGACTCCCACGAGCAACAGGCCGGCGATGAACAGGTAGTGGGGCGCGAGCGCGATGAGGAGAGCGAACACCCCGCCGCCCAGCAATCCACGGCGCCACGGGTTGCCTGATTCGGCCGGCATCAGGAGCGAGAGGAATCCCGGCAGCAGCGCATAGCCGAAGACGAAGTAGACCTGTCCCGAGAGCATGCGTTCGTAGACGAACGGATTGATCGAGAACAGCACGGTTGCCGCAACTGCGGCGGCCGGCCTCGATCGGAACAGCCGAGCGAAGCCGAGGCCCGCCAGGGGAGCGACGAGCATCATCGGCAGCAGGCGCAACGGGCCGAACGATGTGAGCCGGAACAAGGCGACCACGACGGATTCGATCGGAACCCGGCTCGTGAGGCCGGGAGGGAATCCCCACGCGGTGTGAGGCAGCCGCGGATGGGGCCCGACCGGGTAGTCGCCGTAGTCGATGAGCAGCACAACGCCGCCGACGAGCAAGGGCGCGAACGTCGCCAGGGTGATACCGATGCCCGCGATGACGCTCGCAGGTGGCCTCGCTACCCGGAGGGGCGAGCGTCGCCCTGTCGTGGCTTCGTCTCGCGGAGACGAGCCCATGCTCAGTCCGGCAGAGATGACGCGCGCGCTTCGTGCGCGCCCTGCACCGTCGCCACCCCTGAGAAGCTGCCGGGATCCGTCTTGGGAGGGACGCGCTCAAGATCGGTCATGCGACTCCGCTCGGGGCTCCCCTCGGTGAACGACACAGGCTACAAGGGCCGCGGCCGCGCCGAGCCACGCCGCGCAGCGGTTACCGGTGGCTCGCTGTCGCTGTGGCCCGACGCGCCTCGTGCGCTACCGGTGGCGATTCAATCCCGTCATGGTCAGCTTGCGATGGCGATGGTGGTTGCGCCGGCTCCGGAGAGCTTGGTGAACGGACCGGTGAGGGCGCCTTGCTTGGCCCAGGTCCCGGTCCCGTCGATCAGACCCAGGACCGGACCGGACGTGGCATTGCTCGCCACCGAGATCACGAGCGCGCCCGCCCCCGACTCATGGGTCCACGCCGCCGTCAAGCTCCCCTGCTTGGCCCAGAACCCCGTCGCGTTGATCACCCCGACCAACGGACCATGCGTCGCATCACTC
>JBBSAM010000066.1:0-8908 GCA_038252255.1 Acidimicrobiia bacterium | reverse complement strand
CTGCGTCCGGGGACGGTGGGCTGCCCAAGAGCCCGACGATCACTGGCGGCCTCATGCTGATCTGCGGTTCGTCCGGCAACTTCGTCCAGAACGCCGTGCGCGTGCTCGACTGGAAGCTGAACGCCTCTCCGATCTGACGCTCACCGAGGAGCGCCGCTCGTGGACGACAGCACCGCTGCGGAGCATTTCCAGGCGGCAGTGAATGACTCTGGATCTGAGAAAAGGACGGCGCGCATGGTCTGGGCAGCACTACTGGGCGGGGGCGGGGGTGGCGGCGGGGGCGGTCCCGGCACTACTTGGAACTACGTCTTCGACTCCACCGGAGGTGGTGTTCAAGATCCGTCGAAGAACGTCTTCACGGTCTGGGCCGACCTCGCCGCAGCCATCCTCGCACTGCCGGAGGGCATCCAGCCTCGCATCAACTTCCTCGGCAGCTTCACGGTCCCGCTCGCTGGCATGCCGGCGACCGGCTGGTACATGGCGCTCGGGACGTGGACATCGCCGATCTTGGCGACGGGCACGATCATCGTAGACATCCCTGACGGCGTGCTCATCGACTCGCTCTCGCGACTAGAGCTCGGCATCGCGGTGCGGGTCGCGCCGACGACCGGCGCGGGCACGTTCAACTGGAACACGTTCTCGACGTTCGCGCCTGGCGCGCCGTGGGTCTTCTCCGTCGGTCTGGGCGCGGTCTTGAACAACATCGGGACTGCGGCGGTGATCTTCGGCCCGGCGACAGGGCAATTCATCGTGTTCGCCGCGGCCACTGCGGCTTTCGGCACGATCGGTCCAGATACCGCGCCATTCGTCGATGCGGATGCGCCCGATACCGTGATCGCAGCGCAGTCCTTCTCCGGCTTCTACGGCTCGCTGCCGGCAGGGTGGCTCGCGGGCAGTGCGTTCCTGGTCGATCAGATCGGCGTGGACACCCGCAGCGTAGACAATCCGCTGTGGACCGGCAGCGTAGTCTTCACGGCGCAGAGCATCCTGAACCCGCGTGCGATGAGCGGCGCGCGCAAGACCCTCGTTTTCACGAACGATCCGATCTCGATGAACGAGACGGACACGTTCGATGACTGGACGAAACTCTTCGCGCTCTACTCGAACGCCGAGTACGTGGGGCCGATCGACATCTCCCTCAAGCAGATCCTCGGAGGGCCTTCGCTGGTTGTGCCCGCGGGCACTTGGCAGTTGAAGCAGGGCACGCGTATCGTCTCGGCGAACAACGTCGCGCAGAACGCGATGCTCGAACTGGCTCCCGGTGCGGAACTCGTGGACCTCAACTACGTCGGCATCGGCGTCGTTATCGTCGGCGCAGGTGGACAACTCACGTTCACACCGCCGCCAGTCGGCAGTTCCTCTGCCGTCGTGCTCCTCCTCCAAGGGATCGGAGGCTCGCTCGCTTGCTCGAGTCCTACGCCGCTCATCGACTGGGGCTACGACCAGGCGGATGGCTTGCTCATCATCGGCCTCGCTGATGCCGCGAGTATCACGGGGCAGGGCGGCTTTCCGGTCGTCAACGTGACGCCGCTCGGTGCGTTCCCCTCCGGGGTCGCTGTCTACGGGCTTGGCGGGTCTCTCGATCCCTCGGCGATCACGGGGTCGAACGGGGCCGGCACCGCCTTGTTCGGTTTCCTCGCGACCAGCAGCGCGACGCTTTCGTTCGACCAGCCGGGCTGGGCAGGCGCGCCTCTCGGGACGCTCTACCAGTCGGTCTCGCGACCACGTCTGATCGTGCAGACCCCGACGCTCACTGCGGTCGGACCCTACGTCATGGGCGACGCAGCAGGTCCGATCTTCCCTGGGGCATCCGGCGAACTCGGCTGCGAGTTCGTGCGCGTCGATCCGACCGCGAATGCCGTGGACGTGCAGCTGCCCAAGGCAGACGGCTGCGTCGGACAGACGTGCGTGATCAAGGAAGTGAGCGGTGCACCGCTCTTCACTACGACGGTCACGAGTGCAGGCGGACTCGTGGAGGGTGGTGCATCCGACGTGCTCGCGGGCGCGTATTTCGTCGGGCGCTACACGAGCGATGGCACTGACTGGTGGATGACGTGATGGCAGACGCCCCGAAGTTGAACCCCTTCGCGCCGTGGCTCACACCCCTCGCGACGCTGTATGAGGCCGCCGCGCCGGAAGAGGCCGTGCCGAATAAGGCCTCCGCTGCGCCCTCGGCTGCGTGGAGGAAGATCTCGCCGCTCTGGCGCCCTCGGCTGCGTGCCGGAAACAAGTAACGACCGAAACCCCGCGTGTCGCGGTTGACACCGGGGAGGTATCGCAGGTACTACACACAGGACGAGGCCGAACGTCGGCCGGAGGAAGAACCCGAATGGACTACGACATGATGGGCCTCGAGATGTACGGCAGCGACGGCAGCGACGGCATGGGCATGTGGATGACGGCCGACCAGCTGAAGAGCTCGCTCATGGGCGCGGCCGTCGGTGGTGGCGGCATCATGCTCGTCAGCACCGTGATGGGGAAGATCCCGCAGCCGCTGACCGGCATGTTCTCGCTCGCCGAAGAGGGCGGCGCGAAGAACTGGTCGCGGCTCAAGAGCGCGCTCGCGGTCGCCGCTGGCGTCCTCGGCGGCCGGGCGATCCACGGCGACGGCACGGACTCGTACCGTCGTGACAGCGCCATGGCGTTCGTCGGCGGCGTCGCGGGCCTCGGTCTCGCGAGCCTCGTGGCTTCGTGGATCCCGGCGTACGAGGACGGCACCCCGATGGTGACGACCTCGCTCGCGGGCGGCCACCTGGCCGGCGCGGACCTGGCGATGCTCGAGGCGGCCGTCGCGACGACGGCGGCGGCGTGGCAGCCCAGCAGCGACTCCGCGATGAACGGCCTCCGTGGTCCGTCCGTTCGCACGTCGATGCTCCAGGCTCCCGTGACCAGCGAGATCGACCTCGGCGCGCTCGGCGCGTACATGCCCTACCTCGCGTAAGGCACCCGCTGAGCAGGGCCGCCTAAGCGGCCCGCTCGGCAAGCTCTCACCTCGGCCCCCGAGGTATCGTTCCTGATACGCAACACAGATGATACTGCAGACCGGAACGAACACCGGCTGCTGAAGGAGACAGCGACATGGCACTCGAGCCGATTCAGGGACAGCCGGGCCTCTTCCGCAACACCGAGGGTGATCCGAACGAGATCATCAACATCCGCGACTTCCGCGAGGGGGACAAGTACGACACGATCGGCATCCCGACGGGTCCGGTCACCCAGGGCACGGAGTTCCAGTTCTTCCTGAACCTCCAGGGGAAGCGCCTCACCGACACGAACCTGAAGACCCAGTCGAAGCTCTCGGCCGGCGAGTCGATGGTTCTCGATCGCATCGGGCTCTACGTCCGTTCGTCGACCGGCGTGTCGTTCCCGCCGCCCCAGGACATCAAGTCCATCATGGACAACGCCTTCTACCGGCTGGAGATCAACGGTCTCCTGCAGGACGAGGGTCCGGCCGTGAAGTTCCCCAGCGGGTACGGCCTCTACGGCCAGACCAACGAGGCCGGTCAGGGCATCGTCGCGGTCGGCGTGCCGGCGACGGCGAGCGCGGCGCGGCTCATCAAGAAGCAGCTGCTCAACCAGAACCACGAGCTCCTCGGCCGCCTGATCTTCGATCAGCGCCCGTGGCTCACGGTCGCCGGCTCCGCGCCGATCACCGTCGTGAACCCGAACGGCGCGCTGTTCCCCGGCGGCGCTGCCGCGGTGAACCCGGTGATCACGGTCCAGGCGCAGACGGAAGAGCCGTCGCCGGCCGCGGTCCTCGTCGTGAACTTCCTGCACGGCCTAATCCGCGCGGCCGTCTCGAAGTGATCTGAGCCCGCCGCCTCGGCGGGACGACCCCGATGGCCCTCCGCTTCCCCGAGCGGGGGGCCGTTCCGTTTCTGGTACGCTCCAGGTTCAAGAGGAGACCTCTCGATGGCGCAGAAGAACATTCAGCCCGACATGATCCCGCCGGGCGCGATCCTCACCTACTACGGCGACATCGCGTCGGGAGCCATCCGCCCCGAGGACGTTCGCATCGAGGCGCTCACGTATCGCCTCACCGTGAACCCCCTGGGGGTCAGCGTCTTCGAGACGCCGAAGGTCACGATCATCAGCCGCTACTCGCTCGCGATCCGCCGCGTGTACGGTGCGGTCGCGAACCCCGAGTTCGCGGGCCCCGCGGCGGCCTTCATCCGGTTCAACCTGCGTGAGCAGGGCCGCGAGTTCAACATCTTCAAGAACCCCGCCTCGCTCAGCGTCGTGACGCCTGGCGGGTCGAGCCAGCCCTTCATGTGGGACGGCGTGTACATCACCGTGCCTGGGACCGACCTCGAGGTCGCCTGGACGATCGACGCGGTGCTCTGGGCCGCGCTCGTCGGCGCGACGAAGTTCGCCGAGGTCGTCATCACGGGCGACTACATCGCCTGCGGCCCGCAGGCCTGAGAGCTCGGTGGACAAGCCCATCATCTCTGACATCATGCTCCGCCAGTACTTCGCTGCGGTGATCGGACCGGCTCGTTCGCCGTTCGGTCAGCGCAGCACGAAGTCTGTGAGTGCGATCGGCGAGCCGACGCAGATCGCTCAGAACTCGACGCGCGACAAGGCGCTGTTCGTGACGGTGTCGCGCGCCGATGTTTCAGGCACCGTCACCGTGATCTTCAGCCAGCAGCCGGCGTCGGGATCGATCAACGACTTCGTCGTTGCGTTCGCGCCGACGAGCAGCTTCCACTTCGTCCTGCGGCCCGACGAGACGGTCTCCATGCAGATCTTAGCCGCACCCGCGCCGATGATCCTCTCCGTCGGGACGGAGTCCTACTGATGGACATCGGCCTCGAGCATCTCACGCACGATGCGTTCTCGAGGCTCTACTCGCCCGAGCTCGCGCTGCTGATGCGGCGCATGTACGACGCGACGGTGATCGGTCGAGGTCTTCAGCGCGAGACGTTCGGCGTGCGTCGTCTGTTCGCGCTGGTCGTGGGTGAGCCGACCGAGGTGGCGAGCAACACGTCGCGCGATAGGGCGCTGCTCGTCTACTTGCAGCTGCCCGTCGGCGGCCCTCAGCAGTTCTTCATCTCTTCGGCGCAGGGTCCTGGCGGTGGTGGTTCGGACTTCGTCGGTTCCGGGGGTCAGAACCCGTTCACGTTCGGGACGAAGCAGTTCGTGCTCCGGCCGAGCGACGCTCTCTGGGTCACCCAGCGCATCGGTCCTCGCGCACTTGTGCGGACCTCTTCGGAGTACTTCTGATGCCCTACCCGACGTACCCGACGGTGCAGATCCCGCAGGTCCCGACGCCGCGGCTCGCGGACTACCTCGATCTCTGGGAGGGCGAGCGCGCCGCGCACCGCTCCGTGCTCGCGCCGGCCTGGGCGAGGACGCCGTACCACGCCGAGTGGGACATCAACGTGCGCGTCCCGCGCTTCCGTGGTCCGGGCAAGCCCTCGATGTCCTTCCAGGGCATCCTGGCGCTCGCGGGAATCGGCGAGCCGCTGGGTCTCGATCCCTCGCGCACGCTCGGGACCGGAGGCACCGTTCGTGTGTCGGCGATCTGGGCGCAGCGCGCGATGAACTCGGTCGGCATCCGCACGCTGGTCGACGGCATCGCCGGCACCGGCACGCACACCTCGCTGATGACCTACTGGCAGCGCATCGGCTCGCCCGGCTACGCCCCTGCGATCGTGCAGAAGGGCACCGCGACGTCCCCCGGCCGCGTCTCGATGACCGAGGGCATGGAGTCTCGACTCGCATCGCACGCGCAGGTCGCAGACCCGCCGCGCACGCGAGCCACCGCCACCGCCACCGGGACCGATCCCTCTTCGCCCGACGTGACGGAGCCCTATCCCCCCTGGAGCCCCCCGTCGGGCGGAGGGGGACTGCTCGTCCTCCTCGGCATCGTGGCCGCCACCTATTTCGCGACGCGGTGAAACCGCGTCTCGTCCGTGATACTGTCCCCACACAGGAGATCGACCCATGACCCTTCGCGACACCATCGCCGTTCTCGACGGCCTGAACCCTTCGGCTTCCGGCGGCGCGACCTACAGCGGCGGGTCCGACTGGTTCCCCGGCGCGCCGACGTACCCGTCGGGTGAGTCAGGCCTCGCGGGTGGTTACGAAGTCCAGACGATCCGCCGAAGTCTGAACCCGTCGGGGTCAGGCGGCGCGAACTGCTCGGGCGGCAGCGACTGGTTCCCCGGCGCGCCGACGTACCCGTCGGGCGAGTCAGGTCTCGCGAGCGGCATGGCCCCTCTGGCCTACGGCCGTCAGCCGGCGCTCTCGGGCCGCACGCCTCTCGGCTACGGCCGTCAGCCGGCGCTCTCGGGCGGCAAGTGTGTCGGCTGGAGCCGTGCGACGGGCCAGTGCGCGTCGTTCCGCGGCATCGAGGAGGGTGACCCGTACGCGGCCTACCTCCACAACGACCCGTACGACTCGAACGAGCCGGGCGACTCGTACGACTCGTACCTTCAGGCGTTCCGCCAGTCGCCGTACGACGTCCAGCGCCTGAACCCTTCGGCTTCCGGCGGCGCGAACTCCTCGGGCGGCAGCGACTGGTTCCCCGGTGCGCCGACGTACCCGTCGGGTGAGTCGGGTCTCGTCGGCGTTCGCCGGCGCGCGGCTCTCCTCGGCGCGCTGGCGACCGGCGCGCCGCCGCAGCAGGCGGTCGAGATCGCAGCTGTGGCGCAGAACCAGGTCGATCCCCGCAACGGTCCGCGTCAGCAGGCCTACCAGGCTGCCTACGCTGCGGCCCGAGCTCGCGGCTGGGACACGGCGAGCGCCGACGCGGTCGGGCGTCGCGTCGCGCAGGCGCGCAGCGCCTACGCATACATGAACACGGCGACGCACACCTGAGCCGTCGTGCACGGTCTGTCCGAGTACCTCGACGCCTTCGACGAGCGCCCTCGCGGCGTTCGGATCGCAGGCGTGCGCGTGACGCAGGGGGATCTCGCCGGGTTGGCGTCGGTGCGCGGGCTCGGGGCGGGCGTGCTGGTGAACCCCGTGGTGCCTGTCGTTGCTACGCCGGTGAAGGTGAATGCGCTGGTCACGCGGAGCATCATGCCGATCTACCAGGCCTCCGCGAAAGCGGAGGTCGACGCCGCGATGTGGGCGCTCGATGCGCGGTGGCGGTCCAGTGCGACATGGGCCTCGTTGAAGACGTGTGTCGGTGTGCAGGGCGGGCCGATGCACGCCAGCGACCCGCGTCTGCAGAAGCCAGGTGTCGGGCCGGTCTGCCAGAACTGGGTGGGCGCGAACTTGCGGTGGACGTGCGACTGGGGCTTCTGGCGTCTACCTACTTGCTCCCTGGACACCGCGACGCAGTCCGCTTTCCAGTACCCTCGCTACCTCTGGGCGCAGACACGGATGCGCGAGCTTCTCGCCAGTAGGCCTGTTCCTGGATCTACCTCGTGGCAGACCGCGGCGGACTGGGCCTGGGAAGCCGCGCAGTACATCTCCGTGCTCCTGTGGGCTACGAACGTGCGCTTCGACAGCGGGACGGGGCCCTTACCTGCGGGCGCGGATGACTTCCTCAAGCGCAAGGGGTTGCTGGACGCTTCTGCGGGGGATCCCATCTGGGGGACTGGGATCTACCTGAGTGACGACAGCACCGGGCTGCCCGTCGCGCGGCTCCCTGGCACCACCGGGGTACAGGCAGCGAGTTGGGGCCTTGAGACTAGAGTCCTCAACTACGTGCGCAACGGGGCTCCCGTGCCTCTGGACCGAAGCGGGTTCTCCCCTTCTTTCAGAAGGTACTGGAACGATCCGACCAACCCGGACAGGGACCCCCGACTCAACTCTCTGGTCTACGGCAGCGCCTTCGACTCGCCGCTCGTATTGCCTTTCAACTTGAGCGACGTGCGCGCGCAGGTTGACAGAGCCTCGGAGGCGGAGAAGGACCGGGTCGTCTTCCGACGTTGGTTCGAGCTCTCCTGGGGCTCAGGTTCCGCCTGGATGCTGTTTCCGTATCCGGTGCGCAAGCAGGGCATTCCTGGCGGTCCCTACACGCTGTACACGAGCACGGCGCAGTGGATCGTTTCCGATCTCGTGGCGAAGCTGACGCGCTACTCGGACGCGACGCACACCTATTTCGACTGGTTGGAAACGGCTGTGGTTGTCTACGACGCGAACACGCAGCAAGCCCTCACACGCGGCACAGCGGCAGCCGGGATCGACTTCTTGAGTGCCAAGCGCGACATGCTGGTGGCTGCTCAGGCTGGTGCGGCCTCCCAGCGGGCTGCGGCGGCGCGAGGTAGCGGCAGCGACGTGGCTGCGGCGGTTCAGATCGGCGTCACGCTCGTAGTGACCATCGCGTCTCTCTTCCTGCCCGTGGTGGGTGTGGTGTTCTCGGCCTTCACGACGGGCATGCGATACGCTGCAGATCTGTTCGTAGACCTTTACGGCAACGTGGAAGACGGCCCGTGTGCAGCCCTCCCGTTCATCCGCGTCATGGCCCCCGAAACAGGCGGTTGCGATATCTCCGTGACGGATGTCACCGCGAGCCTTCTCGGTATCGACTCCGTCGCGACATGGCCGGTTCGCATTGGAGGGCAGACGCTGACGTTCTTCGTGGACGGACAGACCTTTTTGGTCACGTTCGGCACAGCTGACGCGGATGCAGCCTCCGTCGTGCGACGCATCAACAGCGCCGCTGCGCTCGTCGGCCTCGGGCCTGTTGCGCTGGTGCGTGCCGGGCAGGTTCATGTCGAGGGGCAGAACCCTGCGGAGGGCGCGGTCAAGGTACTGAGCGGCACGGCAACCTCTCTCGGTTTCCCCCGGACGGCAGATGGCGGTGGCGGTGCCATCATGCTGACGCTCGCGCAGCGTCGTGCGCTCGTCCAGGCGACCACGACGACGGTGCCGCTCACGCCTCGCCAGCGCGAACTCGTGCGGACGATTCCCATCACGCTCGTCGCGGGCACGCTCGATCCTGTGACGCTCT
>JBBSAM010000065.1:0-9329 GCA_038252255.1 Acidimicrobiia bacterium | reverse complement strand
GCTCTGGGGTCTCGATCAGGAGATCTTCTCGAGCGACTCCCCTCGCGGGCGCTGATGGCGGCGTGATGTACTGCGCGATCCCACCCGTCGATATGTCCGCGGCGCGCGTCGGCCGCGGCAACGGCAACGGCTGGAACCGCCAGCGCACCGTGCGTGACCAGTACCATGCGGGTCTGGACTTCGTGGCCGGCACCGGCTCGCCTATAGTCGCCTCTGTCCCTGGCCGCGTCGTGCTCATCGGGAGCGACGCGAGCCGTCCCGGCCGCGATGGGCTGAACGGCTACGGCAACTGCGTCGTGATCGAGCACCGCTTCCAGCTGCCCACACCGACGAGCCCGCTGCCAGGGGCGAGTCGCCCGCCCGCTCAAGGGATGCCGCCTGTCTTCTGGACGCTCTACGCGCACATGCAGGGGGCCCCTCTCGTTCGTGTTGGACAGCAAGTCACTGTCGGAACACCGCTGGGATACGTCGGCAACACGACGAACGGCCAGTTCTCGGGGATGGGCGCGCATCTGCACTTCGAGGTGCGGAAGGCCCCCTATCCGAGCTCGTACGACAACGACACGATCGATCCGGCACTGCTCTTCGCCAGCCTAGGGATCGACCACGTAGGCTCGCACCAGGATGCAGAGCGTCGCACGGGCGGTCTGCTCCAGGTCCGTGCCGGCGGCCCGAGCGACTGCCGCGCCGGCGCGCGCACGGAGCTCGCGGGCTACCTCGCGACCGTCTACGGCCCGTCAACCTCGGGACAGGCCGGGCCGGGCGAGCAGTACATCAGCCCCGCAGTGCTCGCGCCGAACTACCCTGGCGTGACGCGCGCCGGCGGTGACGTCGAACCGCCCGAGTACGCGAGCAAGGGCAAGGGCAGCGGAAGCGGCGTCGGGCTTCTGCTCGGGGTCCTGGGCATCGCCGGGCTCGCGCTGTGGGCTGGGTCGCGATGACCTACGCCTGCGCCATCGCCCCACTCGACCAGTCCACCACGTCTCTCGGCTGGTCGCCAGGGTCCTACGTCCGCTACCCCTGCTCGCTGCTCACGGCCACCTCCGCGGGCGGCTGCTCCTGGCACGACGAGAGCCTCCAGTTCCTCGCGAACCCCGGCTCTCCCGTCGTCGCGCCGTTCCCGCTCGTGGTCACGTCGCTGAACCCGCTCACGGTGCGCCCAGCCATCGAGCTCCCGCGCGTGTTCGCTGATGCGACGATCAGCATCAACGGCATCACTCCAGCCGCGGTGCGTGGCCCGCTCGAGAAGGGCGGGCTGCTCGGCCGCGTCGCCCCCGGCCAGCGCGGAGTGAAGTGGACCCTGAGCACGGGCCCCTTCATCGTGCCGATGCTCGCCTCCCTCGGCCTCGACATCGTCGGCGCGACACGCCCCGCGGCGCGCGGCTTCCGCCTGACTCCGGTCTTCGGGGGCCGGCTCCTCGCGCGTGCGGGCGGCCCGGCCGACTGTACGAACCCGCTGAGTTCTCTTCGAGGGCTGCGCGGTCTGCGCGGGCCGCGCTCCATGGGCGCGCGCCTCCTCGACCTCGGTTCAGCTGCTCCGACGGGCTACGTCGAACCTCCATCGGGCGTCTACGGGCGCTACGGCGTCAGCGGGCAGACGGACGTCAGCATCCCCGAGCCCACGAACCAGAACCTCGCCCGGCGCGCCTCCGCAGCTGGCGGAGGCCTTCTCGCGCTGGTCAGTGCCAGCGTCCTCGCTTGGCTCGCGATGAGAAGGTAGGATGCCGGGATGGTGACCTACCTCCTCGCCACCGCGTTCATCGCACTCACGGTGCCCGGTCTCGTGCTCGCGGTGCGCGCGCTACCACCCGTGTTGCGCTGGGTCGAGGCCGGCGTGAAGCCCTGGTCCTGCGATGTGTGCCTGAGCTTCTGGGCGTCGGCAGCCCTGGGCATCGGCGCGGCGAACGCGTTCGGGGACTGGCGCTACGCGTTGTGCGCGTCCCCCGCGTACACCGTGGCGCTCGGCCTCCTCTCGCACCTCGAGCGGCCGACGACACCCGCGCCGTCGCTCGCGCCCTGGGCCGAGGCCGCGCCTGAGCACGAAGAGCGCGAGCGTGGCTTCGAGGGGGACGCGTGAGCTACGAGATCCAGCCAGAGCGCGTCGTCCTCGCTGCCGTTGACGCCCCGAAGCGCGCCCGCGCGCGGAGTTCGTGCACCTCCGCCCACGGGAAGTGGCTGTGGCTGCGCATGGAAGTCTGCGCGACGTGGAAGGACGCACCGAAGGCGGCCCTGGAGAGGGTCACGGAGGGCAGCGACGCGGTTGAGATCTGCCGCGCCTTCGCCGCGCAGTACCAAGAACTGCAAGAGTTCTTCGGCGTGCTCTGCCTCGATCAGAAGCACAGGCCCATCGGCTTCGCTGTCATCTCCGTCGGCGGCGTCGATGTCACCCTTGTTGACATGCGGCTGCTGTTCAAGCCGCCGTTGCTGGCGAACGCCGCCGCGATCATCGTCACACACAACCACCCCAGCGGCGACCCCACACCCAGTCGCGAGGATGTCGCGCTGACAGAGAAGGCCGCGCAAGCCAGCAAGCTCCTCGGACTGCGCCTCCTCGACCACATCATCATCGGACGAGACACGCACTTCTCGTTCACCGATCACGGCGCGATGCCCAAAGGCTGAGATGGACGACGTAGAAGACTACTTCAACGAAGGCATCGACAGCTTCAACCAGGCCCCGGAAGGCTACGCCACCGAGCCCGTCGTACCCGCGCCCTCGTCGCGCAACTTCTCGCCAGCGGTGCCGCGTACGGGGCCGCTGGTGACGCCGCTCGTGCTCCAGGGACTCTCGAACCTGGGAGAGTTCGATCGCGCGGGTATCTGTGCGGTCGCGGCGCTCTCGCGTCTCGGCTGGCTGTTCTTCTCGAAGGTGCAGGACGGGCAGACGCTGGGTGCGCTCGGCGTTCTCGAGCTCTACCGCTCAGTCTGGAACTGGAAGCGCGACATCCTGATGCCGGGCTTCGCCGGGCACAGCCCTGAGCACGTTCCCGGCATCCTCCCCCAGGCGGTGTGGACGACACCGATGCGCCAGTCGTTCGCCTACGTCTTCGCCGCGATGGCGAACTACAGCCCCATCACGGCGGGCATTCTCGCGACGATGCCCGCGAACATGAGCGAGCTTCCTGCCTGGTTCCCGCGTCTGCGCAACAGCTTCACAGCGAGCGCCCAGTCCCTGTTGCGCGCCTACGTCGAGTCGCCGATGCCCTCGAGCGGTGACCCCATCGCGTACCTCGCGCGGTTCGTGCGCGATGATCTCAACCAGTGCATGGGCACGCCGCGCACCGAGGCGACGCCTCCGCCTCCGCAGCCTGCGACTGCGGCTTCGGTTCAGACGGAGATCTCCCGTCAGAACCAGAACGTCTCGGCCAGCGTGCCCATCGTGCCGGTCAAGGGCCCGGAGGGTGCGGGCTCGAGCGGAGGGGGCGGTCGTCCTGCGGCGGCCTCGAGCGGAGGCGTCAACGTCTTCACGATCCTCCTCCTCACGATCGTCGGCATCGGCGGGTACATGGCGTGGCAGGACTCGCAGAAGAAGGCTCCGGCGCTCCGAGGCCGGGACGAGGACGCGTGATCACCTACGCGCTGATCGGAGACTCGCAGTCGGCCGGCCTCGAGCGAGGCCTGCGAGTGGCGTTGTCGATCGCGTTCGCCGAGCCGCACGTCGGGTGGATGACGCGGCGGATCGTGAGCGAGGGACCACTCGCGAACGCGCTCGCTTCGAGCGCCGACGTGGTTCTACTCGTCACCGGAGGCAACGACGACCCCGGTACGGCGCTGCGCGCGGCGATCGAAGCCCTGGCGGTGCGTACGGCGGCGGCCGGGAAGAAGCTCATCGTCGTCGGGCCCGTCTTCGCGAAGACTGCCGACGACGTGCCTGCCAGGCACGACGCCTCGCGCGCGGCTTGGATCCGCGCGCTCGCGGCGTACCCGCAGGTGCGGTGGATCGACGGCTACCCGCTCACACGAGACCTGGCGAGCACGTCGAACGTGCACCTAACGGCGTCGAAGTACCTCATCTACGCGCAGCGCCTCGCTGCGGCGGTGAGCGCACGCTCGAGTGGTGGCAGGCTCGGCGCGGCGGTCGGGCTGTTCGTGGTCTGGGCTCTGTGGAAGACTGCGGCATGAGCGACGCGACCATCGCAGCGGCGACGGGGATCCCCGTGAACTTCGTCCGTGCCATCCGCGTCGTGGAGAGCGGCGGCTCCCCCAGCGCCGTGCGCTTCGAGCCGCACCTGTTCTGGAGGAAGCACCTGCGTCTTCCCGATGGCTCGACGGGGCCGCAGATCCGAGACGGGCTCACTCCCGCCCAGCTGGCGCAGGTGCCATACACGCCGGGCAACACGGACTGGCGCGCCGCGCACGGGCTCGCACCCTGCCGCATCTCGCGCTCGGCCTCGTGCTCTGCCGCAGAGACGAACAGGGCGGCCTTCGCGCGCGCGTACTCTCTCGACCCAGCGAACGCAGTCCGCGCGACATCGTGGGGCGCGTTTCAGACCCTCGGGCAGCATCTCCTCGCGCTGCATCCCGTGCCTGCGGCTGCTGTGGCGGCGTTCGACGCCAGCCCCGCGACCGTGAGCGAGGCGCTGCTCGTCCAGTGGCTGCGCAGCAACCCCGACGCGCGCGATGCGGCTCGGCGCAGCGACGTCTTCAACTTCGTCTGTCGCTACAACGGCTGCGCCGGACGGGGCTGTGCGAACGTGTCTGGCTGCGATACCTACAAGAGGAAGTTCATGACTGCGTTGAACACAGGGAGCGGGTCGGGCGGCAGCGGGGCGGTGGGCGCGGTGCTCCTGGCCGCGGGCGCGTGGGGCCTCTGGAAGTGGCTCAGCGTCGCTGCGCTGGCGCTCCTGGCGGGCTGCGGGGCCACGCCGTACGCCACTGAGACGGCGCGCTGCGCCGCGAACGAGGAAGTCATCGTCCAGCGCACCGGGACCACGGCGGAGCAGGACGAGCTCGACATGGCCGCGGAGCGCGCGCGCTGCGATGAAGCCCTGGCGGCGCTTCGGGATGGAGGCGTCCAGTGACTCCGAAGGAGATCGCCGACGCCCTGCGCATCGGGCTCGACGTCGCCACGTTCCTCTCGAAGGCGATCCCGAAGCTCATCGAGCTCTTCCAGAAGAGCGACAGCGACGAGACGAAGGCGCTCGACGCACTCGACCTCGCGCTCGCTGGGGCGCGCGCCGTGAACGACGAGCGGCTGCGGGCGAAGCACGCGCGCGATCCCGTCATCGTCCCACCGCCCTCGTTCGATGAGCCCACAGGCGACGACGAGGGCTGAGGATGTCCTGCACCACGCGCACGAAGGGGGCCTTCACGATCGAGGCGTGCTTCGAGGGCGTGGACGGTGTCGTGGAGGCTCGCATCGGACAGGAGATCGTTGGTGCGCTCTCCGTCACGGTGGACACGCGCAGCAAGCACATCATCGTCGGCGGCGTCGATGTGTCCGAGGGCAAGCGACGCACGGGAGTCGGGACGGCGCTCTACGAGGCGCTCCTCGACGTCGGCTGCCGCATGGGGTTCCCCATCGCGAGCGACGAGATGCGCTCACCCTACGCGGAGGCGTTCTGGCGCAAGCAGCAGGCGAAGGGCCGCGCCCGATGCAACCCTGGCGAGGGGGCCGTCTACATCGGCCCCGTGCGGAAGCTCTCGAAGGAGGAGCGCGCGAGGCTGCCGATGCCGCCTGGCGGCTACCAGGACAGCTGGGACTGCGCGAACTACGTCATCGAGGAGCCGTGCAAGGTACCAACGCTCGAGGGCACCCGCCGGAGTCCCCGCCGGAGGCCGAGACGGCGGCGGTGATTGCCTGCGCGGTATCACCCGCGCTACACTCCAGGCCTCTACGGTGTAGAAAAAGGAAGAGAAGAACATGCTGCAGCCCCAGATCCGACCCGATGGATCCACCCAGATCCTTCGCTACCGCGGCTCCGTCAACCCCAGCCCGACCGACGCTTCGGTCTTTCCGAAGGCGAACGCTGAGATCCCCGCCGACTCCGCTGCGGGGCTCCCGTACTTCACTGCCTGGGTGCGGTTCGCGTTGTTCGACACGACCGACATCGAGAACGAGCGCCGTCGTTTCATCCCCGGCACCTTCGACGACTCGCAGCTGGCGGGCGTCTCGCCGCACGCGCCGGTTCTGACGACGGCGTCGCCCTTCGGCGAGCCCGGCATCAACGCGGGGGAGATCTGGATCGGCGACCGCACCTGGGCGCAGAACCTCCGCATCCACGAGGCTCGTGTCGATCCCCGCGTCGCTGTGGCCGACATCGGCATCGCGACCAGCGCTAACGCCTCGGTCCCCGGCGGCGCGCTCGTCCTGCAGGACACCCTCACCTCGGGTCTCGGTCTGAACACGAACCTGCCGGTCGTGGCGGTTCGCTTCTTCGTTGTGAGCAACAACGGCGCGCTGCAGAAGTTCGAGATAGATATGACGTTCGAGATCCGCCACACGCTCATCCGCTGATCAGCTGGCGCGCTCTCCCTCGAGCGCCTGGGTCTCAGCACGCGACAGGAACACCGCGGCCCCTTGAACGGGCCGCGGTTTCTTTTTCAGCAGGCACAGACCCGACGCCGCGACGTTGTCCGATTCCTCCGGGTCCAGCAGCACGTACATCGAACTCCCGTCGGGGAAGAGGACGTGCTCGACCAGATCCCCGATGACGTGGGCCTCCGAGGCAGGGATCTCCCTGGACGAGCCGTTCGTGGCGATGAGCGTCGCCATCAGCGAGCCCTCCCCCAGCAGCGCACGCCGATCTCCGCGTCTGGCGCGGGGTCTTCGCGTCGCGTCTCGGCGCTGCGGTAGCTCTCGCCCATCGCCACGAAAAGAACAGGCCCCTCGCCCACGACCCACTCGGAGACGTTGCCGCGCGTGTCGCAGATGCGCGCGCTCGCAGGGCAGCGGTGTGTGAAGCGGATCAGGGGGTCCTCTGGACCGGCCGCGTCTCGCACCTCGTCCGGCCCTGGCTCGCCTGCTTCGGAGAGCCACTCGCTCTCGGTCGGCAAGCGCAAGCCCCGGTACGCGCACAGGGCGAACGCCTCGCCCCATGTGAGGCAGTTCGCCGGCCCCGTCCCCGTCGTGGGGGAGCACGCGGCGAACGGCCTCGTGTACACAGATCGAGTCGTCGGTCCCGAACTGCGCAGCGTGCCGTCGGGGTAGAGCACCGACGCTTCGGGGGAGCCTGCCTCGCGAAACACGTCAAGATCGTGGTAGCCCAACTCCGTGCGCGGGAGATGCAGCGCGGTCCAGGCGTCGACGGGCGGCCCCGCGTCGCTCGAGACCACGGCCGCGTCGTCGCTCGGCGGTCGTCCGACGTCCGCGACGGGACCGCCGCCGTCAGGCAGGGGCTCTGCGTCGTCCGTGCCGCTGCCGCCGTCCGTGCGGGGGCGCATCGCAGGGGAGCAGCCGAGGAGCAGAGCGATGACGATCAGGAGCTTCTTCATGGCGTCCTCGTGGGGTGAAAAGTGCCGGGGTTCGTCCCGCAGAGCCCGGCATGCGGTGGAGAGGTGGCGGCGTGGAGTGAGAGATGCACGACACCTCGACGGTCGTGCCTACACGTCAGCCTCGTCCTGGGGCGAGTCGTCGTGGAGGTCTTCGTGTCGGGGGTCTGAGGTCCGCTCGACGCCGATCCGCGTCTTCGACACCGCGACGTTGCGGTCGCCGCCGATGAAGTGGACCTTGTAGTGGGGGAATAAGAAGGACGTCGATCCACGCGGGAAGTGCTGCGCGATGACGACCTCGTCGCGGCCGTCCACCAGAACACGAGCCCCAGTCGGGAACCCTCGAAGCGCCTCGAGGCGCGCCTGGGCCGCTCGCTGCGCGCTGCGGAGCTCGCGGTTGCAGATGATCTGAGCGATGTAGCGGTTCAAGGTCATGTGGAAGCTCCCAGGTCCGCGAGTACCGCGCGCATCGCGTCCTCGAACGTGGTCACGTCTCCCATGTCGCGCCAGCGGGCGCGCACGGCGTCGTCGTCGTCCTCTAGCGTCATCGGCGGGATGACCCGACGCGCGACCATCGGCTCGCCACGGATGGGGGACCGATCGTGGCAGGGGATCGAAACGCAGGGCCCCGTGTGCTCGAGGGCCGCGCGGATGCGCTCGACGCGCTTCGTACACGCGCAGGGGTCGTACATGCCGCGTCGCACAGCGGTGTTGCACGCCACGCAGCGCCAGGGCTGCTGCTCGGCTGCATCGTTCTCCCCCTGGTGCAGCTTCGTCCTCGCGCTCATGTCGTCCCTCTCTTCGTCCGCGTCTTCTCGACGCTCACGCGCATCGCCGCGACCTTCCGCGCGACGTTTCCCAGCACCGGGCTGCTCTGCGCCAGGCGCAGGTTTCCGCCCCGGAGCACGGCCTTCACGATGACTTCGAGGAGGGCGATCTCCTCGTCGTTGAACGACTGCCCGGCCGAGAGGCGAGGCGGGCTCTTGCCTGGGGTTCTCATCGGCTCCTCCCGTCGATCGTAGCCCACCACGCCGGCTCGGGGGCTCGCAGGGTCTGTGCGCACTCAGACGGCATCAGACTGCCAGTTTCGCGCATCGCGCACACATGCGGTGGTGCGGGGTGGGAGGCACATTCGACTCCGTCTGTCCCCACGCGCCGCCGAGCTTGCGCCCTCGGCTCGCGGCGACGTACCAGCGCGCGAGCACCGTGCCGCTCACGGGGCCGATGCTCGTGCGCTCGCGCCCCAGGTGCCAGACGTCGGACCCCTCGGGCTCGTTCTCCGTCGGGCGGTTGCTACAGACCCACACCTGCGTCATCGGCATCTCCTCTGCGGCTCCCGCCGCGTTCGCATCTCAGACGGCCCCGGAGGCCCTCCTATTCACCAGGGAACCCAGCCCATCACGGACTGGATGAAGAGCGCCGCTTGTTGCGGGACGATCGAGTTCCCCTCGGCACACTCTCAGACGGGGCCGGAGCCCCACGTATTCACTCCCCGTTCTCGTCGTAGTCCGCCCACAGCATCTCGCCGCGCTCGCGCGCAGCCTCGCTGAGCGAGCCCTCCGGCAAGCCCGCGCCCGCCTCGAACCCGAGCGCGAGCATCATGCTCGCCTCGTTCGCCACGCGATCCGGTACTGGGAGCTCACGCTCCTCATGGTCGAGCGAACCGGGGTCAGCACCGAGTGGGCGGAGCGGACGCGCGCGGAGCTCGACCGTGCTCGAACTCTCCTCGTGAGCGGGGTCCTTCCGGAGCGCGATCGCGGCGGTGCCCTGGGGGATCCACGTGGCGCGCCCGCGCCGACGCCCGATGCCGCGCCTTGAAAGAGCTGGCCGCATTCTGCCGCCGATCGGTAGTGGGCCTGGCTCATGTACGCGCGCGTGCGCGTGCGCGTGCGCGTGCG